>JAZNDX010000017.1:0-92563 GCA_045588265.1 Candidatus Methanomethylophilaceae archaeon | reverse complement strand
TATTCTCGTTCGGACTGGGAAGTTCCGTCCCAGTCGCTAATTGTTTTTGCTTCACAACTGAACATTCCGGCCGGGACACTTTTTGCTTTCGGCCCCAAAGTCAAAAATCAATGTTCAATTGCACTTTGTGGCGAGGTCAGGCTACTCAGGAATCCTCCCTTCCTATGTAATTGGACCCGCCATTATTGCTGAACAGAATGCTCAGCATCCGGGCCTTATCTGATCGAACTCGTAATCGTCCCATTCCTTGTCGCCGAGGACGATGTCCAATTCCGTGAGCGTGATCATGGGATGATCGTACTTCGCCGAGTCGTCCATGGCCACGCGCGGACATGCCGTGTTCACATAGGCATCCACACGATAGGACATCAGCGACAGCGGGGTTATCTCTTCCAATACCGCCTTGTAGGCCTTCAGACCGCGGGACCTTATCCTCTCGACGGCTGCATCCGCTTCCTCGGAGCGCTTCTGACCGATCTTGCTGCACACGATGACGAGGAAGCTCTGGGCGCTCTTGGCCCCCTGTATCGCAGCGAACCTCTTCCTGAGGATCCTGTCGCGGATCTCTGCCATGCCCCTCACCTCCTTCGTGACTGGGTTTAGAACGATGACGTCCTTCTTGATCCCGAAAGCCGCAGCGAGCGGGTGGAAGTCCCCCTCACCTATGAACAGGAAGGCATCGACATCATTCAATACGGCTTCAGCAGAGCTGCAGTTGCATCCGAGAACCTGTCCGGGATACGCGATACGCCTGTCACCTGTGCCTACGAATACCTTCCTTCCGGAGATCTCCAGGATGCTCTTCACCTTGGGGATCAGATCGAGATATTGGATGGTCGCCAGCAGACCGATCCTCTCTGGGAGATCCTTCAGGAGTTCGAGGATACCGTCGTCGACATCCGCATCCGAACGGGATTCGATGTACAGAACGTTCGGATCGTCCCCCTGCGAAGGTATGGGCGAATGACCGAAGTGAACGAGTGCATCGGTCTTGCCCTTGTAATCATAGAGATCACATGCTCCGTAGCATGGCGGACCGACGATAAGCGTCTCGACACCGGTCTTCTCAGTTAGATAATCAGAAATTTCTGTTGCCCGGATCTTAAGACCCTCGGGCAATTGGAGGGCGACGGAGGTGTAACCCCCGTCGCGAATCCAAGCAACGATGTTGTCCAGTTGGAAATCGAACATCTTTGAATCAGTTTACGTATTCCTTTCCCTGCTCTACGTCGACGTAGCAAGGGGAGGGGAATTTCATGGATGCTCTCCAGAGAGCGTCCTTCGCAACAGCGACCTTATCAGGGTTGACCCTGACCGTCAGGATTGCCTGGTTGCGCTCGAGCCTTGCAGCTGTTCCGACCGCCTTTCCGAATCCCTGACGCATTCCACTCGAAACACGGTCTGCTCCTGCGCCGGTTGCGAGTTTATTCTCCCTGAGGACGACGTGGGGGTACGCCCTGACCGTCATGTGGTAGTTGGCGACTCCTGCCTGGGAGGTGAGAACCTTGTTGGCTGCGATACGGCCTGCCTCGATCGAGGTGTGCCTGACCTGGACACGGTTCTTGACTTTCAATGTGAGTGTGACGGGGAACTCCTGCCTGGTGTTTCCCATCTCATACTGGCTGACACGGCTTGCGGGCACTCCTCCCATGTATTCGCGGCGAGTGTATGCCTGCCCTTTGATCTGTCTGTACATCGATGCTGGCTTTCTTACCATTTTAACCACCAATTGTGATTGTGATAGGCTCGACAATCCAGACGCCATATATAACGTCTAGGTTACCGTCCTGCGTTCTGTCTCGGACGATTAACAACGTCCATATAAATGTTATGGCGCATTTTGCGCGCATTATAAGAAAATAAGCGGACATGACCTCCTGCTAACGGAGTATTAGTCGCATTTCGGCCACTAACTCGATAGTTTATTAACTCTCTGGACCATGTACTTTTGATGCGCTCGTTCAGTTTCAGAGTAATACCGGCGGATTCCGACAACAAGGATGGTGTACCCATAGCTGTTGCAGGACAGACGATGGTAGATGTCCAGAAACTGCTCACCGACATAGGCTGCATGCTTCTCAGAACGTCGATGAGACTGCAGAACGAGATCCCCGAGAGCCTTGTCAAGAAGTTCGACCTCACCATAGGCGGGAACAACGGAGGGCTCACCACAGGCCCTTCCGAAGGGAACGATGAAGCTCTCGAAGGGGCCATGAACATCCTCTGTGCCACACTTGATTTCCTCGGCACCGGGGCGGTAGGGACATGGATGAAGGACAACTTCGAGGACGAGGAGGCACGCACGGTCGTTGCAAAGGACCTTGTGGACCTCACGGACCACCTCAAGGGATACGTCCTCGAGTACGGCTCGGATGACAACATCAGGCAGTTCAAGGGACTCGAAAGGGAGAAGATCCTGGAGTACACGGTCCGTACCGAATGGCTTTCGGCCGCGGTGGGGAAGATTCAGAGGGACGAGGTCAAGAAGAACCATTGGAACCTCACCAACGACCAGTTCCTGGTCCCGCTGTCATTCGACAAGAACATCGCCTCATCGGACATCCCCGATTTCGCAAAAGCCGGTCCCGTGATCGTCGTAGGGAATGTGGCCAGGAACAAGGAAGGCCACATCACCAGCGTGGAGAAGATCACCGGCTGCTACACAATCCCCAACCTCAAATTCCACAGGATCATCACCAGCAACGGGGACAGGAATCTCCTGAACCCCCTGATCGCTCTCACAGGATATGATGAGGAGAAGGACATCTGGTCCCTGTACAACGACGATGTAGGGATATACATCAACAAACCCTCCTGGGACGAGTGCGTGATCTCATTCCACGAGTATGCCCTCTTCCTCTTCGAGACCTATGTCGACACGGACAAACAGTTCGAGGGCGAGGAGCAGGAGATCAGGGAGTATCTGATGTCCCTTCTGCCTGCGGCGGACCTCTGAGCTTTCAGGGAATAATTATTATAAGACGGCGATTGTCAGAACCTTTAGGTGCGCACATGTCACGCCGTCTGCCGAACGCTACAATCCATGAGATCGGGGCGGACCGTATCGACAAGCTGCTGACCATGTCCGAGGAGGCCGTCAAGAACGGCAGGGAAGACAGGGCCAGGAGATACGTCGAGATCGCGATGGCAATAAGCGGCAAGACACGCGTCAAGATGCCCAAGGAGAGGAAGTTCTGCAAGAACTGCCACCTCCCCCTGATGCCTGGAGTCACCTGCACTGTGAGGCTCTCCAGCCACAAGGTGTGCATGAGATGCGATGTGTGCGGCGAGGTACGGCGCCTACCGTACATAAGGGAGCAGAAAACATGACGGAGAAAGAAGCCAGGAAGGAACTCATGAGGCGTGCCAACGAGATCAGCCCCACAGTGCATGTGGGCAAGGACGGTCTCGACCAGGGGCTCTTCGACGAGATAACGGCCCAGCTCAAGAAGAACCGTCTAATTAAGGTCAAGGTACTTTCCAACTCCGAGGACGGAGCCAAAGATGCAGCGGCAGCCATAGAAGAGAACACCGGCGCCGTCATCGTGGATGTCCGCGGAGGAGTCATCGTGGTGACCGACAAGAGGACATGGACCTCGCTCTCCCAAAAGAAATTCTGAGGTAATGAAATGCTAGATGTCAACGTGATCAGATCGAACCCCGACATGATCAGGACGATGATCAGGAACAGGAACAGAGACGAGTCAATTTTGGACAGATTCCTTGAGGCGGACTCCGAGTGGAGGGCACTCACCGACGAGAACAACCGTCTCAGAAAGACAAGGAACGACGTCTCCCTGGAGATCTCCAAGATGCCCAAAGGCGAGATGAAGGACGCCAAGATCGCAGAGATGCGCGGCGTCGGGGACAAGATCAAAGCGAACGACGACAGGATGGCCGAGCTCGAGGAGATCAGGCAGGACTGCGTCCTGAACATCCCCAACATCCCTCACGAGTCCGTTCCCATCGGAAAGGACGACACAGAGAACGTTGTCGTCTACGAGGCAGGAAACAAGAGGAAGTTCGACTTCCAGCCCAAAGAGCACTGGGAGCTCGCAGAGGAACTTGACATCATCGATTTCGACAGGGGAACCAAGGTAGCAGGAAGCGGATTCTACGTCATGAAGGGCGACGGAGCAAGGCTCGAGCGTGCCCTCATCAACTACTTCCTGGACGTCCACAAGGACCAGGGATACACAGAGCTCGTCGTTCCCGCAGTCATCAACAAGGCCGCGGTCATCGGTACCGGGCAGTACCCCAACCTGAAGGATGACATGTACTACCTCGCCAAGGACGACATGTACCTCAACCCCACAGCTGAAGTGCCCATCACTAACCTTCTCCAGGATGAGATCCTCGACAAATCGCAGCTTCCCATCTATTACACCGCCAACCTCACATCCTACAGGCGCGAGGTCGGAAAGCACGCCGACACGAAGGGAATCATCCGTGTCCACGAGTTCAGGAAGACCGAGATGGTCAACTTCGTCGAGCCCAGCAAGTCATACGAGAGGCTCGAGGAGCTCAGGAAGAACGCAGAGGACCTCATCAACGGACTCCAGCTACCCTACAGGGTGCTCCTCCTGTGCACCGGGGACATGAGCTTCTCATGCTCCAAGTGCTACGATCTCGAACTCTACGCACCCGGAAAGGACGCGTGGCTCGAGGCATCCTCGTGCTCCAACTTCACTGACTTCCAGGCAAGGAGGGCAAGGATCAAGTACAGGCCCGAGCCCCACCTGAAGAGCGAGTTCGTCCACACCCTCAACGGTTCAGGACTTGCACTCCCGAGGACCGTCGTCGCCGTCATGGAGAACTACCAAAACAAGGACGGTACGATCACCATCCCCGAAGTCCTGAGACCCTACATGAGGGGCCAGGAAGTCATCGATAAGAGACACTAAACAGGTTTACAGATGGGGGAAATCCCCCATCATTTTCATCTTAGCTTTTTTCCGTCGTTGAACGCGTTGCCAACCTTCTCTCCGAATGCGAGATAATCGTGGTTCAGTCCATCGTAGATTATGGGGTAGAACTTCTTCAGGTCGACCTTTCCGTCGGTGAGGATGCACTCGTCAACACTGAGGTTGACGATCTCTCCGATGCATTCGCAGTTGGATTCTGTGTAGCTCTTCAGCTTGCACTCGAGACAGATGGGCATCTCCTTGATCATAGGAGCGTCGACCTTCTCGCTCTTCACCGCAGTAAATCCTGCCTTGGCGAACTTGTCCTTCACATCGTTGCCGGAAACAATACCGACGTAATCGGCCCCGACCAGGGTTTCCTTGGTAGCGAAGCTAACTGTGAATGCCTTGCGGGCAAGGATGTTCTTGACGGTCTTGTGCTCGGGTGACAGGCAGAGCCCGATCTCGAAATCCTCATGGATTCCTCCCCATGCTGCGTTCATTGCGTTAGCGGTGCCATCCTCGTTGTAAGTGGCGATGATGAGAACCGGCTCAGGGTAGATACAGGGTTTTGCTCCGAAATCTTTCCTCATATTCCGTAGAATACTGTACTGAATCAAATATGCATCGTATCGAGATCGCTGATGATCTTCGCTGTATCGATGCCTTTCTTCCTTCCAAGGAGTTTCACGCGGATGTCATGCTCCCCGTCCCTGAGTGTGGACGAGCTGACCCCGTAGCATATGGAGATGTGCGCCTCCATGTATGCGGCAAGATTATCGCAGGTCTTGATGTCGTAACCGTTGCGGGTCCCGAACTTCCCATCCGCCACATCGGTGAAGGGATCGAGTACCATGAATCTGAACTCCTCATGCCAATCCTTGTCGATGAGGGGAAGGATCTTCTCCTCCACCAGGTCGCGCTCGTAATCCTCGAGGACCGCGGCCAAACCGGATACGTTCACCTTGATAGGCGTGATGACATCCTTGGTAAGGACCTCAGGGAGGTCGTGGAAGAGTGCTGTGTAGTAGTCGTTGTAGATCTGCCTGTCCGAGGCCTTTGAATCCAGGTCGTGGAGGTAGATGGAATCCGCCACCATCAGGGAGTGCCCGAGAACCGTGGTCTTCGGTATGCGAGGTGTCCTTGCCCAGCGCTGCTGGAATCTGAGCTGGCCGATGAGGTCGATGAAGTTGAATGTGGCGCTCCTCTCGGTGGTTATCTCGCTGACTCCCGCAAGGTCCTTGTGCTGATCGATCTGCTCGTCGATCTCCTCACGGGTGATGTCGATGCCGTAGAGCGACCTGTTGGAATCGTAGATGAGGTTGAACTCCCAGCGGGTCGCCAGATAATGAGCGGCACGTATGATATCATCCTCGCGGGACTTGCAATCCTTCTCGAGGTACTCTACGAACCTCTCCCTGAAGCTCTCATCCGAATCGGGGATGAGTCTGTCGTACTCCGAGATGACGAAGGCATTCACCTCTTCCTTCCTGTCCTGAGCGATCTTGTGGAAGACCTGAGGCTTCAGATCGGTAAGCACCGAACGCTGGATGAAGGAGAACATCTGATGTTCTATGAGCCTGGGCCAGTTGACGGTGTTGCCTGCCTTCTCCTCGAACTTCCCGAGGACCCATGAGATCGCTGCCTTGTGGGCCTGCTTGTCCATCTCCGTGAGGTCAACGGGCCTGAGGTGATCGTTCCACCTGTGCATATTGGCAGAATCAAAGAGAAGATAGAGGATGTGGGCGTTCAGAGCGGACATCGGTTCACTCCAGTACTTCTATGGTCGCCTGGTCCGGATTGGGGACGTATGGGCCGTCGAGACTCATTATGAAACCTGTCTCGTCGGTCTCTTCCACCTTGTTCCTGAGGAATCTGGTCAGCCTGTGTGTCTGGACAGAAACATACGTGTATCCGCCAACCATCATGACCACTCCGACGATGAAAATCGCCAGAGCAATGTTGCTGGGAAGGAACACGTAGACAAGGAATGAGATCAATGCCACCGGCATACCGATCATCGTGATATACGACACGAGCTCGTTCCAATCCATGTTCCCGCATCCCCCTCCGATGATAAAACGGTGACTATCCCGCTCACTGAGAAGCCTGAGCGAGCCTGTCGAGGACGAACTGCCTGTCCATGCTTGCCAGGAAAGGACCGAGCCTCGGACCCATGTTCTTTCCGATCAGGATCTTGTACATGGCCTTGAATGCGCCCTTGTTCCCGATTCCTTCCTTTGCTGTATCGGTGACGGCGGAGTTGATCTCATCCGCATTCCATCCGACGACCTTCAGCTTCTCGGCCAGGGCCTTGAAGTATACCTTCTCGTCTGCGCTGAGCTCGACGTCGGCAGGAACGGATTCCTGTATGGAGAACTTCACGTTCTCGGGTGCGAAGTTGGCAAGCCAGAACTTGATGCAGTCGACCCTGACCTTGAGCCTCTTGAGATCGAAATCGGTGGCCTTGGACATGTCCTCGGTCCTTCCGAGGATCTCGATGACCCCATCGAAGTCCTTTGCCATCTGGACGACGTTGACCAGGTGCCTGTAGGATATCTGCATCGGAAGCTTCTCAGGTACGTGGTTGTGCTGCGCTATGACGTAGGCGGCGACGTTGTTCTCCTCTGCCTCCGTGAACTCGTTGGCGAAGTATGCCCTCTCCATCCTGTCGTATTCGTCGACCATGTCGAGGAGCCCCATTCCATAATCATAATCGATAGCTCTGTTGGGCTGGGACCTGAGGAACAGATAGTTGAGAACCTCTGGAGGGGTCATGTTGATCGCATCCAGACCGGTGACTGCGCTTCCCAGGGACTTGTGCATCTGCACGATCTGCCCTCCGGACTTGAGCTGCACAAACTCATAGGGTATCGGATAAGGTGCCTTTCCGCCGAATATCTCAGACACGAGCCTCTTTCCGGAATCGTAGGATCCTCCCGCTGCGGCGTGATCCTTTCCGAAGGGCTCTGCGGAAGTTCCGAAGATCATCCACTTGGCAGGCCACTCGAGCCTCCATTTGAGCTTTCCCTCCATCTTCCTGATGTCGACCTTTCCGTGGGAACCGCACTTACAGCTGTACTCGAGATACGGGAACTCGTAGGTGTCGAAGTTCGCCTTGCAGAAGCGTCCGCAGTCTGGGCAGAGCGGATCGTAAGGAGAGAAGTTGGGATCAGCATCCTTTCCTGTGACCTCATGGAGGATCTGGATTACCTCCGGTCTCTTGGTGATTGTAATATCGATCCACTTGGCGAACTCACCTTTGGCGTAGAGCTCATGGGTCCATACGATCTCGCAGTGGACCTCGAGGGAATCGACCGCATCCAAGAAGGGCTGGATGAAGTGATGGGCGTAATTGTTATGCTTACCGCAGGGGCACGGGATCATGCAGATAGGCATGCCGACATATTTCTCGTACTCCTCAGGGAGGAACTCGTACCTCTTCCTGAGGGGATCGAAGGAATCGATCAGGTAGATGAGCCTGACATCCTTTCCCTTGGACGCCACGGCGCTGCGTATCGATTCTCCTGTGATCGCTTCTCTGAGACTTCCGACATGTATGATTCCGGTAGGACTGATACCTGTTGCGATCAACGAGTGCTCGCATGTATCTGCCACTTCCTGTGCGATTACATCTGCCCAATGCATTCTATCGATTCCCTCCATATATGTATAATAAAAATGGGTTTCGGTCGCGTGTTGGTAAAAGGAATTGGTGTTCCCATTGGATGAATGCCGTTCCAGTTTCCAAATAGGTATATAAACTCACAATGGCAGACACATATCGCTGATAGCCTCAGCATCGTGTACAAACGAATTACAAGCCCTTGGACGACGGGGTCTAAGGGCCTTTCTTCTTGCCCCTTTTTGAGTTATGTAGAGTGCTTCGTGAAGGTTCTTCGAAACTCGAATCGCTACAAAATAATTGTCAACGGATTGTTGGTGAGACGATTCCGAGCCCGTTTTTCAGCGGAAGCTTCATTCTGCACCCGCCTTTTAGGGCTCGGAGTCGCTTTTGATCACCTTGTAAATTGTTTGACGCTTTCAGGGCCTGGATTTTCATTCCTTGTCAGCAGGCCTGACCTTGGCAGTCTTTATCCTTGTTCCTTTCTTCTTTGAAGAAGCCTCCTTGGTCTTGGATTTGGACCCCTCTCCCTTGACACGGCCCTTCTTGCCATCAGAGACTTTGTCAGAGATGTTACCCATCATGTCCCTTGCCTGTTCCTGACTCTTGATATAGTATACGGCAAAGGAATCGGCTTGATCCATGAAATGCTCATTGGACATCTCTTCGAACTCCTGCCAATAATCCATCATCTCCTTAGGGGTGAAAGGCAGGGGAGGGAGACCTGGCAGTACCGGGAACTCCTCGGGAAGAGACTCAGAAAAGGTATCCTCCATCTCCCTGATCTGGTCAGTGAAATCCTCCCACTGGTCTCTGGATGATTCAATCGAAGACTTCTGCAACTCGATCAGCTGATCCCAGAAGGTCAGCATGTTGGGATCGAGTTCACCCGCACGGTCGCTGTCGCTCTTCTTTACCTCAGGCTTCTGCCAGCTGCCGAAACCGGGGAACGGTATTGGAGGCATCATCGGGGGCATGGGAGGCATAAAAGGTATGTTTCCGTTGAATCTGGGCATGAATCCCTGAATCTGGTCGCGTCCATTGCTGGCCATGTTCTTCAGTTCTTTCATCAACGGCCTAAGATCGCTATTGTATACCATCGCGACCAGCTTCGGTGACAGATTCCACAGGCTCAGAGGGATGTTATCGATATCGAAGTCCGTCAGCTTGAGAACAAGTTCTCTCAATCCAGGGATCTTCAGCACAGCGGAGATCCCCTTCTCCTTCACTTCAGGTATGGCCGCGAAGGCTGCAGATAAAAGGTTGTAGGGATCGTCCTCGAGTTCTTGAGGCACACCCGCATCCACAGTAGCAGATTCGCCCTCCGGCGCCGGGACCAGCAAGATGTCTATCAACTTGTCCTTAATGAGGACGGGCTTTATGGAATAACGGTCCCCCTTCACCGCTCCTGTCTTCAACTTCTTGCCATCCACCTTTCCGTTGGAGTTCAGGGGCATGTGCTCCACAAGCACGCATTGGCTGGGAAGGTTGGTATCGGAGATCAGTTCATCCTTGATGAACACCTGGATCAGAGCATCGCGCAATACGCTCAGCTCATTCGAACCTTGGTCGCTCATCTCCACATAGAGGATGGGGACGTTGTCGTGTAGGACCTTATGGAACTCCGGTGCAAGACCGCAGGCCTTTATGCCGGGCTGCGATGTGACTGCGGTCTCGACCAATCCTGCATCGAAACGCACTCCTGCATTGTTGACGAAGTAGTTGTTGGATCTGCCTATGCAGGTAAGACATCCATCCTTATCCACCCTGACCAGGTCGTGAGTGTTGAAGTATTTCTCTCCGTCTACATCCTCGAGCTCGAAGAACTCCGTACCGTCGAGTTTGCCGTCGCTCATGGTCGGACCAGCTAACAGAAGGACACCTGTGCGCGGACCGTCAGAGATATCGTAGTAGCGCTTCTCTTCTTCGACCAGTATCTTTGCTTTGACTCCCGGCAGCAGATATCCTATTGCGTCGTCATTCCTGGATGAAGGACAGATGGCGCACGCACCACACAGCTCCGAAAGACCGTAACCGTTGATGAAACGGGCGGTGGAACCGCATGACTTCAGATAGTCGTTGAACTCCTTCTTGTATTCGGGGGAGATGTATGTTCCTCCGATGATCACGAATTTCAGTTCGGAGAGGTCTATGTTCGGCCTTGTCTTGTTCCATGTGTCGAACACCATTCCAGTGAAGATCACATTGACTTTGTGAGTCTCTATAGCTTCCGAATAACGGGGATTCATGGAAGCCATGGGCAGGCATATCACTTCTGCACCCATGCTCAGCGATGTGTGCAGTGAGTCGACCATGAAATATGCCCAGCTGAGGTAGAACGGAACGCAAGTGACAGGATGATCCGGGATGTGCTTGAAATCTTCGAATGTTTCCTCTGCCTTCATGAAACTCAGCACAAAGGAATTCATAGCCTTGTTTGACAGGGGCACCGGTTTGTGCATACCGCTCACGGTTCCTGTTGTATGAAGGACGATCGGGCTTGCTTCCTTGGAGATCGATATGGGATACGCCTCATACTTCTCCAGAAGATCCTCCATGAGGATGCAGCCAGAAAGTTCGCTGCACGCATCCTTGTTCAGTTTCCTGACCAGCTCGAAAGCGGGAATGGCGTAGTCCCCGCCCATCGGGCTGGGCAGAACGATTATGTTCTCGATGCCCAACATTTCCTTATCTTCGATAAGGCGCTTCATCAGATTGGGGAATGCAAAGAGCTCTGAGATTACAAGATCCGTTATCTTCTCCCTCTCTATCATGCTGTAGATCTGCTTCTCGTTGTACAGATCAAGATGATAGATCAAGGATATGCTTGCACCAGTCATGTTCAGACCGTACAATGCAAAGATTGTCTCGGAAAGAGTTACACTCACGATTCCTACACGCGAATGATTCTCACCAGTCAAACCAAGACCAGAGAATGCTTCCGCATAACGTTCCCATACACGGAACATCTGTCTGTAGGTGTACTGCCTGTAACCGTCTGTAAGCGCCACCCTCTCTAGGCGTTCTTCAGAAACGGAATTCATCTCTTTGATGAAGGACCAACAGGGCTGATCGGCGATCTCTCCGCTTTGCAAACGCTGTTTGAACTTCTTCAATTCTCCATTGCTGCTTTTCTTTTTCGTAGGCAAAAGATACCCCCGTATAATGCGAGGAAATGATAATCATCTTATTTAACATGACTTTCATAGCATCATTTTTATAGTAATCTTTGATTCGCTAATTTATGGCAAAGAAAAACGACAGCGGATTCCAGTCCTCTGCAGGTCTGATGAGATACTTCGACGTTGAGAACGAGAAGGGTCTCAAGGTCAGCCCCTACGCAGTCATCGGTATCGCTATCGCAGTCATCGTTATCGTGGAGATTGCATCCGCATTCTTCTCCCTTTGAACTTTAACATCTGGCTGATCATACTACCGTCGTCAGTCCGCACTCTAGCATTGTTCTCTGAGAACATTCTGAGAATTGATCGTAAAAGGATATTGTCCCCCTTTCGGAGGACGATAAAGAGTTTCAATCATCCCACTCGGTCACTCCGGATGAATCCGAAAGTGCACTCTTATGGAATACGGGATCGTCGATACCTTCCGCCTTCTGCTTACGGTAATCCTTGAAGGCTTCGATGGCATACTTCGATAGCCTGAACATCATGTAACAGTTCGCTATCGCACAGACTCCCAGAAGGACGTCCATGATAGCATACAATCCTTCCGAACCATAGTATGCGGAGAAGAACACAATGCCTATCGTGATGATGATCAAGGCGATCTTCACCTTCTTGTTCGGTGTTATGAACTTCAGGTTGTTCATTCCTATCACATAGTCTCCCATGAAACATGTGATCGCGAATAGGAACATGAAGATGAAGACCACGGTAGGCGCTACTCCCCCCAGTGTATCGCTCATTACGAACTGGAGCAGGGGCATCGACTCGTTGCCGAAAGATGCCGCCGATGCGGCCAGATCATCATAATCTCCTTTGAAGAAGCTCAGAACGACCAGAGCGGTCATTGTGCTGACGATGGTATCAAAGAGAACACCCAAAGATTGGGAGAGTCCCTGCTTTACAGGGTGGGGGACGTGTGCTGAAGAGGATATGTTGGTGATGGTTCCCTCTCCGGCCTCGTTGGACCAGACACCCCTTCTCAAAGCCCAGACGATCATCGCACCGATACCTCCGCTGACTGCCGAAGGCACGTTGAACGCACAGGTGAAGATAGATACGATAGCATCGGGAAGTCCTCCGGCGTTCATCAGGATAATCACTAAGGAGAGAATTATCCAGGCCAAGGCCATGAATGGAACGATCAGGACCGATGCCTTAGCAACACCGTTGAAACCTCCGATGGCAACCAAGACAGCGATGACCACCAACACCAATGCGATGACGAGGGTGTTGTAATCGAAGCTGTAGGCTCCTACGAAGGAAGATGATATGGTAACGATCTCAGAGAGAACATATCCGCCGAAGTACACCGCGATCATCAGAACAGCTATGGCGACTCCAAGCTTCCTGGATTTCAGTCCTTTGGCGACATTGTAGGCAGGACCTCCGATGTAATCTCCGTTCTCATCCTTGCTCTTAAAGATCTGACCGACGGTAGTCTCGACGAAACTCGTCGCACCGCCCAACGTAGCGAATATCCACATCCAGAGGATCGCTCCGGGGCCTCCGAAGATGACTGCGGTGATGGGACCTACTATGTTACCAACACCGATACGGTTTCCCATACTTACGCAGAACACATGGAACGGCGTAATCTTATCCCTGGAGCCCTTCTCTAAGGAGAACGTCACCTTGAACATCTCCTTGAGCTCAGTGAATTGGACGGCGCCGAACCTCACTGTGGAATACAGTCCGAGGGCAACGATCAATACCAAAGGAATGAACCAAAAGTAATCGTCGAACTCCCAGACCATATCAATGAATGAATCGAAGTCGAATGGCATTACACTTAGAACCTAATTCTTAGTATAAACAACAAATGAAAAATCGGTCTGGATTTGTTAACCTATTTTCTCCATTTTTGACGCTTTAGCCAGCAATTATTACATTTTATAAATTTATCGTAAAATTTATTAAATATAAAAAATGAACAAGCAGATGACGTAGCATTGAAAAACCGAGCATCCAGTTTTGGATCAGAGTGTGTCTTCAGGCACTATCTCGTATTCCTCTTTGTACTTCTTCTTGAACAGCGAGGACAGGATCGGAGGCGCGATGATAGTGGTCAGAACGGACATCATGACTACTACCGTGTAAAGATCCCCGGTCATCACTCCTGCGTTGAGACCGATGGATGCAATGATGATTCCGACCTCTCCCCTGGGCATCATTCCGACTCCGATGATGGAGAAGGAGGACTTGTCTATGGTCTTGTCTCCCAGCCTTGCTCCGAGACCGCATCCGATGTACTTGGTTACCATAGCGAGAACGATGACGACCGCTACGAGTCCGAGTATCGAGATATCGGTCAGCGACGAGATGTCCACCATAAGTCCGACATTCACGAAGAAGAACGTGATCATAAGTGAGGTAATGGCCTCGATCTTGTGCTCCAGATCCCACTCCCATGCGTGGTCAGCGAACATCATTCCGGCAAGGAATGCTCCGATGATAGCTGCGAGTCCGATGAACTCAGCAAGGGCTGCCATTGAGAGACAGACGATGATCGCCAGAATGAGCTTGTTGGTAGAATAGGGGACCTTTCCCTTGGCGATGATTGACTGGTTCCTCTTGTCGAAGAAATCGTAGATCTTAGGCACCACGTATTTGGCCACTCCGATCGCTATGAGTACGAATGCGACCGCTTTGATTATGATGATGGCAATATCCATGATCTGGATATCGCCACCGCTCGAGGACATACCCTGGACGATCGCCAGGACAATCATTCCCAGAACATCGTCTATGACCGCCGCGGCGATGATGATACGAGACTCCTTGACCTCCATCAGTTTCATGTCCTTGATGATACGGGCGGTGATACCGACGGATGTGGCGACCATTGCCGCTCCCATGAACATGGCGCAGTTCATATCGTATCCACCGACGGCTAGGACCAGTGCGAGACCTGCGATGAACGGAAGTATGACTCCGAGCAGGGCGCAGAGCATGGCTGACCTTCCAGATCCCAGAAGGTCCTTGACCTTGGTCTCCAATCCGACGGAGAACAGAAGGAATATAACTCCCAATTCGGCGAGCGTATAGATCACGGTGTATGTGCCGCTCTTGTAACCCGAGGAATCGAATGAGATGTCCAGGATATCATGCATGAACGATCCTCCTGCGATGTTCGCGATGAGTATTCCGATCAGTATCTCTCCTATGAGACCGGGGAGCCCGAATCTCGAGAATAAGAACGAACCCGCACGGGCCATTATGAAGATGACTGCCATCGTGAACAGTACCTGCAGAAGGAATTCCATGTTCACTGGTATTCTATAATTCTTATAAAAAGAGTGAGAAAGGGGTTTGGATGGGAAGGGGTTTATTACGGAATCAGAAGAAGAATCTGACGGATCCGTAGCTGTTCTTGGACTGTCCGAAGGAGAAGTTGACTCCTCCCTCGCTCTTCGCAACAGGTGCGGGAAGAGCTGCGATCGCCTGGGCTGCGGGGAGGGCAATGATTTCCGCCTTCTCCTCTACAACAGGCATCTCCTCGACTGCAACATCCTCGGAGACGGTTGCCGATGTCTCCGCGATGGTGGTGTCGACCTCATCGAGGACGACCTCTTCGGTGATCTTCTGAAGCCTTCCGTCCTTGAAGACGAAGCGGCTGGTGCGGACCTTCTTCTCGGGGTCGAGTTCGGGAACGACCTGGAGGTTCTCCTGGTTGAAGTCGGTGTTGTCCTTGATCGTGATCTGGAGGTCATCCTGGCTGGCAGTCTCCGCATAGGTACCGGTAACTCCGGAAACTGCGGCGACTGCGTTGGAGACGTGCCTCTCGATGGCATCGAGCTCGATCCTGTTGACGGATACGGTGGTAGCGACTACCATCATGGACTTGTTGAAGTAATCCTCCTCAGCGGTCCTGTAACCCTCGAATCCTGCGACTGCTGCCTCAGTGACGTCCCACTCGGGGATAACCGCGACTGCCTTGGGGTACTCGGGCCTGATGGTTCCGAAGTCGATGAAGGCAGCGGATGCCTCCTCAGTGACATCCCAAACCGGTGCAACAGCCCAGGTGGACTCCTCGGGAATGAATCCGAGGTACTCGGAGTAGTTCTCCGCAGCGGTGTCCCACTCGGGGATGACTGCGACTGCCTTGGGGTACTCGGGCCTGATGGTCTGGAATGCAACATATGACTCTGCAGTCTCGTCTGCGATCTCCCAGACGGGCTCGACTGCCCAGGTGGACTCCTCGGGGATTGCCGCAAGGTAATCTGTGTAGGTCTCTGCGCAGGCCTCGGTGACATCCCACTCGGGGATGACGACAGCTGCCTTGGGGTACTGAGGCCAAATGGTCATGTAGGCGGCGAATGCATCAACAGCCTCCTCGGTGACATCCCAAACAGGTGCAACAGCCCAGGTGGTCTCCTCGGGAATGAATGAGAGATACTCAGCGTAGCTCTCGGCTGCGGTGTCCCACTCGGGGATGATGACAGCTGCCTTGGGGTACTGAGGCCAGATGTTCAGGTAGGCGACATAGGTCTCTGCAGTCTCATCAGCGATCTCCCAGACGGGCTCGACTGCCCAGGTGGTCTCCTCGGGGATGGATGCGAGATAGTCTGCGTAGACCTCGGCGGATGCCTCGGTGACATCCCACTCGGGAACTACGACTGCCCTTGCCCATGTGGTCTCTTCGGGTATTAATGAAATGTAATCTGTGAATGTCTCGGCGGATGCCTCGGTGACATCCCACTCAGGGATGACTGCTGCCCTGGTCCAGGTGGACTCTTCGGGAATGAATCCGAGGTACTCGGCGTAGTTCTCTGCTGCAGTGTCCCACTCAGGGATGATGACTGCTTTTGCCCAAGTGGTCTCCTCGGGGATTGCCGCAAGATAGTCTGCGTAGACCTCGGCGGATGCCTCGGTGACATCCCACTCAGGGATGACAACAGGTGCCTTGACTGCTATGAGCTGTTCTGCAGGCATCATACACATGAATCCGGCGACGGACTCTTCAACATCGACCTCGGGCTCATCTCTGATGAAATCCTCGAGCTTGGGGACTGCCCTCTCTACGTAGGGGACCTCATCCTCAACATCCCTGAGCTGGGTGCTCTGCTGCACATAGGGCATGAGCATGACCCTCTCTTCCTCGGGGATCTGAGCCTCGGTCTGTTCCTCTGCAGGTGCTTCAGCCATCATCTCGGCGGAAGCGGCGATGAGTGCCTCATCGATCTTGGATTCCATGATCTCCATCTCGTCGATGGCCGCGGTCTCAGCACGGATGTCCTCGGCGGACTGGATGAACTCGTAATCCTCGATTGCGATGTTGGAGGCGGATTCCTTGATGAACCCGTCGTGGAGTTCACCGACATGGGCGTCGACCTTTTCGTCCTTTCCGCGCTTGATGTTTCCGAACAGCGACTGGGGGTTGAAGTTCTCCTCAGTTACGGGGATCTTTCCGACCATGATCGCTACCTCTTCATCCTTTGCAGGGACATCGACTTCATCGATGATCTCGGGCCTGATGATCAGCGGCTGGTCCTCGAACTCCTCAAGCTTGGGCTGCTCGACAACAGGAACCTCGGCAACAGGCTCCGCAGGGGCTTCCGGAACGATCTGCTCAACGGGAGCCTCTACAACTGGAGCCTCTTCCACAGGGGCCTCGACAACGGGGGTCTCCACAACGGGGACCTCAACTACAGGTGCTTTGACGACAGGCTGTTTCTTCACAGCAGCTGCCGGTTTGGCCACAGGGGCCTTGGAGGACTGTGCAGAATAATCCTCGATCTTCGCAGCCTTTGGTACGGGGATCTGAACCCTTGTCACCTTTGTTTCAACGGTGGCGGGTTTGAGCACCATCTCGGAGTTCTTGAATGCCTCCTCGGCGGTTGTCCCGTGCACAAAGACCTCGATATCGTCCGATACCTGGAAGTTCTCGAACCCATAGGCACTCAGATCGCGAGTGCCGGAGCTCGACCTCCTAGACATCGGGGATTCGTACGTCCTTTCGTTCTTCTTGGCGAGCGCAGAAATCTGCCCCACCCCACTACGAAACGCGTCGGCGAATTCCGACTTCTTCAGATTCGGTATCGATATGCTACCGAATAGGCTACGAGAGCCTTCGCTAAATTTGCGTGAGCCTAAACCCATGCTATCCCATCCGAGGAACATATCTTCGTAATACAATATAAAGGTCTCGCCTTTATTCTTATCATATAGTTTAGGGTCCCGTCCTATCGGAGATGGACAATACATCCCACTTATGCCCGATCCGCATCCAAAAAACTAGCAATTCCCGAATAATACCCAGACACCGAATCATTCAAATTATTGAACAATCCCCAGTGTAGGACTTTAAATTGATGGATACTATTTACACCCTTTATGTCTGAGAATGAGCACAGAACTACATTCAGCGGAAAGGTAGGATTCGTCCTTGCCGCTTCCGCCTCGGCAGTCGGTCTCGGGAACCTTTGGAGATTCCCTTATCTGACCTCACACTACGGCGGAGGAATCTTCGTCATCATCTACATCATCCTAGCTTTAACGTTCGGATTCTCGCTGATGATAGCTGAGGTAGCTCTTGGAAGAAAAACTGGTAAATCCTGTATCAGTGCGTTCGGAGACCTGTGCTCCAAGTACAAATGGATAGGAGTCGTCGCCGCACTGATTCCGCTACTGATCGTTCCTTATTACTGTGTGATCGGAGGATGGGTCACGAAATGGCTCGCCACTTCCACGATCGGCCAATTGGATACGCTTACAGAACCTAACTACTGGTGGAACTACATAACCGGTGAGGTCTCCGGAATGGGCGACCCCACGGTCTGGTTCCTTGTATTCGCTGCACTATGCATCGGATGCGTCGTTCTGGGGGTCAACAGGGGAATCGAGAGACTCAGCAAGATTCTGATGCCTCTGCTCCTCATAATGATGATAGGAATCATCGTTTACGAATTCACGCTGCCCAACATCTTGGACGGAGTGAACTTCTACCTCAACCCCGACATCTCCAAGCTGAGCGCGGGAACGTTCCTGGGAGCTATCAGTCAGATCTTCTACTCCATGTCTCTGGCCATGGGAATCATGATCACTTACGGTTCGTACATGAAGAGGGATGTCAGCATCGAGAGGTCGGCCAGGAACATCAGCGCTATCGATACCTGTGTCGCGATCCTTGCAGGTCTGATGATCATCCCCGCAGCATTCACTCAGGGCCTCGGGGACTCAAGCGGAATGGGACTGATGTTCGTCGCTCTGCCCCAGGTGTTCGAGAGCATGCCCGCCGGAGAGATCGTTGCTCCGATCTTCTACCTGCTCGTCCTGTTCGCCGCCATGACCTCTGCAGTCTCTCTGCTCGAGACCGTGGTCTCGGTGTTCGTTGACATGAAGAAGGCCAGAAGGAAGCAGTCCATAATGATCTCCAGCATACTGCTGATCACTCTCGGAGTCATCACAGTATTGGGATTCGGTCCGCTCATGATCGATATCGGTCCGTTCTCCCAGGGAGCAGGATGGCTCGGAATATTCGACAGCCTTACCAACTCCGTGATGATGCCAATCATCGCCATTGTGACCTGTATCTTCATCGGTTATGTGATCAAGGTCACAGTGATAACCGACGAGGTGAAGGCTGAAGGTATGGCGTTCATGTTCGAAAGACCGTTCACGATCATGATCAAGTATGTCTGTCCGATCCTTCTGACGTTCATGCTGATCTTCGGTCTGCTGGACCTGTTTGGCATATTCAGTCTGTACTGACGCAAAAGGGTGCCCGGGAACGAGCACCCATCTTTTCTCTATCCAGAATTGTCACGTTTTTTATACAGCATTATCCGATGAGCCTGGACGGTAAGGATAATGGCGAGCATCTCAGAACGCATCGAAGCACTTCCCATGACGAAGATGACATGGGGCATACTGTTCCTCGTTGGGCTGGGCTGGATGTTCGATGCCATGGATCAAGGGATGGTCAGCGGAGTCATCGCCGCCATCGGTACCGATTGGGACCTGTCCAAGTACGAGCTCAGCTGGCTGACCAGCTCGGGCATCTTCGGTATGATCCTGGGTGCCGCGCTTTCCGGAGCGATCTCAGACCGTCTCGGGAGACGTGCGGTCATTCTCTATACGTTGTTGATATACAGCATCGGCAGCTTCCTCTGCGGAATCGCCACGGAGTATTGGATGCTGATCATATTCCGTTTCATCACCGGATTCGGACTGGGAGGGGAACTTCCCGCAGCCTCCACCCTGGTGAGCGAGCTCTCACCCCTGAAATCGAGAGGGAGGAACGTGGTCATCCTTGAGAGCTTCTGGGCATGGGGATGGATCGCAGCTTCGTTGGTGGCATTCCTTGTGATTCCGGCATACGGATGGCGCATGGCGTTCTTCGTCGGTGCGATCCCCGCTCTGTTCGCCGCAGCACTGCGTTTCAAGGTCCCCGAGTCCCCCAGGTATCTGGAGCTCAACGGGAGGCGCGATGAGGCCGAGAGGATAGTCTCGGAGATGGAATCTGCTGCCGGCGTTGCATCCTGTCCTGACAATTCCGCCCCTGAAAAACCTGAGAAGAGGCCTTGGTATGAGGAATTCAGGATGCTCTGGAAGAAAGAGAATCTGCGTTCGACCTCCGTCCTTTGGGTTATCTGGTTCGGAATCAACTTCGGTTACTACGGATTCGTCCTATGGACTCCGAGCCTTCTCACCGAACAGGGATTCGACATCGTCAAGAGCTTCGGATTCACAGTGATAATGTGCCTTGCACAACTACCGGGATACTTCAGCGCCGCATATCTTGTTGAGAGATGGGGACGCAAGCCCACATTGATAATCTACTTCTTCGGCACTGCATTGGCCGCATGGTTCTTCGGACATGCAAACTCGGATGAGACGATCCTGGCCGCTGGATGTCTCCTGTACTTCTTCGCCCTCGGTGCATGGGGATGCGTTTACTCCTACACCCCCGAAGTCTACCCAACAGATGTTCGTGGATCCGGAACTGGATGGGCATCGGCTTTCGGACGCATTGGAGCATTCATCGCTCCGTTCATCGTCCCGGTGCTGTACTCGAGTTTCGGAAAAGACGAGGGATTCATACTGGTGTTCGCTGTACTTGCAGCTGCATTCGCGCTCGTAGCGCTGGTGATCCTTGTCTTCGGAAGAGAGACAAAAGGCATCAGCTTAGCGGATACATCAGAATGATTTCTTAGAGAATAATCAAAATAGTTTGAAGTGGCCGGCCCTCAGGCCGACACACCTCTCAATGGCATTTGTGATCGCCGTGGGCATGGCATGCCGCATTAGGATCGAAGTCGAGCGTCCCTTTGAGATACTGCTCAACAGCCTGATCGGCGTTACCGCTGACCCCGGGGATGAGTTTGATTCCGCGGGAAGAGATCATGTCCCTCGCCCCGCCGCCGATGCCTCCGCAGATGAAGACATCGACCTTCTCCCTCATCAGGATCTCACCTAGAGCACCATGGGAGAGTCCGTCGTTCCCGATGACCCTGGAGCTGACGACCTTCCCATCCTCTACATCGTAAACCTTGAACTGCTGAGTCCTCCCGAAATGCTGGAAGACCGTTCCGTCCTCGTATGTGACTGCTATCTTCATGAGACCCCGTACCTTCTCTCACTAATTATAACTGACTTAGACCTCATCAGCATCTCAGTGCGAATGCGGGAAGGCCAGCGCAACAGCCATCATGATCGCGATTCCGATGAGGATCAGAATCAGCGTCTTGTAGCTTCTATCCCTATGGAACGACTCCGGGATCATGTTGCAGGTGATGACATACAGCAGGGTACCTGCCGCAAAGGTCAACGGGATTCCGAGCGTTCCTTCGACCTCCATGTCGCTGAACAGCAGGAAGAACAGGATTCCTGCGATGGGCGTAATTAAGGAGAACAGGCCCAGGCGGATCATCGATGCCTTCTTGTCAAGATCAGAGAGCAACATAGTCGACGACAGTGAGAACAGTTCTGCGAACTTGTGTATACACAGACCTATGGTGGCCATGAATCCGACCTCCTCTCCGGCCATGAACATAGCGGCAAGGGCGAGTCCGTCGCATGCTGCATGGATGGCAAGACCGATGAATGAGGACATCGAAGTGATCCTGTGCTCATGACCGTCATCGTGCATTTCGCATCCGCATGTGGCCAGATGCCTGTGCTTCATGACAGTGTCAACCACCATGATGACCAGGAAACCTGCGAGAAGGGCATACATCGCAAAGTGCGTATCTATGCCGCCTTCCTCGCATTCCTCCAAACCTTCAGGCAGGAGCATGAAGACCATGAGCCCCATGAATATTCCCGTGCTCAGAGCGATCATCATATGAGCGCTCTTGTCATTGAGCCTGCCTGTCTGAGGGAGATAGGCGGCAATAAGCGATACTGCAATCAGCAGCACCGAGTAGATTATGAATAGTAACATCGCATCCATGGACTCTGCTTTGGAAAGTGATTATTAAAATATTCGTATAATGTTAATAATTTTCAAGCATCTGACTGGAGGATATTATTAACTTGATACCATGACAATAATCAGCGTATCCCTGAACGATGAATACACAGAAATGCTGGACAGCATCCAGAGCTCGTACGGACTCAAAGGAAGATCTGAAGCGATGAGAGCATCGATATCCGTCGCCATGAACGAGATCAAGGAGATGAGTTCCTTGGAAGGTATCGTCGAAGGTGTCCTGATCATCGTCAGAGGCAATCATGCGGACCCTTGGATGATCCAAATCCAGGCCAAATATCAGGATATCATCAAAACACAGATGCATTCACACCTGAAGGACCACAAATGCCTCGAGGTCATGGTGGTCTCCTGCAATTCCAAAGAGCTTACAGACATGATGAAGGACATCCGTGCTCAGGACAAGGCTGATTACGTTAAGTTCGTCAGAGGGTGACTTGAAAAGAAAACCCATATCTGGCTTCAGTTTACGCCATACCATCATTCAAGATGCGGTCACACATCTTCCGACTGTACAACTGTACGGATTATATCTGTCATTTCTTATTCATATACTATATTGCGAGGAGAAGGAAATCTCTCCCGACTGAATAGGAGACCTAGCTATGAAACAGACAGTGATTGTGGCCAACATCGTCACCATGGATGATAAAAGACCTTCCGCAAAGGCAGCATTGGTCAAGAACGGGGTGTTCACGTACATCGGCGATGCCGATACGGCAAAACAGCTGGGAGGTCCCGACGCCGAGATTCTGGATTACGGAGATAGCTTCATCTACCCCGGATTCCTGGAGTCGCACACACACGGGGCATTCGCCGGATACCGTTCGATAGGACAGGCCAATCTCTCCGTCGTCATGCCTCCGGACTACAAGAAATACCCCACGGTCATATAGGAGTTCATAAAGAACAACCCTCAGCGCGACGTATATCTTGCAGCAGGGTGGGGCGAGACGGGAGAATACATCTCCAGAACATACCTTGACGAGATATGCGCCGACAAGCCGCTGATCATGCACTCAGCCGGAGGACACTCCCTTCTCCTCAACACGAAGGCACTGGAATGGGCCGGCATCGATGCTAAGTATGCCAAGGAAGTAGGCTACGACCTGGTCCATGTGGACGAGAACGGCGATCCGGACGGATATGTCTGTGAGATGCCCGTGCTGAGCATTATGAACATGATACCTAACACATTCGAGGATCTGAAGGAGTATATCCTCGATTGGCAGGATTTCATCATCGCAAAGGGATTCACTGCCGTAGCAGATGCTGGGGCAGAGCTGCTCTTCCCCGAAGCGTCCAGAGCGT
The DNA here is from genome assembly GCA_045588265.1 of Candidatus Methanomethylophilaceae archaeon. Lineage (GTDB taxonomy): Archaea > Thermoplasmatota > Thermoplasmata > Methanomassiliicoccales > Methanomethylophilaceae > Methanoprimaticola. The sequence goes on along the minus strand of JAZNDX010000017.1, from coordinate 69,106 downwards.
ACCACGAATTGGAGCAGGAAGGAAAGCTGAAGCTGCGTACATACTCCTATCTGCTGTCCCCCGACAATGTGGAGAGCCCGAAAGCGGAGGTCGCCCGCATAGCAGCAGACCGCGCGAAATACAGCGAAGAATACTACCATGTCATCGGAGTCAAGGCATTCCTTGACGGTGTCACCGAAGCACATACCGGATGGCAGAATCAAGACTATGAGGATCAGCCCGGCTATCACGGTGTGGAGCGCTTCAACGACCATGATAAGATGGTGGAGCTCATAGTGGAAGCGGACAAGGAGGGGCTGTCCGTGCATGTGCACTCCGAAGGAGGCGGTGCTACTCACTTCATGCTCGGATGCATCGAGGATGCAGAGAAGATCACCGGGGACATGGATCAGCGCAACATACTCGCCCATCTGCATTTCGTCACCGATGAGGATATCAGACGCATGGCATCGACCCGCTCCGTTCCCGCGGTGGCCCCGCTGTGGACTGCGAAGATCCCCGCCTTCTTTGAGCAAGAAGCGAAATATGTAGGTGAAGAACTGGCGAACCAGTCCTATCCCATAAAGTCGTTCTTCGACACCGGATCGTGCCCAGTATTCCATTCTGATTATCCGGTCTCCCCCATGGTCGACATCGGCCTCAGCATATACATGGCCGAGTTCCGTGCCTTGGCCCAGGAGGAGTACGGCGGTTTGGCGACTCAAGGCAACCCCTCAGAGTGCATCACCCGCGAGCAGGCGTTGCGTGCGATGACGATCAATGTCGCATACCAGTGGCGTCAGGAGAACCGCATGGGATCGATAGAATGCGGGAAGCTCGCCAACATGACCGTGTTCGACTGCGATCTGCTCCATGACGATGCACAGAAGGTCGCGAACGCAAAGGTAAAGGCCACGATCATAGACGGCAAAGTCGCATACAGCGGATGATTGTCTCTGACTTCACAAACTCCTTCGGCCCGGTCCATTCCGGGCCGCAATCATTACTTCATCAGTTATTGCAAAGCTCTTCTCTCGTTTCTACGAAATGGTTCTGATGAATGCGACAGGAATCACTAGAGAAATAGTCTGGATGAAAAGAAATAGTGCTCCCGACGGGATTCGAACCCGTGTTGAAGCCTCGAGAGGGCTTCATGATTGGCCGCTACACCACAGGAGCAACATTCCACAACATAGAGAGGTAGTAGATAAAGATATCTGATTACACGGCCTCAGAATTCCGGAGGACGGAATGCTGGCAACCTCTTGTGCTCCATAAGGCCTACCTGTCTGCGTATGTCAGAAACCTGTTCCTTGGACAGGCCGGTATCCGCCGCGATCTGCGAATCGGTCCTGTCCTGCTCCATCTCATAAAGGATCTTGTCGAGGTCCTCGTACCTGATGCCCATCTCGGACTCATCGGTCTGACCTTCCCACAGTCCTGCGGACGGAGGCTTATCGATTATGGGCTGAGGGACGCCTATAAGCTTGGCGATCTGCCTGACCTCGGTCTTGTACATGTTGGCCAGGAGGGTTACGTCGCATGCTCCGTCCCCGAATTTGGTGAAGTACCCCATCATGATCTCGCTCTGATTGGACGTTCCGACCACGAGGTATTGCCTCTTCTTCGCAAGGTTGTAGAGAACGATCATCCTGCATCTCGCAGATATGTTGCCTCTTTCGAGAGGGGTCTCCGCATCTGACAGAAGGACAGCTGCGAGGGCATCGACCGCAGGACCGACGTCAACGACCCGGAATTCCGTCCCCCACATGGAGGCCAGTTCGGAAGTGGTCTTGTAATCCTCGGCGGGTGTGACCCTGGACGGCATGAAGACATTGAGGACATTCTTGGAACCAAGAGCGTCAGCGCAGAGCTTCGTCACCACAGCGGAATCGATTCCGCCGCTCAGTCCGATCACCACTCCTTTGGCGTTGGCCTTGGCAACGGTGTCCTTTATGAATTTCTCTAGATTGTTCACGTCATCCTGCGTGATACTGGGGATGGTCACTTCCGACATCGGTCATGAATCGCATGGTGGCCATATAACGTCTTGGTAACACAGGCCACAAAAAGCCTTTTATAACGTCATAAGTTCCCCCTCATTGCACGCCGAGATGGCCCAGCCCGGTAAGGCGCGAGCCTGGAAAGCTCGTGGGCGCCTTTGCCCTCGGGAGTTCAAATCTCCCTCTCGGCGCCATTCCATTTTTTATGGCATTACCCAGCACCTCAGGTTCTAGATCACACGGATTCGAACCCGAGGTGCATTGCTTTGCACTATTCGTAGGCATATTGCCGACCTTCGTACTGCGGTTAAGGGGTTTAGTGGGGGTTCTTGCGAATCCCGCAGAGGTTCATAGGTCCTTCCCGGGCGCTTCCCGCCTCAACTCGAAGCCCTTGGGGAGCTGCGAGTCGGTGTAATCCGGCTTCAGCGAATCCATGTTCGCGAACGTTCTCGAGATGTCCTCGATCGCGGTCTGCCCCTTGACGCGGGCATAGTGCTGCTCCGTCGTCCTCGTCGACTTGTGACCCATGGCAACGCTGACCACAGAGACAGGGACCTTGAGGTCGATGAGCCTCTGCCCGTAAGTGCGCCTGCACTTGCGGAGGTCGACATCGATGCCGAGGTCCTTGGACACGTAGTCCGCGTATGCCCTCACGGTGTTGGTCGCGAGGTATCCGTCCGTACAGACGGACCCGAGGAACAGGGCATGGGTAGGAGACATCATCTCCCTCACATGCTGTGCCCTCGCGGCGAAGTAGCGGGTGAGAAAGGGGTACGCATCCGGATGGATGGGTGCCTCCCTCGTCTCGCCGTACTTGCCCTCACCCTTGGGGTGGTGCACTTCGACAGTCCAGGTGCCGTCCCTCATGTGGATGCAGTTCACATCGCAGAGCCTGAGCTCCTTCGACCTGAGCCCGGAGCAGAACGCGAACACCACCACCGCGTAGCGGACCATGGTGAACCAGTCGCCATCGTCGAGGGTGGCGGCCTTCTCTATGATCGCTCTGCACTCCTCCGGCTCGAGGGAAGGGAGCCTGACATGGGTCGCAGAGACCCTCAGCTGGGGGTACCCCCTCAACGCCACCTCGTAGGCTGTGTTCCCCACGAACTTGAAGATGTTGGACAAGCGGCCGGCGGATATGAGATGGACGATGAGGGGTATCGCATACTGTCCATTTTCATGGGAGACATCAACGGACTCGATTCCTATGTACTGATAAACGAAGAGAAGGATCGCAAGAAAGAAGAGGAAAAGGACAGGAAACGGGTCGAACTCCTGAAGACGATGATGGCCAATGAAAAGAAACCGGATACCTGCTCCGAATGAATGTCCTGCTCGAGTTAGATTAAGTACATGAGGGGTTATGAGGAGTCGATAGCTTGTTCCTGACATACATGGATGAATCCGGGAAACCCAACTACAACGATGCGGAGAACGAATACGTTCTCGCTGCCATCACCATCCATGAGTCAGAATACAGACACGTCGAGGAAGAACTGTCAAAGATCAAGATGCTCTACTTCCAGGATATGGATCCAGAGGATGTCGAGATACATGCGACCGACATAATCAGCCGCAAAGGCGTCTTCAACACGATGGATCTCAGCAGACGCCTCCAGCTTCTGAAGGATGTGCTTGGGATACTGGAAAGGATTGATTGCACGGTCAACTGCACCTTGATAAGGAAAGATCTATTGACAAAACGTAAACCTGATGTGGATGGTCTCGCGTACAAGTTCCTTTTCGAAAGACTGTGCATGACACACGAGAAACTTAACAGGAAGCTCATCAAGAATGGATCCGATCCCCAATTCGGAATCCTCTTCATGGATTCCATACAGCCGCAGATCAACGAAGGGATCAAGACAAAGGTCCGCGAAATGATAAAGGAAGGGACCGAATTCACGGATAACGACTATATCATCGAGGATGTCGTATTTGTGGACTCAAGATACAGGTCCATGTCGCAGATCGTGGACTGTGTCGCTTATGTCGTGAGACGCTATCACCGCCTATGCTTCCGTGATAATACTGATGAGAGCGAGATGGCATTCTACAAAGATTGCTACGAGCTGATTGCTCCGCACATCAGAAGGGGAAACAGCGGAAAAGTAAAAGGTGCTGGACTGAAGATCTATCCGAAGAAGTGAAGATGACAGAGTTTAGTCGCTTAGGAGCCACATCCCTCTGCCGTGCCCCCCAATTGGGACAATGTATACTATGGTCGTTAGGTATATATTCTATTCGTTTGTCGTATCGAAAAATCCAGAACATTATTGAAGGATCGAATAGTAAAGACAGGACGAATGCCCACGACCCCAAATCATTCAGATGAGTTCGAGCAGGAGAAATGTTCAACTGCGTTCATAAACGCACACGTAATCCTTGGTGCCGCAATCGAGAACATCATTCATGAAGAAGACATGGACCTGTCTTCCGAACAGAGGCTGGAAGTCCCTGTTGTCCGGAGGGTATATGGAAGTGCGGCCTTCCAGCATGAATATCAGGTCGTGAACGTTATCGTCATTCAGCATATATATCCTGGAAGGCTTGTCTATCGTCCTCTCCCAGGCTATGGCTGCCCTTCTCCTGATCTCATCGATATCAGGTTCATCCTGATAGGGATCGAACCACGAATGCCTCAGATCCGAATCGTCGGGATAGAGGCCGTTGGTCACCCTTATCGAAGGTTTCACGGGACGCCTGTAGTCCGTCTCATGCTCCCTGTACCAATCGCTGAGCTCCTCGTAGCGGGACTTATCCTCGAAGCTTGCATGGAAACCGGTTTCTGAATCGACGGGTTGCATGGTGAACCCCTTGCCGACGACCGTGATCTTCGGCTCGAGGCCGGTCCAGATGAACAGATGGGAGAATCTGTCGAAGAAATCGTCTTTATCCACATAGTATTCGCTGTTCTTCCTCTTGAGAATGATATACTCCACATCATCGTATGGGATGCGATAATCTTCCAATCTGGAGACGATGTTCTCATGGAGTTCGTAATACACTTCTCCGCCCTGGAAAAACAGCCTGAGGCTTCCGTCCTCGAACTCCATCTCGCCCTCGTAACCATCGGTACCGATGGTGTATTCAACTTGATCCTGTCTCTCTTCCATGATAAGCCGATGAAGTCACAGATATAAACAACATAAGATAGGGGCAGATGCCCACGCCCCTTTTTTATTCAGATGAACCTTGAGATGAACTTCTTGTCGGGGTTGTCGCCGTTGATGATCCTGTTGTGATTGTTGAGGCCCTCGAATGGTGTGTCTGTCGGTCTCGGTATGAAGTAATCCGGGTGGTCCTTGACGAACTTGATCGCTGCTTCGCGGTTGCACTGGGGGGACTTGGGATTGTCCAGGATGCGCTCTATGTAATGCTGGTTGTATGCGATGTTGGATTTTGTGAGTGCCAATCTCTGTCTGATGTAACCGTCGTCTAGCTTCCTTACCACGAGACCGGTGATCTTGCTGATGTCGACCCATCCGCGGGGGATGGGGCTGCTGGACTTCCAGTTGCGCCAGTCGCCGTTGACCCTGGTATGTTTTGGGTACCTTGTGGGGATGACGAAGTACTCGTGGGCCTCCAAGTTCTTCCTATACGGCGAATTCTCGGCCTCGTATGTCTCCTTGATGCTGCCGACCCACTTGTTGACCTTCCTGTTGGTCATGGGGATGCCTCGGTGGAATCCTGGCCCTCGTCGGGGAAGTATCTCCCGTCGATGGTCTGGAGGAGGTCGAACACGATGTCGTGGTCGGATACCGCATCCGCCTCCTCGGAGTCTTCCGAAATCATGACGCAGGCCGAGGCCATGAGTATGGCCAAGGCCGCGAACATGAACAGTCTCATGCTCTTGGGGATCATCGTATCACACGGCGTAGAAGGGTTGCTAAACAACTTCCCAAAACCCACAAAAATGGCGAAACGCGCATTTTCGCTGGCCTGGAGAGTTCTGCATCTCCCTCTCGGCGCCATTCACTTTTTAACGACCAGATTTCGATCCGAATCATCACTTTAACAACGATTGCCATCGAATAACCCTTAATAACTGGCTGAACACTTTTCACATCGATAGCATGAATCTACCCATGTTCGTCATAGCCATCGTCGCGGTCATAGTCGGCGCAGCCGCATTTGTGTTCGACAATGGCAACGACTATCCGGTTATAGACGATAATGAAGCCGAACTCGAGTTCGTCAAAAATCCGTCGACAGACATAATCAGCCTGTATCTCAGTCAGAAAGGTTCCTCTGAAAGAACCCTCTTGGATAATGGGGGAACTTTTGCTGTCCCGTCAAAGAATGCGATAATAATCGTTGTCGCCAGCAATCCTTCCGGCGATATCACCGTCGACACGGACAGCGTCATGGTCCCGATGAATGATTCCATCTTCGAAACCACCTACAAATGCACTGTGATGTTCGGGCCGACATCTTCGGAAGACCCTGTGAAGATCGATTCGACCTCAGCCTACTATTCATTCACTCCTAAACCTGGAGAGACCGTCAACCTCGGGTTGTTCGTGACCAACTACTTCTGATGCTGGAACGGACCGACTCAGAGGAAACTCATCGAATCAACAATGCCGTCCAGGATTGGACGGCACCCTTCCATATTCTCCGTCCTTGCGTATGTGTACAAGGTGTAGCTGACATTGTCCCTCTTGAAGACGATGATCTCGGAAGTGTACCCGATACCCTGCAGATCATAGGTATGGCGGAATCCCTGCCCCTGTTGACCGCAGATGGTCCTCTCGAAGAACGTCTCGAAGGCATACCCGTTCCCACTCAGTCTGCACCTCAGCCTCTTCTCAGTGGAGGTGCATATATCCTTCGCATTCGCCATTTTTGAGAGTAATGGATTGGCCTTGTGCCAGAATAGGCATACTATCATGTGCCTTTCCTCGTCGGAGATCCCTATCCTGTCATGGTTCTCGTCCATGTAGAGAGAATCCAACTTGGTCTGATCCAATTCCTTGAACCCTTCTGGACACGGGATGCTCACCTCTCCGTTCGCGACAACTGCATCCATGATATCGGATCGGTGAACGGCTTCAGGGTAAAAACAGGTATCTCTCCCCAGCCCAGAGACCATAAAGGAACGCTCCACTCATACACCTTTAACATGCGCACAAGTATCCTTTATTAAGGGGAATAGCAGTAGGCCGTTCAATTGGTGCAAAAATGATAGTTAATGCCGAACTTTTCGTCAACGACTTACCCGGTCAGCTCATAGGTTCAATTGAGCCCATATCCATGGTGGACGGGAACATCCTCGGAGTGGTGCACAACCGCGACAGGATAGTGGACCACAGGATATGTGTGAACGTCACATTCGAGGTGGGCGACAGACAGCTGGAACGCCTCAAAGAGCTTTGGAAGGCCAGGGACATCGTCATTTCGAGTCTGGGTTCGGTCCACGAAACCTACACGATGGATTACATCCTGATAGGCGACGTCAACGCACAGTACATCGAGGGCCTCCTGAAGAAGATCAACGAGGCCACCACCCTGGACGAGGTGAACGTCAGCTATTCGTCCAAATCTATAAGGACAGCGAGCCACACCAGCCTGATCACGGTGAAGGCACGCTACGAGGACAACCTCGACAAGATAGATGCGATCCTGAGAAGGGAATGCAAGAAGGCCAATGTTACCTATGTGAGAGGTGTATGAGATGAAAGCGTTCATCTGCGGATTCGGAACGATCGGACAGAGCGTCGCCAAGGTCATCAAGGCAAAGCAGGAGTTCTTCTCCAAGCGCTACGGGGAGACTCTCACTGTGGTCGGAGCCCTGGATTCCAAGACATACATCGCCGACCCCAAGGGACTGGATGCCGATGCTATCATCGAGGCGAAGAAGAAGACAGGCTGCGTCGGGGACAAGAAGTACACTGACATCAAGGAAGCACTGAGCTCCGTCGACTTCGACATACTCATAGAGGTCACCCCCACGGACATCAAGACCGGAGGAGTAGGACTGGAGAACATCAGGTACGCCCTCCAGAACGGCAAGGATGTCGTCACTGCGAACAAGGGTCCTCTCGCACTCAAATTCAAGGAGCTCACCAACCTGGCGGACGAGCACGGACGCTATCTCCTCTTCGAGGGAACGGTCGGCGGAGCGATGCCAATCATTAATCTCAACAAGTACGACCTCGCGGGTCAGGATATCAAATCCATCAGGGGAATCTTCAACGGAACCTGCAACTACATTCTGACCAAGATGGACAGCGGTCAGCCCTTCGAGCAGGCGCTCAAGGAGGCACAGCAGCAGGGATATGCGGAGACTGACCCCACCAACGATGTCGAAGGATACGACAGCGCATGTAAGGTCGTCATCCTCGCCAATTCCATCTTCGGAAGGAACGCAACATTCAGCGACGTGGACATCACCGGAATCACCAGCATCAACTCGGACGCTGTCGCGCTGGCCCAGAACAACGGAATGGTCATCAGGCTTATCGGAGAGGTCTCGGCAACCAAGCTGGAGGTCGCTCCCAGGCTCATCCCGCGCGGACACCCTCTGAGTCTACCCGGTACCCTGAACACCGCCGAGATCATCACGGAGTACGCCGGACCCATAACCGTCTCCGGAGTAGGAGCCGGAGGTCCCGAGACGGCATCCGCCATCCTCAGCGACATCATCGACATCATGGATGAGAGAATCGGTGACTGAGTTGACCGGTAGGATCGTCATCTACGACACCACGCTCCGCGACGGTGCCCAGACAGAGGGTATTCTGTTCTCGTCAGAGGACAAGCTCGATGTACTCAAGGCACTGGACAGTTTCGGAGTGGATTTCGTTGAGGGCGGCTGGCCGGGTTCCAACCCCACCGACGACGAGTTCTTCAAGAAGGCAGGCGAGCTTGAGCTGAAGAAGGCCAAATTGGTCGCCTTCGGCAGCACCAGAAAGAACGATACCGAACCCAAGGACGACCCCAACCTCAGAGCGTTGGCGGAATGCGGCACGGAATGGTGCTGCATATTCGGCAAATCATGGGATTTCCAGGTCGAGGAGGCACTGGGGATCGGTCTTGACGAGAACCTGGACCTGGTCCAGGACAGCGTAAGGTTCCTGGTGGAGTCTGGAAAGCATGTGATATTCGATGCGGAGCATTTCTTCGACGGATACAGGGCGAACAGGAAGTATGCCCTGAACGTCCTCAAGGCCGCCGAGACCGGCGGAGCGGAATGGCTCGTGCTCTGCGACACCAACGGCGGTTCCCTCCCGTCGGAGATAGCGGAGGCCGTCGAGGAGGCGCTTCTCTCAGTGGACGTCCCGCTGGGAATACACGCGCACAACGACGCCGATATGGCGACTGCCAATTCAGTCACAGCCGTGGAGAACGGCTGTCAGATGGTGCAATGCACCGTGAACGGTCTCGGAGAGAGATGCGGTAACGCGAACCTCTGCACAGTGCTCCCTAGCCTTGTGTACAAGACAGGATTCGAGACCACCGACATCGACCTCAAGAACCTCACATCCCTGAGCAGATCGGTCGGAGAGCTGGTGAACTTCAGCCCATACCCCAACATGCCGTACGTCGGCGAGGCCGCGTTCACGCACAAGGGTGGGATACACATCTCAGGAATCACCAGGGATCCGCAGACATACGAGCACATCGACCCTGCACTGGTAGGAAACTCCAGGAAGATCCTGGTCTCCGAGATGGCAGGTAAGGCAAGCATCATCGAGAAGCTGAAGGAGCTCGGACTGGAGTGCGGGGACGATACTCCTGACATCACACGCAAGATCAAGGAGATGGAGTCCAAGGGCTATCAGTTCGAAGGGGCTGACGCGAGCTTCGAGCTCCTCGTCAAGAGGCTCAGAGGCGAGATGCAGCCCAAGTTCACTGTCAAGAGCTTCAAGATCGTGATAGACAACCGCCTGGGGGACATGGACTCGGAGGCCAGCATCAAGGTGCTGGATACCAACGGCGTCCTGGAGCAGACCGCGGCGGACGGTAACGGTCCGGTCAACGCACTGGACAAAGCTCTGAGGAAGTCGCTGAAGAAGTTCTTCCCGGAGATCAACGACATGAAACTCACGGATTACAAAGTACGTACCCTCGATACGAAGAATGCTACCGCATCGGGAGTCCGCGTACTGGTCAGGTCCACCGACGGAAAGAGGAGCTGGACAACGGTAGGCGTATCGGAGAACGTGGTCGAGGCCAGTCTGATAGCGCTGATTGATGCAATCGAATACAAACTGATGATTGGTGAATGAAATGAGCAAGACGATCGTGACACTGGTGGGGAAGGACAAGGTAGGTATCATTGCTACCGTCTGCAACTTCTTCGCCGAGAACAACATTAACATCCTGGACCTGAAGCAGACGACTTCCCAGGGATACATCAACATGATGATGATCGTGGATACCGACCAGTACAAGGGATCTGTAGCGGACCTCAACTCCGGATTGGAGGCGGTCGGTGCCAAGGTCGAATGTGTGATCAAAGCGCAGCATGAAGAGATCTTCAACATGATGCACAGGATCTGAGAACATGGTAGAGCTCAGCGAGGCGTTCGAGACTGTCAACATGGTCTCCCACGAGAATCTCGATGTAAGGACCATCACCATGGGGATCAGTCTGCTGGACTGCATAGACCCCGACCTTGATGCGCTGTGCAAGAAGATCTACGACAAGATCACTGAATCCGCAAAGGACCTGGTAGAGGTCGGCGATGAGCTCGGAAGCGAATTCGGCGTGCCTGTCATCAACAAGAGGATATCGATCACACCGGCAGCACTCATTGGCGGTGCGGCATGCAAGAGCCCCGAGGACTTCGTTCAGATCGCCAAGACGCTCGACGAGGCTGCGAAGACCGTGGGCGTCAACTTCATAGGCGGATATTCCGCACTTGTCCAGAAAGGCATGACCAACAGCGACAGGATGCTCATAGAGTCCATCCCTCAGGCACTGGCTAGCACCGAGCGCGTATGCTCATCCATCAGCCTCGGATCCACCAGGACCGGTATCAACATGGATGCCGTCAGGCTCATGGGGGACATCATCCTGAAGACCGCGGAAGCGACCAAGGAGAAAGATTCCCTCGGATGCGCCAAGCTCGTCGTATTCTGCAACCCTCCTGACGACAATCCGTTCATGGCAGGGGCATTCCACGGAGTGACCGAAGCGGACAGGGTCATCAATGTAGGTGTCAGCGGCCCCGGTGTTGTCAAGCACGAGCTCGAGAAGATACACGGAAAGGATTTCGAGACACTTTGCGAGACCATCAAGAAGACAGCATTCAAGGTCACCAGGGTAGGTCAGCTGTTCGCTAAGGAGGCCTCCAAGAGGCTCGGCGTACCCTTCGGTATCGTCGATCTTTCCCTTGCACCCACACCGGCCGTCGGCGACAGTATCGCGGACATCATGCACGAGATGGGATTGGAGTACGCAGGAGCGCCCGGAACGACCGCAGCGCTTGCCATCCTCAACGATCAGGTCAAGAAGGGCGGTGTGATGGCATCATCGTACGTCGGAGGACTCTCCGGAGCATTCATCCCCGTGACGGAGGATAAGGCGATGGCGGAGGCTGCAGAGGTCGGTGCGCTGACCTTGGAGAAGCTTGAGGCAATGACATGCGTCTGCTCCGTAGGTCTCGATATGATCGCGATCCCCGGAAGCACCCCTTCCACGACCATTGCGGGAATCATCGCAGATGAGATGGCCATCGGTATGGTAAACCAGAAGACCACTGCAGTGAGGCTCATCCCGGTCATCGGAAAGGATGTCGGTGACTTCGCACAGTTCGGAGGACTTCTCGGAGAAGCGAAGATCATGCCCGTCAATAAATTCGGATGTGCTGATTTCGTGAACCGCGGCGGCAGGATCCCTGCGCCTATCCACAGCTTCAAGAATTGAAGATAAACAGGGGCGGCTTTTTCGGGACGCAGGTTTACAGGTCCTGTGCCCCGCCGCCCCCTAAGGCTTTTTTGATCCCCGTAGGGGTATCAAGACCCATTGGATGGTGGGTTTAGTTATACCTAAATTATTTGATGTATATAAGACCAATCAGATTTTCTTCGGTGATTGGTAAACTATGCTGGACAGTCAATGTAAACGTCTTTCTGCTTGACATCTGCTGCACAATACGACCTCATTACCGCCCTTCGGCTTTGATGTTCTCCGGCCCTTGTAGCGGCGGTAGATCATCATCGCGACCTGTATCGGCAGAATGAAGATTGCTGCAGTCATCACCCCTACCAGACCTAATGCCTAACCTATCATGGATACCACTCTCTTGTGCAATCTATCATAGTCGCGGTAGTATAAAAGTATACCCTTGGGGGGTATAGGTATAGCCGAAGAAATATAGAGATGAGAACTGGAGAATTGTTGAAGTGAAAAACAAAAACCGATGACCGGGAAGAAGGTTGATCGGCACCCGAAGGTGCCAAAGAAGAAGCATCGAAGATGCGTGAGTGGGGGCAGAGGGATTTGAACCCCCGTCAGCGGGTTTCCACTACGGGAGGAGCTACCTCCCGCGGAATCAATGAGTCATCGCTCCAGTTAATCATCAACTGTCAGCAAACCCATTTACAATCACGCTCAATAACTGGAGCCCGCCAGTCTGCCAGGTTAGCCTATACCCCCTGGAGAGTGATGCAAATGCAAATCACTGCTTACGCATCTTCGCTTCTTTCTTTCTTCTTCTCATTTTCTTTTTACGCCATTTCCAACGCTGGTTACCGCGTTTCTTCCAGGCGCGTGAGCCTCTCTTCATCTTGATCCTTCCTTGGATTTGTCATCATTAGGTGATGCATCCAGGCGGGCCCGTCGGGATTCGAACCCGAGGCGTCTGGCTTAGAAGGCCAGCGCTATATCCTGGCTAAGCCACGAGCCCACTCTTCCCCTCCATTGGCTACTATCATTTAAAGGTTGTTGCCCTCTTTTTTAGCGATAGTCGGACCGCTGGACGGTTCCGCATAACCCTTGAGTTGTTCAGTTCACCTCAGATATCCGCTATGGTGTTGATCTTAGGCCAGGGTATGTTCCTGATGTAGTCGAATATGGAACCGTATCCCAACATCTGACAGCAGGCCTCTCCGATGCACAGAACACCGAGGATCAGGAGGACAGGCCAGAAGTTCAGGATCGCTCCCGCGAGCTTAACGATTGCCTCTGCGAACCTAAGCAAACTAAATACGATCGCTCCGGCGATGAATGCAATGATGAATCTGGGCCAACCGGTCGCCAGGACGGACAGGTCCACTCCTGCAACCTCTGTTCCGTTGAGACCTCCCAGAGCTATGTAGACAATCGCCATGACGAATAGACCGACTATGACTGCGATATGCAGATCGCGGAACGGCCTGATTATGAGGGCGAATGCTCCTGCGGCGATCAATATGAGCGTATATGTCTGGGCATGGAATCCCTCGAGGACTGCCAGAACCACTATGGCTATACCGAACAGCATCCCCAGGAAGACCATCAGCTTGTACTTCGCGGAATCCTTGTCCTTCAGATAAAGGGCCACGATGATCAATGCCAACGCTCCGCCTATGAAGAGGACGATGGGCGACAGATACTCGAAGAACCACGAAGGCAGATACTCTTCAAGAAATGACATGTTTCACTGATACAGGTACTTGGATAAAAAGGCCCCGAAGGGCCGTTGATGATCAGCAGATCTTTGTTCCTGCGGTGGGTCCGGCACTCTCGTCCCAGACTTCTGCGACGTCGAAGGTCCAAACTGCGAAGCACGGGAGGTTTGCTGCTGCCATCTTCGCTTTCATGTCATCGAAGACGGGTCCGCTGTCCGCACGTGCGGGGCACTTGAGGATGAGCTCGTACGCCTTGGGGCCGGCTGCAACGGACAATGCTGCCTTTCCGGTGTCCTTCAGGTTCTTTGCTGCCCTCTTCATGAGAATCTCTCCGACTCCTGCCTTTCCGTCAGGTGTCGCGAAGATGCTTCCGCAAACGATGGCGTGGGGCTGTCCGTCAGATGATACTGTAACGAGGAGTTTTGTTGCTTCCTTTGCGTTGATCAGGTCGATTACTTCTTTGGGTATAGCTACCATGAGATTCACCTATGCCTGGATGGTTCTGGAAAGTATTTACAACTTTACTAAATCAAGTAGAAACTCTAACTTTGTTAGAACTGCAACGATATTCTTTATACTAGTCTAAGGTGTATAGTCTCATGTCTAACAACTTTGAAGACAGACCAGCAGAAAGACAGAAGATGACATTCAAGACGTACCGCGAATTCGCAAGGAAGAGATGGGACGAGAGTTCCCTTCCCGAGGGTACGTACGCGAGACGCAATGTCTACAACAATTTCGCCCTGCTGCTTGCTGACCAGTGCCCTTGGCATCTGGTCCTGAGGACCAAGAACGGGGAGAAGGTGTACTTCGGACCCTTATTCATACAGATGATCGAGTGCGCCATACTTCTGAAGGAGGCGACACCGTTCGTACAGCTCCTGGGAAGGGCCAGCAGATACAAGCGCCTCCCCAGTGTGGCGGTGGAAGAAGCTCTGGCCAACGCAGTGATCCATTTCGATGCATCGCTGGAGCAGGACATAATCATCGATTTCAACGAAGAATCCCTGACCATCACATCCCCCGGAGGCTTCATCGGAGAGGATCTCTTCGATGTCATCGTCAGCACATGCCCCAGGAACCCCAAGACCTCCATGCTACTGAAGAGGCTCGGATATGTAAGGCTGGAAGGCAGCGGACTGAGGCAGATCAAAGGATGCTACACCACCTCTGGACTGATGCCCACGATCATGAGCGATTCGGACTCCTTCTGCATCCAGCTGCCGTCCCTGGACAACAGACAGAGGACAAATCTCCAGGAAACAGAGGTAGTCCTGGAATACCTTCGCTGCAACGGAAGCGGGAACATCGTGACCATCTCGAGACTGCTGATGATCCAAGTCCACAATATGAACTATATAATAGACACCCTTGAATCAGAGAACAAGATCATGGTCATGGGGCTGAGGAGCAAGCGCAGGTTGTTCTACTTGAAGCCGGCGGCCGAGGAGCAGGAGGATTCCATCCTTCAAAGGCCCGGGATACGATCATCGGCTGGAATGCCAGATTGTATTTGTTGTTAATTTGTTCTGACATTGCAGTGTTCGATTGAATTTTTGATGATAAAAAGGGGTTTACACCCCACCTTTCCACCATTCTTAACCATTTGGTAACACTATAATTGCATTTAATGAATAAATGGTAACACTTATAAACACTTTTTTAATACTAATAGCGTTATGACCAGCACCACAGGTGTAACGAAAGATGACAAACGGAATCATAATCGCAGGATACGGAACCAGAAAAGGAAATCTCGAAGAGATTCTCGAGACTCAGGCAAAGAGGCTCAGATGCAGGGGTTGGGATAACGTCGAAGTCGGATACTTCAGGATAAGCTCCCCTACGATCCCCGAAGCCTTGGAGAGACTTGTCGATGCGGGCGTTGACAACGTAGTCGTTATACCTTATTACATCGCCGAGGGAACCCTGACCAAGCAGCTGATACCCGAGAAACTGGGAATGAAAACCGACATGGCGGACATCAAGGTCAAGGGAAAGGACGTGACCGTATGCATTGCGCCGGCCTTCGGTATGAACCTCATCCTTACTGACATCCTGTGCGACAAGATCGCCGATGCAGGAGGCGACAGAGACTGCGGCATAATGATCATCGGACACGGCACCAGGCATGATTCCCTTGCCAACAAGCGCGTCATCCAGCAGAACGCCGAGAGGCTCCAGAGCATGGGCTACGTTCACACAAAGTACACTTTCAACGAATTCTGCGAACCCACTATCAAAGACACCTTGGACGAACTTGAGAAGGAAGGCGTCAAAAGGATCATCGCCCTGCCCCTGTTCATCGCCATGGGTCTGCACCTCGGCGACGAGATTCCCGAACAGATCGGCATCCCTCCGTACAGCGAGGGCGAGGACATCACCGTCAACGGCAGGAAGATCAGTGTCTACTACGGACGCCCTGTCGAAGCAGATAACCGTCTGACCGATTATCTGGACATGAGGGCAGCGGAATACCTGTCTTGATGAAGGCAGAGAATATTAACGATGATACTGTTCGATTACCATGCGCAGAATAGCAATCTATGGTAAGGGCGGGATAGGTAAATCCACCACATCCTCCAACATCTCCGATGCGTTGGCCGAGTCCGGCCTCACGGTGATGCAGATCGGATGCGATCCCAAAGCGGACTCCACCAGCATGCTGACCGGTGGTCCAATCGAGACCGTCCTGAACACCATGCGCGACAAGGACGACCGCACCCTGGAGGACATGGTCCATGTGGGTTCCCACGGCGTCCTCTGCGTGGAATGCGGAGGCCCCAGGCCCGGTACGGGATGTGCCGGCAGAGGTATCATCGCGGCATTCCAGGAACTCGACCGCCTGGATGCGATGGACGTCTACAAACCCGATGTCATCATCTACGATGTCCTGGGGGATGTCGTATGCGGAGGATTCGCCATGCCCATACGCAACGGTTATGCACGCGACGTGTTCGTGGTGACATCCGGAGAACGCATGTCTCTTTATGCTGCGAACAACATCGCTACCGCGGTCAACGATTTCCGCCGCGACGGATACGCCCGTTTCGGTGGATTGATTCAGAATTCGAGAGGCGTCGAGAACGAGGACAGCCTGATCTCGGATGCGGCCAGGAACATCGGTTCGGAAGTCATATTCAGACTTCCGAGATCGCCGACTGTCCAGACCTGTGAGAAACGCGATATGACTGTGATCTCCGGAGAACCCGACTCGGAGATGGCTGGACTATACCGCCAGTTGGCCAAAACGGTGTACTCGCGCTCGGAGGACATCTCCGGAGGGCTGAGACTCGATGACTGCACAGGATGTGACGGTTGTGAGTAAAGGAATACTGATTGTAGGATACGGAACAAGGAACGGCAATCTGACCGAGATCCTGGATGTCCAGGTGAACAGACTGAAGTGCAGAGGTTGGCAGCATGTCGGCAAGGCATATTTCAGAGTGAATTCCCCCTCGATCCCCGAAGCCTTGGAGCAGATGGTGGACGAGGGAGTCGACGAGATCGTCGCCATACCATACTACATATCCGAAGGAACGCTGACGAAGGAACTCATCCCCGAGAAGATGGGATTGGGATCTTCCAATTCTGGAAAGACCGTGGTCAAGGGCAAGGAGGTCACCATCTCCATAGCCTCGGCATTCGACACGAGCTTCACTCTTACAGACATCATCTGCGACAAAATCGCCGATGCAAATGGGAACATGGACTGTGGGATACTGATCCTCGGACACGGAACCAGGTTCAAGGCGCTGTCCAATATGCGCACGATCAAGATGAACGCTGAAAGGGTAGCAGCGAGGGGATACAAGCACGTCGCGTATGCCTTCAACGAGTACTGCGAACCCACCATCCCCGATGCCATCGACAAGCTGGAGAAGGAGGGTGTGGACAGGATCATCGCGATACCCCTGTTCATCGCTATGGGAATCCACATGGGTAAAGACATCCCAGAGAAGATCGGAATCCCTCCGTACAGCGAAGGCGGGGACATAACCGTCAACGGAAGGAAAATCAACGTTTACTACGCACGCCCGGTGGAGTCCAACCCGCGTCTGCTGGATGTGCTCGATCAAAAAGCAAGGGAGTATTTGGGCGAATGAAGGTATTGCTGCTGGACATGACGCATGGGGGGCAGGTGCTCGCACCTCTCTTCAAGGATGAGGGGAACGAGGTCACGGTCGCCGATGTTTACAAGATCGCTCCTCCGGAGATGCTGCAGACCCTGAAGGATCTCGGAATCGAGGTCTGCGTCGGCAATCCGACACCGGGACACTACGACCTGGTCTCGATGCCATGCCACTGTCCGGACATCTTCCTTGAGAACGTGACCTATGATGAGAGGATCTGGTATTCGCAGGCGGTCAACCGCTTCATGAATGACAAAAGATTCAGGATTGAGGTCACGGGAGTCAAGGGAAAGACCAGCACATGCTACCTCATCGCTCACATCCTGGCAGACGCAGGCAAGAAGGTCTATCTGAGATCCTCGAGAGGATCCGGACCGTTCACCAAGGAAGGGCATCAGATCGATGAGCTGAAGAGCATCGCTCCACCCTACCTGTTGGACCTGCCTGCGGGCGACTACGACGTCATGGTATGCGAGGTATCACTCGGAGGTTCTGCGAAAGCGGATATCACATGCATCACCAATCTTCTGGAGGACTACGGCATAGCAAAGAAGAGCCGCCGTGCAAGAGAGGCTAAGAAAGATATCCTCTCTGACGGGACGAACATCGTTCTCGAATCCGAGAAGGACATCTGGTCCGCATACGGCAAGCCTCTGAGATTGTCGAAGAAGAAGGTCACAGTAGAGAAGGATCCCGTGTTCGGAGAACCTTTGAAGGTCTCAGTCAAATACAAGGGCGATCATGAGATTTCACTAAAAGGGAACTATCTGGCCCTTCAATACATCGAGGCCATGGACATGGCCCTGGAGGTCTGCGACGCTATGGACATCCCTGCCGATGCCGTTCTGAAGGCACTGTCCGATTTCGAAGGCGTGCCCGGAAGGGGAGAAATTCGCAACATGGGCGGCGTAAGATGCATCGTTGAGCGCAACCCTGGTATCTCTCATATGTCCGTGGAGCGCACACTGAAGACGCTCAAAACAATGAATATCCTGGACGACGCATTGGTCATCATAGACCCCGTTTCCAAGAAGGTATGCGACAAGCTGGACCGCGATCTCATCGAAGACGTAGTCCGCAGATACGGTGCCCAGTTGATAGTCACTCCAGGTGACGGCACAGAGCCTGATATACCCGCAGGAGTCAAGACCGTCGTCCGCATGACCAAGGAAGGGTACCAATGAGCGTATACCATCCGCGTCCGAACCCGATAGTCGCGGCGATGTACACCGCCAGGGACATGAACGTGGATGTTATCGTGATGCACGGTCCGGCAGGATGCTCCTTCATGGCCTCAAGGCCACTGGAGAATGCCGGTGTACGTGTCGTCACATCATCGATGAAGGATAACGATCTGATATTCGGAGGAGGCCCCCAACTGGAAAAGGCACTCAAGGAGGCCAAGGAGAGGTTCTCCCCGAAGACCATGGCCGTCATCGGCACATGTGCGAGCACCATCATAGGCGACGACATCAAGGCGACCATCGGAAGGGTCGACATGGGCGACACCAACTGTTTCGCCATAGACTGCCACGGCTGCATGGAGAACAACACCGAAGGCGCCATCCGCGCTCTGAAAGCAGGTGCTGCTGCAGGCATCATCCCTCAGGAGGAATGCGACCGTCAGTCCAAGCTCCTGAAGGCCGCGACTGCCCTGGAGAAGAACAAGGGAATGGCAGGCAGGACATATCTGTCGCCTGCAGAGAGTCCCACCAAGCTATCTGTATGCAAAAGGGTAATCGATACCCTCTCAAAGGGCGGCAAGGTAGCTGTCGTGATGATAGCGAAGAAGGAGCTGGCCTATCGTTTCGCCGACATGTTCGGGGCTGTAGACGAGGCAAGGAAGAAGCTTGGAGGCAACACGTTCTTCGTGGCCAACCTGAATGCCGAGAAGGGTCTTCCCAGGATCAGGGGCTACTGCACCGATATCCTCAGAGACATGGATTCCAAGGGAGTGAAGATGGATCGCATAATCGGCGGCCTCGATGAATATGCCGTCATAGGTGATGAGATCCATGAGGCCGTCAAGGGATTCTCACCAGACCTCACAGTCGTTCTGGGCATCTGCCACGGTTATCCCGGTCTTGATGAGAACTGCGTTCTCGTTACCGACCAGCCCCGCGAACTGTCCAACTACCTCGACCAAGGATTCACCGCTGTGGGAGAGGTCGGAAGCCATGGATTGGTCATGGGAGCAAAAGGCATTATCACACTGGAGACGGCACAGACCCTCAGGGAGCTGATCTGACTTGAAGGGATTCGTGATCGCCGGTACCGGCAGCGGTGTCGGTAAGACGTCCATCACCACCGGGATCATGTCCCTGCTCTCCAAAAGGTACAAGGTCCAGGGATTCAAGGTCGGCCCCGATTTCATCGATCCGATGTATCATTCGGCCGCGACTGGACGTCCTTCAAGAAACCTTGATTCTTTCCTCATGGACAACGACACCATACGCAATCTGGTGGGATACGCATCCGAGGATGCCGATGTCTGCGTGATAGAAGGCGTACGCGGACTCTATGAGGGATTCTCGGGAGACGATGACCTCGGTTCGACAGCATACATCGCAAAACTGCTGGACCTTCCGGTCGTGCTGGTAGTCGATTCTGGTTCGCTCACCCGCAGCACGGCAGCCATCATCAACGGGTTCAAATCATTCGACCCCGAAGTGAAGATCGCAGGGGTCATCCTGAACAAGGTCTCCGGACCGCAGCACTCCGATAAACTGGATGTCACCATGTCCACATACTGCAGCGACGTGAAGGTCGTCGGCAAGATCAAGAAGGACAGGGAGAACACCCTCGGCCAAAGACATCTTGGCCTCAACACCATTGTCGACGAGGACCACAGCGGGGTAGCATCCCTGGAAAGGCTGGTGGAACCTCTCGATCTTGACATCCTCTTGGATATCGCCGAATCGACCGATTCGGACCTGCCTACGGAATCACCCTATGTCGAGAGGGATGCCCAGGCGGAAATCGCCGTACCTTATGACGACGCGTATTGTTTCTATTACAGGGAGAATCTGGAATGCCTTGAGGCATCTGGATTCAGGATCAGGAAGTTCAGCCCGATTGCCGGTGAAAGGCTACCAGATGCCGATGCAGTATACCTGGGCGGGGGATACCCCGAGCTCCATGCGGCCGAGATCTCAAGCAACCGCGATTTCATAGACGGCGTGAGGAACATGGCCCAGGATGGGAAACCCATTCTCGGGGAGTGCGGAGGCCTGATGAGCCTATGCTCGGGCATGATAGACAAGGAAGGCATCAGGCACGACATGATCGGAGCGTTCGGATGCGATTCGGTGTTCGTTGACAAGCGCCACGGACCCACATACGTCATCGCGGACTCCACACCTGACAATCCCCTTTTCTCCGGTACCGTCCGTGCCCATGAGTACCATTATTCCGAGGTCACCGCGAGCGGTTCCGAAACGTTCGGTTTCGATGTCAGACGCGGTCAGGGCATCGTGGATAAGAAAGATGGACTAGTCTTCAAGAACACCATAGGGACCTACATGCATCAGCATGCCCTGTCGACAAAGGATTGGGCCGCAGGTTTCTACGAGAAACTTCTATGATTGAAAAGAAAAATAGGTGGCAAAAAGCCACCTTTTTGTGTTTCAGATAAGGACCAGTGCTTCGAATGGATATGGTCTCAGAAGCTTGCTCTTCCTTGCACCCTCAGAGGACTTCTCGACGATGCATCCGATACGGAGAACCTCTCCGCCCTGTGCCTCCACAGCCTCAGCAGTCTTTTTGAGACACTGGCCGTCCCCGAGACTGTCCGCCATGATCAGGACCTTGCATCCTTTGCAGACGTCCTTGGGATCGAAGATTAGGCACTTCTTGAACCTGTCCGCGAGCACTGCAGCGAACATCGATGATGCCTTGTCAGATACGAGAATGACGTCGAAGACCTCGCGGTCGAACATGCCCATGTATCCCTTCATGGTCTCTTCGTAAGCGCCTGCATCGCTGAACAGTGCCAGATAGTCCCCTTTCTTAACGATTTCTTCCATCATCCTATCACGCAATGGTCTTGAGGTGCATCTCTGCCATGATCGAGTCAACGGTGACAATCTCGGCGTTGTCAACCCTGTAGGTCTTGCCGGCACTGTCCATCATGGAGATATGATCTGCCTTGATCTTCGATTTGATTACATTCTTGGCGACGATATCGCTGTCTTCCTTCCCATTGAGATAAACTGTGAATTCGCACATTGCACTCAGCTCTGTATTGCTTCGATCCTCTTTTTGATCGTGTAAATGTCGTTGATCGCGTCGCAATCGGGGAATCCCTCGAGCAGACACGTGTTCGTCCTGTCGGCATCGATTACGCTGTGGTCGTAACGGATGCGCACGGCATCGGAGATCGGGATGTTGACGAGTTTAGACAGACGGTCCACGTCGTCCTCGACCTCTGATTTGTTGATAACGAGAAGGTTCATCGAGATCCCCAGGTTCTTCGCGAGCGAAGCGACTTGCTTGGAAACCTCGGCCGATTTGGGAGTGGGTTCCGTCATGATCATATTGCAGTCGAAATCCTTTGCAAGACCCCTTCCCAGGATCTCTGGACCCGCCTGCGAATCCACGAATGCCACGTCATAGACCTCGGGGCACTTGTCGGAATCGACATAGTTCATGAGGATCTTGACGATGGATATCGCTGAACAGAGGCATCCATTCCCTTCCTCGGGTATGGAGCCCATTATGACTATGCGTATGCCGTCCTTGTTCACCTTGGTGTAGTTCTCGAGGATGTTCCTTCCAACCTCGACGGCATTCTCCTCATCCATCTCGTCCAGTTCCTCGTTGATCTTCTCCTTGTTCTCGGTGATCGTCGGGACATCCTGATACGGGATGCCCAGCGTCATGGCGAGATTCATGCTGGGGTCGGTATCGAACACCAGCACCTTCTTGCCTTCCTTCGCCATCATGGTGGCCAGAGTGGAGATGGTAGTGGTCTTTCCCACTCCTCCTTTGCCTGTGGAGATTATCTTCAACATTCAATCCGTCTCCAGCGTAAGCGTTATCTTGTAAGATGTTTCGTCGAACTCGTCGTCGACACTCTTGTTCTCATCGACGTAACGAGCGATGAATGCATGAAGTCCCTTTCCTGTGACGGGGTATCTGAGGACTCCATCAGAATCAGCCTTGTACTCTTCGAATTCGCTTGCGCCCTCGCGGTAGCATATGACCTTGACGTTGGGGAGAGGCTTTCCCTCATAGAGCACTTTGATGACAGCATCCTCGCCGACAGTGAGCTTGGCCTTCTCCGGGAGCATGTCGAGCACTGCGTGCAACACCTCTCCTGGATTCTTTCCGTCCTTGGATATGATCCTCTTGGCGACCATGACATATGCCGCAGAGGTCTTGACTGTGGCGAAATCGCGTTTGACCCCGCGGTGCCATCCGCTTTCATCAGTAACCCATGGTGCGGTGGAGTCGATGTACAGGGTGTAGACATCTGCACCTACATCCTCGAATGAGAATTTCCATCCGTGAGGGTCCTTGACGATCTCCCTGTAGGGATCCTTGAGACGGCCTTCGTCCCCGTAGAGCACGGGCTGAGCGTAATCAGAAGGCATCGGGTTGTCGGGGACCATCTTGTGTCCGTACAATCCGTACACGCAGATCTCGTCATCCTCGCGGAAGACCTTGTCCAACCAGACCTCGTGGCCATAAGCCTGCCTGGCGAAACTTCTCAAAACCTCAGGATCGTTCTCAGGGTCATATCCATATGTCATAATCCTTGGTAACACGAATTATGATTTAAAGCATACCATATGTTATCTATAATGAATTAGTGTTACTACCGATGAAGACAGGAGTAATGGTCCTTGCACAGCATTCAAGCTCCGAAGGGGAGCGCGATGTGGCCGAGAGATGCGCCGATTATCTGAGGGCTAACGGCAGGAAGGATGTACATGTCGCATACCATTACGGGACGCCGTCCTCGGACGATGTCATGGAGTCTATGAACAGGGACGGAGTGGACACATTCGTTATCCTCCCGCTTGCCATCTCTGAGGGAAAGATGACAGTGTGGACCATGCCCAAAAAACTCGGGCTGCCCGACAACTGCGGCTCCTGGAGGATGATGAACGGGAAGGATGTAGCCACGAGGTTCGCGACCGCGTTAGGCATGAATTATGCATTGGCCGATGAGCTGATCGAAAGGGAAAGTCCTGTCAGGACAGATACTGTACTCCTTGTCATTGCCTACGATTCCGAGACGAAGGAATGCGAGGATACCGCAAAGTTCTACTCCAATAAACTGGAGGAACAGGGATGGAGGACGGAGATCGCATTCTGCCGCCACGGCAGGACCGTCGAGGAAGCGATTGACTCCGCCAGAAGTTCGGGCATCGGCAGGATCCGCGTGATCCCGCTGTTCATCTCATTCGACGGCAAGGCCGCCATGCAATCCAAGCAGACTTTGAATTCATCAGGACTCGAGATCTCATACAGCAAACCTGTGTCCGACCTAGTATCTTTTTACAAGATACTAGACTCAAAAGTTCCCGACGGTTGGTAAACGGCGATTAGGGAAATCGGCCCTTTATGTCCTCCCGCAAGGGCAATGGTTAAAAGCAATGGTTTTGTACCCTTTTTTAATGAACCAGAATACGAACAAGTACTTCATCGAGCGCCAGGAGGGCTATGAGTCCTCCGCCAGGAGCTATCCACGCAAATTCCCCGTGGCCATCATGAAAGCCAAAGGGTCTTGGGTGGAGGATATTGAGGGCAAACGCTATCTTGATTTCCTGAACGGTGCAGGAACCCTTGCACTGGGCCACAATGATGACGAGGTCAGTCAGGCCATGATCGAGCTGATCCAATCCGGAGCATCTCTTCACATGCTGGACCTTGTCACGCCCATGAAGGATGAGTTCGTTCAGGCTCTTTTCTCCATCGTTCCCAAGGAACTTGCAGAGAAAGCGAAGGTACAGTTCTGTTCCCCGTCCGGATCGGACGCGACTGAGGCTGCTATCAAACTCTGTAAGACAGCGACAGGAAGGAGCACAATCATAGCGTTCTCAGGCGGATACCACGGAATGAGTCACGGCGCCATGGCGCTGACCGGTAACCTCAACGCCAAGAGCAAGGTACCCAACATCATGCCCGGTGTCCAGTTCATGCCTTACCCGTACTCTTACCGCTGTCCGATGGGATTGGGCGGAGAAGCAGGAACAAAAGCATGCATCAACTACTTCGAGAGACTTCTCAAGGACCCCGAGAGCGGGGTCATCAAACCCGCAGCGGTCATCCTGGAAGCAATCCAGGGAGAGGGCGGAGTCATCCCTGCCCCCGTAGAATTCCTTCAGGCCGTCCGCAGGATCACAAAGGAACTGGACATCCCTCTCATTTGCGACGAGATCCAGTGCGGTATGGGACGTTCAGGAAAGGTGTTCGCATTCGAGCACGCAGGTATCGTCCCTGACGTTATCCTCATCTCCAAGGCAGTCGGAGGAGGACAGCCCATGTCCGTCGTCGTCTACGATAAGAAGCTCGACGCATGGACCGCAGGCGCTCACGCAGGAACCTTCCGCGGAAACCAGCTGGCAATGGCGGCCGGAAAGATCGTCATTGAAAGGATCAGCAAGCCCGGATTCCTCGATGAGGTCACCCGCAAGGGTAACCGCATGAAGGAGGGACTGCTCAAGCTCCAGAAGGAGGTCTCTATCATTGGAGACGTCCGCGGAACGGGACTCATGCTCGGAATAGAGTTCATAGATCCCAACGGACCCAAGGACATCATGGGTACACCCATGCCGGACGGAGAGATCACAGCCCGTGTACAGCGCATGTGCCTGGAAAACGGCCTGATCATGGAGAAAGGCGGACGTTTCGGCTCCGTTATGAGATGCCTCTGCGCACTGACCATCACGGACGAGGAGATCGACCAGGCAGTGGCCATCTTCTCAAAGGTCGTGAAAGAGGTCGATGCGGATGTCATGCACTGACCCCCTCCTGCTCACCGAGACCGAAGAGGTCAGGAAGAGATTCTCCCAGATGATAGACGAGACTCTGAGGGCCATATTCGACTCTTATTCGGACAACAGCGCGTTCTCCGGGATCGACCCGTACGAGCTCAGGGAGAAGATCACATCGCTCGGATTCCTTCCCGAGGAGGGAAAGGGTTTCGAGGCCGTTCTCGAACAGACGAAGAAGGAGATACTTCCCCATATGCTGCGCACATGGTCCACGAAGTACATGCCCCATCTTCACTCCCCGGTACTGACGGAGACGATCTGCTCGGAACTCATCATATCATGCTTCAACGACAGCCTGGACAGCTGGGATCAGGGCCCTGCAGCCACCGAGATGGAGGAGAGCATGGTCCACGGTCTGCTCGGACTGTTCGGATTCGACCCCGAGAAGGGCGACGGATGCTTTACATCTGGAGGATCCCAATCCAACATATCCGCGATCATCGCAGCACGCGATTGGTATTGCGCCCAGAAATTCGACTGGGATGTCAAGCTCAACGGACTTCCCCCGGAGTACAACAGGCTCCGTGTCTACACATCGGAGATATCGCACTTCTCCATGGACAAGGCCAGTCATATCCTCGGAATGGGATACAACGCAGTCAGGAAGATCCCCGTGGACTCCACATGCAGGATCGACCTGGCGGCCTTCGAGAAGATGCTCGAGGAGGATGTCGCTGCCGGACTCTACCCGTACTGTGCCGTGGCGACGTTCGGAAGCACGGACTTCGGTTCGATAGACGACGCAGCAGGCATGAGGAAGCTGTGCGACCGCTACGGGATGCACCTGCATGCCGATGCGGCATACGGTTCCGGACTCATCATGAGTCAAAAGTACAAGGAGAGGATCGGAGCGATATCCATGTGCGATTCCATCACCGTGGACTTCCACAAGATGTTCCTGATGCCCATCTCCTGTTCCGCCATCCTCGTGAAGGACAAGGAGCTTCTGAAATGCTTCGAGCTCCACGCTGATTATCTCAACCGTGAGGAAGACGAGGAGGACGGGTACATCAACCTCGTCGGCAAATCGATGCAGACCACCCGCCGCTTCGACGCCCTCAAGGTGTTCATGGCCTTCCAGACGAGAGGTGCCGACGGGTATGCGGAAATCATAGACAAATCAGTCGGCAATGCGAAGTACATGTTCGATAAGATATCCCGCAACCCCGCGTTCATCGCGCCTGTCGAGCCGAAGCTGTCTTCAGTCGTGTTCGCTCTGGATGCCGGCGATGAGGTCAATAAGAAGGTCAGGAGACAGCTCCTAAGCGAAGGGACTGTGATCGGCCAGACCGTCAAGGACGGCCGCGTGATGCTGAAGTTCACACTCCTGAACCCCAACCTTGAACCGGCCCGGATCGATGAGATAGTCGATAGGATCGAGGCCCTGGGAAAAGAATTATCCTGAAAACAATGGGGGCAGACCCCCCTATTTTTAACAATTGTATACAAATCCCTAAATAGCGATTATAATTCGCGTCCTCGATGGACAAGAACCGGACGATGGCCGTTGTCGGCGTGATCATAGGAGCTTCTTTATTCGGTATGCTGGGGATATGCACCCGTTATTTCAGCAACGAATGGGGACTTAATGCACTGGACACCGTATTGATCCGCCTGATGTTCTCAGTCATCTTCCTGCTCCTGCTCATATTGCTATTCTCACCCAGTTCCCTGAAGATCAGGCTGAAGGACATCCCATTCTTCATCCTGTTCGGTCTGTTCAAGATTGGGTCCGATGTCACATTCTTCTATGCACAGGGAACCATCGAGTTGTCCATGGCTACCCTTCTGCAGATGACGGCCCCCTATTATGTCCTGATCATCTCTATCTATCTGTTCAAAGACACCCTCACTTGGAAGAAACTATCCGCCCTTGTGCTTGGTTCCATTGGCTGTCTTTTCGTCACCGGTGTGATCAACGGAAGGGCCGATTTGGAACTCACCGGTGTCCTGGCCGCACTGGTCTCCGGCCTTTGTTTCGGTATGTTCGTCATCGGAAGCAGGATTGCTTACAACAAAGGGGTGAAGCCAGAAGCCAGCCTGTTCTACACGATATTGATAGCGGACCTCATCGTCCTTCCCTTCGCCGATGTCGATGCCGTTGTCACTGCCGTAATCAATCCTGAAGGACTCGTGATGGCGCTCGCGTTGGGAATACTGATGACGATGGTGCCGTACTTCATACTGGCCTGGAGCGTGAAGTACCTCGAACCCACGCTGACATCGATCCTATCCGTATTCGAGCTGGTGGTCGCAGGAATCGTCGGTTATCTGATGTTCGATGAGGAACTGTCATTGTTCAAAATACTGGGGATCACACTGGTCATGGGTTCTATCATACTATTGAACATCAGGCTCCGCGTCGATTACAGGAAGAAGGTCGGCAAATACATCCCCTTGGCCTACAGGAACAAGGACAGAGATTCATCGGAAACTCCGCCAGACAAATGATACTTCATCAATACCTTCCTCAGAACCATAAGTTCTCATCTGTTCTAGTATCGACGATAGCCGCTGTGTGGTTTAGTTCATCCTCTCACCTCAGTAAAGTTTATATTTATTATCATTATTAATAATATTATCATAAATGATAATAATGTGATAAGATGGATCTCAAAGACATCCTCTCGAACCCCGTCAGACTCAGAATAGTCCAGTATATCCAGATCAATGGAGAAGCAACCACCAAACAGCTCTCCGACAGCATGGATGACGTACCGGCACCCACCATATACCGCCACGTCAACGCACTCCTCAGCGAAGGGGTCCTAAGGGTCAAAGAGGAAAAGAAGATCAGAGGGACCACCGAAAGGACATTAGCCATCGATGAGGAAGGATGGGCCTCGAAGATGCCCGAGGACTTCAGCGATGTAGCGTATCTGTTCCTGATGTCCCTATACGGGAACTTCCGCGAATACAGCGCAAGAGGCGGATGCGACCCATTGGCTGACATGCTCAGCCTTAGGACGATCATCCTCCGTCTATCGGACGAGAGATTCGCGCAATTCTTCGAGGACTACAGGCAACTGCTGGAGAAATACCAAAAACTGGAGGACGGAGGAAAACAGAGGAGCATCTCCATCATATCGGCACCTATCATAGAGGAAGTGAAAGAATGAGCATCGAAGAGGAGAGGATCTTCATTGAAGGGGACGTCCGTCTGGGAGCTACCATCGCCACCGCAGATTACGAAGGAAAGAAGCCCGCTATCGTATTAATCATGGGTACAGGAAACATGGACCGTGACGGTAACGGAAAAGGATTGCATACGGACATGTACAAGAACTTCGCCTGGCAGTTCGCTGAATGGGGCTTCGTGACCGTCCGTTACGACAAGCGCGGAACCCATGAGAGCAGCGGAAAGAAACCGCTCTACGGTTTCGAAGACCTGGTGAATGACGCCGTTTCCGTGATCAGATACATGAAGACGCTGCCGTACGTGGATGCCGACAGGATCATAGTCTTCGGACACAGCGAGGGCGGGATGATCGCCACCGTCCTTTCCGACAGGGAGGATACCGCAGGACTGATGGTCATAGGGGCCGCAGGGATGAGTCTGAAGGATGCATTGCACTATCAGAACAGGGAACTTGCCGAACAGGCCAAGAACATGAAGGGTCTGAAAGGACTGCTGCTCCGCGGTGCCTCCAACGAGGAGAAGAACAACGCCAAGGTGGATTCGATATACGCCAAATGCTCCGCCACCGACAAGGATAAGGCATTCATCAAAGGCGGGATCATCAATGCGAAATGGATCAGAGAGCACGGGGCATACAGTGCAGATGACATGGTCGCTAAACTGAAGAACTACGGAAAGCCCGTCCTTGCGATAACCGGCACCTAGGACCTGTCTGCGGACTATAAGGAATTGGACAGGCTGCAGGACCTCCCCAACGTGGAACGCTATGCACCGGAAGGTGTGAACCACATCCTGAGAGAGGTCGATGACGAGAACAGCATACTGAAAGTCAGGAAACAGTACGCGAGACTCTCTAAGAATCCCATTCACAAAGGGACCGAAGAGAAGATGCACGAGTGGCTTTCGCAGTTCAACTGATCGAGGAAACATATTTGGGCTGACGGCCCCCAAGTAACCGGGGGACGCCGGTCTTTTTTGATCAGCTATTATGATCGAATCTGGTATGTCTCTGTCAAATACAGAAAACCAGTTCGCCTTACTTATCTAAAAAACTAAGAATAATTATATCGATGTGAGCAATCTTCCAGACCATGCCGAATTATGCTGTACAGGTATCTGAATTACACAAATCCTACGGGGATCTCAAAGCTGTAAACGGGATATCGTTCAGCGTTGAGGAGGGCTCGTTCTTCGCCTTCCTCGGCCCTAACGGTGCAGGAAAATCCACGACCTTCTCCATCCTCTGCTCTTTGCTGAAAAGAGACTCTGGGGAAGTCCTCATCTTCGGCAAGGAACCTTCGGAGGCCCGCAACGACATCGGCATGGTCTTCCAGGACAATATGCTGGATCCCAAACTCACCGTCCGCGAGAACGTCACGATACGCGGCGGGATGTACGGCTACGGCAAAGAGGATCTGAAGTACAGGATAGAGGATGCGCTGTCCAGATCAGGCTGTGTTGAATTTGCAGACAGACCTTATGCGAAGCTGTCCGGAGGCCAGAGGCGCAGAGCGGATATCGCCAGAGCTCTTGTCCACAGACCGAAACTCCTCATGTTAGACGAGCCCACCGCCGGTCTGGACCCTCAGACGAGGATGAACATCTGGAAGAACATCTACGACCTGAAGGAGGAGGGCATGACGGTCTTCCTTACCACGCACTACATGGAGGAGGCCACCGATGCAGACGACGTCGTCATCATAAACAAGGGAACGATTTCGGCCCACGGTACTCCCGCCACGCTCAAGGAGAAATACAGCTCGGACTGCCTGGAGATACTCCCCAGGGATGCCTCGGCAGTCGAGACGTACCTGACAGGCAAGGGAATAGCCTATGAAGTCCGCACGGACGTCATCAGGATACCTCTGCCGGATACGAAGGCTTCCCTTCCCATCGTCAACGACCTTGAGAATGAGATTGAATCGTTCGAGGTCCGCACCGGAACACTGGACGAGACCTTCATCAACATAACGGGAGGAATGAGTGAATGAGCGCGATGGGCTATCTGGTGAGGAGGAACCTCCTCATATACTTCAAGGACAGAGCATCCGTCCTCTTCTCGCTTATGGCGGTCTTCATCGTCCTGCTGCTCTATCTCCTGTTCCTCAGGAACATGCTCATTGACAGCATCTCTGACTCCATACGCTTCGCCACACATGGCCAGCTCTCCTCGCTGGTGGATTCATGGGTGTTCGCCGGCATTTTGGGAATCGTGAGCGTCACCGCTTCTGCGGGATCCCTTCAATGCATGGTCGATGACAACCTGTCCGGCAGGAAGAGGGACTTCATAGTCACATCCATAAAACCCTATGAGATGGCAGGAGGATACATCATCAGCACTTTCTTGGTCGGTTTGATCATGGGATTGGTCGCCCTGATCGTATCCTTGATCTATCTGTCCCTGACGGGATGTCCCCTGGACATCACATCCGTTGCATTGTGCGTCGCACTGCTCATACCGTCCTCGCTTTCCGGATCGATAATCATTTTCGCAATGATATCTCGCATAAAGAGCGCGGGTGCATTCTCTGGATTCTTCACAGTCATAAGCGTTCTGATCGGTTTCCTGACAGGCATATACATGCCCATGGGAACCATGGCCGATGCGATGCAGTTCATCGGGACCCTGGTCCCCGCTACCCACATGGCCGCACTCTTCCGTCAGAACCTCTGTTCCGGTTCCATGGACGACGTATTCGGAACATATGATGCATCAGAGTTCAGGCACGAGATGGGCTTCGATCTGTCCCTGGGAGGATACGAATTCTCTCCCGAGATGTCATTGATGTATGTGCTGGCGGTCACAGCGGTATTCTTCGTTATAGCAGTGTTCCTGATCCGCAGGACTGATGAGTGAACGATCACAGAAGCAAAACTGAGACCTGTATAGATAGGGTCGTCATTCGGGATAGTTGTGCGTCCCGTGATACCTGATGAGCTGCAGCTTCCTTATCATCGAGGACGGCAGATGCATACTTATGCGCGAGAGGCTGGCCAGTCCCATGATGGTCTTCATGGGGATCTGCTTCTCCAGACCGACTACCGTGTTCCTATGCTTGACGATGTCGTCCAGGAATCCGTCGAGATCGGTGGCCTCCGATACTGTGAGCACGTGGCCCAGCTCATGCAAGAGATGGCCATCCGTACCGCCGGTGAATCCTATACCATATTCGATGGCATGATCCCTCGCCTTGATGTTCTCGCTGCGGAACATCCCGCTGCAGATAACCTCGTAAGCATCGAATCTCTTCGCGATATCAGCTTCCAAGATACCGCGGTTAATCGCCTTCTGAACCCCTTTGACACTCGCCAGGTATCCGAGTGGGTGCGCCCCCGAGATGACGCAGTTGACGTCCTCAAGAGAATCCAATATCCATTCTGTACCCTTATCGATGGCCAGCCAAAGACTGGGGTGGATGTGGGGCTTGACATTCTTCGTCCAGTACTCGATCATCTCGTCGTAGCTGTAGAAGTACACGAGGATGTGGGGCCCGTCCCAGGCGCTGATCTCGATCCCGGGTACGATGAACCTTCCGTAATCCTTGTTCAGTTCCCTTGCCTTCAGCGAACCGTTGATGAGGTTGTGGTCGGTTATCGCCAGACCGACATCCCTCTTCTTGGCCAGCTCCAGAGCGCTCTTCACTGACGTGTAGGAATCGGAACAGTTCGTATGATAATGCATGTCGGCGCACAGCATGTTGGACTCTCTGATCCAATCCATATCCGGCTTCTCGAACCTGACCCTGCTGGTCTCCGAACTCTGCATGACCATGCATAAACCTCCTCATTTTTGATTATAACGCCGTTATACGGTTATATACGTAGCATCCCCATTCGGAGTGTATGGAATTTGATTGGGTACAGATATTGGAATTTCTGATTATCATCTCGGATATCCTGTTCCTGATAGTTATCTTGATGACGGAGAAGAAGAATCCCTCCAAGATAGTCGTATGGGCACTGGTCTTCCTGTTGCTCCCGTTCGTCGGTTTCATACTGTACATCTTCATCGGACAGACGGTGTACTCCGACCGCGCATTCAGGCTCAAGAGTCTGAACGACGAGAAGACCAAGGAACTGGTCGAATACGACAGGGGAACGGCCGACAGAGAGGAGAACCCGGAATACCGCCAGCTTGCGAAGACTATGCAGAACTTCGGAAGTATTGGATACACTACGAACAACACGGTGACCCTCTACACCTTGGGAGAGGACAAGTTCAGAGACCTCTACGCCGACCTCAGATCGGCGAAGAAGTTCATCCACCTGGAGTACTACATCATCAGGAACGATGAGCTCGGTAACGAACTGATGCAGATCCTCACCGAGAAGGTAAAGGAGGGCGTGGAGGTCAAGCTGCTGACCGACGACTTCGGTTGGGGCAAGGGTCCCCAGAAGGCTATTAAGGCCTTCCAGAAGGCCGGCGGAGAGTTCGCTCTCTTCCATAAGGTGTTCACGCTCATGTTCAGCCCCAAGAAGAACAACCGTAACCACAGGAAGCTCGCGGTCATCGACGGAAAGGTCGGATACTGCGGAGGATTCAACATCGGTGACGAGTACCTCGGAAAGGGTCCCCTCGGATTCTGGAGGGACACAGCGGTCCGCGTCGTCGGTGCCGGCATCATCCCCATCCACATGAGGTTCGAGATGGATTGGGAGTATGCGAGCAAATCCACACTGGACATCGCCTCGTACTACAAGGACGTGCAGATAGATCAGAGCGGTGACGCGAAGATGATCGCGGTCTCCGGAGGACCTGATGTCGCAGCGTTCAACCCTATCAGGATGGAATACCTGACGCTGATCAACAACGCCAAGAAATCGGTGTACATTCACAGCCCCTATTTCATCCCGGACAATTCGCTCAGGGATGCGCTGTCCCTTGCAGCCGCAAGAGGCGTGGACGTAAGGATCATCATACCGGACAAACCGGACCACCTGTTCGTGTTCTGGAACAACATCAGCTCGGCATACGATGTCATGGGCAACGGTGTCAGAGTATTCATGTACAACCGCGGTTTCGTCCACTCGAAGACGATGGTCGTCGACGAGGAATTCTGTTCTGTCGGATCGGCCAACTTCGACGACCGTTCCCTCGTGCTGAACTTCGAGACCAACATGGTGATCATGTCCAAGGACATTGGTAAACAGATGGCCGATGCCTTCAACGAGGACCTTGAGTACTGTACGGAATACAAGAGAGAGCAGTTCGAGAACCTGACGTTCATCCAATCCATAAGGGTGGCAATCTCGAGGCTGTTCGCCAACCTGGCGTAAAAACAGATTAAACCATCCGCCCGCCCCTTTTCGGAGGAGAGGGCGGATTTTTCTGTTCAATTATCAAGAAGTTCGGGACATCCCTTGCTGATGCGTGTACGGTCGTCAAGGCAATCTCTGTCATGCCCGCACACATGGCTGGAAGAACGTAGCCTTAACTGGTAGAGAATAATATAAGTCCAGAGATGCTTAACGGCCCTGTGAGATTCCATTACTGTTGGGCTGTTTCAGCAGCCTGTACCGTCGCGATATTCATCTGCATCGGTCTGGTGACCAACGGTTTCTCCATGTATCTCCCTTATATCGTTGACAGCGGGATCACCGATTCGGAGACATCGATCATAGTCAACATCAGAGGCGGGATCTCGCTTGTGGCCATGCTCCTCATCCACAGATTCTACGAGAAGGTCAGCGCCAGGGTCGGAGTACTGGTAGCATGCCTCTGCACAGCGGCTGCATATCTTCTGTACGGTCTGGCGGACGGTCTGGCGCTGTACATCGTGGGGTCAGTCCTTGCCGGTATCAGCTACGGCCTCGGATCCATGATCATCATCTCCGAGATCCTGAGGAAATGGTTCGCCAAGAGCTTCAACCTGTCCATAGGTCTGGCAGTAGCCGGAACAGGCATCGCGACCGTCATCATGCCCATCATAGTGGAGGAATCGGTCAAGAACTTCGGACTCATGGAGAGCTTCATCTCCGAGGCGGCGGCGATACTCGTACTGTCCCTGATCGTCCATGCCATCCTCAGGGATTCTCCGGAGGAAAAAGGGACCACACCGTACGGGACGGACGAGGGATATCAGCCCGAAGGAAAGGCGGTATACCGCGGGAAGACCGATCTCCACAGATCCATCTGGATGCGCTTCGGTTTCATCTGTTTCGTCATGGGATGCATAGGCGGACCCGGGCTGGTGTTCCTCTCGATGCTCTTCGAGACGACGGGATCATCGCCGGAGACCGCTGCGATCAGCATCAGTATAATCGGACTCCTGATGACGATCAACAAGATAGCGATAGGGAGGCTCATCGACAGGCTCGGAACATACCATGGCATCCTGCTATTCGGCTCCCTATTGACCGTTGGTCTGTTCCTGACCGCTCTTCTGGGCCATGGGGATGCGGTCCGCTATGCGACGATAGTCCTGCTAGGGATAGGGTTCGCACTGATGATGATCTGCCCCGCATCCTTCGCTAAGGACATAGCTCTTCCAGGCCAGTATTTCGATACCGTCAGGGGATTGGAGATCTCTTATGTGCTTGGATCGTTCATCTTCGCATTGTTGCCCGGAACGCTGGATGCAATGCTGGGCTCCTATGTCATCAGCTACATCATCATGGGTGTACTGCTCATAATCTCTCTGATCCTGATGGCGGACTACTACAGGAAGCATATGATGACCAAAGTCCAGAGAGCTTGAACGGCTTAGAAAGCGAGAAGCACATCGGTAAAGTCGCCAGAACTGTCCCCGTAATATGTATCGAACAGAGTATCCTATGCCTGTAAGAATCAGGACTGCACGAGGCGACCTTTTAGAAGTCTAAGGGTTCAGAATACATGTTCGTTGAGGATTTAGATGCCCTCTTCACAAATAACCATGCCGAGCAGACCATGGAGTGTGAAACACCAGACGAAGGTCATCGGATGTTTCCACACACTGCAGGGTGCGGTCGATTATGTCCGTATGCTGCCCGATTCTCAGCAGGGCGCTGAAGCACGGCACCGATTCCGCGAATGCATCCAAGTTGATCTTTGATGACCATTCAGAGTTATCGCAAATTGGTCCCGAATAGTCACATATCTAAAACCATCCAACAAAAACGATGATTTGGGCCTTTTACTTTCACAGATAAAAAATCAGAACTGATAAATATATCTTGATTAAATCACCGATTGACAAATTGGTAACATAATCCACAAAGGTATGTGTTTCGACCATTCCCGTAGGGATTGGAGATTTGTCAGCAGTCCAGCGTCAGCTGGGCGGCACCGCATGGTACGCACGTGCGTGCGGCAAGAGGGTTGCGTGGTCAATCGCGCTGTTCTCGTGTCGAGGCGTCGCAAGGCGCCGTACTCGTACGCAAAGGTTCCTGCTATATCGGATAGCGGTCAAACGCTGTTCGCGCGGGTTCCCCAGTACCCGTGGGGAGAGAGCACCAAAGTAGTACGGCAGCAATGCCTGCTGCTTAACCAGGAGCACGTTCGCCCGTGCCGGGTGCGCCGACGCCTTCGCGGCGTAGGATTTCCTCGCGATATGCGACTGAGCAGGGTCAGTACGCGGTTATCCGCGACGGCAGCAATGCCGTACTGCTCAGTTCAACAAGCTGCTCACGCAGCTAGCTCAGTCGTAGGCGGCAAGAACAGCGGAGGGGCAACACCCTTCGCGTTCTTGTATTTTCATGAAATTGTTGAAGGTGACCTTGGATTCTTTCCTTCCGATGTGCATAATCAATGGCGGAGTATCATGATTGAAGGACATGTGGACATACAATCGCGACATCCGTTGCATCTAGATGCATCCAGAAATATGCCTCTGTCTTGGAACGTGATCGCTGAATTACTGCATTGATGAACGCATAAGGTACACTCCAGACAGAAAGTTGCCATCATGGAAAGGTCGAATATTTCGTCTGCAGATTTGTCCGATCCTTCAAATTCCCCTTCGAGTTTATGTACACGGCCGTCAGGAGTTACCCTGAGACCATCCGTGATCAGACTGTCGCCTTCCATGCATCCGGTTCTTCCGATGATCGGCAACAACGGGAGCAATTTGGATGGCTCGAATCCCCTGCTTGAATATGCGACACCGTCGGTTACAGAAGTCTCATAAGTTATGACCTTCTGCCTCTCCTCTATATCCTTCTTCAATTCAGGATCGAGCCCGGGAACATTCCCAATGTTCTTACGGTACCTCCAGAGCATCTTGTCGTGCCATACCTGTGGCATTCCTTTATCCTGCCCGTATCTGTCAATGCATTCCTTCCAATTCTTTGCCACAGGATCCTCCCATTCGGTCCCAAGGAGTTGGGTGACACTGACTACCGGGCACCAATAGCACCCTATACGGTCAAACCCATGTTCGTACAGCTTATTGTATGGCGCATCTTCGATAGTGAGAAGCATCCATACATGCAATGCATTCCATTCCTGAATTGGCGAAACACATATCTGGCTTGGAGATGCGGAGTTGATCCATTCGGTCCCGTTCTGCATCCTTTTAGAGCCCTCATACCTGCGCTGACCTACGAATGTGAGGTTCTTCTCCCCCAACATCATCCCCAGGATGTGGAACTGAGAAAGCTGATGGATCTTGCAGCACCATCTGTAATCCACTGAGGGGGGCCCGAGTCTCTCTATGTTCCTGTACAGGACATCCTCTGGGATCCCGCAAGAAATCAGCTTCAACCCATATCTCTCGGCTATGGATCTGACAAGAGGGGCCGATCCGCAATCCATGTGCGTATCTGCATAGAGGATGTTTGGTTTGATACCTGCCTTCAAGACCACCAGCAGCGCGGCCAGACTGTCCTTACCTCCAGATAGGGACAAATTGCATGAAAGACCGGCATGTTTATCCACAACCTTCCTGACAAAATCCGAGGATCTCCTGACCACGGCATCCAGTAGCGTCTTGTTCAGTCTGACGGTCTCTTTCCATGTATGATATCTGACAGGTATCTCCTGACAGCACTTCACAGGAATAGTATTCTTCACAGCGATGTTGCTGCATCTCAATCCTTCGTGATCGGCCATAGCCTTCCCGAAACTCTTGATCCCCCCGGATGCCTTCCTGATGAATACCGTATCGCCCCTCATTATATCTGGATCGGCTTCAACCACATCCTCTCCGAGAACACGATGCGCCCTTAATGACATGGATTGCCCATTGGGGGATACGGTCACCATGTGGGATGATACGGAACCAGCCATCAGAGATGCGGCCCTGCTCCCTGGGGCGAAGGCCCATCTGCCGCCTGATGCAGTCAGATCCCCAAGCACGTAACCGTCACAAATGACCTTGTACGCCACATCATCTCTGAACTCTATACCGAATAAAATCAAGCGGTCATCCGGGACCATACTTCTGAAGACACCTTCCCCATACTGCCCGTCCACTGTTCTTCTAAGAAGATCCACATCATATTGAAATGCCGGGCGTATATCGCAACAATAGTCTATCCTAGATGAGTTTCCTCCGCAATGCGGACATTTCCCGGATCCGAGAACGGCAAGATTGCAATCATGGCACCAGAAAAGTACGGGCGGGCCCAACGGCATCATAATGACTGTACCGCGACATCCATATTTTAAGAGGATATCTAAACATGCTGCATGCGGTGTCCTAGGCACGGGCTTTGAAGGACATTACAAACATTATTCAACATTTTCACAGACGTCAGGTATCATATTTGCCAACCCGTGATGTAACATCCATATCCTATGAAACAGTTCACGGCAATATGGCAGTAGCCCTCGGAAAGAATTGCCTCAAATGGTGCTATAACTGCAACATGCCCATCATCAATGCTAAGAAATGCCCCAAATGCGGTTCCGAAGCACAAACCGTTCCGGTCTCCGCACCGTGGGACCTGAGACCGGCATTCAAAAAGGATATCGAGCTCATACGCAGACTCGCCGACGAGGAATATGGGGCAGGATGCGGACGTGACCTCATTCCGGACGACCGCGTAGTCATCCTCAACGACAACTCGAGGGGATCGGACAGCGTGGAGATCGTAATCGACGGATATGTCGTAGGCATGATCAGATTCAAGTACGATATGAGATGGCATATCACCTTGGATATAGCCGGTTTCAGAAGGGTCCTCCCCCATCTTGAGAAGCACAGGGTGATCGCCAGCCACAGCGGGGTTTTCATGATGAAGAAGACCCGTAACCTTCTGGCGAAGGGGGTGATGGAATGCGATCCGGATTCCGTATCCGGTGACAGGGTCGCGGTAGTCTCGGACAAAGGCGAACTCATCAGCTGCGGTACACTGACCATGTCCCCCTCGGAGATTGCCGTGGCCGAACGCGGTATGGCGGTCAGAGTCAAAGAAACCAACAAAGGATAGCGCAACAGTGACGTTCCCGTGAACTGGGAACAGACCATCCGCTGGAATCGCCCCGTCATGGATGGTCTCATCTCCGAAGCGATAGCTTACATCAAGAAGATGATGAAAGAATACTCTCACATCCCCGCTGCGATATCATTTTCCGGCGGAAAGGACAGCCAGGCCGTTCTTATGCTCTTCAAGGATGCAAGGATGAGGGTCAAAGTAATCTTTGCAGATACAGGATTGGAATACCCCGAGACTGTTGATTTCGTAAAATCCTATGTCGGGAACAGCGGGATGAAACTGTACGTGACCGAGGCTTCCTTCGAGAACTTTCTGAACAATATGAAGACCTTCGGCCCTCCGGCCGAAGGATACAGATGGTGCTGCAAGACCAACAAGCTCAGTGCAATAGCCGCTGCGGAATCGGAGATCTTCCCAAACGGTTCCCTTCAATTCGTCGGTCAGCGCAGATACGAATCCAAGAACAGAATGCGCAACGGGAAGGTATTCAGAAACCAATGGGTCCCCAATCAGGTGGTCGTCGCCCCGATCCAGGAATGGAATGCATTGCATGTTTGGATGTATATCTTGATGCGCAAGGAACCTTTCAACCCGAAGTATTCCGAAGGCATGCCCCGTATCGGATGCATGCTGTGCCCATTCATGTCCCTTGCCGAGATAGAGACGAACAAACACTCCAGCGAGAAATTCGACAGATGGTATCAGGCCATCGAGGACTACGGAAGGTCGAGAGGTATGCCTGATGAATGGATGACCTATCACCTATGGAGGTACAGAGAGCTTCCCCAGCGCGTCTATGACGAGGTCGGACCGCTATGCGAGAAGAGTTATGAGGAACTCACCAAACGCACTCTGCCTCCGGCAAAACAGCCCCTGAAGGTCAGACTGCAGGAAGGATATTCCCCGTGCGTGCTTGGATACAGTGTAGAGGCAGGGCTTTCGCGCCCTGTCGACGTCAACAGACTCTACGGATTCTCCAAGATACTCGGACAGGATACCGAATTGGAGAAGGATTCGTACCTTTCGATAGCGAACATCACAGTATATGCGGAAGGTGCGATAATATCTAAGGGAAGTGACCTCAAGGATGTGAAGAAAGCTATCCGCACTGTTTTCGAACTCCTGATCAAATCGGAGGAATGCTGCGGATGCAGACAGTGCTCCTCCAGATGCACCACCGGTGCCTTGACCGTTGAGAACGACAGGGTTGAGATAGATCCGTCCAAATGCATCTCCTGCAGGAAATGCCTCTGTACATGCCCGTCCCTGAAATACTCGACTGATTGAGCTTTGACCTGCATCCCATTTCATCTTATTCCGCGCAGCCACATGGATTGCATGGTACGGCGTCCGCACAGATCGAAGAGACGGTCGTGATTCTCCTGATCGGGATTCAAGCACATCTCGCCCACAGCACCTACCAGTTTGGGGGAACGGTTCCTGAGGTCCAGACCCACCGATGACACGCCATAACTTCCGATCTCTTCGATAAAGGGCAGCAGATCCACGTCGGAAGAGTTCTGGACCCTGGTAAATCCAAGTGCATCCTTGTAGAGATGGAAAGTCCTGCCCTTCTCATCGGTCAATATGCCTTCGCCTATCGAGGGCTCGCGTATGAACATCACCTCCACCCTTCCGAACGCCATGATCTCGAATCTGCCTTCAGCACACGTCATGAACTCATTGATCTCCTTGCCCGAGAGCTCAAGAGAGAGTGTGGTCTGATAGACGTCGGGCACAGCATACGAATTGATTATGTTCATGACGTTGCTGACATAGATACGTGGCGCATCACGGCACGATAGATACTGCCCCGGATTGCTGATCATGACCGATGAACCGTCATATGTGTACTCGCTGACGGGATCGAAACGGGGGAGCATCCTCACGAATTCCGTATCACCGCATATCCCCTCGGCCTTGTCCGCCAATAGCGGGTTATCGAAGTATATCCTGTCGGCATACGGAAGCGAAGCCTCGAGAGACTCCAGATCCGAAATGTAGAATGAGAGCTCTGGTTTGCGCGGGATTACTTTATGCTTTTTTAGTTTAAGATCGACCTTCTTGCGGGACGTAGTTCCGGACAGCTCGGGGGCCACGGCATATCTATCCGATATCGCCCGGACATCCTCCCTGGATGTCTTCCTGAGCTCATATATGCCGTCCCTGAGCTTGAAAGGCAGCTTGATATCCGTGTTCCCGGAAGCTGTGAATCCGCCTTTGGTTACATCCCCTTTACAGACCATTATACCGTCGCCCGAAGAAATACCATCAATGGTCCCGACGATCGTACCGTCCTTGACCTCTGCATAGCACAGATGCAACCCCCTGCTGTTCGGGAACAGCGGCTGTATGTTCGGCTTCACACCCTCCAAATAGCCTGAGGAGGTACCTCTGTTGAACACGATTCTGAGCTGCTCTATCGTCCTATCGAGCTCCGGACCGGTATTCCCATCGCGGACCATGCTGTATATCTTCGCGGTCAGATAGGCATACACGGGCTGTTTCGCCCTGCCTTCGATCTTGAGTGACCGCACTCCGATCCTTTCCAATTCCTTCACATGACGGATGGCTTCGAGATCGTTCATACTCATCAGGAAACCGGAACTCCCGCCCATATCATATCTGGACCTGCAAGGGCCGAGGCACTGCCCCCTATTGGCGCTGAACCCTTTGATGAATGCGGACATATAGCATCCTCCCGACATGCCGCAGCACATGCCGCCCTGTATGAAGACCTCCGTCTCTATAGGAGATTCAGGAACTATCCGGGACAGCTCGTCCAAAGTCAGTTCCCTTGCGAGGACGGCCCTGTCGATTCCGTTATCCGCACACCATTGCAGTCCGTCCAGCGAGTGTATCTGCATCTGCGTGGAAGCATGCTTGATGATATCGAATTTGGATATGTTCTTCAGCAGCCCATGATCTTGGATCAGTATCGCATCGGCATCGATATCATCGAGGAATCTTACGAATGAGACAACATCCCCCATCTCTTCCTGCTTGATGAGAGTGTTCACCGTCACATACACCTTGACTCCACGATCGTGCGCATAACCGACCGCACCTTCCAATTCCTTATCGGAGAAATTCTGAGTCATCGCCCTTGCACCGAATGCTTTGCCCCCGAGATAGACGGCATCGCATCCGCCATCCATGGGAGCGGGGAGACCATTGGGTGAACCGACAGGCGACAGAATCTCGAACATTGATTCCCACTCATCCGCTTATTGTATTGTCATCCTCAGCACCGATACGGATAGGACATCGATACAATGCTTCCCGAATGCGGTTACAAGAACTTAAACCTGACTTGGACAGTTAACTTTGCCTCTTTAGCCACTTTTTGATGGATCAGCCGGTAGGGGTCTAGCCTTCGACATGGTTCATAACGAACGCGCACAATCGTATGAATGAAACGATGTGTGGAATGACAGACTATCCGAATTATCACTTAGTATTTTTACGACGTGCAAGGACATCAGGGATCCGCCCACCTTACTATAACGGACCCTGCCAAGTTGCACCATTCGCAGTCTCATCCCTTACCGGTTATCTTGTCCTTGACCTTCTGAACGGTTTCTTGATTCAGACCCACTTGATCTACGATATACTTGGTGAAGACCATTTCTGGATCGAACTTTTCGAACTCCACGTTGGACCAATCTACCTTCTCAAGATGGTCTATGAGTTCCGGATGTTCGAACAGATAGAGATTACGGCTAATCAATATCTCCTTGACGGTTTCGTATTCCTCACTGCCGACCTCTATGCCGTAGTAATTGCAAAAGGACATCATGTAATCGGCCACGATCTCATCGTATGTAGCACCGGCCAGACCTTCCAGGACAGCCAAGTATATCCCCGTGCGGTCCTTGCCCCACTTACAGAATAACCCGACCTTACCATC
This sequence comes from Candidatus Methanomethylophilaceae archaeon, assembly GCA_045588265.1. Classification (GTDB taxonomy): domain Archaea; phylum Thermoplasmatota; class Thermoplasmata; order Methanomassiliicoccales; family Methanomethylophilaceae; genus Methanoprimaticola. Next base: position 26,018 of record JAZNDX010000017.1, on the reverse strand, counting down.
TGTTTCCAAGAAAGCCTCCAGAACGAACCTGCAGTCCTCCGGATGCGAATGGTTCGAGGGATGCAGCTGCTTGCAGATGACTTTGCCCTCTCTGAACAGCTCGCTGACGTATGCATCCGGGAATTCCTTAGAATATGATTCCGCCTTTTCTGCATCCATATCCATGCAGATCATATAATCTATCTCTTGCGTCCTGTAGAAATCATCAGCATAGGCGCTGCGCGTTCCTGCAGTCCATGGTGAAGCGGAACGGTAGACGGAATCAGGAGCGATATCTCCGCCGCTCAACTCGCGGAAATTGCTGAACACCTCCAAGGAGGCATAGTCTGCCGGATCTTCAGAGAATCCAGCCAGAAATTTCGGCATCTTGTCCACATACTTGTTCTTGCCCTCGCGTGACAGAGTGAGCGTATCACCCTCGTCAAGTTTGACGGTCTCGCGTATAACACCATTGAATAATCCCATATTGGCTATGCCTTTATCGTATGTGATGTAGGGCATATAGCTAGGGATCCCATTGTAGAAATTAGACAACATTGCGATGATTGTACCGCCGCTATACTCCACGCGTACGTCATCGCCGGGGACGATACCGATACTCTCGAAATCCTTCAGCGTGACATCTAGATAGTACCCCTCATAGGGCCCAGGACCGAGGACTTTGGTCGTGATCTTGGGATCTTGGTCATCAGCCAAATACACGACTGCACAGACTGCGACCGCAGCGACTGCCAACACTGCGATGAGGATCGTCGCGTTCGGTATCTTCGCCATGATTGCGTAACATTCTTTACTTAGAAAAAAGGGAGCACAACGAGGTGTGATCTGTGCCATCGGTTACCATCCTAGCAGTTACCGATCCAAACGGCAAGCCATAGACTGATTGGCTTTGAGAACTAGTTTCCTTACCTATCCAAAATCAATAAGCAACCTCGTGTTGTGCGATATGCAAGCGAATATTCCCTTTGCAGGTCATACTGAAGTAATAAGGTGGATAGATACCGGAAAAGTGCTGAAATGAGTGGAATCAGGAATTTAGTGATCTGGATAGAAGAGATAAGTGGACAGGGCGAGATTCGAACTCGCGACCTCTACAATGCCAATGTAACGATCTTCCAACTGATCTACCTGCCCAGTAGATAATCGCACATATACTTGCCGTAAATAAACGTTTTGATTCGGTCAGCCAAAGGATCCGATATGCACCTTCCAGACACTCATCGCAACATGTCCAGAAATACAGAAGGAAAGCAGTCCGGGCCGGGAAATCGTTTATGGTTGGGATAATATGCTACTAATGATGGACTGCGTGGTGTATTGGATTTCGCTACTTGCCTTCCGGCCCGACTGATTGCACAATCTGGCTCGACGTATATGAATAAAGCCCAGTGATTCTCAGCCAGCGCGAAAAGCGTTCTACAATCACTGACTGAACCTGTACTCCTCGCCAGCGATCTTGGTGGGGTACTTGTTGTTGACGCAGGCGAGACAGAGGTCCTCGGCCTTGAATCCGATTGCCTCCACAAGTCCCTCCAGACTGATGTAGCCGAGTGAATCCGCTCCGATGATCTCGCGGATCTCGTCGATAGAGTGCTTGTTGGCGATGAACTGGTCCCTGGTCTTCATGTCGACTCCGTAGAAGCAAGGTGCGATGACGGGAGGACACCCGATACGTACGTGTACCTCCTTTGCCCCTGCATCCTTGAGCATTCCGATGAGGATCTTCAGGGTAGTTCCCCTTACGATACTGTCATCGATTATCAGGACCTTCTTGTCCTTGACCGCGCTCCTGATGGGGATCATCTTCATGGAGACTGCGGTCTCCCTAAGCTTCTGCTCGGGAAGGATGAACGTCCTTCCTGCCGCACGGTTCTTCATGAATCCCTCTTCGTACGGGATCCCTGCCTCGATGGCGTATCCGATCGCGTGTGCACGGCCGGAATCCGGGATGGGCATGACGAAGTCCACGTCTGCGGGGCATTCCCTTGCCAGGACCCTTCCGATCTCCCTGCGGACATCGTATACGGTCCTTCCGTCGATGACGGAGTCGGGCCTCGCGAAGTACACCCATTCGAACATGCAGTGCGCGCGGGGGTGCTCTCCCTCATGAGGTGTGAATTTGTAGCTTGTGTTGGTGATCTAGCAGATCTCCCCGGGCTCGACATCCCTGATGACCTCTCCCTTGAGGGCCTCTATCGCGGAGCTCTCGGAGACGAGCATGTAACCTCCGTCGAGCTTTCCGAGGATCAGGGGCCTGAAGCCGTATCTGTCCCTGAATCCGTATGTCTTGCCATTGATAGTGAAAACCACAGAATAAGCACCGTCGAGTTCGTCCATGATCTTGTGGACGGCCTCGATCGGATCATAGTCCACGAGGTACTTTCCGAGAAGCCTGAGGATCAATTCGCTGTCGGATCCTGTGAAGAAGACCCAACCTTCCTTCATGTACTTCTCTTTGAGCTCGTTATAATTGGTCAGCTCACCGTTGTGAGCCACGGCGATCTCGCCGAAGTTGGTCGAAACGTTCAGAGGCTGGGTGTTCTCGTAACCTACCGCACCCATCGTTGCGTATCTGACGTGACCGATACCCGAATAGCCGGGCAGCTGGGAAAGGGAGCTCATAGGGATGGCCACGTTGACCAGTCCCTGTCCCTTGACGGTCCTAATGGTGGCGCCGTTGTAGACAGAGATCCCTGCGCTCTCCTGTCCGCGGTGCTGTATGATGGTGAGTGCTGTGTACAAATCAGAAGCCACATCGTAATCGGCAGAAATCGCGACTACTCCGCAACTATGATTCGGACCAGCCATCTCACATCACTCGCGGAGTTTGGCCCAAGCGTATGTTCTCATCTTTGCGGTCTTTCCGTAACCGCAGGAAGCACAGACTCCCTTCCTGACGTGGTAGGCGCGCTTTCCGCACCTGCGGCAGGGGATGTGTGTCTTGTACTTGTTGTGTCTTCCCTGTGCGGGTGTACCTGCTCCAGACATTTTTCTTCTCTCCTGTGGATTGTGATTTTCATCCGTCCTCTGAGGACGAACACACCGTCACGATAGAGTCTACCGTGGGTGATACTTTTTGAGGCTATAAACAAAGTATATTTTAAGGTAGCGGTTCGGTCGAATCCTTTAAATCGATGTCAGATTCAGTTCTCCGCTTCCTTTCCGCGTACCCTGCTGAGCAATTTGGGTCCGTACCTGCAGATAACGATGCACAGTATAATCGTTGCGAATGCCGTGATGACCCTCTGCACCGTGTTCAGATCCGTAGGGAACCAGCTGGTGGTGGGTATAGTGAAGAACGGGGCGAAGATCAGAGTTGCGATGAATCCGTGCAGCAGCAGTATCCCGAGACTGTGCTGGCCTGCGATCTCGATCAACTTGGATAATACAGGGATCTTCGAGAACAGCTTGGCCAGATACAGATACACGACGAACATGCAGACAGCTTCGATGACATAGGGGAACAGCGACCATACACCATGATTGCCGAACTCGAGATAATCGAACTTCACTCCCGGAGGGAGGATGAAGCACAGGCCTACACCTGCCACCAGGCACACGACCAAAGGAAGCCAATACCTTCCGGATCTCCATTCCAAGGATTCGATCTTATCCAAGAGATTGACCTTGGCCAGAGTTGCACCTATCAGCATGAAGCATGCGGCTATGGGCGCCAAATGGAATTGGAACGGCATCTTCACATTCCAGAACAGAATGATCAATACGGTCACTCCCAGAAGGGCAGCGATGGCGACGGCTATCTTCCTATAGTCGTTCATCACATAATCCGCAAGGGTGTAAAATATGAGGAATCCGCCCATCATGGCCCACGGATAGTAATAACCGACGCACGTGCAGCATGCAGCATGAGTGGGATTCATAGCGTCTTTAACGAAGAGGTCATCCAGATCCATGGTCTCTATGAACGCATCAAGGATGTCCGAGATGTCGGAAGGCTGCCCCATCAGCGCCAGCCAGCAGTATGTTATGATGGGCAATGCGACAGCACATATGACGAGCGCCACAAATAGCTGGAGAGTACGCTTCTTGATGTTCTCCATTATGCTTCTGCCAGGTCTGTAGAAGTATCCCGACAGCAGGAAGAATGCCATCAATCCGAGGTACAGTATCTGAAGGACGAGAGGCTGTACCCTCCCCTCCTCGCTTCCGGTGTTGGTCAGCAGCACTATGTGAACCAAGACAATAAGGATGATTATGACTCCTTTCAGTACATCTGGTGAATCAAAACGAGTGCTGGCTACCGAACCATCCATAAGAGCGAATATCATTGCTCGCTAATAAAGGGTGTTATCATTTCAGATGAATGCACCGATCGTCGGTGCATCCAAACGGTCCATGTCGTAGAAGATGATGGCTTCCCTGACGCCTTCCGCACCCACCCCGGTTCCCATAAAGTGGTCTAGCATCGACATCCTCCACAGCAGGTCCATGACGGTGACTGCCATGCTGCCGAAGTAGGAGTTTGTCATGTCGTCCTCGTATCCGTTCATGTCCATGATGGAGAAGACACTGCCCATGAAGCTGTCCCTCTGGTTGAGGGTGTTGACGTAATCTATCAGCACCTTGGTGCCTTCCGGGTCAGGAACCTTGAGCTTGATGGCTTCCGCATCCACAGAACCCTTGTGATGCAGGTCTCCCTCGTCGTCCATGACCTTCCAGTCGATCTTGCCGTTCTGCGCCATGAACATGTTCCAATCCCAATCCTTGTCGCAGTACACGGGGACGCTCAGAGGATCGCTGGATGACATCGAGTCCATCGCCAGATCGCGTCCCGCCTCATCGAGAGACGGCATGTCCAGCTGTGTCTCGGGACGGATGCCTGCCAAAGCCATGATGGGTTCCACCGTGGACATGTCCATGATACGGCTCAGATACCCCAAACTGGAGAACATCGATGCGTTCTCGGAAACGGTCATGCGGAGCATCGAAGGATCCTGATAGACCCCTGCCTCCTTGCAGTTTGCGAAGAATTCACGATAGACTTCCTTGGATTCAGCCAAGGCATCCTCTATCCTTCCCTCTGCGGCCTTGACCAATGCCTTGGCCTCGGCTACGGCGTCATTGCCCTTGCCGTACCATGCTCCTCTGCATGAGAGGTCCAGTTCGACCTTGATCTTGTCGCTGGCGTAGAGGTGGTAAGGGAACTGTCTGCAGTAGGCGGTCCTGTGATCGTAGACCTTGCATCTCCTGTTCTCAAGGAAGACGCACGAACCGCATCCTTTCTTCAAGGCGAGGGCGTTGTACGGCTGGGGACCTTTGGTCCTGACCAGGAACTGAGGGTAGTTCTTCTTGAAGAACGGGCGTTCTTCGGGAAGCACTTCAGGCTGACAAAGGCAGCACATTCCGCACTCCTCGGGACATGAGACTAGCTTTCCCATGACCTCCGAATAATCGACCTCGTATTCAGGCAAACATATCAGCTCCTCTAGACTCACCGCAGAATTCGAATCCGTCCACCTGTACCTCTCCCCTTATTATTACCTTATCGGGGAAGACGGCCTCCATGCCTCCGTACTGGGTGTGACCACATTTGCTGTGAAGCGCCTTAGGATCGATCCTTGTGACCTTCCTCATATCGAATATGCAGAAGTCGGCATCGTTGCCGACCTTTATCTCGCCCTTCGGCAGGGAGAAGGCCTGTCCCGGTGCTGATGCACCCATCCTCACGGCCTGTGAGATCGGGATGATGTCCTTGCGCACCATGTTCATGACTATGGGCATGGTGGTCTCCACCCCGGGCATTCCTCCGGGTGCCGAATCGAAGTCCTTGCTCTTCTCAGCAAGGGTGTGGGGTGCATGGTCCGTTCCGAACATGGTTATGTCCCCTGCCAGGAATCTCTTGTACAGGGCATCGCGGTTGTTGATGTCGCGGATGGGCGGATTGACCTTGTAGAAAGAATCACTGTTGCGGTCGACCTCGAACATCATATGATGCATCGTGATCTCTGTGGTGAAACCAGCCTTGGTCGCCAAATCGAGCCCTTCCGGTGTCGTGATATGGCAGATATTGATCTTCTTCCCCGAGAAATGCTTGGCCAGCCTTGATATGGCGCTATGCTCGGCCTTGGCCGGACGGTTCCTGAGATGGTCCCTCGTACAGTTCTCGGGTTCCTTCAGTATCATGGAATCGTCCTCCGCATGGACGCTGACGCGCTTTCCTGTGGCCAATGCGTCCGACACTGCGGGGACCAGCTCCTCGTCGTCGTTCAGCAGAATGTTCCCTGTGGTCGAACCCATGAAGAGCTTGAAACCAGGAACATATCTGGCCATCATGCCTGCGTTCATGTTCGGGGTGACGGCTGCGAAGAGCCCGTAATCTACATAGGAACGCCCCTTGACGTGTGCCTTCTTGTCCATGAGTGTATCCAGATCATAGACCGCGGGTTTGGTGTTGGGCATGTCCAAAATGGTAGTCACGCCTGCATGCACCGCCGCCAGCGTACCTGTGGAGAAGTCCTCCTTCTGCGTCATGCCGGGATCCCTGAGATGGACATGAGGGTCCACGAAGCCAGGAAGGACCGTCATGCTGGTTCCCAGCTCGATCCTCCTCTCTCCGCCGCTGACATAGCTTCCTACGGCGACGATCTTTCCTTCGTTTATCCCGATCTCGGTATACTTGAGCTCTCCGTTGACGAAGGCCCTTCCCATAAGGACTGTTTCTATGTCCATGTCACTCAGCGGCTTCCTTTGGAACGGGTTTCACAATCTTGACTCTCATAGCCTTGGCAGGACAGTCCTCGTTGGCCCTGCATGCCGCGGCCTTCATGCTCTTCTCGAATCCCGACGCCGCTTCCTTCATGCGGTCAGACATGAGCGATGACTGAATGATGGTGGACAGACCTGCGATGAACTCGATACCGGCTGTTATGAGATGCTTCTGGAGCTCCGGATCCGTTACGATGGTGTATGCCGTATCAAAGAGCTTCTGGCCCTTGCATCTGGCCCTCTCGGCATCCTCCCTCTGGGCATCCATCATCCTCTCGATGAGCCCCCAGTTGTCGGTGACGAATCTATCGATATCCTTATCGGTCACCATGTCAAACCCTCTTGAATTTGATAATGAGTTCATCGTCTATGAAATCTGCGCCCAATATCTCCGCCGATATCAGGGAATCTGGAAGATGAATGTTGCGCTTCTGGCTTCCAACATGGACCATCAGGGATGTGGAATCGACACGGAACAGTTCGACATCCGCTGCCTCCACGAACGGCATCTTCATGACCAGGTGGTCCTCGCCGTTCTCGTTGCGGAAGGTCATGGGGCTCTGCGAGGAATACACCTTGGTGGGATCCTCGTCGCCGTATATCTCCTCGGCCATCGCATCCAGCATCTCCAATCCTCTGAGCTCCACGTTCCTCATATGGCAGTACTTGATCTCCATGGGGTCGAATGCTCTGTGGATCTCTTCCAGACGTTCCTTCTGCTCCTCCTTCTTGAGCTTGAACAAATCGGTGTTCAGGACCTCTTCGGGATAGAGCTTGTTGACCACGAGCATCTCAACGTTCCTGTTGTAAAGGCTGAGGTAGGTGTATGCGCGCATGGTCTCCTTTATGACCATCTGCTCTGGGTTCAGAACCAGCCTAACCGTGGTGCACTTGGGATCATCCAGTATCTCACTGACGCTCTGGAATGTCTCTTTGAGGATCTCGACCGTATCCATGACCTCCGCTGTCGGCAGAGGTACAGTAGAAACCTTACCGACGGTCATACGGGCCAGGGCCATGAGCTTCTTGAACGTTCCGTAGAACCTCATCACATACCAGTTGGCGGCCTCAGGGAGGCTCAGCAGCCTGAGGGTCTCACCCGTGGGAGCGGTGTCCATGACGATGACATCGTAAGTGTTGCCCTTGTAGAACTGGTTGACATAGAACAATGCTGAGATCATCTCCATACCGGGGAATATCGCCATCTCCTCTGCCGTGATGCTGCCCATACCTTGGGACACCATGAAATCAGCGACATATGACTGGATGTAGGACCATTTGGTCTTCATCTCATGTATGATATCTATCTCCAACGCATCGAAGTTCTCCGAGATCGTCTTGATCTCGCTTCCGAGATTGATGCCCATGGAGTCTCCCAGAGAGTGGGCCGAGTCCGTACTCATAAGGAGCGTACGGTATCCCAACTTGGACAGCCTGTAAGCCGTGGCGGCCGATGTGGATGTCTTACCGACTCCGCCCTTCCCGGTGTAAATGATCAGCCTCATCGGTTTGTGAGTAACCGTGGAGATATATTGACATTTTTATCATAGCAACAACAAAAGCGTTCCAGCTACGACGCCGGCGAGACCTATCGCACTCTTCTTCGTCAGCTTCTCCTTGAAAACGATGTATGAGAATGCTATCGTCACCAGAATGCTCAGCTTATCGATAGGTATGATGATGCTGGCAGGACCCATCTGGAGTGCTCCGAAGAAGAACATCCACGATGCACCGGTAGCGAGACCTGAAAGGATTATGAAGGCCATGTCCCTGCGCTTGATACCATGCATCTTGCTCTGCTTGTGGGTGACGTAGATCATTATCCATGACATCCCCAGGACGACCACAGTGCGTATGGCGGTACCGAGGTTGGAATCTATCCCTTCCATACCCACCTTCCCGAGGATGGATGTGAGTGCGGCGAATACCGCAGAACCGATGGCGAAGAACAACCAGCTGGAGCCTTTGCTCTCCATGCCCTTGACGTCCTTCTTCTCGATCATCAGCATCGTTCCCACTAGGATGAGGGCGACACCGAATATTCCGAGGATGCTCAGACTCTCGCCCAAGAAGATGATTGCGAGCATTATCGCCATCACCGTGCTGGACTTGTCCACGGGGACGACCTTGTTCACATCTCCAAGCTGCAAGGCCTTGAAGTAGCATAACCAAGAGGCACCAGTGGCCAATCCAGAAAGGATAAGGAAAATCCATGTCTCTCCGCTGATGGAATCGAGCTGTACATATGATCCGCTGATAAGGACGATGATCCATGCGAATGCCATCGCAACTACGGTACGGAAAGCCGTAGCTACTGTCGAATCCACTTCCTGAAGACCGCATTTGGCCAGTATGGAGGTGAGTCCTGCGAATATAGCTGAACAGATGGCAAATATCAACCACATGGGAACCCGAGCTTTTAGGTCCGATAACTGTTACGCGACTATAAGTTTTGCAGAATGTGAGAATCGATAAATTTTGAGAAGATATGGTGCCGGGAATGGGGTTCGAACCCATGACCTTCGGATTTCCCTGGAAGAGGTCTAATTGACCAGAACCCTATGAGTCCGACGCTCCACCAGGCTGAGCCACCCCGGCCTTGAATCGGACATTGGGTTGCTCATTATAAACGTTGCTATATGGAGATGCCTTGTATTTCTTCCCGAATAGCAGCCCATATACACCCAATAGTATCTGATAACAGAGTTTGAATCACAGTATAGTAGCATCATGAGACTGTTTCACACATTTTGAGAATAGGATAGCAACATTTATTATTGAAAAATGAAAGATACCATAATCATAGGGTTCACCCTTGGAGGTTTCATGATGGAGAACGCTACATACGAGATGGTCATGCCAACTAATTATGTGGATATGACGGCAACGGATATGGAATACGCCGGTAGTTTCAGCTGGAACAAATTCTGGAAAGGAGTTATGATAGCCGGTTTCGCTATTGCAGTCGTTGCAGGCATTGGAGGCATAGGAGCCTTAGCCTTAGGAGCAGCTACTGCAACACTTGGGGGGTTCGCTACTGCCGCCGCAGTAGGAGGAACAATCGGTCTCATAGGTCTGATGGGATACTCCGACACGGCCGGCCCTAACCAAGGCTGAAAATGCTGTCAAAGAAGAATAAATTTTGAATTGACAGCCATCAAACACTTTCATTCACTTCCCCCTCCTCTATTTTCAGGAGGTTGCTGAAACACCAAGAACAAAATGCCTTGATTCCAAAGAATTGTATAGAATCGAAGGAAAGAGTTTGAGTCCCGGCGAACCGGGACGATTGAAAATCACTCGGATGCTTCCTCTGCAGGAGCCTCTTCGGTCTCTGCAGGTGCTTCCTCAGCCGACTCTTCTGCGGGTGCGGCTTCCTCGGGCTCGTTGGAGACCATCTCTTCGGGAGCGAAGACTGCCTCGGGCTCGCCCTCTCCGAACTCGAGAACCTCGGACTTCCTGACCTCGATTCTCTTGATGGGGATGACGACGTGACATGCCTTGGCCAGATCCCTGGAGAGGCTTCCGTTGATGATCGCCTTGACGATCTCGGAGAGGGTCATCTCCTTACCCATGTTGGTGAGTGTCTCGGTGATGATTGCTCTCATTCCCTCTTCCTGTGAGGACTGGATACGCCTGTCTGCGATGGACATGGTCTTGATCCTGTACTTGAAGCCGTCCTTTGTGTAGAAGTCCACGACGTGGTCAGTCTTGGTCTTTCTACGGCGGGTGAGCCTCCTTACGTAGTCGCTGGTGAGGTCGTGTCCGACGAAGACTGTCTTCGCGTCCATTCCCTCGGTCTCGCTGACCTTGAACTTTAGTTTGATGTGCATCTTGGAGAAGTCTCCGGTCAGATCCTGGACGGTAACCTCAACGGTACGTCCGATAACGAACTCAGGGTCTGCCGAGGGTGTGTCTCCGATCTCTGCCTCATTGAACATCTTGGGGGCGTGGATCTTGTACCATTCCTTCGCCTTCCACTTGTCCTTCACCTTACGTGCTGCCTGCTGTCTTGCCATAATAGACACCTTTACTGAACGAGCGGATTATATCGTTGTATTAAAAGATATGTTGATGTGTGTACCACATCTATTTAAGAATAACTCAAAATTTCTTAGAATTTATCAATCCCTCGATGATCGAAGGATAGAAGGGAGGTTTCCCTCCCTAAATGATTTTGAACTCAGAGTTTCACAGGTGTGACGTGGGTGGAGAAAGCGAGCTGCTTCTCATCCATTCCCAGTGCAAGACCGAGAAGCTGAGACAGGTGGAGGACGGGGATGTTGTATTCCGTGTCCTTTTGGATTCCGTCGAACTGCAGGTGGCAGAAGGGACAGACATCGATGATGAACTGTGCTCCGGACTCCTTCATGTTCTCGAGGTTGGTCTCTGTGAACTTCTTTGCGACATCTCCGAATGCGGCCTTGAGTCCTCCTCCAGCTCCACAGCAGAGCATCTTCTGCTTCCTGGGCATGGACTTGGCTCCGGTTGCCTCCACAAGGTCATCAAGGATGTGGGGGTTCTCGGGGTTGTCGACCTGCTTGATCTCGCTGGGCTTAAGGAAGTGGCATCCGTAGAACACTGCGACCTGGTAGTCCAGGGGCTTTGTGACTGCGTTCTTGATTTTCTCGACTCCGACCTCCTTGTACAGGACCTCTGCGAAGTGGTAGACCTTTGTGGTTCCCTTGTACTCCATTCCGATCTCCTTGAGGATCTTGTTGACCTCTGCGAGGAGTTCGGGGTCCTCTGCGAGCTCGTATGCTGCATCGAAGAGGGATCCGTAGCATCCGTTACAGATGGTGATGATGGGGAGACCCTGCTTCTCTGCGAGAGCGAGGTTCCTTGCTGCAGCTGCGAGCCAGGTCTTCTTGTTGAAGGCCCTGATGACTCCGGGTGCAGGACAGCAGCTTGCGTCCTCGAGGTCGACGAGCTCGATTCCGAGTGCCGCGCAGACCTCTCTTGTTGACTTCTCGATACCAGGGTATCTCAGGGGTGCGATACATCCGAGGAAAAATGCGTATTTTGCCATCTTAATCACTGCTCCACGATCTTGTCGAATCCAGTTGCGATCAGGATCTTGTCCAGATCTGCCTTTGCCTTCTCGTTTGCGAGGACAGTCGGGGGTGTAGGATCGAGTCCGAGGTTCTCTCTCAGCTCAGTGATGATGTCGAGGACTTTGACGGTGTGTCCGTACTTCATCAGGTTGCTTGCTGTTCCCTTGTGCTGCTCCCTGATGTGTCCCTCTGCGACTGCCATGTTCCTGAGGTCGATGATGATGTCGACGATGGGGACCTGACGGGGGCACCTCTCTACACATGTGTAGCAGGTACTGCACTCCCAGAGCTCATCGGAGGAGAGGATCTCTTCCTTCATTCCAAGCTGTGCCATTCTGATGATTTTCCTGGTCCTGTAGGAGGTCCTCCTACCGGAGGGGCATCCTGCTGTGCAGGTACCGCACTGGAAACACATCTTTGCTGCGTCCGCGATCTCCTTCGAGATCTCTGCTTTGGGTGTAACCATGATAATCGAACCTATCCATGCTCCCATTGTATATAATAAAGGACGATGGATGAATATGGGTATTATCAAAAAGGATAATACCTTTAAGCGATGTTTCTGGCCTTAACCGCACGGACTATCTTCAAAACACGCGGGTCCTCGTCCCTGTAGATGGCCGTGACCGCGTGACGGAGGTTCTTCGGGTCCACCGCGCTCTTGAGCCTGAGGTTCCTTCTCGTGAGCATGAACTCGTCTATGAAGAAGCTCTTGTTGGATCCGAGGAGCTCGGGAAGCGAGTAGGTCTCGGATTCCACTGTGTACTTCCTGTGCAGGGAATCGAGGTACATGAACGCGACCCTCTGTGCCCCGTACTTGTAACGGATGAACGACGGTCCGCGGTCCACGAAGACCATTCCCATGTACCCTATCTCGTCCATCAGGTACTCCTCCGCATCGAACAGGTAGAGAGGATCGTCGATTATCACGAGGTCAGCCCGATTCTCCCTGAGCATCTGGATATTGTACTCGTCATCGGATACAATCATGTGGATGTCGGGTATCTTCAGGGAGGATACCACAGACATGATTATGTCCTCGGTTACCGGGGAGCAGCAAACGGTGAAGTCCCTTTCCCTGATGCAACGGTGCTCCATCGAGCGGGCTACCGATGCGATCTCCTTCCCTGCAGCTGTTAGAACGGAACCGGCTGGAGTGGTGATCAGAACAGGCTCCCCTGCGGCCTCCTCGATTATCGATATGTACTTGTGAAGGACGGGCACGGATATCCCCAGCTTCCTAGCCGCGGCGGTCTGACTTGATGTCTCCTGAACTGCCATTAATGCCTCCAACTGACGAGTTGTGACCGGCTTTCCGTTGATGATCTGGGAGCTCTGGACCTCGATATCCATGATGGGAAAAGTGTTACCCTTAAAGATAATACTGTCGTTCCCCGCGGAAATAACCATAATAAACCATCTAACAGATGACCTCGCGATACGATGGGTCTGACAGACAGGGAATCCGATATCGCAGTGGTGGGCCTCGGCAGTCCGATTATGTGCGACGATGCCGTAGGGCTCCGCGTCTCACGCGCCATCAACGATATGCACCTGGAGGGCGTCGATTGCCACGAAGAGGCCGTCGGCGGATTGGACATCCTCCCTGTCATACACGGTTACAGGATGGCGATCATCGTCGATGCCATCATGACCGGGGAGTACGGGCCCGGGACGATCCTGATATTCTCAGAGAAGGACTTCGACGAGAAGATCAGCGAGGCCGCATCGCATGACGTAAACCTACCCACGGCTATCAAGATTGGGAGACAGATGGATCCCGAGATAATGCCTGAGAGGATCATGTACATCGCCATAGAGGTTGAGGACATCAAGACGATGACCGAGACCATGACACCTAATGTCGAGGCTGCTGTCCCCAGCGCGTGCAACGCAGTTATGCATCTGATTGACGAGTTCAGAAAGCGATCTTCGTCACATCATAATTCTTGAACTTGCGGCTGTTCTTTCCGAGGACCACTGTGTTCAGGCGGTCGGACTTGAGAATATCTTCGGCGACCCTCATGACATCCTCTTCGGTGACGGCCTCTATCCTCTCGAGCCTCTGCTCCAAGGTCTCGGTGCTTCCGTTCAGCATGTGGTTGACCCCGAGCCTGTAAAGCCTGTTGTCCGTGGATTCCATCGCCCTGACGTTAGCTCCCTTGACAAGCCTCTTCGCCCTGTCGAGCTCACCCTTCTCAAGGCCTTCCTTCAGGAAGTTGCCGAGGACCTTCGATGTGGTCTCCATGGCCTCCGCGACGTTCTCCTTCGTGCATGACATGAAAGCGGTGAGCGAACTGGCGTCACTGTTCTGCGAAACGTTCGTGAATATGGAATAGACCAGAGCCTTCTTCTCCCTGACATCCTGGAAGAGTCTGGAGCTAGTTCCCGATCCCAGGACCGCCGACAGCATTGAGACCGCTGTGCGGTCGGGATGCGATGAACCGTATGCAGGGAATCCCATTGCGACCTGATAGTGATCGGAATCGTTGGCGACGAATTCATACTTGCCTTTGGGCATAGGGGGTTCCTTCCTGACGTTCCTCTTGCCTCCCGACATTCCGTCCAGGGTGTCCTCTGCCCATGCCACCGTCTCCTTCATGTTCGCTGAACCGACGGCATACACCGACAGATTGGGGATGCGGTACTTCTCCTCGTAGTATGCCCTAAGGTCCTCCGAGGTCATCTTCGCGACGAGCTTCTCGTCCCCGCCCTCGTCCTGCTCCAGCTCATGTCCTCTCCAGAGGACCATGCTAAACAGGTCGTGGATGTACCTCTCGGGCTCGTTCTTAATCATGCTGAGCTCCTGGAGGACGATCTTCTTCTCCAGTTCGGTAGCCTTCTCGTTGATGAGCGGATTGGCCACGATGTCTCCCACGATCTTCCTGGCGACGTCCGCCGTCTCCTTGATCGTGATACCGTAGAACGCGGTCATCTCCCTTCCTGTGAAAGCGTTGAGCTCTCCCCCTGCGCCCTCGATCTCCTTTGCCATCTGATAGGAGTCCATGGTCTTGGTCTCCCTGAACACCGTGTGCTCTAAGAGATGGGAGAGACCGAAAATATCGCTGGTCTCATCCCTGGAACCGGTCGCGACTCCGATCATGTATGCGACACTCTGGCTGTCAGGTATGTTCTCCACGACCACAGGAATTCCTCCTGAAGTCTCGGAAACCTTGATGGTATGACCGCTCATAATTAAGTATGATAGAACTTCTTAAAAAGTCTAACGGTATTATGCTCAACATGGACATAGAGACCATACAGTACGAAGAGATGAATCTGACAGACCCCGTAGCGGTAGTCGGATTCCCCAGCGTTGGGCTTACCAGCTCTATCATGGCGAACATGTACGCCAAGAGTCTGGACATGGTGCCGATTGCCGGAATGGCCTCGGCCAATATGCCCCCGTACTGCATAGTCAACAGCAGGAAGGTCCTCCCTCCGCTCAGATTCTTCGGCTACAAGAACAAGAGGAAGAACGGTCACGACGTCATCCTGTGCATGACCGAATATGCTCCCAAGCCGGAGGACTGCTACGCGACAGCGATCAAGGTCCTTCAGTATCTCAAATCCAAAGGGGTGAAGACGGTCATCTGCATGGAGGGGACACCGAAATTCGAGGGGGCCAAGATCATGGCGGTCGCCTCGGGACCGAATTCTGAGAAGCTCCTCAAGAAGAGTGGCGTCGATGTCATGAGCGAAGGGATCATCAGAGGTTTCGTCGGCATCATGATGTATGAAGCTCCCAGCAGGGGGATGGACATCATAACGATCATGGTACCCGCTACCGCGGGAGTGCCCGATCCCGGTTCTTCAGCATCATTCATCGAACCCATATCCAAGCTCATCCCGGGATTCAAGACGAAGCCCAACGAGCTTCTGAAAGAAGCGGCGATCATCCAGCAGCAGATGGAGATGGCCACGAAGAACCTTGGCGAGACATCCCAATACATCGGATGAGGGTATCGTTCCCGAACGATACTATTAGATAATGATACTACATCAAGGCAGCCATGGAACTAGTGCCCAGTAAATTCTTCGTCACCCACAGTTCAGCTGTGAGCAAGACATCGGATCTCAATGCCTTCGACAAGGCTCTGATCAAGGCTGGTATCGGGGAGCAGAACCTCGTGTCCGTATCCTCAGTCCTTCCTATCGGTGCCGAGGAGATCGAGCCCTGCGAGATGTCGATGGGTGCCGTGACCCACTGCGTACTGGCTCAGATGAGGGGGACGGAGGGCGAGACCATCGCCGCCGGGATCGCATATGCCCGCCGTAAGGACGGAAAGGGAGGATATGTCGCCGAAGGCCATATCCACGGCTCCGCCGAATCGCTTAAGGAGATCCTGTCTTGCAAGATGGACGAGATGGCAAAGATCAGGAACCTGGAGTTCGAGGATATCCATTACGCCACCGAGGACCTGAAGATCCCCATGGACAACTACGGCTGCTGCGTTGCGGCGCTGGTTTTCACCGAATACAGATGAGATCGCCATGTACGGGATTGTTATCTGCAGCATGTGCGGCAGAGCCCGTGTAATCGATCTTTCTTCCAAGAGCTCATCATGTCCCTACTGCGGCAACACGGAGAAGACCGACAAGATGGTCGTGGTCTACAGACACAGGGACCAGGACAACGTCAGGCAGGCATTGGGCCAGGCCGCCGGCTTCGAGAAACCCGATCCGAAGGAGGAGAAGGCCAAGAAGCGCCGGATAGAGAAGGCTGACCCTTATTCCACGATGATCTACAAATACGAGCATGCCACGGACCTCGACGAGAAGATGGAGATCCTGGCCAAAGGCCTCACCAAATCCAAGGGCACGTTCACCATAGAGGATGTTCAGGAAATTGTCGGCGAGAAGAACGCCGAGAAGTACGTGGCGGCCATGATGGACCGCTGCTACATCGCCGAAGTAAGGCCCGGACGCTACAAATCCTCGTGATCATCTCGATTTCGGGATGTCGTCACGCTTCTCGCCGTTCATCTTCAGGACCTCCCTGATGATCGCAGGAAGGTTGCGGAACAGGCACTTGTGGAAGTAGAACGCTCCCAGGAGCACCATCACGACAAGCACGATGTACATCATGAAGATATTGTCAGCGTAGAACACCACTGCCAGAAGCATGTTGTAAGCCACCAGAGGGACTGCTCCCTGGAGCATGAACTGCATGGGAAGGTGCCTTGCGATACCCTCTCCGACATTAGTTCCGCAAGAACTCAGGATGAGGTTCAGCGATATGGAAAGACAGATGACCTCGATCGCGACAGGTATTGGGTCGACTAGGGGCGTGTCCGAATTCTGAGCAGCCATGCACAGGACGTATGCGAAACCTGTGGCCATTCCGGCTGCCATTCCCAAACCTAGGCCATATCCGTAGAATATCGAATCGGATTTCCCGCGGAATCTCTTGAGATTCATGACGACGACCATCGCCATCAGCTCTATGAGCGCGATTGCGATCATGTACAGGATGGAGATCGGACTTCCCAGCAAATGCAGGATGTTGATGGCGAAGTAGATGAACACTCCCTCGAAGATACCGACGGTCATCATGATGAAGAATGTCGAATCCTTGAAGAACGGGGTCTCGACCCTCGGGTAGGTGTAATTCCTCATCACACGGTCCATCAGTAGGAACATGGGTGCGAATCCCACGAGGAGGGCTATACCGAATGTCCAATCCATGATTCGGACTAACGGGGTTCCTTATATAAGGATTTATGAACGAGTGACCGAAGAACCGCATGTCGCGGAACCTTCTCCCGCCGACTCCATGAGCTTGTCGTAATAGTGGACGACCATGCAGGAGCTCTCGCACCTGCCGCATGAGTTGCATCTGTTGGGATCCACCCTCATACCGCCCTTGATTGTGATGGCATGGCGGGGACACTTCTTCGCACAAATGCCGCATTCTGTGCACAGCTCCGCTCTGATCAGTGCTTTCACCGCCCTCTCGAAGACCTTCTTGGAGTTCTTTGCATCCGGTGCCGTGACCGATACCTGTCCCCCTCCGAACAGCTTCGCCCTTCCTATGGGCATCTTCAGAAGCGCTATCTCGAACTCCGAGGAATACTTCACATCCCCGACCGTCCTGAGCGCATCCTCGACATAGGAGAAATCCCTCGAATGCTGGACATTGACTATCGCTTCCATGGAATACCCGCCTGCGGCACATGGGGAAGCTCCCTTCAGCATCCTCATGCTTGGACCTACGGCCTTCTTCGGTTTGAGGGATATCTGCATCTCCTCGGAGAGTTGGATCATCTTCGGAGGAAGCACCTTCCATCTCCAGAAGCCCATATCGGCATATTCCTTCGGAAGCCCTCTGCCCTCTGCGTAGCTGTGTAGATATTCCTCCCACCTCCCGTACAGATCGGGATGGATCCTTCCGGTGTTCCTCCATTCGCTGGACAGACAGGACGGGCACAGGTAGCAGCCTATCCTTTCGAAATCCCTGTCATAGAGTGGATTGTACTCCAGACCGAAGGTCAGGATGTAGCACCACACCTCTGCGGCGCACCATGAGCGGATAGGGTTGAGGTTTATCTGATTGGGAACGAACGGGTTCTTGGTGACGAATCCGATGGTCGAACGTGCATAAGATTCCAACCAGCGGTTCCCTTCCACGGTTATCGTGCCGTTGGGGAAATCGTTGGAGATCATCTCTGTTGTCGGACCGAGCTTACACACCTTGCAGCACCATCTGAAGTCCTTGGCTGGCGGTCCGAACGTGTCCACGTTCTCCCAGAAACCGTCCTTCCCTTCCGCGATATGGAGCCTGTTCCCATGTTCCACTGCGAATGCCTTGACATAGTTGACCGTCTCTGGGAACTCCAGTCCCGTATCGATGTACATCAGGTCGATGTCCTTGGACACCTGGGATGCCAGGCCGTATGCGACGAGGGAATCCTTTCCTCCAGAGAATGATACGGTTATGGGGAGATTCCTCTGATTCTTCTCGTCCAGGAACCTCTTGATCTCCCTGACGGCATGCCTGCTTATCCTCTTGATATGGTCCCTGTTCGCCTCTACGAATGTCTTCAGATTCGCCTTGGGCGATTCGGGTTTCTCAGAGGGTGCGTTGAGGTCGCGTATCTTCACCGCCTTCTCCGCGGTCCTTAAGGAAGAGCTGTCCGCAAGGGCGATTCCGGGTCCGACCTTCTGACCCTTCTTGAGGATCACGGTCTCTCCCGCGTCGAATTCCCCGATGACGTCGATGATGTTCTCTCCGGGCACAGACTTTCCCTTGAGATGTCCGGACATGCCTCCGAAGATGATGATGTTCTTCTTCGCCACCGGTGCGAACATGTCCGCCCCGGGCTGCCTTATCTCCAGCACTATGCGGTCCGACCTCATGTCGAACCTGAGTATCCCCAGAACGGAGCCTTGTGCGATTATCTCATCGGTACGGTCCTCTCCCGGGACCTTGTTGAAGAACAGAGCCTTCCCTTCGAGCGGCTCCGCCATGCCGAAGGCATCCTTGAATAATGATAGAACGAGTGATATGCTGTCCCCCATGCAGGGTCTGATGTCCCCGGGACTGTTGATCTCGAACTCCCTGCCCTCTGAACCGCACTTCGAACATGACTCTCCCAGAAGGAGGGTGCCGCAGCTGTCACACCATCTGCAGGTCTCCTTTCCGTGGGCAATGTTCTTCTGGGCCATAGGGTCAGCTCGCTCCGTTCCACAGAAGGCCGTGATTGTGTTTAAAATTCCCCTTCGGTCAGTCGCGGAAGAATGACGGGATCTCCCCTATCGAAGAGACGATACCACACTCTATGGATGGCCTGCTCGGATCTATCAGGAACGATCCCCTCATGCCGAACCTCCTCGGTCCGAGGAAATCCTTGTCCTCGCTGTCCCCGGCGAAGAAGCAATCCTGCCTCTGCACTCCCAGTGCCTCCACCACGGCCTCGTACGCATAATCGTGAGGCTTCTTGTATCCGACATCGGCGCTGCTGACGACCACATCGATCAGATGGTCGAAACCGACATCCTCCAAAAGCCCCTTGACCACCGAACCGCGGTAGGAGGTGTTGCTGAGGACACCGATTTTGTAACCGTGATCCTTGAAATAGGACAGCGTCTCCTCCGCCCCGTCAGTCGGGATGAACGTGTGGGTGGCGCGCATCATGATGTTCTCTGCCTCCAAACTGTCATTGTTGGTATGGAATACGGAATCCATGTGCTCCAGGAGCATGGAGATAGTCATCTCCCTGTGTGCACCCATGGTCCTCTCGTGATGGCTGACGTACCTCTCGTACTCCATCTGAACATCCTTTCTGTCCGCATCGGGGAACAGCTTGTAGAACGCCTCATAGATATCGTTGTGATTCCCGAATCTGGCCCTTACTAATGTGCCGTACATGTCGAAGGCGAACGCCCTCTTCGAAGGATCCGGATCGTGCATGAAGCACAGGCCGTTGCTGATGTCCATACTGAACAGGGATGCGAAACGCCGATATAACGGATGCCACGGCGTTCATAATGATACCCTTATCTATGCGGAGGATATCGAAGTAGCATGGATGACAGCTACTACGACAATCTCCAGCGCGTCAATCCTGGTTACGGGAAACCGAGGTTCAGCAAGACCGAGATCAGAGACATCTTCATCTCGATCGTCGTGCTGAGCATTGCATTCACGCTGCTCTTCCGCAGCGGATCCATATTCGATTTCTTCGAGCTCAGGCTTGGCGAGGGCATGGGGTATGTCGGACTGTTCGGTATGTGTCTGCTCCTCGTGGTCATGAGCTTCCTGTTCCATGAGTTCGGGCACAAGTTCATGGCCCAAAGGTACGGCCTCTGGTCTGAATTCCGCATGTGGCCGATAGGATTGGTCCTCACCCTTGTGACTTCGCTCATAGGCTTCCTGTTCGCATCGCCCGGTGCGGTCATGATCGCAGGGAACATGGACAAGAAGATGAACGGTATGGTCAGCATCGCTGGTCCTGCCGTGAACATTGTATTGTGCGTCATAGGGATAATCGGATGGCTTGCCACAAACGGTACGGACTTCGTCATATTCTTCTACATGCTGACGAGCCTGAACGCATGGCTGGCCATATTCAACTTAATCCCAGTTCCCCCTCTCGACGGTTCCAAGATCATCTATTGGAATCTCATCGTGTGGGGTGTGGCGATAGGTATCGCGGTCGCTTTGTTCCTTCTGATGAGGTTCGTGCTGCCCGCGCCTTACTACTACATCTGAATAAACTTGTAAAACTAAAATGCCGGCCGGGAATCCCGGTCGGCTTTATTGTTATCGTTTTAGTCCAGCTTGCAGGGGTACCTGAGGTTCCTGAGGATGGTTCCGGTCCACTGCTCGGATTTACCGGGGTTGAGGATGTTGTCCGGATCAAAGGCAGCCTTCACTGCCCTGATGGTGTTGAGCTCGGAAGCCCTCTCCTTCTGGTAATTAGGAGCTTTCGAAATACCTACTCCGTGCTCTCCGGTGACGGTTCCGCCCAGATCGATGCAGACATCGAAGATCTCGTTGACCGCGGCGATTCCTCTCTCCCACTCGTCCTTGTCCGTGGGATCGATGACCATCTTGGTGTGGAGGTTTCCGTCTGATGCGTGACCGTAGGTCGCAATGGTGACCCTATATTTGTCCGCGATCTCCTGGAACGCCTTCACCGCGTCGGGTACCTTGGAGATGGGGACACCCATGTCATCGGCCAAGGATACGGATGAGCATCCGGGCTTCAGGGCTGCCAAGGAGACCATGACGGACTTCCTTGCATCGGTCCACTTGTTGATGAGTGCCTTGTCCTTGGTAGGGGTAACGGAAATCGCACCCTGGCTCTTTGCGATGTCAGCTACTATAGCGATGTCCCTGTCGACGATCTCGTCGCTCTCTCCGTCGGCCTCGACGATGATGAGGGCTCCGCAGTCGGGCATGGGGTTTCCGCGCGCCTTGTTGACAGCGTTGATACTGGTGCTGTCCATGAGCTCGCAGGATGCCGGGATCAGGGGCTTGGCGATGATCGCGGAGATGCACTTCCCTGCTGCGACAACATCGTTGAAGCAGCACAGGCAGTAGGCAGACTTCTTCGGCTTGGTGGTGATCTTGAAGGTGATCTCGGTGATGACTCCGAGGGTTCCCTCGGAACCGCACAGGAAACGGGCCAGCTGGTAACCGGATGCATCCTTGATGGTCCTGGTTCCGCAGCGGACGATCTCTCCGTCGGCCTTGACGAAGGTCAAACCCATGACGAAATCCCTGGTCGCTCCGTATTTCACCGCGCGCATTCCTGATGCGTTGGTGGCGACCATTCCTCCGACCTGGCATGCCTCTGCAGATCCGGGGGACGGAGGGAAGAAGAAACCGTACTTCTCGAGCTCCTCGTTGAGATTGTTATAAACGCATCCTGCCTGGACATCCACCCAGAGATCCTCGACGCTGACCTTGAGGACCTTGTTCATCCTCTGCATGGCAAGGACTATTCCGCCCTTGATGGGCACTGCTGCGCCGCAAAGACCTGTTCCGGCTCCCCTGGGGGTCACCGGGATCTTGTACTTGCTAGCGATCTTCATTATCTCCGAGACCTGCTCGGTAGAAGTGGGTTGGACGACCATGTCCGGATCGTTATGGAATATCGATGCATCGAAACCGTATGTGTAAAGGACCGCGGGCTCCACTGAGTACCCGTCCTTTCCGACCACCTGTTCTATCTCATCGATTATCTTCTGTTCCATGCGTTCACCTGCCATCTCCCATTATTTTATTATGGATTTAAAGGTGATGACAGATGCGCCAGCATTATAGCAGGCTCAACTGCCCGCGAAATACCTGGCCACGGTCGATGCCAGCGTCTCCAGCAGGTCCTTTCCGCGCACGGGCTCGCACATGCCCACCCTCAGGATACCTATGGCAGCCTCCGTGGCGGTGCCCTCGTCCACAAGACCCCATCTGGTCTCGTTATAGATGTGGATCGCTGCCGAGAGAGATGCAACCGCTCTAGGGTCGGAATCCTTGTCGAGGATCTTGGCGAGGAACGCGGAATAATCCTCGGTACCGGACAGGGAGAACATCCTGTCCTGGTCGTATCCGTATCCGTTCATTATCTCCATCAGGCTCATCCTGTTGACGATGGAGAGCCCGTTCTCCGCTGCCGAGGCCTTCACGGCCTCCGTAGAGGACCTTCCGATCAGCTCTCCCAGCTTGGTGTGCTTCCCAGCTCCTCTGAGATACATGCCGGAGCCTTTGTAGCGTACGGTGACTATGGTCTGGCGAACTGATCCCGATGCGGGTTCGCCACCATATGCAAGCCCCAGGTCTTGTACTGCGGCTGTTATCGCCTCCGTGGCCGTTATCCCTGCCCTAGCCAATGTGGAGTCGGGCATATCGGAATCCATCAGGACTATCAGTACGATCTCCCCGTCGCCGGTCTGCGCATCGCATCCTGAGCGCATCAGTCCTGCAGACAGTTCCGCAAAGGCGTAGGTTGTGACGAATGTTGAATTGAATGACAGTTCGGAGATGCCTACCTTGGTAGCATCCCCGTCGATGTGTATATAGAGGGAACCTTCAGTGAATGATGTCTCCCCATGGCCGAGCGTTATCTTGGTGATACCATGGACCACGCCGAAATCGGTAGACATCCCATCGCGTGCCTCGTCCATGAACATGATCGAGAACTCGTCCGCATCCCTGTTGATGATCTCAGTTCCCATTAGGACCCCTCCTTTGACGGACGACGTCGAGAAGTTTCAATGCTGCCACGTACGACAGCAGATCGTTCATGTTGCTGCAGTCATCCAACCTCAGCCGGACGACGGGGTCGTCGAAATCGTCGAGTACGACCTTCTCGCAGATGTCCCTAGCTAGGTCCACCCCGTCCTTCTCCTCGATCAGACCTGCGTCTATATCGTCCGCTATGTTGAGCAGCCCTGTGAGCAGAGCGGTGTTGTAATTGTCGGCGACCAGATGGTTCAAAGCGTCCATCAGTTCTTTGTGGGTAGCAGGGAAACGGATCTCCTCCCTGATGAACATCGGGTCGACCTGGCGCCTGCTCATCAGGTAAATCGGATTCCATTGGGTGGTGGGATTCATCTCGGTCTGATATTCGAACGCCTTCCTGAGAGCATCCTTCATGCACTGCGAGATTGTCTTGGCCAGTTCGGAATCCCTCTGCATGCCTGAGACCTTGTTCGGGGAGTCCCTGTTCGATATCACTGCCACCTGGTCTGTTCCGGATCCTGTAGCGATCTTCTTGCTGTACAGGCTCTTCGCCTGCAGCTCCTGGATGACGCAGCTCTTCGCTTCCGTTGCGATGAGCATCGCCTTGAACATGTCGCCGTCTGACAGATCGGCATCGATCACCAGGAACGTGATTATGGTCCCGGGCTTCTCCTCATAGCTCCGTGCGGATTCGTCATAAGTCGTGGGATCTCCCGCACGGCCTCCGTTGTGCCGTATGCCTGCGGTCACCATGAATGATACCTTGATGCCGTCCGGGGAAACCGCTTCGGAAACCGCTGCGTTGTCCATGTGGGCCGCTGTCCCGTGGAAGACCACCCTCTTCGGGTCCAGACCTAGCTTCTCGGCGTATCTGTGATTGACCCTGTCATAGGTGTCCAATCCGCCTTCCATGCAGGACCATTCCGCCTTTCCGCCCATGCTAGTTATGTTGACCACTGCCAACGGGGAATCGACATACCCTCCGTTCGTGAATCCTGACGAGAGAACTCTGAATCCTTCGTGCGGCAGCATGGCGATCATCGCCCTGCCCTGCCTCAGCAGCGTTATCCCTGAACAGAGCCTACCGAACTCATGGCGCCCGACGGTCACTTCTGCATCTATGATGTCTTCCCACGTGAGCATAATCAACGGACGATAATCCGCAGGCGGATATATAGAAAAATGTCCGCGCCGTACACCGTTTGTACATGACACCACCGCGCATGCGCGATGCGTGCACCTCATTTTTCTTATAGGGTGATGTACTCTCAAACCGCATGAAGAAGACAATCGTTCTGCTCGGTCCTCCTGGAGCCGGAAAGGGTACCCAGGGAGAGAAACTCACAGATGAATTCGGATACACAAGACTCTCCACCGGAGACATGCTCCGCGAGGCGGTCAGGAACAAGACCGAACTCGGACTGAAGGCCAAGGAGTACATGGATGCGGGAGCACTCGTCCCCAACGACCTGATCATCGGACTCATGAACGAGAAGATCAAAGAGGTCAGCGGAGGAGTCCTCCTCGACGGATTCCCTAGGACCGTTGAGCAGGCCGATGCACTCGAAAAGGTCATGGATGTCGACCTCGCACTGGACTTCGATGTGCCCGATGAGGTCCTGATCTCCAGGCTCACACAGAGGCGCTCCTGCCCCGACTGTAACGCAGTCTACCACCTCGTCACGAAGAAGCCCGCGAAGGAAGGCATCTGCGACAAGTGCGGAGCAAAGCTCTACCAGAGGGACGATGACAAGGAAGAGACCGTCAAGAACAGGCTCGAGGTCTACCACAAGAACACTCAGCCCCTCATCGACTACTACCAGAAGAAGGGCGTTCTCGCAGTCATCCCCTCCGATGGGAACATCAATGCTATCTTTGAGACTGTCAAGAAAGCCATACAGTGAAACCAAAGGGGGTTCATCCCCCTCTAACATCCTTTAATGTCGCTTTTTATGCACCTATTATTTGGTTCCTGACGATTGATTATATACACCAATGAGAACGCCGGGCCGATGGTTATTCAATATCTAATATCGGACAAGAACGTCGTAGGCCTGCTACTCCTGCTTCGCTCAAAAGTGGAGATAGCAACTGCGGACATGTCTGAAATCAACGGTTTCTGCTACGTCAAGGGTGCTGCGCTAAAGCTCAGATCCGCGAAACTGATCACCTCTGAACCTTCAGCTACAAACAGGAACAAACTCGTTTGGAAGCTCACTCCAAAGGGAAAGAAGATCGCTGACAACCTATCTGAGGCTGAATTCGGTCTAACCCAGGCGTTTCGCTGAAAAGTATTATAAACAGTAAGGGAATCGGGGAAATCGATAGCCTCGTAGTGTAGTGGTCAATCATTGGAGACTCTGGATCTCCGGACCCAAGTTCGAATCTTGGCGAGGCTACTCATTTCCTTTATTCCATTGATCTTTGACCAGCGCAAGCCATATTCTAGTGCATTTTGATAAAATCATCGCAAAGCTACCGCTAGAACATATGCTGCCGGAGGGCATTTCTGAAAGGTTTGGTGCTGTAGCCGCTTTATGGACGGTGTT
>JAZNDX010000016.1:0-116539 GCA_045588265.1 Candidatus Methanomethylophilaceae archaeon | reverse complement strand
CGAGTACACAGACATGTTAGGCATCAATCCCCAGTTCCTTCTGGGCTACATGGGCGACTGACGGTCTGCCGGAGGCAGAGCGTCGGTCATAGCCCGGGCTATGCCGATCCATCGGTGCAAAGATGAGGTGTAGAAGTCACGTTTGCTTGCTTCATCACATGAGTGATAGCAAGTCGGCCATAGGGTGAAAGAAGAAATTAGAAAACATCACGGGATTAACTCTTCGGAAGATTCTCCAGTAGCCACATCAGTACTAAATAACGATGTGGCAGTCTCATATTGTGGTGAGGGGTAATGGATAAAGACTCCATAAAGCAGGACGTACGCAACTATTACGGCAAGGAATTGAAGGGAAGCAAGGATCTGAGGACCAGCGCATGTTGTTGCAGTGGAGAATGCATACCCCAGGAAGTCAAAGACATCCTGCCTTTGATTGATTCAGAGATACTGGATCGCTTCTACGGATGCGGTTCTCCCATCCCACAGCTTCTAACAGGTCTGACCGTACTCGATCTCGGCTGCGGCACTGGAAGGGATGTATACATCATCTCCAAGCTTGTCGGAGAGGCAGGTAGGGCAATTGGAGTGGACATGACCTCTGAGCAGCTGGAGGTTGCCAGGTCGCATGAGAAAAGCCAAATGTCCAAGTTCGGTTATGCAAGGAGTAATGTAGATTTCCATTTAGGATACATAGAGGATCTTACGTCGCTCGGAATCGAGGATAATTCAATTGATGTGGTCGTATCCAACTGCGTGATCAACCTGTCTCCAGAGAAGGAGAAGGTCTTTTCGGAGATCTACCGTGTGCTCAAGAAGGGCGGAGAGCTCTATTTCTCGGATATTTTCGCCGACAGGCGTGTTCCGGACAGCGTATATGCGGACCCCATTGTGCACGGGGAGTGTCTGGGAGGGGCGATGTACATCGAAGATTTCCGCAGGATGATGTCCAAGGTAGGTTTCGAAGATTATAGGGTCGTGTCCGAGAGTCCGGTTGATATTTCTGATGAGCATGTGAAGTCCCTGGTGGGAGATACCGGATTTAAATCGGTTACGGTAAGGGCCTTCAAGGTCGATGGTCTGGAGGACAGATGCGAGGACTATGGTCAATCAGTCATATACAAAGGGACGATTCCTGGTAAGCCCGAGTATTTCGATCTCGATTCGGGACATCGTTTTGAGACCAACCAGCCTAAAAGGGTGTGCGGCAATACTGCAGCGATGATCGCAGGTTCCCGTTTTGCGACCCATTTCACAGTCAGTGGCGATCGCAGGAAGCATTACGGTCAGTTCGATTGCAGCGATAATGATGTGCCTTGCAAGTGTTGTTGTTGCTGATCACTTAGCCACAAAAAATTGGCAACCGGTAACGGAATAAAGAGGGAACATTCACTGAGAGAAGGATGGGCACTGGGTGAACGACTCACCCAGTGTAAAAGGTCGCGATGATATTGCGTCCTTCGTTTGTGAGGACATATCTGGAGTTGAGGTCGTCCTTCTCGACCCAGCCGTTGCTGAGCCACTTACCGATGAAGTCCCTCTGGTAGTAAACAGCCTCTGTCTGGCGCTGCGATGATTTGCGGTTGGGGTCATCGTTCTCGGTATCCCTGTACCAAATGTTCTCCTCTTTCAGAGCAGCTATCATCTTACCGCTTGTGACGGACAGCTTCTTACTGTTCCTCTCGTCGAGCACTCTCAGACCGCGGACGAGGCGTTCTTCCGGAATTTGGATGGAATAGCTTGGAAGTTGCCTCGGATCGTAGGTCGTCTTGGTGAGACCGACGGGTTTGCCTCCGACGAAGTAGTTTTGCCTGATGCCTTCGGCATCGACAGTGTATTCCTTTGTACCAACGGAGAACGGGATGGTTCCGGGGACCATCATGGATGCAATAGCGGCAGCAACCGCGTATTCGGATCCTCCGGATGAGATGTTCACATAGATCTCGCACTGCTCACCGGTTGAGGAGGATTCTGCATGCTCCGACTGGATAATATCGAGCACTGTTCTGAGCATTGTGGAGAAATCTGTGACTTTCTCGTTGTGTTCAACGATGTCGACCGGGCGCGGGGATTGTTCCTCAATGATCTCCTTCACACGGTCGTAGAACTCCTGGTATACACTGTTACTCTGGTTGGTCGGGTCCCTCACATAATGGATGATGTGGGCCCTGTTTATTTCGTAGAATAACACCGGATCCGTAACCTTTGTTGTTTCAAACGTCACGCACGCGACCATTATTCTCTTTTTGCGACCAGACTGCAGAGTGCATCCCCAGCATACAGATGGAGGTCCTAGTATATAATAACAATGATAACGAAATTTACGATAGTTACAAGAATTACAAATTAATGTTTATTAGTACCCTTATCCATTTATTAATTGCCTGAAAGGGCGCAAACGACTTGCAAAAACCAGTTATCCGTTTACGCCGGAGTGCATCACCCATATCCCCGGGAGACCGGGGATCCCATCCACACCATGTGCTGGAGTCTTCAAAACCAAAATGCTTTTATCTATTCCCTATATAGCGGAATTTAACGGACAGGTGGCCTAGCTTGGATATGGCGGCAGCCTCCTAAGCTGCAAGCCGAGGGTTCGAATCCCTCCCTGTTCGCTTTTCTTTATCTCAATGTCCAGCCATCACTGCTTCGCAGCCAAGATGTTATTTTCAACGAAAAAAAAGAACGGCCCGAAGGCCGCTAAAATCATTCAACCCAGACGAAGTTGTCTTTCCCGGCTCCGTATTCGAAGTGGTATTTGACGATACCAGCATCTATCTGGGCCAGGGTGCTAGATCCATAGATCATGCGGACCTTGTCGCCGTCCCTCTCGAACTTGAAGCCCTGCTTGTTGACTCCAGTGGGGGCCAGCAACGCATACTCTACGCCCTTGACGTACCAATCGGGGGCATCGGTCAGGTCGGCAATTTCCGAGATGGGTTTACTCTTGTGAGGGGATCCGGGATCCTCAGGATACCCTATCGAGATCAGGATTACCGATTTGTGTCCTGCAGGAAGGTCCCTGTCAGCTTCTTTCTTGCCTGCCATCATGGCCCAGCATGTTCCCAGGCCGAGCGTCTGTGCGAACAGTACGAGCTGCTCGCCATAGTATCCTGCATCGAGATTCAGGGAGTCTGAGTCCGGTCCGCTGACGACCAGGTAGTTGACGGCATTCTTGAACTTGACAACCGTCTTCATTAGGAATCTTCCGAATGCCTTCGGCTCGTTGATGCGGGCTATTTCGTTCTGAAGGGCGGACAGGACGTCCCCTTCAATCTTCTGCTCCGTGTAGAGTCTCACGGAATGGCGTTCCTGGATAGCTTGATCGAAGTCCATTTCATCACTCCCTGTATTTTGCAAGCGCTTCGAGATTCGCATTGGGTGACTGCGGCGGTACACCGCATTCGCACATTATCACTGAATAACCGGCGCCGTCCGCTTCGAGCGCTGCTCTCTTGATATCTTCGGGTGTGCCCTGCATCATGGTGTCGATGGGGCTTATTCCTCCGACGAGGATGGTCCTGTTTCCGACACGGTCGTATACAGATCTCGGATCGCCGTGGGATTCTACCGAAATCGCGGTGGGGCCCAGATCGGGAAGGCATTCCACAACGGTGTCCGTCATGCCGCAGACATGCGCGACAGAGAACGAGTCCTTGATGCTGTCGAACGTAGTC
Organism: Candidatus Methanomethylophilaceae archaeon; assembly: GCA_045588265.1. GTDB lineage: Archaea > Thermoplasmatota > Thermoplasmata > Methanomassiliicoccales > Methanomethylophilaceae > Methanoprimaticola. The sequence continues at coordinate 112,865 of JAZNDX010000016.1, read as the reverse complement.
TTCTCATACGGGATCAAGGCGGAGAATGTATCGGGGTCCATGACGTCCTCGGCAGCCTCCGTTATGACGAATACATTGTCAGAAACCGCTGACAGCGCTTCTGCGTATACAGATTGGTAGGGCGTCATCTTTTCGACCCATTTGAAGGCCACATCGGGATTCATGAGCGTTCCCATCACGAAGTTCTCGAACCCGACCATATGGCCGGCTAGCTCGATGGGGTCTACCATGCTTGATGTGAGGAAGAGCTCTGGATGCTCCTTAGAGATCCTCTCAGCGACACGGACGTACATTGCGCATCTGCCCTCTGCCAGGAAGTCTTCGGGAGGTATGAGTTCCGGAGGTTCCTCGATGGATTCGTTCCACCATGGGGAACCGGTCACCGCAGGCTGACTCTTGCCGTCTCCCGGGTTCACTTCGCAGCCCAGTCTTTCCGCTTCGGAGGTAAGATCGAAAGGGATTCTGACTGTTGCGAATCCGAACAGTTCCGATGGCTGAAGGGCCAGTTTGATCATAGCATCCTCGGAATAGTTGGCATCGGGCCAGCATACACCGCAGGACTGCATCTGTTTGACAGTCCCTGTCTGCGAGAAAAGTGCGGGCGGAGCCTGTCCCTTGTTCTCGCCGTTCATGGCGTCGACGATCTCTTGCTTGGAATTCATAAAGAAAAATAGACCATTCTAAGTTATAAAAGGAAGACATTGTACCGCCGATGATCCCGTGCAATGTCCTCATAATCGGCTCTGGCCTGGCAGGCCTATCTGCGGCAGTCAGGTTGAAGGAGTGCGGAGTGGAGGATGTTGTAGTTCTAGAGAGGATGTCGGGAACCCAATATGATCATTATCACAGGACTTGCGGCGAGGCCATAAGCGACAGGATGATCCGTCTGTCAGGGATAGACTGCAGTTGCGAGATAAGGAAGATAGATTCCGCTGTCATCACATGCGGCGACGTGGACATCCGTGTGCGTTCCAAAGGCGCTATAATCGACCGCGTCAAGCTTCTGAGCATGATGAGGGAGTCCTGCGGTGCTAAGATGATCCAAACATCCGTTAAAAGCGTCATAGAGGCCGATGGGGGCTATCTAGCCGTGACGGAGGACGAGGAATACCATTGCAGGTATCTCATCGGTGCAGACGGCGCTTTCTCCGTCGTGAGGAAGAGCTTCTTCGGATACGGGCCCGAGGTGAAGATGGCTGCGGTCAACAATTTGGTCAAGGGTAATTCGGATATGTCGGAGATCCGTTTCATCGTATCCCCGCAGTATCCCGGTTCGTACAGGTGGGATTTCCCCTCGAAGGACGGGCTCAGGTCCGTTGGTTACATACAGGGAACCGATGAGGTGAGCGAATATGCGGAGCGCGGTATCCGCTTCATCGTCACAGGGACCAACAGGAACGTCGTGAAGGGCAACTGTTGCATCGTAGGTGACGCGGCACTTCTCGCCAATCCGCTGTGCTACGGCGGGATCGGTGCGGCCCTCCTCTCGGGCAGGAAGGCAGCGGAAGGGATCGCCAAAGGCGACCTGACGGGATATCAGAGGTGGGTAGGAAAGGACCTGATGTTCGACCCTCATTACATGAAAGCATACAACACTTTCAAGGAATGGAACCAATCCGAATTCGATGATGCTGTGGTGCCTTTCCGCAAGGGGAGCACCATGCTCCTGATGAGAGGTGCCTATGCCATCCTTAGACGTCCTAAGTGGGCAAATGTGTATACATCCATCTGGATGGGTTTTAAGCACTGTTGGTAATTGATTCCTTTATTACGCGCGTACTTTTTATTTTATATATAACAATGAAAATACGGGTTACAGTTGATCACATGGTTGATTTTAGCTACGAAGTCACGGAGAACATCGCTGTTCTTTCCGAGTCCTCCAAGGGATGGACAAAGGAACTAAACCTTATCAGTTGGAATGGAAGAGAACCCAAGTACGACATCAGGGAATGGTCCCCCGACCACAGCAAGATGGGCAAGGGCATCACACTCTCCGATGAAGAAGTCGAAGTGCTCAAGAAAGCCTTGAACACAAGAGACATCTGATCCCTTTCAAGGCCGGGAATCCGTCCCGGCCATCACTTATTTTACCCTTTTACAAACTCATAGTTCGTTTTATCAGACTTTCATATACATGTTAGTGCATATGCCGTGCAATGCATCAGCGATGCGGAACGTGATACCAATGGCATACGGCGGATACACACGCGACAGGGAGAGGCCCAGGGAATTCTTCAAGGCCACATGCTCTGATTGCGGCAAAGAATGCGAAGTGCCGTTCAAACCTACGAACGGAAGACCGGTTTACTGCAGGGACTGCTTCAGCAAGCACAAGCCCGCGGTAGAGCGTGACAGATCTAAATTCTGAAAAATAACGGGGCAGGAGCCCCGGAAAACCTTTACTTCTTCTGATAGGCTGTTGTATACATCATTAGCAGAAGGAATGTGGGCAGCGCTATGAGGAAAAGCGCGCAGCCAATTATCAGGACGACCGCTCCGGCCGTTCTCATATCGAATCCGAAGATAAGCACTAATCCTATGACGGCGCATATCCCGCCGATGACGAACAGGATCTCGGATAGCTTCTTATGCTGTCTCGGTTCCATGCTCAAGCCACTTGGGTTCCGGAACTGGCCGTAGCACTCTCATCCCAAATCTCGAGGACCTTGAATTCCCATACCGCGATAGGGGTGAGGTTGAACCTTTCCATGACGCCGACCATCTTATCAAAGCTGGGGCCTTCGACGACCCTTCCGGTGGCTACAGCTTTCAGGGAGTATCCGACCTTGCCTTGCCAGACCAATATCTCGACGTTTGGGTTGTTATTGAGGTTATCGCTCGTCCTGTGCATGAATACATCCGCAACGAGGATAGTATCATCTCCAAGCATGGACAGGCTCGCGCAGACTATCGCATGGGGTTTTCCGTCAGGGGTCACTGTCGTAAGCACCTTATGCGTGTCAGGGTGCTTGATCATTCTGGCTACTGGTTCGGGAATGGCTATCATCTGCACTCACTCTTCTTTCTGTACGGGGCGAAGACACTGGATGACCAATTCCATCTTCCCGTCCTTGTAATAAGGAACGGTTTTGCACTCGACGGTGATCCCGGTGGCGGGTATGGCCTTCCTGCGTATAGGATTGGTCGGTTCGCCAATGACCACAGTGCCTACATCGCAGTCCGAACAGGGCAGCGAATTCTTGAAGAGCTGATGGCATTTCATCTCCAATGCTTTGTCGACGTTGATGCCGAATGCCTTCTCTCCCGCGTGATTCATCCAAAGGATGTTGTGGTCCGCGTCGTGTATCACGATTACCTCTTCCAAAGTGTCGAGGATGAGGTTCATGAGTTTCTCGGAATAGAGCTCGGATTGGTCCATGGTCTTCCCCCAATGGAATGTAATCTACTTCGGCATAGATAAACCGCATGTTCGGCTCCTTGGCTACAGTGTCCAAAAAATGTAACCTATTCCATTTTATACGGTTATTTTGATAGAGGCGACCAATGAACTACGACGTTGTCATCATAGGTGCGGGCCCAGCAGGACTCACGGCAGGAATTTATGCTAGATCCAAAGGGATGACAACACTCATTCTCGACTCAGGACGTGTAGGCGGACAGCTCGTCAGCCTCTATCCCGAGAAGGGAATCCACAACTACCCAGGTTTCGAGACCATCCAGGCCAGGAAACTCTCCGACAAACTGTACGCTCAGGCCGAGTCCATGGGATGCGACATAAAGGAGATGGAGAAGGTTGAGGAGATCAACAACGGGGAGGAGGAGCTCGTAGTCGTTTCCACTAAAGAGACCTATCACGCCAAGTCCGCCATCATCGCCATCGGAATGGGAAGCTTCAAGCCCAAGAAGATGGGATGCCCCGGAGAGGATAAGCTGGAAGGGAAGGGAGTCACATACATCCTTCCAAGGAAGGAGGACCTCGTAGGCAAGAAGGTCGTCATGTTCGGAGGAGGGAACAGCGCCATCGATATGGCGATGATATCGGTTCAGGTAGCGGACACCACCCTGGTCCACCGCAGGGCAGAGTTCAGGGCTGACGAATCCACCGTCAGGGAGCTCGAGAAGAGCGATGTCACGACCATCATGAACGCGAACCTCAAATCCATCAACGGTACCGACAAGGTGGAATCCGTGACCCTCACGATCGGAGAGGAGGAGAAGACCGTTCCCACGGACCTGGTCGTCATCAACATCGGTATCTCTGCCGATCTGGACGATCTCAAGAAATGGGGAATCGAGCTCACCGCCGAGGGATTGGTCAAGGTGGACTTCGACATGTCCACGAACCGCCCTGGAATCTTCGCCTGCGGAGACGTCGTCTCCTATGAGGGCAAGTACAAGCAGATCACTACCGCCTGCGGAGAGGCCACCACAGCAACGATGATGGCCTACAAGTTCGTGAAGAAGCCCTATTGGGCATGAACGGACGTGCGTTTTTATCCGTAGCGGACGATGGGGACATTATGACATCCACCGGCAGGTCTGACGATTTCATCGCAGGAGGATACATCGTTGAGCACGGTTCTCTTGAACCGTGTACGGTTGTGTGCTCAGATGGAAAGGTCAGCATCGATTATTCTCTGCCGGACAGATGCGATTTCAATGCTATCTTCATCAAGGATATGGTCAACGCGCATACCCATTGCGGCGACTACGGTCTGAAGGTCCCGGAGGGTCTGAGTATCGAGGAGCTTGTAGCGCCGCCGAACGGTCTGAAGCACAGATACCTGTCTGGTCTGGATGAGGACGGGCTGAGGGAGAATATGCTCCGTTTCGACAAGGCATCGGCGAACTTCGGTTCAGCTTCTTTCATCGATTTCCGCGAGGGAGGCGTCGCAGGTTGCAGGATGCTCCGTTCATGCAGCAAGGATGCGATAATTCTTGGACGTCCGATATCCAAGGAGTACGATCCGGAGGAGGTCCACGAGATTCTGTCCGTGGCCGACGGTATAGGGATCCCAAGCATATCGGATATTGAAGGAGATTACCTGGAGGCTGTAGCGGACGATGTCCGCAGGGCGAGGAAGATATTTGCGATCCATGTCAGCGAGAGAGTCCGTGAGGACATCGACACCGTGCTCTCTCTGGATCCCGCATTCGTGGTCCATATGTGCGAGGCGACGGATGATGACATGGCTAAGTGTGCCGAGGCAGAGGTCCCCATAGCGGTCTGTCCATCCTCCAACGCATATTTCGGGAAGGAGACTCCCGTCGTGAGGATGATGGAGAACGGGGCCGATGTCATGCTCGGTACCGACAACGGCATGCTTTGCGAGCCAGACCTCATCAGCGAAGCATCGGTTTTCGCTTCCTTGGTCTCTAAGCAAGGGGGCGACCCGGGCACCATGTGGACAGCTCTGTCTGGTATCTCGGGCAAGTTATTAAATCGCACAAGTAGGATGGAGTACGAGATACAGGAACACTACCTCACAGTAGTCCCGCAGAGGGGAAGGGATGAGGTAGCGGCATTGGCCCCGTTCCGTATTGATATGAATCGAGGAGTGTGTAAAGATGGCATTCAAAAAGATCCTGGTACCGACAGACGGAAGCGAATACACCAAGCCAGCGATCAAGCAGGCAATTGAACTGGCAAAACTGACGGGAGGGAAGGTCACAGCCCTTTACGTTCTCGATCAGACCGTTCTTACGAACATGCCCATGGACACAGCGGTCATGAATGTCTATAAGACCCTGGAGAAGGAAGGGCAGGAAGCAGTCGACTTCGTCACCAAATATGCAGCTAACAAGGGTGTAGAGGTCGAAGTGGCCATCAAGGAAGGCACACCCGTCAAAGTCATCCTCGAGGAATCCCCCAACTACGACGTGATAGTCATGGGAACGCTGGGAAGGACCGGAATGTCGAAGCTCCTTATGGGAAGCGTCGCAGAGAGGGTCGTAAGAGCAGCCAGCTGCCCAGTCATGGTCGTCAGATGCCCGGAGGCAAACTGAATGAGTAAGACCGTAGCAGATATCATGGTCCCCGCACCCATTGTGTGCGAGGTCCCCGGAACGCGTAACGATGCAATCAATATGATGGTCAGGAACAAGCTGACAGGACTCCCCGTTGTCCGCTCATCCGACGGACAGCTTGTAGGAATCGTGTCCAGGAGGGACATCTTCCGCAAGTTCGAAGAGGACCAGCTCTCACTGATCATGAAGAAGGAGATCATGACGATCTCTCCTGATGCGACCATCGAGGAAGCAGCAGAGATCTTCTACAAGAAGAGGATCCACAGGCTCCCTGTGGTGGAGAACGGAAAGCTCGTTGGAATCATCACACCTACCGATCTCCTCAAGATCGTCAGAGATGTCAAGACGACCCTGACGGCAGAGGACGCCATCAACACCACATGCGTCACCGCCTACCAGGACGAGCCCCTGACATACACGATTCCGGCCATGAGGATCAGCGACGTGACGGCACTGCCTGTTCTGGACGACCACGGAGAGCTCGTCGGAATCATCACCGACCGTGACCTCTTCGACGACCAGGTCAAGGATGCAGACGCCCTGAAGGCGCTCGGAATCTCCGATGAAGGCAACCTTGCAGGATACAGGAACGTCCTCCCGCTGTTCTACGCAGCTACGGACAGATACCTCCAGGACGACAGGAAGGTCAAGGACTTCATGGTCACAGAGCCCATGACGATCTTCAAGAAGACCTCCCTCCAGGAAGTAGCAAAGCTCATGCTCAATCACGATTTCGGACAGATCCCCGTGCACGGCACGAAGGATGAACTCGTAGGAATGATCTACGACGTTGACGTCCTCAAGGCACTGCTGAAGTGATCCCCGTGGCGGACAACAGCAGCAACGATCTTGCATCTGTGATAAAGCGCAGGGGATTCATCTGGCCCTCCTTCGAGATGTACGGAGGGGTAGCCGGAATGTACGACTACGGTCCTCTCGGATGTGCTCTCAAGAACAACATCGTCGAGATGTGGAGATCCATCTACAAGGGCCGCGAGGGATTCGTCGAGATCGATTCCGAAACCGTCAACCCCAGGGAGGTCTTCAAAGCATCAGGCCACCTGGACAACTTCGCAGACCTCATCACATACTGCAGCAAATGTCAGGCCCCGTTCAGGGCGGACCACCTGGTGAAGGAGTTCTACGACAACCCGGACGTCCTCACTCCCAAGCAGTTGGAGGAGGCGTTCGTCAAGCACAATATCAAGTGTCCCGACTGCGGCGGGGACCTCGGTCCCGTCGAGGAGTTCAACCTCATGTTCAGGACCAACATCGGTCCGGGCAACGCACGTGTCGGATACATGAGGCCCGAGACGGCACAGGGTATCTTCGTGAACTACGCCAACTTGTACCGTTACAACAGGGACAAGCTCCCCATGGGTGTCATCCAGACAGGAAGGAGCTACAGGAACGAGATCGCTCCCAGGCAGGGAATGATCCGTATGAGGGAGTTCAACCAGATGGAGGTCGAGCTCTTCGTCGATCCAGATGACAAGGACTGGGCAAGGTTCCCCGAGATCGAGAACGGTACACTTGACCTGATCCCCAACACCACCCTCGAGCTCACCACCATGACCGTCAAGGAGGCGGTGGAGAAGGGAGTCATCGCCAACCGTGTTCTGGCGTATTTCGTCTACACGACTAAGCAGCTCCTTCTGTCCCTCGGAATCGACGAGAAGAGGCTCAGGTTCAGAGAGCACGAGAAGGACGAGATGGCGCACTATGCGGCCGACTGCTGGGATGCAGAGGTCCTCCTGTCCTACGGATGGACGGAGATCGTCGGTATCGCGGACAGGGGCAACTGGGATCTCTCCAGGCATGCGCAGTTCTCCGGTCAGGACCTTACACATTTCAAGAAGTATGACGAGCCGAGGGAGACCGAGGTCGAGAGGATCAACCCCAACAGCAAGGCCCTGGGCCCCACGTTCAAGGGAAAGGCCAGAGCGATATCCGAGGCCATAAGTGCCCTTCCGCCTTCGGCTATAGTCGACGGAAAGCTCAAGGTCACAGTGGACGGAGAGGAGATCGAGCTCGGAAGCGAGTACTTCGAGGTAGTCAAGAGGAAGGAGAAGGTCTCCGGAGAGAGGGTCATCCCCCATGTCATCGAGCCTTCCCACGGACTCGACAGGATATTCTACTCCGTGCTGGAGCACGCATACTCCTACGACAAGGAGAAGGACTATGTGGTCCTGAAGCTCGCTCCTGCGGTCGCACCGATCAAGGTCGGAGTGTTCCCTCTGATGGAGAAGGACGGTCTGGACACCATGGCCAAGGAGATCTACGAGAAGGTCCACACCAGCAGGGTCGAGGCATACTATGACGGATCCGGGACCATAGGTAAGAGGTATGCTCGTATGGACGAGGTCGGTACACCATGGTGCATAACCGTGGATTACGACTCCCTCCAGGACGGCACCGTCACCATCAGGGACAGGGATTCCACCGAGCAGAAGCGCATTCCAGCATCCGAGGCGCCAGCGATCGTCGACGCCCTCTCGGCCGGGAAGCCCTTCGCAGAGCTCTGATATAAAACATTTACCGGGATCCGAAGGTCCCGGTCTTGTACTTCACAACACTTTTCTTGAGTTGTCCAGTTACTACAGTTTTTACGACCGACTAACAAGTGGGTTTTATATTAGGTGTAATCCGATTCATCATACGAGGTGTAAAAATGGGTGTAAAGGACCTAGAAGATCTGAAGAAGCTATCCATGCTGAGATCACAGATCGACGGCATTTCCGTCGAGAAGATTATGTCCACAGATTTTCCGACCATCGATTCCGACTCTACCATCGCCAACGCCCTGTCGGTCATGAAAGAGTCAAAGTACCAGGACCTCCCGGTAGTCGATAACGGATCATACGTTGGAGTCGTGACATATTCGGCGATCCTCAGGAAGAAAAGCGTCACTTTGGATGCAAAGGTCAAGAACCTTATTCGCAGCATCCAGACCGCGACTTTGGATCTGGAGATCACCAAGATTGCCGAGATGTTCATCTCGAACAACTGCAGGCAGATTCCCATATTGAACGGAAAGAAGATCATCGGAGTCGTCATGAGGAACAAGATCATCGACATCGTCAGGGACATCAAGGCCCTGAAGGAGATCAAGGTCTGGGAGATCATGACCAACCCTGTCGAGGCTGTCAAGGTGCATGACTTGATGGACGATGCCCTCGAACTGATGATCAGAGAGGACATAAGGACCCTCCCTGTAGTCGACGAGACCGACCGCGTGGTCGGAGTAGTCGGAATGAGGGAGATCATAGACAACAACTGGAAGAAGGACAACAAGACCATCGGGGACCTGGCCAAGAGCGCGAGATCCCAGATCACCGTCGAGTCCATCGCGACCACTTCCGCGAAGACCGTGGAGTGGGATGCGGACGTGGCAGAGGCCGTCTCCGTAATGGTGGAGAACGGATTCTCGACCCTCCCAGTAGTCGAGAGCAACAGTCTTGTCGGTGTGATCACCGAGTACGACGTGCTCGAACTGATCTCTGCATGCAGAGAGAGGGACATGGTGTTCGTCCAGATAAGTGGACTTGATGATAACGAGAAGGAGTACACCGACGCCATCTACAAGGACATCGAGAACATGATCTCGAAGGTTTCCAAGATATACAAACCGGAATCCCTCAACATCCATGTCTCGAGGTACAACGAGGTCGGAGGCAACCCCAAGTACAGCATCACCGCGAGGCTGTACATCAACGGTACTGGTCTGATGATGAAGGAAGTCGGGTACGACCTGACCAAGACCATGTCCGATCTCATCAAGAAGCTGGAAGCGGCCGTGGTGGACATGAAGGAATCCAAGGTCTCCTTCCGCAACAGGAGAAAGTCCTGATAAACGCTCACACCCCTCCCGCTACGGGAGGGGAAACCACTTTATTTCTATCAGCCGTTCGACTATTGTCTAAATGGAGCTCTCGACCCCACGTTTGCTGCTTAGGCATTGGACACAGTCCGATGCTCCCGACCTGTTCAGTCTCGCTAGCGATCCGGCCATCGGCCTGTCGGCAGGCTGGAAGCCGCACGAATCGGTGGAAGAGAGCGCTTCGATAATCGCGACGACTTTCGCGAAGCCTCTGGTCTTCGCAGTGGTTCTCAGGGCGTCGAACAGACCTATCGGGTGCATTGAGCTTAGCAAGGAGCCCCAGATCCTCAGGAGCGGTCCGAAGGATGCGGAATTGGGCTATTGGATAGGACGGAGGTATTGGAACCAAGGTTACGCTACGGAAGCCTCTGAGGAGATAATCCGTCTGGCATTCGAGGAGGAAGGAGTCCAGAACATCTGGTGCCAATCCTCGGAGAAGAATCCGCAGTCCGCCCGCGTCCAGGAGAAATGCGGGTTTAAATACCACCACAGAGGCGTCTTCACGAATCCCTTCCTGGGAGAGACGGTGACAGTGGTGTCCATCATGTCGAAGAAGGATTGGAAGAAGGTCAATTCCTGAACCCATCGCATTGGTCTGCACCCGCGCGCATATTATATAAGAGGGGGGACTACTCTCGCCTGTTAGCCATGGCATACGATTCAGCTTCTATCGAAAAACGCTGGCAGGAGATGTGGAGGGACGACAAGCACTACCGCTTCGATCCCAAATCAGACAAGCCTGTCTTCAGCATCGACTGTCCACCCAGATACACATCCGGTCCTCTCCACCTCGGACATGCAACCGGATATTCCATGATCGACTTCGCGGCCCGTTACAAGAGGATGAACGGATTCAACGTATTCTTCCCCCTCTGTTTCGATGTTAACGGAACGCCCATCGAGGTCAAGGTGGAGAAGAAGCACGGAATAAACAAGCTCGATACTCCCAGGCAGGAGTACAGGAGACTGTGCGAGGAGTTCGCCAACGGTTTCATCGAGCAGATGACTCACGATTATGAGATGCTCGGAGAATCCATGGATCCCAGCATCTACTACCAGACCGATGCACCCTACTACAGGAGGATAACGCAGCTGTCGTTCGTCAACCTGTTCAAGAGGGGACTGGTCTATAAGGCTAACTTCCCGGTCAACTGGTGTCCTAGCTGTATGACCGCTCTGGCGGATGCCGAGGTCGAATACAAGGACAACGTGAACAAGCTGAATTACATCAAGTTCTTCTTCGCCGACAACAAGGACGAGTACATGCTCATCGCCACCACTAGGCCCGAGCTGCTCTGTACCTGTAAGGCCGTGGCCGTCCACCCGGACGACAAGGAGAAGGCGAAGCTCGTAGGCAAGGAACTTGTCACCCCTCTCTTCGGAAGGAAGGTCAAGATTATCTCCGATCCCAAGGTCAAGATGGACTACGGAACCGGAAACGTCATGATCTGTACCATCGGAGACAAGGACGATCTCGAATGGACCATGAAGTACAAGTTCGAGATGGAGAAGGGAATCGACGAGCAGGGTAAGATGACCGAGCTGGCAGGCAAGTACTGCGGAATGCCCGTACTCGAAGCCAGGGAAGCGGCCATCCAGGACCTCAAGGACCAGGGATTCATGGTCAAGCAGGAGGACAACCCCCAGCAGGTCTCCATCTGCTGGAGATGCCACACACCTATCGAGTTCCTGCAGGTCCCCCAGTGGTTCCTCAAGACGACAGATTTCAAGGAGCAGATCCTCAAGAGGGCGGACGAGATCAACTGGTTCCCTGAGTTCATGAAGGTCAGGCTCCAGGATTGGACCAATTCCCTTAGCTGGGATTGGGTCCTCAGCAGGCAGCGTGTGTTCGCCACACCCATCCCCGTTTGGGAATGCGAGGAGTGCGGCCATGCGGTCTGTGCTACAGAGGAGATGTGCTACTGCGACCCCACACTGGACGATGCACCCGTTGACAAGTGCCCCAAGTGCGGCGGAAAGATGATCGGATGCACCGATGTGTTCGACACATGGATGGACTCATCCGGTTCCTCACTGTACAACACGTTCTGGGGAAGGGACGAGGAGCTCCACAAGAAGCTGTTCCCCATGTCCCTCAGGCCCCAGTCGCACGACATCATCAGGACCTGGGCGTTCTACTCCATCCTCAGGGCGGACCAGATCGAGAACTCGATCCCCTGGGAGAACATTATGATTCACGGATTCATCATGGCGCCCGACGGAACCCCGATGCACTCATCCATCGGAAACGTCATCGACCCCATACCGATCCTACAGAAGTACGGAGCAGATGCACTGAGATACTACGTCACAACCTGTTCCCTCGGAATGGATACCGCGTTCAGGGAGAAGGATGTCATCCGCGGAAGCAAGATCTGCAACAAGGTCTACAACATAGGCCAGTTCGCATCAAAGTTTATCCACGATGTGCCGGAGAAATGCGATTCGCTCAGGCTCTCCGACAGGTGGATCATCAGCAAGTACTCCAAGACCGTGAAGGAGGTCACCGACTCCATGGAGGTCTATGAGTTCGATAAGGCCATGAGGGTACTCGAGGACTTCATCTGGCATGAGCTCGCGGACAACTACATCGAGATGGTCAAGGGAAGGGATGACGACGCCGTCAGGTACACTATCTACAACGTCCTGCTGGGAAGCATGAAGCTCCTGGCCCCCATGATGCCCCACATCTCCGAGGAGGTCTACCAGTCACACTTGAAGCAGATTGACGGCGGAAAGTCGATCCATCTCACATGCTGGCCCAAACCCATCTTCATCGATGAGCAGGCCGAGGCCGACGGAGAGAAGCTGGCAGAGGTCATCGCACAGATCCGTGCATGGAAGGGAGAGAAGAAGATCCCCCTCAACCAGGAGCTCAGTATGATCGAGTTCGTCGGAAAGGACCTCAAGTTCCTTGAGTCCTCCGTGCAGGACCTCAAGGACACCACCAAGGCCAAGGAGGTCAAGGTGGAGGCAGAGGCCAAGCTGACCGAGGAGGTCATCGGAGTGAAGCCCGTGCACGCCAAGCTCGGACCCGCGTACAAGGGACAGGCCAAAGCCATTGTCTCGGCAGTCGCAGCTATGGATGTCAAGGATGCCGCCTCAAAGCTCGCATCCGGAGCATTGGAGATCGAGGCCGGCGGAGAGAAGATAAACGTTCCCGCCGAATTCTTCCAGCTCGAGAAGGCACTGATGCTCGAAGGCAAATCCGTCGAGACCATCCAGATTGGCGACGTGCTCGTTCTGATCGAGCAGTGAAACTATTCAGCCGGGGTATATGTCCCGGCATCTCTTATGATCATCAACACCGGCGGAAGGACGGATACGGTCCAATACTTCACGCCATGGCTTCTCAGAAGGTTCGAGGAAGGGTATGCGCTGTCCCGCAACCCCATGTTCCCTGACAAGGTCACCCGCTACGAACTGACACCGGACAAGGTGGACTGTGTGGTGTTCTGCTCGAAGAACTATGAACCCATCCTCAAGGACCTGCATAAGATAACGGACCGTTTCAACACATACTTCTTCTACACCATCACGGCCTACGGGAAGGACGTGGAGCCCGGTGTCCCCTCCATAGACGAGAGCATCGCAACGCTGAGGAAACTGTCCTCGCTCGTCGGGAAGGAGAGATTGGTGTGGAGGTACGATCCCGTACTGCTCACCGACAGGTACACCATAGACGTCCATATGGAGACGTTCTCGCGTATGGCCAAGGAGATCACACCGTATGTGGACAGATGCGTCTTCAGCTTCGTGGACATGTATGACAGGCTGCAGTTCAACATGCCCGAGCTCATCCCTATCACCGAGGAGGATAAGGTGAGGATAGCCGAAGGACTAGGTAGGATAGCTTCGGAGAACAGGCTCACCATCAGGTCGTGCGGCACCGACAGGGACTACTCCGAATACGGTATAGGGTCGTCTGCATGTATGACGCTGGAGGCCATCGGAAGGGCCAACAACATGATCTTCAGGGACCTAAAGCACAGGGGCATGAGGAAAGAATGCCACTGCATCGAGAGCAGGGACATTGGGTGGTACGACACGTGTCTGAACGGATGTAAGTACTGCTACGCCAACACCAATCCGAAGAAGGCTTTCGACAACTACTCCAAACACGATGTGAACTCGCCTCTCCTGTTCGGCCATCTCAAAGAGGGAGACACAGTTCAGCAGGGCAATCAGGAATCCTATCTGAAGAAGGTGCCGAAGGTCATCAGGCTTGATGAGTTCTGAGGCCGTTTCTGTTCAGCACTTTCCATCTCTGTTGAGTCTACAGAGGTCGGATACGGGACAACCTTCGCAATCCGGATTCTTGGGACGGCAGAAGGTCCTTCCAAGGGTGATGAACGCGATGTCCAGGTCGTCCCATCTATCTTCAGGTACCGTGCACATGATCGCCTTCTGCGTGTCCTCGGGCTTCTTCGAATCGGAGATCCCGAGCCTCTGAGATACGCGGTTGATATGGGTGTCGACTATGACGGATGGTTTCCCGAATCCGTACCTCATAACGCAAGCTGCGGTTTTCCTCCCGACTCCGGGAAGACTCATGAGGTCCTCGGCGTTATCGGGCACTTCTCCGCCGAACTCCTCGACAATCATCGCCGTGACGTTCTTGATGCATCTTGTCTTCTGCCTGTAGTACCCTGATGAGAAGACGAGTTCCTCTATCCTCTCCGAGGGTGTGCTGTAGACGTCCTGCGGACTAGGGCACTCGGAAAAGAGCCTCTCTGAAGCGATCCTGCAGTTCCTCTCCGTGGTCTGCTGTGAGAGGATGGTCGATATCAGGATCTGATATGGAGTGGAGCCGTCATAGCCGATGCCCTCGAAATCCTTCATCTCGAAATGCTCGAGAATCCTGTCAATGGCCCTGCAGGCCTCTTGGGAATCCATGTTAGAGAAGATCCGGTGCCGTAGCACCGGTAAATGATATTCAGTCCTGGATGACGCGGACCATGATCCTCTTGGACTTGAACTTGGCCTTGGTAAGGTCCATGGTCATCCTGTTTCCGAAGTCCTTGTGGACCTCTACGATTGAGGATTCGTCCCCGATCTCGATCTTTCCGATGGCGACGTCTCTCAGCCTAGCGTTGCGGATGATGAAGTCCGCAAGGCTGACCTTCTTGAATCCGTCCTTCTTTCCGAGGTTGATCTCGAACTTGCACATTCCGAAGACATCGGAGATCTGGTCGTAGTCCACGACCTTCTTGATCGTGTCCTTGGTGCCTTCCTCCGCCTCGGGAACGTCCCTCTTCTGGATATCCATTCCGGTACGCATCTCGAATTCCCTTACGAGGTGCTTCTCCTCGGATGTGACGAAGGATACTGCGGTACCTTCCTTACCAGCCCTTCCAGTCCTTCCGATACGGTGGATGTAGGTGTCGATGTCATCGGGCATGTCGTAGTTGATGACGTATGTGATGTCATCGATGTCCAGTCCCCTTGCGGCGACATCAGTGGCGATGAGGACGTCTACGCCCTCGCCCTTGAAGTCCTTCAGGACCTTCTCCCTCTTGAACTGGGGCATGTCACCGTGGATTGCCTCGATCTTGTAGTCCAGCTCTTTGAGCCTCTCTTCGAGGACGTCGACCATCTTCTTTGTCTGGCAGAAGATGAGCGCCTTGGGCTTGTCGATGTCCAGGATCCTGCAAAGGGCCCAGGACTTGTTCCTCCTGCCGACGGAGATGTAGTACTGCTTGATGTTGTCCAGAACGACCTCGTCCTGCGAGACGGAGATTTCCTTGGGCATCGTCATGTAATCGTAAGCGAGCTGCTTGACGTTCTCCTGCATGGTGGCGGAGAACAGAAGAGTGTGCCTCTTGGAGGGCATGGCCTTGAGGATGTATTCGATATCCTCGATGAATCCCATGTCCAGCATCCTGTCGGCCTCGTCCAGGACCATCGTGGTGATCTCTGAGAGGTTGAGGATGCCCCTGTTGACCATATCCCTGACACGTCCGGGGGTTCCTGCGACGACATCGCATCCCTGCTGGAGCTTCTTGATCTGTCCTTCGATGCTCGCTCCTCCGTAGATGGGGATGATGACGTGTCCGGTGTACTTCGATAGTTTTGTGAGCTCTCCCGCGACCTGATTCGCCAGTTCCCTTGTGGGAACGAGTACAATGGCCGAGGGGACCTTCTTCTGAGCGGGTATTGTACCCAATACGATGGATCCGTAGGCTCCGGTCTTTCCCGTTCCGGTCTGTGCCTGGGCGAACATGTCGAAGCCCTCGAGACCCATCGGGATTGCGCTGACCTGGATGGGGGTAGGTTCCGACCATCCTATGTCAATCATTGCCTTTGCGATATCTTCCGGTATGCCTATTTCTGTGAAATCTGAGATCATTTCAATCACTGATCTGAAACAACTGCCTGCGACTGACACAGACAACCCATTTCTTTTCTAAGGCTGGGAACTTCCTTTTTATATAAAACATATAAGGTGGGTTAATAGGCCCGTGTAAGCTCGTTTCTTCTTGGCAAGCTTGTCCTTGCATCTTTCCTTCTGCGGTGCGTAGGATGCCCTGACTTTCTTACCGTTGAATCTGGTGCCGTTGACCGCCCTGATGACATCGTCCGCCTTGTCCGAGGGAACCTCCACGAAGGATGTCTTCGTCGACAGTCCGATACGGCCTACCTCGTCCTCTTTGATCCCGGCGGAGCCTGAGATGTAGGAGACGATATCCGTGCGGGTGAGTCCCTCGTTCTTCCCTATATCCAGCGAAAGTACGATCATATCGGCCTTTATAGTGACGTCCTTCTTGATGGTAGCGTCGATCTTTTTCCTATGGGAGACTGCGGGCTGTTCTTTGATGACCTCATCAGCATGAAGGGCTTTCAGCTCCGGGTTGTCGATCCTCAGATGAGGGATCAGCTTCCTGGTGACCCTCTCGACCTTCCTTCCTATGAATTCCTCGTAAGCGGGTATCCTGCGATCCTCCCTGTTGGAGATGAATGTGATGGACACACCGGTCCTTCCCGCGCGTCCCGCGCGGCCTATGCGGTGCGTGTAGGTCTCGGGATCGACGGGAGCGTCATAGTTAACGACGCACTCGATGTCATCGATGTCCAGACCCCTTGCCGCCACATCGGTGGCTACCAGGATCTTCATCCTGTTGTTCTTGAATCCCTTTATCGTCTTCTCCCTTCTGAGCTGGGGCATGTCGCCGTGGATCGCACCGATCTTCATGCCTTCCTTGCTGAATCCGTCGTATAGGTCGTCGACCATTATCTTCGTGGAGCAGAACACCAGGATCTTCGGGTTGCCGTTGGCCATGATGTCCCTTAGGATGTCGACCTTCTTGTTCCTGGGAGTCTCGATGTAATACTGTTTCACCAGATCGGTTACGATGGCGTCGCGGGAGACCGATATCTCAACAGGTTCCTTCATGGATTTTCCCGCGATGGCGTAGATCTCGTCGTTGAGCGTGGCCGAGAACATCAGGGTCTGCCTGGTCTTCGGCGTAAGCGATATGATGTTCTCTATATCCTCGATGAATCCCATGTCCAGCATCCTGTCGGCCTCGTCGAGGACCAGCTCCTTGATCTGACTGAGGTCCAGGATGCCCTTTCCGTGGAGGTCGAGGATCCTTCCGGGAGTTCCCACAACCACATCGCAGCCGCTCTCCAGAACGTCGATCTGCTTCCCGTAGGATGCGCCTCCGTAGATGGCCGTGACCACATGCTTGGTGTATTTGGCGAGATTCTTCATCTCCTTAGACACCTGGTCCGCGAGCTCCCTTGTGGGGGCGAGGATGACCGTGGAAGGTTTCTCCATGCCGGATTTCGTCCTTCCGAGGACGATAAGGGAATAGGCGCCGGTCTTGCCGGTACCTGTCTGTGCTTCTCCGAAAAGGTCCTTCCCTTCGAGACCTATGGGTACCGATTGCTGCTGGATGGGGGTCGGTTTGACCCATCCTATCTCCTCTACGGATTTGAGGAGCTTCTTGTTGATACCGAGGTCTGCGAATCCGGTCATTTGAAATACATCCGATGTGCGAACAATTGGGTATCCTTTATAAAGGTGTTCATCCCGGATTATAAGGTCCTTTATTATAGTGCCATCATTATTGACCTTTTAGATGATTGGCGTAATCTACAACCCTGTTGCAGGTAACGGTAAGTGCAAAGACCGCATGAAGGCGTTTCTCGAATTGATGGATTCGAAAAACGTAGAATACGAGTACCGCGAAACGGAGTATGCGGGGCACACACAGGTCCTCTGTCAGGAACTCGCCGAGACATGCTCCACAATAGTCGCTGCCGGAGGCGACGGTACCATGAACGAGGCCATCACGTCCCTTCATGGGAAGGATGTGAGGTTCGCTCTTCTTCCATACGGTTCCGGAAACGATGCCGCCATGTCAGTGTACGGGAAGAAATGTCCCGATTCAGTTATACTGGACCACATTCTGAGCGGTTCCGATATAAGGATCGACTGTGCAAGGATCAACGATACATACTCGTTCATGCTCATCGCGACATACGGTTTCGGTGCGACCCTGGTGAAGGCGTTCAAAGAGGACGGTGGCTCTTATCTCAAGGTAGCGCCCAAGATAATGACGCAAAAGGAGTTGAATGACTACACTCTGAAGATCAACGGTACGGAGAAGGAGGTCAGGACGGAATTCATCTCTGTGCTGAACACAGGAATGGCCGGAGGCGGTATGAGGATCTATCCGGATTCCAACATGGCCGACGGTGAGATGGAGATACTCATACTTCATCACAAATCCAATATGAGGAGATGGATGAACCTTCTGGCGCTGGCTAGAGGCAAACTCAAAAACCAGCCGAATCTGGAGGTCATTAAGTTCAAGGAATGCACTATTATCTCGAAGGAGAATGATTGCATGAACATGGACGGCGAGCTTCCGTGTCTCAAGGAGGTCAATGTTAAGGTGATCCCCGGAGGACTCAGGTTCGCATACGACACCAACATCAAGCCGTTCACAGGACATTACTGATGAAGGTCCGTAGTCTGGCTGGGATGGCCTCCCGTTTATAACGTCTAGTTCTACCTTACAGATAAGGTTTATATGGAATTAGGCAATCAGTGGCATGCTGCGATGGTGAGCTAGCGGTTAGACTCCTACCTTGCCAAGGTAGGTACTCGGGTTCGATTCCCGGCCATCGCACCATTTTCTATCATTATCTTCCGGATGAGCGGATGCTTTGTCAAATGAAGCGGTATCCGTTGTTAGATAAGGATTCTATCGCTCTGTTCAGATGCTGTTCTTGCACCAGTATGTAATCTGTGTTGAAAGTCGATACAGCGAATATTCCTATGTCTTCGGCAGCGAGGATACATGATATCTTGGACAGGATGCCGACCAGCGAGAAGTCCAATGTGCCGCAGATTCTGAATGCTCTCCAGCCTGTGCTTTGTTCTATAGCATCTCTAGGGATGGCCGAAGCGGGACAGACAAGGGAGATCTCATCATCCGTTTTGTATAGGAAGTACAATTCACCATCAATATCGATATCTTTGAGGCTCTTCAGTTTGCAGATGGCCAGTTCCGTTTCCAAGACTTCTAAATCCATGGTATCGAGAAGAATAGTCCGGCCCGACGGCCGGACTAAAGTGTTTAGATCAGATGCGATAGGAATTCCTTTACATGAGGGTTGTTGTTCTGTCCGAAGAATTTCGCCGGTGAACAGTCTTCGACAACGACGCCGTCTTGGAACAGCATCACGCGATCTGCGACCTCTCTGGCGAATCCCATCTCATGCGTCACGACGATCATGGTCATACCGGATTCCGCCAGTTCCTTGATGATGTTCAGCACCTCTCCGACCATCATCGGGTCCAGGGCGGATGTGGGCTCATCGAAGAGCATGATATCCGGATTCATGGCCAAAGCACGTGCAATGGCGACACGCTGTTGCTGACCTCCCGACAGCTTCATCGGGTACACATCAGCCTTGTCACCCAGGCCCACCCTAATCAGCAGTTCATCGGCTTTCTTCGATGCCTCTTCCTCTGACATGATCTTGAGCTTCACAGGGGCCAGCATGATGTTCTTCTTCACGGTCATGTTGGGGAACAGGTTGAATGATTGGAACACCATCCCTATCCTTTCCCTCAGTTTGTTCACCTCTATCGAGCCGTCGAGGGTGTTGATCCCCTCGAATATGATCTCTCCGGATGTGGGAGTCTCCAGCTGGTTGAGGCATCTCAGGAATGTGGACTTACCGCATCCTGACAGACCGACCACAGCTACGACCTCTCCTTTCCTGACCTCTGTAGATATCCCTTTGAGGACTTCGAGCTCTCCGAAATACTTGTGGAGGTCATTCACTTTCAACAACACTTCATCTGTACGCATCGTTCAACCTCCTTTCGAGTTTTCCAACAAGGTACTGCAGCACAAGCACTATCACCAGATAGATCAGCGCCACACCGATCAGCGGTACGAATGCGCTGTAGGTCTGCGACCTGATGAGCATGGCTGCCTTGGTGACATCGACGATTCCGATGTATCCTGCGATCGAGGTCTCCTTGAGCAGAGATATTCCTTCGTTACAGAGTGCGGGAAGGATGTTCCTAATCGCCTGCGGAAGGATGACAGTTCCCATGGCCATGTTGAAGGACATTCCGAGACTCTCTGCCGCTTCCAGCTGTCCTTTCGGCACGGCGTTGATTCCTGCACGGACGATCTCGGCCACATATGCTCCGGAGTTTATACCGAAGGCTATACCTGCGATTATTATCGAATTCAGCCCTGATGATGCGAACACGATAAAGTAGATGATCAGCAGCTGGACCAGGATAGGGGTACCGCGGATGATGGTGATGTACACCCTAGCGATGGCGTTGGGTATCTTGAGGTTTCCGCGCAGGTCGTGGAAGGACCTGATGATCGCACATATGATTCCGATGAGCAGACCGAGGGCAAGACCTATGATGGTGATGTACACGGTGTTCTGAAGACCCATCAGGATCAGTTCGTAACGGTCCTTCTCGACAAAGTTCTTGACGATCTCAGACCACAGCCACTCGAACCAGTTCTGGTCGCCATCCGATCCGCCTCCGTTCTCGGGGGTGTAGTGGTCGATGACCTGGATCGCTGCAAGGGCCTCGGGGTGTGCGGAGAAGTATCCTTCGATCTCAGGGTCGTATCCGATCGAACCGTAATATGCGAAGATGTCAGCGATGACTCCCGTTTCCTCCAGGTATTCCATCGCTCTGTTGGTGTAATCCAGCAGTTTGGTGCTGTCCTTGTTGAATACGAACGCGTATTCCTCAGCCTCTGCACCAGGAAGCTCGATTTCCAGGAGCATCAGGTCAGAGTTCGCCTCCACGAAGGAGATGGCGACGAGGTCATCCAGGACGGCGAATTTCATCTGTCCTGTCTTGACGCTCTGAACGACCTCTGTGTACGTGTTGAACGGATGCACGTACGAATCTCCGAAGTCATCCACCGACAGGTAATATCCTGTCGTACCCGATTCGACTGCCAGATCCAGGTTCTTGAGGTCCTCCCATGTCTTAGCGTTGGCCAAGGGACTGTTCTTCAGGATCAGGACCTTCTGGTATGCGACCGCGTAGGTGGAGGAGAAGTTGACAGTCTCCTTCCTCTCTTCAGTCACGGTGAAACCGGAAGCACCGACATCGTATTGCTTGGAGGCGATGGCGTTTATGATGGAGTCGAACTCCATGAAGTTGAAGTTGACGTCAAAGTCCATCGTATGTCCGATGGCCTTCCAGATGTCCATATCGATTCCCTCATAGCTCTTGGAGACCATGTAGTCATAAGGAGGGAAATCGGGATTTGTGGCCACTTGGACAGTGGTCTTCATCTCTCCGGGTACATAATGTACAAGGACATCCAGTTTTGACAGCGCTTCCGGATGTGCGGAGAAGTATCCTACGGTGGCAGGATCGTAGCTTATCTCGCCGTAATATGCGTAGATGTCATCGATGATTCCCTTCTCTTCAAGGTAGGACATCGCTTTATTGGTGTATCCGAGGAGTTCGGTGTTTTTCTTGTTGAATACGAACGCGTATTCCTCAGCCTCTGCACCCGGAAGCTCGACATCGATGATCTTGAGTTCATCAGGGTGAGCTTCGACATACGAGACTGCGACCAGATCGTCGATGACCGCAAACGCGGATTGTTTTGTCAGAATACTCTGGACCACGTCGGTGTAAGTGTTGTACGGAGCAACGTAAGAATCGCCGAAGACATCCGCTGCCAAGTAATAACCGGTGGTTCCTGATTCGACGGATATAGTTACGCCCTTGAGATCCTCCCATGTTTTTGCATCCGCCAGAGGGCTGTCGGTACGGATGAGGACATTCTGATGCGCCACGGCATAGGTGTTCGAGAAGTTGATCATCTCCTTCCTTTCATCCGTGACGGTGAAACCGGAAGCGCCGACTTCATACCTTTCGCTCTGGATTGCGTTTATTATGGAGTCGAACTCCATGAAGTTGAAGTTGACGTTGCAGTCCAGTACATAGGCGATGGCCTTCCAGATATCCATGTCGATTCCCTCGTAATCGCCGGAGACTGTGTAATCATACGGTGGGAAGTCCGGATTCGTCGCGACCTCTATCGTGTACTTGTTCGTGGGTTGGTAGTGGATCACGATATCTATTTCGTTAAGCTTCTCCGGGTGGGCGGTGAAGTAACCATACTCTTCCGGATTGTATCCGATACTGCCATAGTATGCGAAGATATCGTCAATGACGCCCATTCCCATGAGGTAATCCAGAGCCCTGTTGGTATACTGGAGCATCTGATAGTTCGTCTTGTTGATAACGAATGCATACTCTTCGATCTCGTCGCCGGGAATCTCGACATCAAGGATCTTCAGGTTGGATTCCCTTTCTGCGAACGATTCAGCGACGAGGTCATCGATCACGACGATCGATACATAATCCCTCTTCAGGCTTTCGATGACATCCGTATATGTGTTGTACGGGGTCACGTTCTTCTCGTCGAAGACGTCGACAGCCAGATAGTATCCTGTGGTACCGGATTCGACACCCACTTTGTGGTTAAGGAGCTCTGTATAATCCTTGGCATTGGCCAGAGGACCGTCCTTGAGGACTACGGCGACCTGATGGGCGGTCGAATAAGTGTCTGAGAAGTTCACCTGTTGTTTCCTTTCGTCTGTGACGGTGAAACCGGAAGCACCCACATCGTACTTTCCGGCCTCCATGGCGTTTATGATGGAATCAAAGTCCATGACATTGAAGTTGACATCGCAGCCAAGTGCTCTCGATATCGCCTTCCAGATATCCATGTCGATTCCCTCATATTTGTCCGCGACCATGTATTCGTAAGGCGCGAAATCGGGATTCGTGACCACCTGTATGGTGTACTTCTGATCTGCGGCATCATCTTCTTGTGAAACTGCTGCCAGACCAAGGAAGACAGCCAATGTGACGGCGAGTGTCACGATGAATAGCTTGTTCCTAATAGTCAATTTATCTCAACCTAATGTGAGTTAATTAGATTCGGAATGAGCTATGATGTTAAAATGATTAATGGGGGCTGGATGCCTGGTCTTGATGTCCAACCTAACAATTATGGGATAAAATCTCCCCTTTCGGGGAGTAAATGAATTGATCAGTTCTTCGCCTTGGCGATGGACTCGTCGATGTAGCCCTGCCAGACCTTCTCGATGTCGGGCCTTGCCATGGTGTCCAGCACATACTGGGCGAACTCGTCACCGGTGGCTCCGGTGTCCCTTCCGGTCATGACGAGCTTCTTCTCGAACTGTGTGGTGATGTCCAGCGCCATGTTGAGCTTCTTGGCCTTCTCCACCTCTCCGATGTGCTCCATCATCATGGCGACTGCCTTGATCATGCTGCAGGGGTCGGCATACTGTGCACGTCCCTCGGTGACCATCCTGGGAGCGGATCCGTGGATGGCCTCGAACATTGCGTACCTCTTTCCGATGTTTGCGGAACCGGCGGTTCCGACTCCACCCTGGATTTGGGCTGCCTCGTCTGTGATGATGTCACCGTACAGGTTGGGCAGAACGAAGACCTTGAAGTTGCTCCTCCTTGCGGGGTCGATGAGCTTTGCGGTGGTGATGTCAATGAACCAATCGTCCCACTGTACCTCGGGGTAGTCCTTGGCGACCCTCTCGGCGATGCTGAGGAACTTTCCGTCGGTGGTCTTGATGATGTTGGCCTTGGTGACCAGGGACACGTAGTTCACGCCGGTCTTCTTCGCGTGCTCGAAACCGGCGCGGATGATCCTCTCGGTTCCCTGTGTGGTGGCAACGCAGAAGTCCATGGCGAGGTCCTCGGTGACATTGACTCCGTCGCTTCCCAGGGCGTAACTTCCCTCGGTGTTCTCCCTGTAGAAAACCCAGTTGATTCCGAGTTCGGGAACGGAAACGGGTCTGACATTTGCGAACAGGTCCAGTTCCTTCCTCATGGCGACGTTCGCGCTCTCGATGTTCGGCCAGGGGTCTCCCTTCTTGGGTGTGGTGGTCGGTCCTTTGAGGATGACGTGGCATTCCTTCAGTGCTGCCAATGTGTCGTCAGGGATCGCTTTCATGACCTCGACGCGTCTCTCGATGGTCAGGCCGTCGATCTGCCTGATCTCGACCTTTCCGGCCTTGATCTTGTCCGCGAGGAGGACCTCCATGACCTTCTGTGCTGATGCACAGATGTAAGGTCCGATTCCGTCTCCTCCGCAGACTCCGATGATGAGCTTGTCCAATTTGGAATAGTCTGTCCAGTCGGGCTCATTCTTGAGAACCTCGACCCTCTCCAGCTGCTTCCTGAGAAGGGCACCGAATCTCTCCTGTGCCGCTTGGATTGCTTTCTCGTCTACCATGTTATCGTGCGCGTGATTGCTATCCACGATAAAAAGAGATGGCCTGCACCACAGATACGTCAATCAGCGAATATTAACAGAGAATAATGACGATAAAATGCTTCGGATTTTACGAAATAACCGACGTACGTCGAAAAATTTTCTTATATTAAAGGGTAGTCACACGGCGCATGATATTTGACCGCTTAGCCGATGGTATTCAGAATCACGCTAAGGCCATAGTCATCGTATGGGCTATCATCCTCTGTTTCGCCGGATACTTCGCTATCCAAGCTGGGGATGTCATGAGCTATGACGTGAACGACATGGCCCCCACGGATTCCGAGTCCATTATTGGAATACAGGTGATTTCGGAGCATTTCCCGACATCGACAGTCAACGAGACAGCGACCCCGATCATTGTTGTTTATTTTGAGAATGAATCGGAATCGGCAGCCGCCATTAAGTTTTTGGATGATTTGAATGAGGCGTCCAAAGACGTCGAAGGTCTGACTGGTGTCGCGCATATGGATCCCATGGTGTCCTCGCAAGGCGACGGAATTGTCCTGGGATACATGATGACGGACTACGACGAGGATGTATACGTTTCCTCCAAGACGCCTGAATTACGCGAGTTCATCGCAGAGGTCAAAGAGGCGACCGGTTTCACGGGAGACACCTATCTTACCGGAACACCGGCGATCTCATACGATATGGAGCACAACGCCCTTGAGGATGTCTCCAAGATCGATCCGTTCACGGTCCTGATGATCCTGCTTCTGGTAGGTCTGTTCTTCAGGTCCTTCGTCACTTCAGCGGTCCCTCCTATGACCATCGGAGTGGCATTCGTCGCGACCATGGCCGTCATATTCGGCCTCGGTCATATCATGAACATCTTCTTCATCACGAACATGATGATCCTGGTATCCATGATGGGTGCTGGATGTGATTATTGTATCTTCATCATCGCCCGTTACAGAGAGGAACTCCGTTCCGGACGCGATCATCATGATGCATTGCATGAGGCTATTGTCTGGGCCGGAGAGTCGATCACCATCTCCGGTGCATCGGTCATTATCGGATTCGGTGCACTGACCATCTGTAAGTACTCTATGATCTCAACCATGGGTATCTGTCTGGCGCTCGGAATCCTCATCGCGCTCATCGCAGCACTCACGCTCATCCCGGCTATCCTCCAGCTTGTCGGAGACAGGATTTTCTGGCCCACAAGGATGGATGCATACAAAGAGGGAGGAAAGGCAACCAAGGGATGGTACGCATGGTTCGGAAGGCTTGGGGACAGGTATTTCCACAGATCTGCGGAGTTCTCCATCAAACATGCAAAGGCGATCGCAATTGTTGCCATTCTGGTCTCGGTTCCTGCAGTGTACGTCGTTTCAGAATCCGAGGATTCCTACGATATGATCTCCTCCATGCTGAGCGGAGAGTCGGGAGAGGGAATGGAGTATATCGGAGAGTTCGCGGATCAGGGAATGGTAATGCCCAATTATTCGATCATAGAGTACGAGGATTCTATCGCTACTGTCATCAAAGGTACGACAGGTTTGGATCTGCTCTATTGGACGGATTATTGGAACGATAAAGTATCTCCTACCCTGCCGAAACTGTATGAAGCAATTCTGAAAGATGATAACATAGCCTACGTCGACGGTCCGTTCATGTGGAACCAGATGCTAAAGGAGATCGAGGAGCAGGGAATCACAGATGTGGATGCCAAGCTCGAATACGTAAAGGATCAGCTTTCCTCCAAATCCGGCCTTGTATTCAACCAGGTCGTTGCTAACTTGACTGAAAGAGGAATGCCCGCCCAGGCCCTCTTCGACGGGCCCGCAGTGATCATCGACGGTTTGTTGCTGCCTGACCACCCGTTCAGTTGGGAAGGTGCGGTGGATGATGCAAGGGCCGCAGGCCTTACAGACCCGGATGCTATCGTGGCGTTCGCACTGAAAGCATATGACGATAAGTATCCCGGCGACGCGTCCCTTAAGACGATCATAGCCGGAATGGCATTCGCCGGACTCACCAGTGATGTGATTGTGAACGGTTTCGCTCCTGTCATCGATAACATCATGAACGTGTTCCCGTCCATCGTCGGAGGGGACTACGTGAAGACCGGAGCAGGCAGCGTTACGTACATCTCGCTGCTGACCGCCACCGTGGAACCGGCAATGTCGCCCAGGTCCATGGATTCCATCGCCGTCATCGACGGTGCCGTGAAGGCTTACGTAGCGGTCAATTCCGACATCGTTGTGGAGAAGTGGGATACGGGTACAGCCGTGGTCATGTACGAGGTGTCCGAGCAGGTCAAGGACCAGTTCACGATGGTCGAAATCGTCGTCATCGTGCTGATCATCATCCTCCTGTTCGTGGTCATGAGGTCGTACCTCATACCTCTCAGGTCCGTCCTGACCATCCTCATGTCCATATCCTGGACTCTGGCGATGACACACCTGATCTTTGTCGATTTGCTTGGAGAGGACGTCCTGTGGATGATCCCGATCATGCTGTTGGTCATCTGTCTCGGACTCGGAATGGATTACGATATCCTGCTTACCACCCGTATCAAGGAGAACGTCAAGGCCAGAGGAATGAGCAATGACGACGCCATCCGCCATGCGGTCACCCACACGGGATCGGTCATCACCATATGTGGACTGATCATGGGAGGGGCCTTCGGTACCCTCATGATCTCCGGAATGACCCTTCTGCAGGAATTCGGATTCGCTCTGTGCTTCGCCATTCTTGTGGATGCGCTCTTGGTACGTACATACATCGTTCCTGCCATCATGCATCTCCTCGGAGATTGGAACTGGAAAGGTCCCGGCGTGAAGCTTGAGAAGAAGGAATGAAACCGAGGGGTTCTAACCCCTCATTTTTACCTTTTTAACGTTTGTCCAAACGTCTGACAGACACCTGTTCCTTTTTTATTTGATAATAAGGATAAGGCCAACAGGTGTATTGATTTGGATTTCATGGTTCTAATCGCCTTCATCCTATACTTCGCTTTAGTGTTAGGTGTCGGTTATTACTTCTATAAGAGATCCCACAGCATGGAGGATTATTTCCTCGGCGGGCGTTCTATGAACCCTTACGTCACAGCGATGTCCGCACAGGCCTCTGATATGAGCAGCTGGCTGCTCATGGGTCTGCCCGGAGCCGTCCTGCTGTTGGGTATCGGAGAGGCTTGGATCGGTATCGGACTCGCTATCGGTTCCTATCTCTCCTGGCTGCTGGTTGCAAAGAAACTGAGGATTCACTCCGAGGTTTCCGGAAACGCTTTGACCGTACCTGAGTTCTTCTCCAACCGTTTCAACGATAAGAAAGGCGTCCTGAGGATTGTCGCCGCTGTGATCATCCTGTTCTTCTTCGTCATCTACGTTGCATCCGGTTTCAAGGGAAGCGGTGTGATTTTCACCACGATCTTCCCCGAGATCGGACTTGAGATCGCAATGGCAATCGGTGGAATCATTATCGTTGCCTACACGTTCATGGGAGGATTCAAGGCAGTCGCATGGACCGATTTCTTCCAGGCCCTTCTGATGGTAGTCGCAATCGTCGTCGTGCCCCTTGCCACCATTGGTAACACAACCGGAGGCTGGGATGCCATATCCGCAGGATTGGACGATCTCGGTACCGAGTTCATGGACATCATGTATGACGGCGGAGAGCAGATGACATTCATCGGTATCCTGTCCCTTTTGGCATGGGCATTCGGTTACTTCGGTATGCCCCATATCATCGTCAGGTACATGGCCATACGCGATCCGAAGGAAGTCAAGGTCGCAAGGCGTGTCTCCCTCATTTGGATCATTGTCGCTCTGAGCTTCGCGATTCTGGTCGGAGTCGTCGGAAGAGGATATCTCATCGTCCAGTACGGAGGAATCCCCGATGATTTCAACGCAGAGCACATCTTCGTGTTCCTCAGCGGCGATCTGTTCCCTGCGCTCATCGCAGGTATCCTGTATGCGGCTATCATGGCGGCAATCATGTCCACCGCGGACTCACAGCTGCTCGTCGCATCCTCATCCATAGTGAATGACATCATTGGTAAGACCAAGTGGGCTGAAGCCCAGGAGAACATCGAGAACAAGCTCATGTGGATCTCCAGAGGAATCGTCGTGGTCATTGCCGTTGCTGCATTGCTCCTGGCGCTCTTCGGAGGAAGCAACATTATGGGCCTCGTGTCCTATGCATGGGCGGGATTCGGTGCGGCGTTCGGACCGTTGGTCATCCTGTCGCTGTATTGGAAGAGGATGAATTTCCAGGGTGCAGTCGCATCCATGGCAGTCGGTTTCGCGACCGTCATTATTTGGAACACCTTCCTCACCGGCCCCACAGGCATCTACGAATTGCTCCCCGGATTCATATTCGCGCTTATCGCGGGTGTAATCGTCTCTCTGGTGACCGCAGAGCCGCCCGAGGAGATCGTCCAGGACTTCGAGAAGGCCAAGGCCCTCGAGCAGGAAGCCCAGTAAACCTTTCAGCCGTCCTTCGGGACGGCATCTTTCTATGAAACGCATATCCGATTACGATACGATCCTCGACATCTATGAGGACGAGATCACGCTCAAAGGCTCCCGCTTCATCGGTATCCTGATGCCTTGCAGGACGGAGGAAGAGATCCCCGTCTGCCTGGAGAAGGTGTCTGAGAGATACCGTAACGCTACTCACTACTGTTACGCGGCCGTATTCAACGGTTCCGAGAGGAAGGAGAAGTCAAGCGATAACGGTGAGCCACCAGGTACCGCAGGGAAGCCGATACAGTTCATGCTGAAGGGCTCTGAGCTGTCCGATGTAATCTGCATAGTGGTGAGATACTTCGGAGGTACCCTGTTGGGCACAGGCGGATTGGTGCATGCCTATTCCGAAGCATCGAGGATTGTTCTCGATAAGGTGTCCAGACATACGCGCACCGCATGCGCCGTCTATTGTTTCACCCTTGATTACGGTTATTACAGCACGTTCGAGAGCAAATGCCGCGATCTCATGGCCAGGAATCCTCAATGTGATTATTCGGACAAGGTCGATGTGAAGGCGTGGATAAGGATTGACGATGATGAGGATTTCGTCAGAAGGATAACCGATCTCACAGAAAGGCATGTGATGCTCAAGCAGTCGGATGACGAGTATATCGAAGATGCTTTTGTTAGAAAGTGATGAAAAAGAAGAGGCGGCCTCACGACCGCCTCAATTGTTATTCAGCGGTAGTAGTCGTTGTTGTAGTAGTTGTCGTACTCGTTCTTTCTGGATTTTCCCGGGAACTTAGGCCTCTTGGGGGGCTTGTTGGGGTCGTCGAAGAGGTTCATGAGCTTCTCCGATGCCACGGGGTGGAATTCAAGGAATGCGACTCCCCCGCCCAATCCGAGGACGATTACCAGGAACAATGCTACGAAGATTATGTCAAAGCCACCCGATGAAACGTACTCGCTGTCATGGAACATGTACATGAAGGTGGACATGTGCGGAGGCTCGAAGACCACTGCACTCTCATCTTCCTCTTCATCGGTTACGAACTTATAGTTCCTAAGCAACAATGCATCGCCGTCACCGTAGACCAATGCAACCTTCAGTTTTGCTGCATCTTCGCCTTCTGCGAGTTCGTGCGGGATGGCGATCTTAGGTCCTGCTGAACCGAAACTGGTCGGGTTCTTCTGACCATCCTTTGTCATGGAGATCTCAAACACATAGCATTCTCCGAACTTGGGATAGGTCTCTGGAGGAATCTCAGTAAAGGTTATTCCTGCTGTTTTACCCGAAGCATCGATATTGTCGATGGCGTCCTCGTCGAAGTAGATGCCCCCATTGAGTGTTACGATGGCCATCTCCCCTCCTTTGGCCTTTTGGAGGGCGTGTATGATGTCCGAGCTCATAGAAACCGACTCTTGGAATAAAGCGAGGACTGAGAACGAAGGGTACAGTCCTCTAGCTGCAGTCTCTTGAATCTTTACGACTAGAGCCTCAGGATTGAGAACGTTACCAGAACCGTCTATGGTTCCCATGATTGTGTAAGTGTTCAATACAGTAATCACACAAGAATCTGTGAAGCCGCCTTCTTCTGTTTTCACCGTGATGGTGGCAGTTCCTGGGGAGATTCCCTTTACATGACCGTTCTCGTCAACCGTAGCAACCGTAGGGTTAGTTGTTGACCAAGCTACTTTTTTGTTTGTAGCATTATCTGGGTTGATTTTAGCTTTGAGCTCGTCATAGACTTCATCAACTTCTATCTCTTCAGCATCATCGTTCAATTCAACGCCTTTGACTGCGATACGTTCTACTTTGACTGTACTGCTGGCCGTTTTCTTTTGGTCATCAGTGGTTACAGTTATGGTCGCTGTACCTTCCTTGTCTCCTGGGATTCCCTCCAAGACAATAGTAATTTTATTTCCAGATGTAGTCTGGGATACCTTTTTGATGAGGCTTGTATTGTCAATTGAGACCGTAATATCCTTTTTAGTGGCATCCGCAGGCATAATTGTGGCTGTCAGTGTGACTTGCTCGCGCATTTTGACAGATGTTGAAGACGGATCAAGAGTTACGCTCGTAACATGGGTATCTTTCACTTCCACTGTAATCTCATAAGTTGCTAGTGTATTATCAGCAGAAGCGACTTTGATCTTAGTCGTACCCTCTTTCAAAGGCTTAATTTTTCCATCAGTAACAGTTGCCACAGATGGTTCGCTGGAGGTCCAGGTCACGTTTTTGTTATATGCGTTTTCCGGTGTGAATTTTACTTTAACGTTTTTTTCTGTTATCGTATCAGTAGTTAGCTTTTTGCCAGTTATCGTTTTTCCGTCTTCATGGACAATTTCAACTTGTTTAACTCCAACTGTGACATTCACTGTGAACCTTGCCGAGGGCGGAGAAGTTGTTTGGTCATTCAATTGAACCGTGATTGTAGCTGTTATTTTCCCTGTAGAAGATGAAATCTTTCCTGTGCTGACGGTGATTGTCGATTTTGAGTTTTCGATAGCTGATGCGCTTACTGTAACCGCATTGCTACTGCTAGTAACAACTACTGTATCTCCAGATTTCACTTCGCTAAATGTAGCTTCGACACTGCTGTCAAAAGAATTGTCTCTCATGTCCACAACGCTTTTTGACAATGTTACCGTTGACTTAGCATCCACATCTTCTACACCAATAACTGTGAAGAGAGCAATCGAAGCTACGATCAAAACAACGACTAGAGCTGCAATTTTGGGACCTCTGCGGGCGCCAAAACTCTTAGTTGTCGCTGTCGGTTTTTCTGACATGTATGGCGCTTATTACAAGGTATATTAAGGAATTTTCGGCCGTTGGCACATACTTTTTACAAATCACGGGCCAACTTTTTGTAGGAGCAATATCTACGGCCGTTCATGCTTATAAAAGCCCAGGCGATCACTAAAGCATTCGGACCACAGAAAGTCCTCAAGGACGTCAGTCTGCAGATCAACGAGGGCGACAGTATCGGACTCATTGGAGTCAACGGTGCCGGAAAGAGCACTTTTCTGAAGATCATGCTCGGTGAGATGAAGCCCGATACAGGGGAGCTTATCCGCAATACGCATAAAATCGGATACCTGGAGCAATTCCCGGAATCATCCCATGAGTATACGGTCAGGGATGTTCTGGGTAGGCCCTACGGTCACATCGAGAACATCAAGCGTCGTCTCAAGGAGATCGACGAGATCATGATGGCCGGAGGCGACATCGACTGGAATGCCCTGGCCGAGGAGAACGCGAATCTGGAATCCCAGCTGGCCAAGTGCGATATGGACGACGAGGACAACCAGAAGAAGGCGTTGCAGAAGGTAGGTCTCTCCGACGAGTTCATGGATAGGACCATGGACTCCCTTTCGGGAGGAGAAAGGGCCAAGGTCATGCTCTCTAGGATCATAGTCCAGGCTGAGGAATGCGATCTCCTGGTCATGGACGAGCCTACATCCCATTTGGACATCGATACGGTTGAATGGCTGGAGGATTACCTTCTTGATTCCCATTGTGCCGTATTGGTCATCAGCCATGACAGGTACTTCCTCGACAAGATCGCCACCAGGATGCTGGAGATCGAGCACGGCAAGTCCAGGGAGTACAAGGGCAACTATTCAGATTTCATCATGAAGAAGATGCTTGACCTGGAGAGGATGCGCAAGGAATACCAGCATTACATGTCCGAGAAGAGGCACCAGGAGAGCATCGCCAAGCAGATGTACATCGACAATCCCTTCCTCACGGTCCACAAGACCCGCCAGAAGATGATCGATAGGATGGAGGAGAAGGAGAAGCCTGAGAAGATGGAGGAGATCACGGTCAAAATCCAGGCGGCCCACAAATCGGGTAAGAACGTCCTGATGACCAAGGATTTGTCTGTCGATTATTCGGGTAAGATGATCCTCGAGCATGTGGACATCGATGTGCACAAGGGCGACAAGATAGGGATATTCGGAGCCAACGGACAGGGAAAATCCACACTGCTCAAGGCGATCCTGGAGGAGATCCCTTCCAAAGGGGAGCTCTGGATGGCCCCCGGTGCCAAGATAGGCTACTACTCTCAGAACCACGAGGGACTGGACCTCAAGCTGTCAGCTGAGGAGCAGATCCTCACAGTCATCGGAAGGGAAAGGAGAGGGGAGGCAAGACAGATGCTCGCAAGGTTCCTCCTGTTCGGAGATGATGTCGAGCGTCCCATGTCAACGCTGTCGGGAGGACAGAGGGCACGTGTGGCCATGTGCCTTTTGCTCCTGGATGAGACCAACCTTCTGATCCTCGATGAGCCCACGAACTATCTGGACATCCCCGCGAAGCACGCCATCGAAGAGGCCCTTGTGGAGTATGACGGGACAGTCATCACGGTGACTCACGACAGGTACTATCTGGACACCGTCTGTACGAAGATGATCGAGGTCAAGAACCACAGGGCGATCTGTTTCTCGGGAACCTATTCCGAGATGAAGGGCAGGAAGAACACCAAGGAGATCGTCATGGATGCCGACGAATACCGCGTCCTGGCGCCGTTCACCAATTGGGTCACCGGAAAGAAGTATGTCAAGGGTGACCGCGTACTTGTCGCACCGGCGGATCAGAAGAGCTTCCAATGGGCTATGGATCAGGGAAAGCTGAAGAAGACAGGCGGTCGCCAGCGTAAGAAGGTCAATGTATTGGATGCCCCCAAGCAGGGCTCCTGAAATCATCTTATCGATTTCACAAATGTCTTGAACAGGTTGTACTCATCAGTGATGTAAAAGCGAGCGGTGTCCGTCAGGTCGCCCTCGATTATTATCCCCTCAGTGCTGCCGTCCAGATACTTCGGTGTTCAGGATCAGTATGGATGTAACTATCAGGATGATAGCGAACATGCATATCTTCACGGTTGTAGCAGGCCCGGTTTCCCGCGTCATCGGGGTCTTTGATCCCTATTCGTACAGCATGAGAGGGGGCCGCCGGTCAGGCGGCCTTGATGATCATTCTTTTGCCATCCTTCTTAGCACATATTGCAGGATACCGCCATTGGCGATGTATTCCACCTCAGCGGGCACATCCACCCTGCAGATGGTCTTGAATTCTAGCTTCTTTCCGTCC
This sequence comes from Candidatus Methanomethylophilaceae archaeon, assembly GCA_045588265.1. Classification (GTDB taxonomy): domain Archaea; phylum Thermoplasmatota; class Thermoplasmata; order Methanomassiliicoccales; family Methanomethylophilaceae; genus Methanoprimaticola. Next base: position 78,626 of record JAZNDX010000016.1, on the reverse strand, counting down.
TTGTAGGCCGTGACGTATATCTCGCCTTTTGGCTCGAGATCGGACAGGTCTATGTCGAATGTCTCGGTTCCGTCCAGCTGGAGGGTCTCGCAGTTCTGTCCGGGGAGGAACTGAAGGGGAACGATTCCCATTCCCACGAGGTTGGACCTGTGGATCCTCTCGAACGATTCCGCGATGACGGCTCTGATTCCGAGGAGGAACGGACCCTTCGCAGCCCAATCCCTTGAGCTTCCGGTTCCGTACTCCTTTCCTGCAAGGACGATGAGCGGCGTCATGTCCTCCTCGTATTTCCTGGAGGTCTCGAAGATCGTGTCTACCGATCCGTCGGGCATGTATTTGGACTGGCTTCCTTCGCTGCCCGGGACCAGCTGGTTCCTGAGCCTGATGTTGGCAAATGTACCCCTAACCATGACCTCATGGTTGGCCCTTCTGGATCCGTAGGAGTTGAAATCCTCCTTCTTCACGCCTTTGGCCAGGAGATACCTTCCCGCGTCCGAATCCGCGGAGAACGCTCCTGCGGGGGAGATGTGGTCAGTCGTGATGGAATCGCCCAGTTTGGCCAATACCCTGGCCCTCTTGATGCTCTTTATCTCCGGCTCTTCGAATATCTCGTCGAAGAACGGAGGGTTCCTGATGTATGTCGACTCCTCGTCCCAGTTGAAAAGGGGTGAGTCGCTGCACTGGACAGCATCCCATCTGGCTGATCCCTTGAAGATGTCGTTGTACTTCGAGATGTAGGTCTCCCTGGTGACGTACTTGTCGGTGATCTCCTGTATCTCCTCGTCGGAGGGCCAGATATCCTTCAGGAAGATCTCCTTGCCCTCGACGACCGCCAGAGGCTCCTTGTCCATGTCGATGTCCACCCTTCCGGCGATGGCGAATGCCACGACCAGAGGGGGAGAGGCGAGATAGTTGGCCTTGACCAAGGGGTGGATACGTCCCTCGAAGTTCCTATTGCTTGATGCGATGGCCGCGACGGCGAGGTCGTTGGCCTTGATGGAGTTGCTGACCTTCTCTGAGAGGGGTCCGCTGTTTCCGATACATGTCATGCATCCGTATCCGCACACCTGGAAGCCCAGCTTCTCCATGTAGGGGAGGAGTCCGGAGTTCTTCAGGTACTCGGTCACGACCCTGGATCCGGGTGCGAGGGATGTCTTAACGTACTCTTTCGGTTTGAGTCCGAGTTCAGCTGCCTTCTTGGCGACGAGTCCCGCTGCGATCATGACGGAAGGGTTCGCGGTGTTCGTACAGGATGTGATGGATGCGATCACGAGCGATCCGTCACCGAGTTGGTCGGAGAAGGGTTTCCTCTGCTCCTCTACACCCAAAGCCTTCAGGGATTCTGCGAACTTCTCCTTCATCTCGGAGAGCAGGATCCTGTCCTGAGGCCTCTTGTGTCCTGCGAGGCAGGGCTGAACGGTCGAGAGGTCGAGCTCGATGGTGTCTGTGTACTCGGGTTCTCCGTCGTACCACATCGTCTGCTCTTTCATGTATTTCTCGATCGTGTCGATGTGCTTCTCGTCCCTTCCGCTGAGTCTAAGGTACTCGGTGGTCTTCTCATCGACAGGGAAGAATCCCATGGTCGCTCCGTATTCGGGGCCCATGTTGGCGATGGTGGCCCTGTCGGCGAGGCACAGGTTCTTGTAACCAGGTCCGTAGAATTCCACGAATTTGCCCACGACGCCCTTCTTCCTGAGCATCTGGACGACTGTAAGGACAAGGTCGGTGGCGGTGATCCCGGGGCCGAGCTTGCCTGTGAGCTTGAATCCGATGACATCGGGCAGCTTCATGTAGCTGGGCTGACCGACCATGACTGCTTCTGCTTCGATTCCTCCGACTCCCCATCCGACCACTCCTAGACCGTCGATCTGTGTGGTGTGGGAGTCCGTTCCGAAGCATGAATCGGGATATGCGATCTTCGCGCCGTCCTTCTCTTTGACGTGGACGAGCGGCGAGAGGTATTCGAGGTTGACCTGATGGCAGATTCCGTTTCCAGGGGGTACTGCGCGGAAGTTCTTCAGTGATTTCTGGGCCCATTTGAAGAGGGCGTACCTCTCCTTGTTCCTCTGGAAGTCCAGCTGCTCGTTGAGCTCCTGTGCGTCATCCCTTCCTGCGTAATCAGTGTTAACCGAATGGTCGATGACCAGGTCCACGGGGATCATGGGGTTGATGAGTTCGGGGTCCTTGCCCATGTTCTCGACCGCATTCCTCATCGAGGCCAGGTCGGTTATTGCAGCTCCGCCGGTAAGATCCTGGAGAAGCACCCTGGCGGGGATCCACGGGATGTCCCTGTCCGTGTTCTTCTCGGGATTCCAAGAAGCTGCGGTCACGACGTCCTCATCCGTTATGATGTCGCCGTCCCTCTGCCTAAGCATGGATTCCACGATGACCTTGATTGAATAGGGCATTTTGGAAAGATCCTTAATGATGCCTTTGGCCTCTAATTCCCTGAGACTGTAGATGCCGAGTTCGCCCTCCTCGGTCCTGATCGTCTTCTTGCATTCTCCGATTTCGGTCATGCCTATACCTCTGACGCACCCTATCGTTCTATTATAAATAAAGGGAACGAGGGGCATGTATCGTCGATTGACGTAACCTCTATTCGACATCATTATATATCGACCCTGGCTACCTATGCTCATGGTTGAAGAATTCAAGCAGAAGATAGCGGGAGAGATCACGCTGTCTCCTGACCCTGGAAAGACCATCAGGAAGTGGAGGGAGGAGTTCAATCTTTCTCAGCACCAGCTGGCAGACAGCATGGGCATCTCCCACTCGGTTGTAAGCGACTATGAATCCGGCAGGAGGAAGTCCCCGGGTGTCGCTGTGATCAAGAAGATGGTGGAATCGTTCATCAAATTGGATGAGGAGAGGGGTTCTCCGGTTGTGTCCAAATACATTCCCGAATACAAGCTGGATTGTATCCTGGCATCCGACGAGTTCCCTGTAGGGGTAGATATGAAGACTTTCATCGCATCGATCGGAGGCAAGGACCTGAACATGGATCCTGTCCCGTCCAAGGTCGTCTACGGATACACCATCGTGGACTCGGTGAAGGCCATACTCAGTTTGGGTTCAGAAGATTACATGAAGATGTACGGATGGAACATCGAGAGGGCACTGATATTCACCAATGTTCACTTCGGACGTTCCCCGATGATCGCCATCCGCGCCCATCCGCTCACTCCGGCGGTGGTCGTTTACCAGAAACCGGATGCCGTTGACCCGTTAGCGGTCAAACTGGCCCGCTTGGAGAAGATACCTCTGGTCACTACGGATCTGGAGGTCCCCGCATTAGTGGAGAAACTTACAGCGCTCAAAGAGGTTGAGAACTGATGGATGTAGGAATTGTGAGTTATGGAGCATATGTCCCCAGATACAGGATCAAACCCGAGGAGATCGGGAGGATCTGGGGAGTGGACGGAAAAGGGATGGGTAAGGGTCTGATGATCAATCAGAAGTCCGTGCCGTCTCCAGACGAGGACGTCGTCACCATCGCCACAGAGGCGGCGAGGAACATGATGGCCAGGGTTCCCGAGGTGGACCCCAGGGACATCGGTGCGATGTACGTAGGTTCAGAATCGCATCCCTATGCGGTCAAGCCGACATCCACCATCGTAGCGGAGGCCATCGAGGCCACACCCAACATGACAGCCGCTGACATGGAGTTCGCATGCAAGGCAGGTACAGCAGGTATCCAGGTCTGCATGGGACTGGTAGGTTCTGGTATGGTCAAGTACGGGGTCGCCATCGGAGCAGACACCTCCCAGGGAGCACCCGGGGACGCATTGGAGTACTCAGCATCCGCAGGAGGCGCGGCCTACCTGATCGGAAGCGAGAAGATCATCGCGAAGATCAACAAGACACTCAGTTTCACAACGGATACACCCGATTTCTGGAGGAGAGAGGGCCAGCCCTACCCCAAGCACGGAGGAAGGTTCACAGGAGAGCCCGCCTACTTCAGGCACATCACATCCGCAGCGAAGATGATGCTGGAGGCCATGGGAACCAAACCCGAGGACTACAACTACGCGGTGTTCCACCAGCCCAACGGAAAGTTCCCCACAAGGGTCGCCGCCCAGCTGGGATTCACACCCGAACAGATCCAATACGGGCTGCTCACTCCCGAGATCGGAAACACGTACAGCGGAGCAGTCCCCCTCGGACTGGCCAATGTACTCGACCATGCCAAGCCCGGCGACAGGATCTTCGTGACATCCTATGGATCCGGAGCCGGAAGCGATGCTTTCGACATCACGGTAACAGACGAGATAACCAACTACAAGAGGGACAAGGCACCGGTTCTGGAGAAGATCCTGGCCGACCCGATCTACCTCGACTACGGAACGTATGCCAAATTCAAGGGCAAGATCGTCCTGCCGGAGTGATATCATGAGGGAAGTAGCAATCATAGGAATAGGAGTCACCAAGTTCGGTGAGCTTTGGAACAAATCCTTCAGGGCACTCGGTATCGAGGCCGGAGCGAAGGCCATTGAGGATGCAAACCTCTCAGGAAGCGAAATTGATGGAGTCTTCATCGGAAACCTGTCCGCAGGACGTTTCATCAACCAGCAGCACATCGATGCGCTCGTAGCCGACTACACAGGAATGGCCAGCAGGCACATCCCCGCAACGAGGGTCGAGGCCGGAGGAGCATCCGGAGGAGTCGCCTTCAGACAGGGAGTCATGGCGGTCGCATCCGGAATGCATGACATCGTCATGGTCGGAGGAGCCGAGAAGATGACCGACCTGGATGATGCATCAATCAATTCCGTCATGGATGCGACAGCGGATTCCGAGTGGGAGGCCGAGATGGGAGCGACTTTCGCATCCCTCCACGCCATGATCGCCCAGAGGATGATCTATGAGGGAACAGCGACCCGTGAGGAGATCGCATCGGTAGCGGTCAACAGTCACTTCCATGGCGCATTCAACCCCAATGCACAGTTCAAGAAGGCGGTCCCCATCGAGACCGTCCTCAAATCAGGTCCCGTGGCGACGCCATTGGGAATGTTCGACACAGCCCCCATCTCTGACGGAGCGGCATCCGTCGTCCTCTGTCCTTTGGAGGATGCCAAGAAGTACACCGACAACTATGTCAAGGTCGCGGCATCAGCTCAGGCCAGTGACACGCTCGCCCTCTTCCAGAGGCCCGACATAACATCATACGGAGCGACCGTTGCGGCCTCCAAGAAGGCATACGAGCTGGCCGGAATAACCGCAGCCGACATCAATGTCGCTGAGGTGCATGACGTATATTCCGTCGGAGGAATCATGGCCCTTCAGGACCTCGGATTCTACAAGAAGGGAGAGGCCGGAAAGGCGATGCTTGAAGGCCAATGCCACTTCGATTCTGGAAAAGTGGCCATCAACACCTCCGGAGGATTGAAGGCACGCGGACACCCCATCGGAGCTACCGGTGTGGCCCAGATCGTCGAGATCGCCCACCAGCTCAGGGGAACTGCGGACAACAGGCAGGTCAAGGATGCGAAGTACGGTCTCGCGCAGAACGTCGGAGGAACCGGCTCTGCTGTAACCGTCAGTATTCTGGAGGCGATCTGATGGCCGGAGTAGCGAGAGAGTGGAGAGAGATCCCCGGAAGGTACAACCTGAAGGGAACCAAGTGCGGAAACTGCGGAAAGCTGTTCTTCCCGGCACGCAGCTTCTGTCCCAACTGCCGCAGGGCCAGCATGGGAAAGATGGAGGACCACGACATCTGCAGGACCGGAAAGGTATTCACCTTCTCCGTCGTCCACGAGGCACCCGAGGCCAACAACCTCCAGAAGCCCTATGTCGTCGCCATGGTGCAAACCGATGACGGAGTCATGGTCACAGCACAGCTGGTGGACGTAGAATTCGACAAGGTCCAGATCGGGATGCCTGTCCGCGCCGTGCTCAGGAAGCTGAGCACCGACGGCGAGTCTGGTGTCATCCGCTACGGATACAAGTTCGTCCCGAACGAGTGAAAATCCTTAGGAGGGGGAGACCCCTCCATCCTCTTCTTGCAAAAACCGTACCGTTCTTGGGAACGGCTCAGACCTTCAGCAGCTCAACCATTGCGACATTCTCTAGTGCCTGGTCCTCGTAGGATACAGGCCCCTTGACTAGACCGAGCTTCTGAGCCTTGGCATCCGTTGCATCTATGAGAGAATCGTCCTGGACCATGCCTATGGAATCGAGCTTGGGGTCATCGATATCGAGAAGGAGAGCGACATAGCACTTGCCGCCTTCCTTAGGCTTCATCTTGGCCAGTGCCTTGGAGATCTGCCTTTCCCAGGCCGCGTAGAGAATGATCTCTGTTAGCAGTGTCTTGGAGCGATTAGTCCCTTCCGAGAAGGATCTCTCGGCATGTTTGGCAGCGGACATCAGATGATCCCTTCCGACGATCATGTCTGGATCGAACAGGACCACATCCCCTCCCATGGAGGTGAAGTGCTTGACGATATCGTCGAAGCTTGTGTCTCCGCGCATGCCGATGACCTTGAAATCCATGTTCCCCTCAATCGCATGTTGGATATAACCGTCTTCCCTCGCGCCGCAATGCATCATTCAGCGATGTGACGGGATATCAATACCGTCCACGATGTTTCGCCACCCTTTATCTATAAGAAGAAGAATCACGCGAATATACGTGATGCTATGAGCGACGAATGGGTTAAGATTGCCGCACCTGCCACTTCCGCCAACATCGGAGCTGGCTTCGACACCTTCGGTATCGCTATGGAATCTCCCTGCGAGATCATCGAAGGCAGGAGGATCGAATCCGGGTTCAGGATCGTAGAGGTCAAGGGTCCCGGAGCGGAGATGATCCCCACAGACCCCGAGAAGAACTCCGTCACCATAGCAGCCAAAGAATACCTGAAGCTGTCTGGAGAGGACTTCGGTATAGAGGTGAAGATCACCAAGGCCATCAGACCCTGCAGCGGAATGGGTTCGTCCGGCGCTTCTGCAGGAGGCGGAGCATATCTCGCCCACGTTCTCGCAGGAGAGAAGCGCCCCATCAAAGATGTCATCATAGCGGCAGGCAGAGCGGAAGGCTCCACTTCTGGAGGATTCCACGCGGACAACGTCGCACCATGCATCCTCGGAGGGTTCACCATCATAAGGTCCAACGAGCCCCTCGATGTGATGTCCGTCAAGCCCCCACAGAACCTCGGTATCGTGGCAGCGCTGCCCGACGTCATGGTCCCCACCAAGGAGGCCAGAGCGGTCCTTCCCAAGGAGGTATCGATCAAGGATATGGTATTCCACATCGGTCATTCCTCTTCACTGGTCTACGGTATGATGTCCGGCGATATCGACCTCATCGGAAGGTCCATCGCGGATGTCGTCGTCGAACCTGCACGTCAGAAGCTCGTCCCTCACATCAAGGAGGCCGAGGCCGCCGCAATGGCCAACGGAGCGGTATCGTCCTGCATAGGCGGTTCCGGACCGTGCATATTATCACTTTACAACAAGGACAAGACCGACGGAAAGGCGATAGCCGAAGCCGTCGAGAAGGTCTATTCCGACAGCGGAATGAAATGCGACACCTGGATCACGAACTGCGGTCTCGGATGCAGGAGGATTTGAAAATGGCAGAACACAAAGTAATCTGTTGGGACTGCGGAGCAGAGGTCGAAGACCCCTTCGTCAACACCTGTCCCAAGTGCGGCGGTCTCCTGACCGTCAAGATGGATCTCGAGAAAGTCAAGGAAATGAAGCCCCAGGACCTCCACAAGACACAGATCGGTGTCTGGAGGTACGCTCCCTTCATGCCTGTGGACCCCGCTCACAAGGTGTCCATCCAGGAAGGAGGAACCCCTCTGTACTCCACCCAGGCGCTGGGAGAGGAGATCGGATGTAAGAACACATTCGTCAAGTTCGAGGGACTCAACCCCACGGGATCCTTCAAGGACAGGGGAATGACCATCGGTGTCTCCCACGCAAAGGAGCTGGGAGCGACCACTGTCGGATGCGCATCCACCGGAAACACCTCGGCCGCACTGGCAGCATACGCCGCAAAGGCCGGCATGAAGTGCGCTGTGTTCCTGCCTGACGGAAATGTCGCAATGGGAAAGCTCGCACAGGCGCTTTTCTTCGGAGCAAAGGTCCTGGCCATCGACGGAAACTTTGATGACGCCCTCGCACTCGCAAGGAAGATGGCGGACGAGAGGAAACTGTACCTTCTGAACTCCATCAACCCCTACCGTCCCGAGGGACAGAAGTCCGTCCTCTTCGAGATCATGGACCAGCTGAACTACGAGATCCCCGACAGGATCATCCTGCCTGTAGGAAACGCAGCCAACATCTGGGCAGTCTACAAGGCATGCATGGAGTTGAAAGAGGTCGGATGGATCGACAAGATCCCGATGCTCACCGGAATCCAGGCAGCAGGTTCCGCACCCGTCGCAAGGGCTTTCGCGGACAAGAAGGACAACTTCGAACCTGAGCACAACCCGGAGACCATTGCCACAGCAATCAGGATCGGAAACCCCGTCAGCGGAAGGAAGGCACTGAAGGCCATCTATTCCACCGGAGGTTACTGCACCACCGTCACGGACGGAGAGATCATCGCCGCACAGCAGCTCCTCGGAAGGAAAGAGGGAGTATGTGTCGAGCCCGCATCCGCAGCCTCAGTCGCCGGACTCAGGAAGCTCATCAACCTCGGTGTGGCTGACAAGGATGAGCGTGTGGTCTGCATCTGTACCGGAAATGGTCTGAAGGACCCCAATGCGATCATCGACAACTGTGCACCCCCGATCAAGTGCGGAAACTCCGTAGAGGACGTCGAGAGAATCCTCTCGGAGTGAAAAATCAGAAATCGAAGAGGTTGGTCTGTTTACGGCCATCCTCTTCGACCTTTTTCGTCTTGTCCTTTTTCTTAGGTTTCTCTTCCTGGACAGGAACTTCACCGTAATCTGCGGCCATCTCCTCGAACATAGCCTCCTCTTCTGAGGGCGATACATTCTCGATGATCTCCACACTGCCGCCGGCCTGTTCCTTCATCTTCGAGGCCAGTACGGAACCGATCTTGGGGATGTTGGCCAGTTCCGCTTCGCTAATGGCTGCGACATCGGATCTGGAGCGAATACCATGGTTGAACAGTATCCTTGCCCTGTTCCTACCCACACCCCTGAATGCGACAAGGTCTATGAGCTCCTCCTTCACACCATATCTGATACGGGTCATAAGAGGACGGATCTTCTTGATAGCTGAGGGGTTAAACATGTAAGCGATCTCGCTCATCGCGTATATGATCCAATCCATCATGTCGACCTTGGACCTGATATCTCCCGGACCTATGCCCATGGTATCAGTCATGGCATCCTCATCCATCTCTTCTATCCAGTCGTTGATCAGAAGTGCTACCTTCAGGTCGCTGTTGAAGTACTCTTCATCATAATCCTCGATGTCGTCCGGATCCACCAGCATATGGTCCCAAATCTCGTCACCGACCATATTGAGTCTGTCCATGTCCGACTTCTTCGGATACATGCCGAGGACATCCGGGGTCATCGCTGCGGCAAGCAGGATGGGCAGGATCTCAGTATCATCATCGATCTTGGTGACAGCCTCCCTGAGGATGGATGCAGAAGCGGGATCGATGTACAGGTCAGATACCCTCTTTCCGAAGGATGTGATCCTGATGCCGTCCCCCGTGCTCTTGGCCATATCTTCTTCAATCAGAGAGCGGACGATGCCTTCGATGACGCTTTCTATCCCGAACAGTTGGGATACGGTGCCGAAGAAGGTCTCTTTCAGGAAATCGATTATGCTCTCCTCACTGTCCGCGTCCCCGGTGGCCAGTAGCCCCAGCACATGGCTTCTGAGGATCTTCTCGTTGAACAGTTTGGAGGTGAGACGTTCCGTATCGTGCTGGACGTAATCCTCCATTAGATGGTCGAAGTCGGTCTCGCTCTTGGCCACTAATACGGCCTCTCCGTATGGATCGTAACCTGGCCTTCCAGCGCGTCCGCACATCTGTTTGATCTCCATCACGGAGATCGGGGAGTTGCCGTAATTCGTTTCGTAACGAGTCGTATCTCTTACGACGACCCTTCTTGCAGGCAGATTGATGCCCGCTGCTAGTGTGGGCGTGGCCACTATGCATTTGATCTGTCCGTTGCGGAAATTATCCTCGACGTACTTCCTCTGCCTCGATGTGAGGCCCGCGTTGTGGAATGCTATGCCGCACTTGACGCAGGACGACAGTTTCCTGCCTGTTGCAGTGGACTCGGTATCCCCTTCCAGGAGAGCAGCCTCTGCTTGTGTGAGGCTTCTTCCTGCGAGTTCGCTCATCTTCTTGGAGTATTTGACGGCAAGCGCTTCCGTGGAGCGCCTAGAGTTCACAAAGATGAGGCTTTGCCCACCGTCTTGGATTGCCTGTTTGACGATGCTCCATACATCCTCGCCATCTGAACCAACTTCTCTTGAGGTTCCGTCGTCAAACCTTATGCGCCTGTCATAGTAGACTCCCTCCTTCAGAGGGATAGGTCTCCAGTCGCTCTCCACTAGTTTTGCATGGAGCCATTCGGCAAGGTCGAAGGCGTTGGACATCGTGGCGGATAGTGCGATGATCTGAAGGTCCCTGTTCCTGCGCATCAGCTTGGTCAGGATGACCTCGAGCGTAGGTCCCCTTCCCGGGTCGTGGATGAGATGGATCTCGTCGGCGATGACAAGCCCAACATCCTTCATCCAGTCGCTCCCGTGGCGGATCATGGAATCCGCCTTCTCCGATGTTGCGACCAGGACGTCGGCATCGGCCAGGTTCCTATCGTCAGAATCCAGATCTCCCGTGCTCATATGTGTCCTGATGCCGAGCTCCTTGAATCTGTCAAAATCATCCTTCTTCTCGGAGGCCAATGCTTTGAGCGGAACGATGTATAGTACTTTCTTCCCCTTTGAGACCATCAGCTCCAGAGCAGGGATGTATCCTATCAGAGACTTACCGCTGGCGGTTGGTATCGCTACGACCAGATTGTCGCCCCTCAGAGCAATCGGTATGGCCTCTGCCTGGGGCGGATGCAGGTTGACGAAACCCTTGTCCATTAGGGCCTCTGCGACCCTGTCGGATATCTCAAGCTCGTCGACCCTCATGGGGATCACTGTTTGCAGAGTTCCCTTACGATCTCCTCGATCTTGTCGGCATTCTCGTTGCCGACACGGGCGCCTTTCCTTTCAAGATAGATCCAATCCCTGTCCTTACAATCCCTCTCAAATTCCGGATTGGTGACAGCGATAAGCTTCCCGTTGTCGATATGGTCTGCTTCTAGGAAAAGCCTGAACATCTCCTTCGGCATGCAGAATATGACCTTGTCGAAGGGTCTGGTGAGGTATGAGACCTGCTCCACGAACTGTTTCTTCTCGTCGACGGCCATGAACTCCTCCCTGGTGTCCATGGTCTCGTCGTATCCGGTGATCATGTAGTTGCCCGGGACGAATCCGTAACGTGCTGTGATGACTCCGTACGATACGTCGCACAGCTTTCCGCCTTTCTCGTCCTTTGCGAGATCGAGACGGGCGACCAGGTTCTTCACTTCGGTCGCACGGCCCTCGAACATATCGAAAGCGGAGAGCAGCTTGCTCTTGTCCTTGAATACCTTGGAATCGTTGGTGACGATCAGGATACGCTTGTTCAGATGGAGATCCGTCATAAATTGTGTCATGTTCAGAGCCTCTTGTTTCCGAGTCTGTATGAGATGCTGCAGTTCCCTTCGGCGGATACCATGCATGGCCCCATCGGGTTGGTGGGCTTGCAGACCTTTCCGAACATCGGGCACTGCTCCGATTTGATGAGTCCTCTGAGGACATCTCCGCATTTGCATCCTTTCGCCTCGGCATCTACCTCGGGTGTGTTCTTCAGAATGTCTTCGTGCACTTTGGTGGCGTCGTGGTCCGCGAACTGCGGCTTGAGGGCCAGTGCGGACTTGGGCACCACAGGGAATCCCCTCCAGTGGCGGTCGACGGGATCGAAGGTGTCCTCGATGAGCTTCATCGCTATGGGGTTGCCCTCTCTCCTGACGAGCCTGGTGTACTCGTTCTCGACCTCGTGCCTCCCGTCCCTGATCTGCTTGCACAGCATGTATACGGACATGAGTAGGTCCAGAGGCTCGAAGCCCGAGACGACCTGGGGCATGTTGTACGGACCTTCCGAGAACGGTTTGAACATGTCCGTTCCCGTTACGACGGCAACATGGCCGGGTTCGATGAGACCCTGGATGTGGGATTCGCCCAGATCGAATATGGTCTTGAGGACAGGGGGACAGATTCTGTGGCAGCTGTAGATGCTGAAGTTCTCCGGGCACTTGTCCTTGTGGAGGGGTACGCATGTCGAGGGGGCGGTGGTCTCGAATCCGACCCCCACGAACACGAGGGGCTTATCGGGCTGGTCCCTGGCCATCTGCACGGCATCGTCGATGGAGTAAACGATCCTCACATCCGCGCCTTCGGATTTGGCCTGGAAGAGCGAACCGATGGTGGTGGGGACCCTCATGAGGTCTCCGAAAGCGGTGACCGTGACCCCGTTCCTGGCGAGAGTGATGGCATCTGCGATCTCCTGGCTGGTGGTAACACAGACGGGGCATCCGGGACCCTGGGCGATTTCGATGCCCACATCGTTTAGCATCTGCTCCAGTCCGAAGCGGACGATGGTGTCCTGGTGTGTTCCGCATATGTGCATGAACTTTGCTTCGACACCCATGTTCTTGATCCCTTCCAGGATCTTCTTCGCTGTCTGTTCGTCCCTGTATTTGAACATCATTCCGCCTCCTCAATGTCCATGCATTTGACAACGCATGACTGACCTTTCACTACATTGACCGGGCCGCCGCATGCAGGGCATGCCAATACCGGAATCGAATGCGTGTCGAAATCCGGGTCCTTCAGGATCTTGGCCGGTCCTCTGAAATTGCATCTTTTGCACTCAAGCTCTATCGGTTCGTGCTCGATTATGAACTCCGAGCTCTCGAGGATCGTACCGCGGGTGACGATTTCGTACGCGAAGGACATCTGTTCCTCACCGAGATTGGTAAGGTCGCCGATCGTCACCGTGACGCTGTTGACCTTCGTCACCTTGTACTTCTGCAGTTCCTTGATGACCGCATCGACCAGGGTGGCTACGACAGAAACTTCGTGCATTAGGCAGGTTATACGCTGGTCCCAATAAAAGATATTGTCCAATCAAGTCTTCTTTTCAGAGGATTCCTTCATCGCCTTCTTGCCGTACTTGCAGTAATCGACGATCTTGCATCTCTCGCAGTGGGGATGATTGGGGAGGCACACGACCTGTCCGTGCCTGACCAGATATCTGTTGATATCTGACCAGCGCCCCTCATAGGTCATTGCCATAAGGGCATATTCCGTCTCCTCGGGATTCTTGGTGTCGACCAGCCCCATGAGGTTCGCTATCCTGTGGACGTGGGTGTCCACGCAGACCGAGGGAATATCCATGGCGTAGGACCTGACGCATGCGGCCGTCTTCCTCCCTACCATCGGCAGTTTCATCATCTCATCGGTGTCGGAGGGCACTATGCCGTCATACTCGTCCCTGAGGATCTGGCAGCATTCCACTATGGCCTTCCCCTTCTGCTTGGGGAATCCCGCGGGACGGACCAGCTCGGCGACGTCGTCCACATCGGCATCGGCTATCGCCTCTATGGTCGGATACTTATGGAACAGGTTGTCGGAGGCCTTCCTGGTGTTGTCGTCCTTGGTGCGCTGTGAGAGGATGGTGGCAATGAGCACATGGAACGGGTCGCAGGGCCATTCGGGATTCAGCCCTTCCGAGTTCCTTCCGGGATAGGCACCTCTGTTGTAGTCCTGTGCAAGGATGTCCAGTATCTCGCTCATCTTGTCCTTTTTAGCCATTTCAAGCAATCCTCCGCGGTTCTGAAGGAACCCGTGACCAGCACCGTCCCTTCCTGTTTCAAAGCCGTTTCGACAGCATCCGCCACGGTGCTGTACGCCGTTACGTCATCATGATATTTCCTGTAGCAGGACGCAAGCGTCTCCGCAGGGGCCGCCCTGGGGGAATCCGGGGAGGATACCAACACCCTGACGGCTATCTTGGAAAGCAGTTTCGCTACACCGTCCATGTCCTTGTCGTTCAGCATCGCTGTGACCAGGATCACCTTGCCGTAGATCCTGTCGATATCCTGAGAAAGGAACTCCGCCCCTTTGACAGTATGGGTGGCATCGATGATAAGCGGCAATCCGTCGATCTTCTGCATCCTGCATGGCCACGTTGCTGCTTCCAACCCTATCGGGATGAACCTCTTGATCCTGGAGGAATCCTTGAGAAGCTGAACGGTCTCGATCGCCAGAGCGGCATTCCTGCCCTGATACGATCCCGGGAGGCCGAGCCTGTAGGTACTGCAGTCATAGCGGATCATGGTATGGTCCGGTGCACAGCTCAATACGTCGATGTCATCGGGGTCGACACAGACCAGAGGGCAGCCGAGCTCATCGGCCTTTTCTTTAATGGCATCCAGTGCATCACCGGTGTTCATTGTCACGCAGGGCACGCCGGGCTTCATTATGCCTGCCTTCTCCGAAGCGATGCTGTGCAGGTTGTTCCCCAGGAATTGGGTGTGCTCCATCCCGATGTTGTTGATGACAGTCACTTCAGGATCCAGCACATTGGTGGCATCGAGCCTTCCTCCCATTCCTACCTCTATAATCGCGATATCGACCCCAGCCTCTTTGAATGCCAGGAAGGCACATTCGGTCAGCGCTTCGAAATTGGTGCATTCGCAGGTGCGTTCAGATGCTTCTCTGACTTCTTGGATGACCCTCTCAAAGGATTCGTCACAGATGTCCTTTCCATCGATCCTTATGCATTCATTGACTGAGATTATCTGAGGGGATGTGAACATGCCCACCCTGTAACCTGCCGAGACGAGAATCGATTCCAACATGCAGCACACCGAACCCTTCCCGTCGCTGCCTGCCACATGAATGGTCCTGTATGCCTTCTGCGGGAAACCCAGAGCGTCCAGCAAGGATGTGATGCTCTCCAGACCCGGTCTGATACCGCGTACTGAGAGACTCTCGAGCCACGCCTTTCCCCCGCCGTTCATGGCATACCGTATCCGCTGTGATTTTTTATGATTAATGCGTATCTTCCGTCGATGAAAGGGGCAATAGTCATCAACAGATATCTGGATGGAAAGAAGTTCAGGGAGCCTGCAGAGATGCTCACCGAAGCAGGGGAGAGGCACGGCGTCCCGATGAAGACATTCCTCAACAGTAATCTTTCTGTACCGATAGGAGATTCGGACGCTTTCGCGGAGAGGCTGGGCGATATAGACTTCATCATCTTCTGGGATAAGGATGTGAAGCTGGCCAAGAATCTCGAGGTCTGCGGTTATCCGGTTATCAACTGTTCAGAGGCCATAAGGATATGCGACGACAAAGCTCTCACACACCTTACGCTCGCGGAGTACGGTATCCCCTCGATCAAAACGGTCGCCAGTCCGATGTCATTCGGATACCCTTACCAGGACATCCTTCCCGATATAGTTGATCAGATAGGCTTCCCCATGGTGGTCAAGGATTGTTTCGGATCCTTCGGACAGCAGGTACATATGGTCCGCACGATGGAAGAGCTCCATGAGCACGCGGAGGGAACGGTCCCCAAGATCTTCCAGGAGTACATAGAGTGCGACGGGAGGGACATTAGGGTCGAGGTTGTCGGAGAGAAGGTCGTGGCAGCGGTAATGAGGACTGCTGCATACGGCGATTTCAGGTCAAATGCGACCATCGGCGGCATCATGGAGAAGTACGAACCCTCTGAAGAGGAGGCCCAGCTGGCCATAGAGGCAGCATCAGCAGTACAGGCGGATTTCGCTGGCGTGGACATAATCCATTCTGCTGATGGCCCGGTGGTGTGCGAGGTCAATTCTAATGCCCACATCAAGAATCTGTTCGATGCTACCGGCATCAATGCGGCCGATTGCATAATCGAATACATCATCGAACTAATACAGTGATACCTTGAGATGTTGGATCCTCTATGACCGTTCTGACTTGGATTCCAACAGGTTCTTCGCGGACCGTCTCATGGAATCCGGGAACGATCTCGGGATGAATTGCAGGATTGTGACGATCGATGAGTTGGATCTAGACGATGCTCCGGAAGTCGTGGTCTCCCGCATAAGGGACAGCGACATCCTTTCTCAGTTGGAGGATTACGGGAGCACCGTGTACAACAGGTCGTCGGTCTGCAGGATTTGCAACGATAAGGCATTCACATATTCCTTCGTCAAGAGTCTTGGCATACCGATTCTGCCATTCTCGTTCCCTGATCAGAGACTCCCACCGGGTCCTCCATGGGTGATCAAATCCTGTATCGGACACGGCGGTACGGAGGTATTCAAGGCGGATTCCGAAGAGGACCTTGGGAATCTGGTCTCAAAATTGGACGGAAGGAAACCTATCATCCAGAGTTTCGCATCCGATCCCGGGAAGGACATGAGGGTCTACGTTCTGGGAGGGAGGATAATTGCAACAGTCCTCCGCTCATCCGAGACCGATTTCAGGGCCAATTTCAAACTGGGTGGCAAGGCCGAATTGGTGGATCCCCCAGAACAGATAATCAAAATGGTGAAAAGGATAGTCCCCGAACTCATGGCCGATTTCATCGGCATAGATTTCGTGTTCGGGGACGGTCAGGTTTATCTCAATGAGATCGAGGATGTGGTCGGTACAAGGATGCTTTATTCCCTGACGGACCTGAATCCCGCGAGGATGTACATGGAGTACATCGCTCACTCGAAGATCTCTTTGTAAATCTTGTCGACCAGTTCAGCGTAGGTCAGTCCCTGGTCGGATGCCACCTTGCGGACGAGGTCCATGGTCCCGGATCCGTACTGGGCCGCCTTCTTCTTCTTTTCGGCGATGAACGGGTATCCAAGGTCCCTTGCGACCTGTCTGAGCAACATCTTCCTGTGATCCTGGTCGGCGGGCATGAGCTCTTTGAGGTCCATGGCGTTGACCTGCATCGTGACGAGAGAATCGAGGTACGGATACAGGATCTTCCTTCCGAAGTGGTCAGCTACCTTGGTCTCATGAGGTACTGTGGATGAGATGAGCTTACCGAGGTCGGCCTTCCTCATCCTGTCTAACTCCTCCTCGCTGAGTCCGATGTATTTGGAATATCCTGCGAAGAGCTCATCCGAACCCTGTCCGCTGAGGACGTACTTCTCACGCACGGTCCTGCAAACGAAGAACAGAGGCAGTTCGAATGAAAGGGTCAGAGGGCTGGAGGTTCCTGTGATGGAGATCATCTCCCTGAGCCTGGCTTCGATGTTGTCCTCATTCAGAGGGATGTGGAGCCAGGGCAGACCGAGCATCTCAGACATCTCCTGCGCCATCACGACATCATATGAATTGTCCTTTCCTGATGTGTATAGGGTAACGGACCTAGCATACTCCTTAGCGATCGCGGCCACCAGACCGGAATCGAGTCCTCCGGAGAATGCGACAGCAACATCTTCTCCCTGGACCTGACTCTTGACGGCCGAGACCAGGGCGTTCTCGAGATTCTCAGATTCAACTGACATGAGTGGAGAATCGGGGAACATCGTTAAATAAATATCATCCTGGGTTCGCAAGGCTGATATTGAATCCATTAAACAATCGTTCTTGAAAAGGAAGTTTGGGAACATACTTTATAGTCGCCGATTCATTAAAGCTTTGGCGATAAATATGGGATTCTTGGAAAGAACTATTGAGAAGACAAAAGCGTCGACCAAATCCATGTCTAGCAAGTTCAACGAGAGCAAAGATACGAGCAAGATCCAATCTCAGATAAAGGCAGAGAAGGCCAAAGTCAAAGAATGCTACGAGACCATTGGAAAGGAATACTACCGCTACACATATGACGGCGACGAATCCCACAAGGACTGTTTCGATTCCCTGGTTAAGCAGATCAACGACTCCAGGAAGCTCATCGAGGAGTGGGAGGCACAGCTTGATGAGATCAAGTCCAAGGGAGCTGAGGAGAGGGAGAACATCAAGGCTGACAGGGATGCAAAGCTCGAGGAGATCGAGGCATCCGATGCAGAGGCTAAGGCCGAGAAGGAAAGGATCAGAAAGGAGAAGGACGACACCTTCTGACCCCCATAAACCGGATGGCCATCAGGCCGTCCGGACTTTATTTTCTGGTCACAGTTGAGTCCAGAATAGTAACACGTTTTTATCGTAGAATTCATATTCGGTATGCATGACAGGCGTTACACGCATTGGAGTTTCACTCGAACCGAATCTTTTGGAAGCTTTCGATGAGGATATCACGAAGAAAGGCTACAGCAGTAGGTCGGAAGCTTTGCGTGATCTCGTGCGTGATTCCCTGGCAGAGAACGAATGGAAGAACGATGACGAGTGGATGGTCGGAACCATAGTAATGGTCTATGACCATACCAATTCCACCGTGGGAGACAAACTCACCGATATCCAGCACCAGCATCACGGCCTTGTCAAAACATCCGTTCACATCCACCTCGATGAGGACAAATGCATGGAGATCCTGATCTGCGAGGAGAGGCTCAAGAACCTGAAGAGCTTCGCATCGGAGATCACCAGCGTCAAGGGAGTCCTCAGGGGAAGGCTTACGATGGTAGCACCCTCGTCAGGCAACCTCCATCATGTCGGTCATAGGCACTGACGGCAGAATCCTCAATTGGCTGATGCCTTTGGTATTAAGCTACAGTCATTCGTAAATATTCATTATTGGATTATATGTCCAATGAATAATTGCTTAGTTAGATCTAAGACTGTTTTTGCAGTCATTTTGCTATTGGTCGCATCATTCACCATCGTTTTTTCCAGTATTTCTGATGAGATGGATGCTTCCAACAGCGATTACACCTTCAGTGGTGAGCTGATGGAAACGCTATCGACTTCTAATGGGGTCAACGATAAGACCGTAGACAAGATATGGTCCAAAGAAGGTACCCGCGGATATGCTGTGGTTGGCAATTTCATCTATGCAGCATTCAAGACCGGAGATATTCAGAAGATCGATACCAAGACCGGAGAAGTAGTAAAAACTGTTGCAACAGGAAAGGACAGTGGTAACGATTACATATCTGTCGGAGATGAATATGTGCTGGATCCGGCGACGGGTAACGTGTACGATTTGGATCTCAACAAGATCTACAGTCTCGGCATCGTGTCCGATCAGGGCTATTATGACGATGGTTATTGGTATGTCGTCAAGGCCGACAAGACCTGTTGCTGCTTCTCAGCCAAAGATGAGGACAAGGACACTCCTGACAACATCCAGAGTGAGAAATGGTCTGAGAAGTTCTTCTTCTACATCGACGGTTATACGCTCACCGTGTCTTTGGCCTTCGGGGACAAGTATCTCTTCTACCCCGGTATCGGCGAGTCTGATTCAGCATTGCGTATTGTCTATTGCGTGGACAAGGCCACAGGGGAACTGAAGGATAGCTTTGAGATGACCGAAATCAAGTCAACCTATTGGAACAGCGGTTTCATCCAGTGCTTCGATGACACAGTAATCGTGACTACCCACTGGGATTCTATGTTCTCTCCGCCGAGGCTCGGGCCTGATTACAAGACGATGTTCCTCATCGATGTTGGTTCTGACGGTAAATTCAAGGCGGATACGGCGAAGTATTGGTCCAATGGATACAATGATTCATATGGTTCCTGCCTCGTTGTCGTCGGCGACCTAGGATTCGCACAGACCGGATTGAGTTTCAAGGTATTCGACATGAAAGACGGTTCAATCAAAGCGAGCACCGAAAAGGATGACCGTTTAGGAAAGACATACAGCAACATTGCGGTAGCGGCCGGAGATGATGGATTCGTTAGAGGATATGTATCTCCTGCAGGGGCACCCAATCCGCTGAGTCCAGTGGATGGGCTGATATGCTTCGAATACAATAAGAAGACTGGAGAGATCCGTAGTTTTGACATCATAGTCGGATTCGCATCTACAGACAACACCAATTCAGTCAAGATCGGATCCAACGGTGAGGTCGTCTTTGCAAAGAATGATGGAAAGCTCTATTGCGTCACTTCTACGGTTCAGCCAAGTTCAGGTTCAGATGTTCCGATTTGGGCCATTGCGCTAATAATTGTTGTAATCCTTGCCGTAGTTGCCATCGCTTTCTTTGTAAAGAAGAGAGCGGAAATCAACAGTTAAAACCGTTTACAAATGCCCGTCCCTACCGACGGGCTTCTTTTTCCCTTATTATTCTATATACTACGTATATAGCCGAAACACCGCTTTGAATCATTCTACCCAACTAAATAAATACGTTCTGGATTGTTCCCGTAAGACAATGAGAAAGCTTATCATCACCGAGAAAGCGAATGCAGCAAGAAGGATTTCCACCATCCTGTCGGATGGTAAGTCCACATCATCCTCGAGTAGCGGAGCTACAGTGATATCTTTCTCGGCCGGAGGCGACGATTTCGATGTCGTCAGTCTCAGGGGACACATCATCGAATTGGATTATCCGAGGGAATACAACGATTGGGGGGCCATAAAGCCGGCCGAGCTCGTCTATGCCCCTCAGGTCAAGACAGTTCGTGTAAAGTCCATTTTAAGTTCAATCAAAGAGCTCGCATCCAAGGCGGATGAGATAATCATCGCGACCGACTATGACAGAGAGGGAGAGCTCATCGGTATGGAGACCGTCAAGGCTATCGATGCCGATATGTCCAAGGTCAAGAGGGCCAAGTTCAGTGCATTGACCAAAGGGGAGGTGGAGGTTGCCTTCAAAAACCTTGCTGACCCCGATGAGAAACTGGCGGATGCTGCAGAGGCAAGGCAGATAGTTGACCTGTCTTGGGGAGCCGTCCTCACAAGGCTCATCTCACTTTCATCTGGACAGGTTGGAAACAACTTCATGTCCGTAGGCAGGGTCCAGAGCCCTACCCTGAAACTGCTTGTCGACAGGCACGAGGAAATCGAGAACTTCGTACCCGTACCGTTTTGGAATGTGGTCGGAAAGTTCGGTATGCTCGCATTCAAGGGCGATCATGAGAAGAATCCGTTCTGGAAGAAGGAGGAGGCAGAGGCCGTCCTCGACAAGGTCAAGGGCGGAAAGACCGGTACCGTGGCCAAATACGTCTCCGAGGTGAAGGACGAGTACAGGCCCGCACCGTTCGACACAACTATGATGCAGGTGGAGGCCAACAAGATCGGGATACCTCCGACCACCGCAATGAAGCTGGCAGAGGATCTGTACACCGGCGGTTACATCTCGTACCCGCGTACCGAGAACACAGAGTATCCCAAGAGCCTTAACCTCAGGTCCGTACTGGACAAGCTGAAGGAATCCGATTTCAAGGCAGAGGTGGCCGAGATCCTCTCACAGGAGAAGATCTATCCTTCCAAGGGTAAGAGGACCACGACGGACCACCCGCCTATCTACCCCACGGCAGGGGCCACATCCGACAAGATGAAGGGTGACAAGTGGAAGCTCTACGAACTCATCGTTAGAAGGTTCCTTGCCACAGTCGCACCCAACGCCAAGGCGGAGGTCACGCAGTGCGTCATCGATGTTGAGGGCGAGAAATTCGAATCAAACGGATATGTCCTCAAGGAGCCCGGTTGGAAGAAGTACTACAAGAAGTACCTCCCGGCTAACGAGAGTAGGCTTCCCGTGCTCAATGAGGGTGACGAGGTCGATGTCAGGTCCATGAGCATAGTGGAGTCGGAGACCAAGCCTCCGTACAGATACAACCAGGGTTCGCTGATCCAAGAGATGGACAGGCTGCAGCTCGGTACCAAGAGTACTAGGCACGACATCATCGGCAAACTGTTCTCCAGGAACTATGTGCAGGGCAACTACATGATCCCCACTCCCAGCGGTATCGCGCTGACCAAGTCGCTCGAGAAGCACGGCGGCGGAATCACGGAGCCTGATATGACAGCCAAATTGGAGGCGGACATGCTCTCCATCTCCGAGGGAAAGAGGACCTTGGATTCAGTCGTTTCAGAATCCCAGGATATGCTCCACGAGGTCGCTGTGAAGATATCGGACGAGTCCGAGGACATTGGAAAGGAGATCAAGGACGCGCTCCACTCGCAGCAACACATCGGAGTCTGCCCCACATGCGGCAACAACATGTCGGTCAAGAGGTCGAAGAACGGTAATTTCATCGGTTGCGACGGATATCCGGAATGCAAGCGTGCATACCCGCTTCCCAGGGGAGCCCTCATACAGACTGTCGATACGACATGTCCTGTCTGCGGTCTTCCTCAGCTCAAGATCATCAGGAAGGGCAACCCACCCTCCGTTCAGTGTATCGATCCCAAGTGCACTAGCAATGTGGCGAT
The DNA here is from genome assembly GCA_045588265.1 of Candidatus Methanomethylophilaceae archaeon. Classification (GTDB taxonomy): domain Archaea; phylum Thermoplasmatota; class Thermoplasmata; order Methanomassiliicoccales; family Methanomethylophilaceae; genus Methanoprimaticola. The sequence goes on along the minus strand of JAZNDX010000016.1, from coordinate 56,326 downwards.
GAACGACCTAGGACTGTGCCCGACCTGTAACAACGGTCACATAAGAGTGATGTTCTCCAAGGCAGGCAGAAGATTTGCAGGATGCTCTTCATGGCCCACATGTACTCAGACCTATCCACTGAGGCCTAGGGGTGCTGTGACACCGTTGGGCAAGGCATGCGCGATCTGTAAGGCCCCTATGATCAAGGTAGGTACCCTCGAGGAGTGTATCAATCCTGATTGCCCGGGTAAGAAGAAGGCCGTCCGCACCACAAAAGCACCGGCAAAGAAGAAGCCCGCTTCCGAGTGATTTGTAGTTAGATTGGATGAGTTATCCAATCCAATTTATAAGGCAATTGGAAATCTATATTAGTAAGTAACTTGGGGTTTTTATACAGTAACACGAATTAGAAAAAAGTGTTACACTTTAACTTTCTTAGAATTATCAGAATTCCTCTTTGATTGTACCATCATAGAGGTTGTTGAGATAGTCGATCTCTTCCGAGATTCTCCGGTTCCGGCAGGCAGTGCATTCGAGATCCTTCTTCAATGCGATCTTGAGGCTCATCTCTGCACGATCGAGTGCAACGATACGTCCGCATGCACAATATACGCACATCTCATCCTTCGATGAGAATTTGTCCAATCTAATCCTGGACTGTGCATGCGGAATGTAACATTCAACGCTACGCGTATCGCCATCCATCTAATCGGTCCCCCAACTTGCAGTCGAATCCGGCTAGATTGCAGTCCGAAGATGCCGGAATTTCCTGCGAGATAGCGACTGTCTATTAGCGATATAAACCCTTAGATTAACATCCTTAGATTAACGGAGTTAGTCGTTTTTTCTTTTCTTTATTTGTACATTTTTGTATAGTAATCTTTATATATCAAAAAAATCCGATTTTAACGTTACTTTTGGGTATAAAAACCCTATGAGTTTACGAAAATCGTAATTCCGCCACGCCTTTCGGAATCATCTAGATTCGTTGATTAAGTCGTTCTTTATGTCCCATAATTTTTGGGATAGATCGACATAGTATTGGTGAGGGTTAGCGAAACGCTTTACCTCTTCCCAAAGGGTGTCTAACTCGTTAGAGCAGTGCTCGCGGATCTCCTGCAGGGAAGGCAGCTTGTACACGAGTTCTCCGCCTTCAATGACCTTGACCATCAGTTCCTTGGCGCTGTAGTCGGTCATGACCTTCCTCTTCCACGTTGCAGCAGGGTCGAACAGTTCCAAAGGCTTAGAGGTGTCAAGAACTTCGTCATGTACGCATATGAGGTCCGCAACAGCCATTCCGTCACTTCCGAAGATCCTGTATATCTTCTTGAAGTGGGGAGTGGTGATCTTCTCGACATTTTCGGAGATCTTTATCCTCGGGACAATCTCCCCGTTTTCTTCCGTAGCCACGAGCTTGTACACTCCGTTGAGCACGGGATCGCTGTGAGAGGTGATCAGATTGTCCCCGACACCGAATCCGTCGATGATAGCTCCCTGATCCAAGAGGTCCTTGATCAGATTCTCGTCGAGAGCATTCGATACGATGATCTTACAGTTGGGCAGCCCCGCATCGTCGAGCATCTTCCTTGCCTTCTTCGTGAGGAAAGAGAAATCTCCGGAATCCAGGCGGATGGCGCATTTCTTGATGCCCGTTGCCTTGAACGCCTTGATTGCGTTGGGGATGCCGCTGTTAACGGTATCATATGTATCAACTAAGAGGGTGGCATTGTCGGGATAGAGTTCGCAGAACTTCACGAATGCTTCGTACTCGGAATCGAACATCATGACCCATGAATGGGCCATGGTGCCGCTAGCGGGTATCCCGTACCATTTGTCGCTCACGGTGCATGCGGTGCCTCCGCAGCCGGCTATATAGGCTGCTCTGGCGCCTAGGATGGCGGCATCGGTACCCTGGGCCCTTCTGGATCCGAATTCGAGCACGGTCCTTCCTGCTGCCGCTCTGACGATACGGCTCGCCTTGGTGGCGATGAGGGTCTGATGGTTTATCGTGAGCAGGGCGAACGTCTCCAATATCTGTGCCTGCGCTATGGGCGCCCTGATGGTGACCAGGGGCTCTCCGGGGAATACAGGGGTTCCCTCGGGTATCGCCCAGACATCGCCTGTGAATCTGAAGTCCTTCAGGTATTGGAGGAATTCCTCCGAGAATGTGTGCTTTGAACGCAGGAACTCCACATCGCTGTCCGTGAAACGGAGGTTTATGATATAATCTACTAGCTGCTCCAATCCTGCGAATATGCAGAATCCGCCCCTGTCGGGAACGGTCCTGAAGAATATGTCGAAGTAGACCACGCGGTCATGCAGACCGTTCTTTACGTAGCCGTTCGACATCGTGTACTCGTAGTAGTCGCACAGCAGAGGGATGTTCCTGTCGTTTTCCATGTGGTGCCTCAGATGTGGAATTTGGATATGCCGGGGAACTTAGCCTTGGAGCCCAGTTCCTCCTCGATCCTGAGCAGACGGTTGTATTTGGCCGTCCTCTCTCCCCTTGCGGGTGCACCGGTCTTGATCTCTCCGGACCCCCATCCGACGGAAAGGTCCGCGATGGTGGTGTCCTCGGACTCACCGGATCTGTGGGAGACGACGACGTTGTATCCGTTGTCGAAGCTCATCTGCGCCGCCTCTCCGGATTCTGTGATGGTACCGATCTGGTTGACCTTCAGGAGAAGGGCATTCGCGGCTCCCTGGGAGATTCCCTTGGAAAGGCGCTTGGAGTTGGTCACGAAGAGGTCGTCTCCGACGATCTGAACGTGTTTGCCTACCTTCTTGGTGAGTTCCGCCGTGGTCTCGAAGTCATCCTCGAAGAACGGGTCCTCGATGCTGATGAGCGGGTGGTCCTTGGTGAGCTGTACGTAGTGGTCGGCAAGCTCTCCTGCGGACAGCTTCATTCCGTCGACCTCGTAGACACCGTTGCTGAAGAACTCGGAAGACGCTGCGTCTATAGCGAGGTAGACGTCCTTTCCGGGGGAGTATCCTGCATCGGATACTGCGGATACTATTGTGGACAGAGCCTCGTCAACGGTGTCGAGCGGGGGAGCGAATCCTCCTTCATCGCCGATGTTGATCGCACCGACCCCGTACTTGTTCTTCAGGATCGATTTGAGATGCATGTAGACCTCAGAGGACATCCTCAGACAGTCCGAGAAGGATTTGGCGCCTGCGGGGATGATCATGCACTCCTGAATTTTCAGATTGCCTCCGGCGTGCTTTCCTCCGTTTATGATGTTGAGCATGGGTACGGGAAGTGTGACGTGGTCCTTTCCGATGTGCTGGTAGACAGGGATGTTGTTGCACATGGCACCGGCCCTGGCGACAGCAAGGGAGACGGCCACAGTGGCGTTCCCTCCGAGGGATGTCTTGTTCTCTGTCCCGTCGAGTTCGATCATGGCTTTGTCGATGCCTTCCTGGTCGGTGGGGTCCATTCCGGTGATCTTCTTGGCGATGGGTCCGCGGACGTTCTCCACAGCTTTCAGTACTCCTTTGCCGCCGTATCTGTCACCGCCGTCGCGGAGCTCGTGGGCCTCCCACGAACCGGTGGATGCACCGGACGGTGCGATTGCGGTGATCTTGTGACCGCCAACTGTGATTTCTGCTTCGACCGTGGGGTTGCCTCTGGAATCCAGGACTTCCCTTGCCCATACCTTCTCGATTTGCATTTTAATTCCCTCAGTTAGAATACTCGGACATATCTCCGAGCAGGATGTTGCGGTCCTTCGTCGTCAGAATGGACGGGTCCACAGAGATGACGAATGTCGCCGCCTTGCCGGATCTTACCTTGATCAGCTGGTGCAGGAACACCAGGCTGTGGTTCAGACCGTTACTGTCAATGATGTCAGTGAAATTCTCGATCATTATGATCGGTTTTTCATGTTCATCGATGAACTTCTTGATGAATACCGTCAGGGTCCCCAGGGCGCTGATGTCCATGTTCTTTCCCCTTGCGACGGATGAAAGGGTCACGACCTCTATGTCGTCATGATTGTAGTTCTGCATGACCGCTTTGGAGTTGTCAGAAGAGATCACGATCGTGGAGTAGTCCTTTGGACTGAAGATGTTGACGAAACCCCTGATGTTGACGGGTTCCTTCTCGAAGAATACATAGGACCTGCCGTACATCGGCCCTTCAGCTGCTATGTACTCTGCAACAACAGCGCTCTCGTCCACCTCGATCTGGGGCTCCTTCTTCTCCTGGCTGCCCCTTTTGATACGGCTGAGGAAGTTGTTGCTCTTCTTCCTCTTGTTCCTGGCCTCCTGCGCTTTCTCCTCTTCCTTCTTGGATACGAGGACGTTGAGCGCGGCCGCAATATCGGTGGATTTGAAGGGCTTGTTCACGACGGCCTTGATGAATGTGCTGTCCTGGGGCGCCTCCTCGTTGAGACTCTTGATGAGGACGGTATCCAGGGAAAGGTCGGGATTCTTCTCGTGCGCATGACTGAGGATCTGCAATCCGTCCTCGTCGTTGACGATGGAATCCAGCAGAATGGCGTTGGGTTCGAATTCAAGTATCTGGTCAACCGCTTCGCTGATGGAACCGGCTATCCTTACGACATGGCCCTCCTCGATGAGGATGTCCTTCAGAATCTCCTGTATTGCAATGTTGTCGTCGACTACCAGGACTTTCATCCATTCAACTCCGTGCCGTGTACGGATTCGGAGTATTTGACTATCACGATGATGGGCCGGGGTATCCGAGTCTAGCGCTTAGGCTGAACGGATGGTATCCGGCCATATGGCCGTAAAAATCAATGTGAAGCAGAATTCACTGCTTCCTGCTCTCTTTGGCTTTGGGCCTGAGGTTGCTGTATCCGCATTTCCTGCACTTGGATGCCTTAACGGGGTTAGTGGCGTAGCAGTTCATGCATACAGTCTTGTCAAGGAGCCTGGCCTCAGCCTCTTTGAAACGTGCCATTCGATATTCCTCTGATTTCCCGATTATGCATGTAATATAAAAATCCCACTGATTTATCAGTATATAGAACAGAATCAGTCCAGCAGAGCTCTCTGCTGTCTGAAATCAATCATGGGATCATGGCCGTGGCCAGGTAGTTCATGGATGAGTAGGTCGGGCTTGATTATGTCCACGATATCCTTGCAGCGGGGGTCGGAGAACGGAAGGTGCTGGTCGAGTGTTGTGATGTGATGATAGACCCCTTTCAGGAATTCCGACGCGGATCCTCCCTCATACTCCCTTTCCTCGAACGATGACCTGTACTCTGCCGATGCGCTGTAATGGAAATGCATCGCAGAGATTGTGTCAAGAAGATCCTGGCTGTATCCGCTGATTATCTTCAGGACGGCATCGATCGCCTCCTGCTGAGTGTTGACGTTAGGAAGTGTGTTCATCAGATGGCCAGTATCAAGACATATTCCCCAGTTCTCGAACTCTATGTGGTCCTCCAGGAGCTGGTAGTCCGAGTTATCATGCAGTCTAAGTCCCGGCCACCAGAGGTTCTCAAAGACCAGTTTGAACGGAGGCTCTCCTCCGGGGAATCCTGATACTGCTTCGTTCATCATCTCGCAGAATTTCCTCAGGACGGCCTTGGGGTCGTCAGAGTACTTGCGCCTGTGTATGTCCGGTATGGATATGTTGCAGGCGTGGATGACACCGTGGGCAGGTTCGAGAGGGGTTGCATAACTGATCATGTCGCGCACTGTCTGCACGACACCGTCCCTGTCCTTGCCGTACATGTAGTACTTGGAGTAGTAATCGGTCATCTCGTATGCCCTTCCCTCCCACGCGGCTATCCAGTCGGTGGAGTACGGAAGGTGCACTGAAACGGTATACGGTTTGTAGGTCAGATCTGCAGGCTGATGTGACGTGAGGACTTCCAGCCCGTCGCATTTCACTTCCCTGAGCAGACCTTTTAGGTCTGGCGACAGATCCTCCAGCTTCTGGTAGACTGAATAGCTGAAGAGGTGTCTCATCAGAATAGCTCTAATGCTGCGGAGACTGCGGCGATGATGGCGGTCTGTTTGTTGTTACCGCCTCCGATGATGAGTGCATCATCGAGTTTCATGCCGTATTCCTCGCGGATCTTCTTGGCTACGTCGGGCCTTTCCGCATCAAGGTTCCAGTCAGGGGGGATACAGAGTTTGCCGTCTCTGTAGACAATGGTGGTACAGCCCTCTGCTCCGACCTTGATTCCAGCGTCCCTTTGCTCCATACCGTTGTTGACCTTGCTGGCGACACCTTTGACGATGACTCCCTGCTGTTCTGTACCGATGACGGAACCCTCCAGGAAGATGTCGACCGGCTGGATCGGGATTTGGTCCAGGAATGACTGGCCTGCCTTGGTAATGACGATACCCGTCTGTTTGATGGAGATGTATTCCCACTCGGAAAGTGTATCCAAAATCCTACGCATGCTGCCCTCGCCGATTCCAACTTCGTCCGCAAGTCTCTTGCGTCCGATGCGCTTTCCGTTTGAAAGCAGGTACATGGTCCAGTACACGTTCGCGTCATTGAATCTGAACATGGGACCGAATTGAGGTGCATCGATTATCTTCAAGGCATACCACCGTGTTAGTTGGATGGGTGTAGCGCTATATAAATCGTATTAAGAAGGGGCCGTAGGCCCCTTTAGAAAAAGGCTGTTTTCAGAAGGTTTTGACCTTTCCGTTGATGATCATGTTGGAAACCTTGTCGACGTTGTCGAGCCAATCGAATGCGATGGCATCAGCTTCCTTTGCCCACTTCTTGAAGTTGGGGTTCTTCTCTGCATCGGGAAGAACGATCTGAACGGAACAGTTCAGAGGCTGGGAAACGGGCTTTCCGATCTGGGAGAGGATCCTGACCCTGATCTCTGCCTCGTCGGTGACCTTCTTTGCGACATCCTCAGCGATGAGCTTGGACATGACGTTGTAGATCTTTCCGATGTGGGTGATGGGGTTCTTACCGGATGTCGCCTCCATAGACATGGGCCTGTAGGGGGTGATGAGTCCGTTGCACCTGTTACCCCTTCCGACGGATCCGTCGTCTCCCATCTCCTGGGAGAGTCCGGTACAGGTGAGGTAGTAGACGCCCTTCTTGTAGTTGTCACCGGTGTTGATGTCCAGCTTGAAGTCGATCTTCTCCTTTCCGATGATCTTCAGTGCGTTGTCGGTCACGAGGTCGTACATCTCCTCGATGACAGACTTGTAGTGGGTCGCGTCAGGGATGTATTTGTCGACCATTGCACAGGCGATGGTCATTGTGACCTTGTTGTCTATCCTTGAGCACATGACCTTGACGTCCTGTCCGGTCTCCTTGAGCTTCTTCTTCATCGCACCGTTGACGTACTTCTCGGTCTCGAGTGTGAGCTTGTCGGTGATGGAGTAGGGTGCGTATCCTACACCGAAGGAAGTGTCGTTGGCAAGAACTCCGGAGGTCTTGTAGACTCCGGTGAGGTCGTCGGATCCCATTCCGATCTTTGCATCGAGGATGACCTCGGAGTCAACATCGAGGTTGGGGAATGTCTTCTCAAGGTACTTGCGGGCTGCAGCGAGTGCTGTGGGCTTGCAGGGGAGGTCCTTGATGAGTTTTCCGTCGTCAACATATGTTGTTGCCCTTCCGACGAGGAGCATGTAAACGGGATCGATGATGTGTCCGCCACCGAACTTGGGTGCTGCGGAACCTGCGGCGAGCTGAGTCTCGTCGGTGTTGTGGTGGAGGACGTGGCCGACCTCCTTGATGTACATCTTACAGAGGGCCCTGGAAACCTCCTCACCGAGAGCGTCTGCAACGGAGTCAGGGTGTCCGATTCCCTTCCTCTCGACGATCTCGACTTTCTTCATGGGTGCAGGGATCTCGCTGAGTCCCTCGACATAGATGTTTTTAGCTTTTTTAGGCATGCTAAGTCGCAATATTTCCCCATTTATATAACTTATGTATACTAATATTCTTATAAGAATATTATATCCTTCCCTCATGAAATTTCCCCCGGCGACCGATATCAGGAAGATCAGAGTGAGCATGGATGTTACGCAATCTGCATTGGCAGAGAGGTCGGGAATCAGTCAAGGCACCATTGCAAAGATCGAACGTGGGAAGATCTCGGCGAGCTATGATACGGTTGTCGCACTGTTCGAAACCCTCGATTCGATGAAGCAGGAGATAGGCCGCGGACTCACCGCTGCGGATGTATGTTCAAAGGATGTCGTATCTGTCCAAAGCAACGATACGATACAGGCTGCATCCAATTTGATGAGGGAGAAAGGATACTCGCAATTGCCAGTGTTTTTGGGAGATACCCCAGTGGGTAGCATATCAGAAAGAGGTATTTTTGAGATGATGAGCCGTGAGAAATCCGTCGAAAAGGTCAACACGACGGTCCTCAGTGAAGTCATGGGAGAGTCCTTCCCTGTAGTTTCCGATAATACCCCTATAGGTACAGTGGCCGGATTGATGAACAGTTACAATGCGATACTGGTATCCAAAAGAGGGGTAATCATCGGGATGATCACCAGCGCTGATATGCTCAAGCTGATCTGATTATAGAATACTATATACTATAATATAGAGGGAATCAGAGCCTGACAGTGATGCCGTCCGGTCTGACCTCGTATAGCTGAAGGTCCGCTGCAGCATAACTGCTTGGGAATATCATTCTAGCCTCATTCTCCACGGGGGTGGGATTGCGGTAGCGATGGCTAAGATGTGTGAGAATGAGATGGCTCGCACCGCATGCCTTCGCCGCCTCTGCCGCCTGGGCAGCTGTGGAGTGGAAATGTTCTTTCGCCAAATCCTCCGCATCGGACATGTATGTGCTCTCATGGACCAATACGGTGACGCCGGCAGAACCCTCTATGACGGAATCGCAGGGCATGGTATCGCCTGTGTACGATATTGAGACGCCTTTGACAGGTTCTCCAATTACTTGTTCCGGTGAGACCCCTTTGACGGTCTCCCCGTTCTTCAACCTTGCCATATCTGGACCGTCTGCGATGCCTAAAGATAGCGCCTTTTCCCTGTCGAGTTTTCCCGGGTGATCCTTCTCTCTGATGACATAACCTACCGAGGGTATGCCGTGAACAGTTGGATAGGTCGAGATCAGGGAGTTGCCTATCTCGAATGATTCTCCTCCTGCTAGTTCTTCAACCTCTAAGGGGTATACCGTATCTCCTTCGGTCACGGACATGAAGGTTTCGACACAATTCGCGATGCCTTTCGGCCCATAGACCTTCACAGGATCCTTCCTGCCTGAGAGACTCATAGTTTGGAGAAGTCCAGGCAGTCCGAAGACGTGGTCGCCGTGAAGATGTGTGATGAATATGGCCCTGATCTTCATGAAGGAGAAGGGCGAGATCATCATCTGTCTCTGAGAGCCTTCACCACAATCAAAAAGGAATATGTCGGAGCCGTTCCTCACTGCGACACAGGATGTCGCCCGCTGCCTTGAAGGCACGCCGGCTCCTGTACCGAGGAAGAGCAGCTCCAGCATGGTATCGTTTCAGTCGTAGATGGAGCTGAGTTCCCTGTCGGTCTTGGTCTGCTTCTTGAACTCTTTGTAGTGTTCCTTGCAAAGGTGAACACTGCGGAGGTCGTTGCTCTTCAAGGTCAACTGGGATTTTGCGACCTGCTTGATGTTGAAAGATCTCTCAGCATCGTTGTCGCATCCTAATACGTCGCATTTTGCTGCAACGGTGTTGTGCTTAGCTAATGCCATATCCATGTTATCTCAATTCTGGACTTAATAATCATCGGCATCTCGAGTTGGATGCTGATGGGATTTTCCTTATATTCAATCGACATATTGAGGGGCATGACCATCGTATCCCCGTCGATGCTTTCAGCGGATTTTTCCAGACTCGGTGAAGAGTTGATCCGCGTGGAGAAGTCAGGTGCGGACTGGGCACATCTGGACGTTATGGACGGCATGTTCGTTCCAAACATCACCTTCGGTCCGCCCATCATAAAGGCGATGAGGAAGCATTCCAAGATAACCTTCGATGCACATCTGATGATCGAGGACCCCATTCGCTACATCGATGCCTTTGCCGACGCGGGATGTGACATGATAACGGTACACTGCGAGGCGGACGGGGACATACACGGAGCGATCGCCAAGATAAGTGCCAAAGGCCTGAAGGCGGGAATCTCCATAAACCCTGAGACAGAGGTCACCGCTCTGGAGGAGTTCCTTCCCGAAGTCGATCTGGTCCTGGTGATGACCGTACATCCCGGTTTCGGTGGACAGTCTTTCATTTCCGACTGCGTGCCGAAGATCTCGTGGGTGAAAGAATGGGCCAAGAAGAACGGCAGGGAGATCCTGGTATCCGTTGACGGCGGGATAAACGAGAAGACTGCCAACATCTGTCTGGATGCAGGTGCGGACATCCTGGTTGCAGGTTCTTATCTGTTCAAGATGAAGGATATGACCGAGACCATTGCCGAATGGCATAGGAGATGATCGGGTGGGAGTTAACCTATCACCGATTGTGACTGCCAAGGAGATCAAACTTGAGGATCTCCGCGGGAAGACCATCGCCGTCGACGCCTACAACACCATCTTCCAATTCCTTTCGATCATCAGGCAGCCTGACGGCAAGCCTTTGATGGATGCCGAGGGAAGGGTGACATCCCATCTTTCAGGCATCCTCTACCGTACAGCCAATCTCATCGAGGCGGGTGTTGAACCTTCTTTCGTCTTCGACGGCAAACCGAACGAACTGAAGGCAGGCACGATCGAAGAGAGGATCGCCAGAAGGGAGAAAGCCAAGCGCGAGTATGAGGAAGCACTGGCGGAAGGTGACATGAAGAAGGCCTTCTCCAAGGCACAGCAGACGTCAAGGATGACCCCGGAGATCCTGGAGACCTCCAAGAAGCTCATCCAGCTGATGGGGCTGCCGGTGGTTCAGGCGCCCAGCGACGGAGAGGCCCAGGCGGCCTACATGTGCCGCAAGGGAGATGTCTACGCCGCTGCGTCACAGGATTTCGATTCCATATTGTTCGGGGCACCGCTGCTGGTCAGGAACATGACCATATCAGGCAGGCGTAAGGTCCCCGGGAAGCAGATATACAGGGATGTGAACACCGAGATCATAGATTCGCAGGAGATGCTCCAATCCTTAGGGGTCACAAGGGAGCAGCTCGTAGATGTCTGCATGATGATCGGTACCGATTTCAACACAGGTGTCAATGGAATAGGTCCCAAGAAGGGACTGAAGCTCATCCAGAAATACGGAAGTCTCGAGAAGGTCATGGAGGACACCGACATCGACATACCCGAGTACGAGGAAGTGAGGGAGATTTTCCTGAACGGTCCCAAATCGGATGAGTACAATGTCAAGATAGGCAACATCGACAGGGACGGAGTCCTCGACCTGATGACGGAATACGGTTTCTCCGAGGACAGGGTCACCAATGTGATCAATAAGATCGAAGCTGCCCGTAAGGCCGAATCCATAAGGAAGAAGCAGAAATCGCTGGATGCATGGTTCTGATGATAGATTCACATCTTCACGGCATAGAGGAGGTACCTGAGAATTATTCTGATTTCTCTGAGCTCACCCGCATGGTCTCATGCGTAGCGAAGGTGGATGAATGGGATAAGCAGATGGCCATCGAGGATCCCCGGATGATCAAATCATACGGTGTCCACCCCTGGTATGCGGAGGATTGGACGCTTGAGAACAAGAAGCGTCTATTCGATCTGCTGAGTTCTGATCCCAATGCACATGTGGGGGAGATCGGACTCGATTCCAAGAGAGGACAGATTCTCGGTCAGACGATGGTACTCATACAGCAGCTAGATATCGCAGAATACTTCGGAAGGGTTGTCTCGATACATGATGTAGGTTGCGAGAAGATGGTCTTGGATACACTCAAAGGAAGGAATCTCAAGGGCATCATACTGCATTCATACGGTTCGGACAGCTATGTGAAGCCTTATTCGGAGATGGGTTGCTATTTCTCGATATCTCCGAGGCTGCTTTCCAGATCGGATATCAGGGTCAAGAGGCTAATGGAGGCGATACCTGATGACAGACTGCTTCTGGAGACCGATTCGCCGGCATGCGGAAAGGAATTCAAAGGCATGAGGGACTTCTCTGAAAGACTGGGAAGCATCATCGGAAGACCATCAGATGAGCTGCTGTCATTGGCAGAAGAGAATCTTAGGAGGCTGTTTCCATGAGTGGGATGTCGGAAAGGACCTCTCTGCTGATAGGCGAGGCAGGTGTGGAACGCTTGAGAAACTCGTCGGTGCTGCTTGTCGGATGCGGAGCGGTAGGGGGATATGCGCTAGAAGGTCTGGTCCGTGCCGGTGTAGGAAAGATCAGAGTGGTGGACCATGATGTGTTCTCGGAGAGCAATATGAACCGTCAGATACTAGCCACCACGAATACGGTGGGTGTTCCTAAGGTAGAAGCGGCTTGCGAGAGGGCCAAGTCCATCAATCCCGAAATTCAGATTGAGCCGTTAGATATACTAGTAAACCCGGAGACGGTCTCTGAGATATTAGATGGAGATTTTGACATCCTTGTGGACGCCATCGATACACTGGGGAATAAGATCGCATTGCTTTCAGCTGCTTCAGACAAAGGGATCGTAACGTTCTCGTCGATGGGTGCCGCACTCCATATCGATACGCAGTCTGTGAAGATCGCCCCCCTAATGAAGACCAATACGTGTCCTCTCGCAGCCTCACTCAGGAAAGCGCTCAGGGATAAGGACACTTCGAAGATCACCGCAGTCTATTCAGTCGAACCCCCGGTCGTCAAGCCTTCTGAAAGGGATGTGCACGGAAAGAGCATATTGGGTTCGCTTCCGACCGTTCCCGCAGTGTTCGGAATGACCTTGGCGAACGAGGCCATAAAATACATCCTGTCCAGAGAATCCTGATCAGTTTGGTATTGATGATGATAATCAGGCATTCATCTTGAATGCCGAGTAATCAAATTTATGCTCAGGACAGTTCTCCTGACATCTTTGGCAGCTGGTCCCGAGACAATGTCCGGTACGAATTTTGAATGTTCCTTCGCTGTAGGAAAGTGCTTTTTCAGGACATCCTCTTACACATTTCTCGCAACCCGAGCAATCCCATGAAGACGACATTAACGGGGATATGTCCAATATGTCCAGAGATTCACCGACCTCACGTATGTCGGTATCGCATACCCTCGTAACATCAGTGGGTGTTTGTCTGTCCAGATAGCCTTCCACGCCGTAGCGTTCCATGGCACGTCTGTAACGATTCAATGGCATGCCGTCGTTCCAATAGCCGAATTCATAGGTGTACAAGTCGCGGAAAGTGTCGCAGGATGCGAACATTATGTGGTCCGTGACCAGCTTTTTGCGGAGCTCTTCCAATTCAGCAAGCATATCCGGGTTGAAAGCCAGATCTTTGGCAAGTTCGAGCGAAGTATTGCCGACCTGTATCACGTGTTCGCTGTCAGGAGGCACCAGACCAACAGCCTTGGCTTTCACCGGATCTACATAGGTCCCCGATGCCCCAGCCATGTACATCTTTTTGATGTCCTGGGGATTGACACCTGCAGTGATCATGAGGGTTAGATGTCCCGCACGGATGGCTCCCAGTGCCTTTCCCGCTTCTTTGTAGTCCTCTGTTGAGAATTTTATCTTCCGGGTTATACGAACGGAACCATTGCTGATCTCCGAGTCAATCACGCGCTCGTCTTGCTGGCATGCATAGACCAGAGCTACAACCCCAGTTCCTGTGATTCCCTCGGGGGCCAAGCCTTCGTTATGGGCGATATCGCTGCGAATGTTAAGGACAGGACCGTCCTTGGCGAACAGCCTCTCATCTAGCACCTTGGATCTCCATCCCTGCGGTGTACGGACCAGATCGCTCAACGCTCCAGGACCGGCAATCATGCCGTTCCCTATCTGCTGTCCTTCCATGGCAGGACCTGCTGCGGCCGATCCAGTGTAGATTTTGTCTTTCACTTTTAGAGCCATCTCTGCGTTGGTCCCGTAGTCGGTGACCATACAGTAGTCGTCATCCAAAAAACCTGACTTCAGCATCATTGCGAGGGCATCAGCCCCAATCTCATGACGTACCGCGGGAGGGATGATTATCTGGACTCCAGGCATGCCGATTATCTTGCCGTCGGCGATATGCCCTGCTCTGTCCTTTCTTTCGACGCCCTCTATTTTGAGTTTGTTGTCCCCTGCATATGCTAGGTCGCGGATATCAATCCCCTCGAACAAAGAAAGTTGTATGGGATTGCCGCAAACGGCTATGCGGATAGGGGGTTCCGATGTCAGTTTGGATATTATCTGCTTTATCGCGTCCACCAGTATCTGATGCGCTAATTCTTGGCCGTACTGAATGGCAAAGGACATGTGGTCCATGACATTACAGCCAGGAATCGGATTCCTGGTAGTGATGCAAGTACGGATTACCTTGCGAGCCCCCAGGTCCAAAAGCTGACCCCTTATCCCGCTGGTCCCGATATCCAAAGCTATAGCCGTTCCGTTCATGTCCTAAAGATAAAATGGGTCAGGAGGAGAACCTCCTGCCCTTTGGGTTTGTTTCAAGCCCTGAGCTCTTCCCAGGTCTTTCCTTCCATGATCTTGGCCGCGGTGTGGACAGTCTCAAGTGGAGACTTGGTGTAGAGGGAGTTCCTGAAGGTATCCACGAATGCCTTGGAGACTGCTGCTCCTCCGCACGCAACGGATACTCCGGTCTTCTCCAGTTCCAACAGGAGGGACGTGTCCACGAGTCCTGGTTTGGTGGTGGACATCAGAGTGGATCCGCACACCAGTTTCACGTTGTTCTCCTTGACGATCTCCAGAACCTTCTCCTTCGGCACATCCCTTCCGATATCGATCACGGTATATCCGTTCGCTCTGAGGATGGCCGCGCAGATGTTCTTTCCGATATCATGCAGGTCACCTGCTGCGACGAACGAGGCGATGATTCCCTTGCTCGGAACCTGACCGATCTTGTCCTGACAGATCTTGATTCCTGCCTGCATGGCGTCATTGGACATCAGGATCTCAGGAACGAACGACAATCCGAGGTCGTACATCTCACACTGCACAGTGATTCCGGGCATGAGTGCGTTGGTGACGATATCGACAGGATTCTTTCCTGCTGCGATCTGTTCCTTCACCTTCGGTTCTACGATGGCCCTCTTTCCATCCAGAACGGCTTGCGATATCTCGCGGTATTCCTTGTTCGGCGGGAAGAACTCCTCCTTGAGCTTCTCTGCGCTCTTGGCCTTCTTGTCAGCCGCACTGATGATACCGAGCTCTATGGCCATTCCCTCTTGGACCAGCCTGTTGAACCTGACGGGGTCCTCAATGCGCATCTTCTCTACCATCTGCATCGCTATATCCATCTGCATCAGAATGCACCTCCTTCAATCTTGTAGTCAGCCATGCCTTTGAGATACTTCGCCCTGGCCCTTCCGTAAGCACGCACACAGTCGTCCGCGTCTGCAGGATCAGGTACTGGGGTGTCCTTACATGCCTGTACATAGGCTTTCAGGTTCTCCAGCGGGGTTCCGTTGGACACATCGCATGCGGTTCCGACGACATTCACGCCTTCACGTATGCACTGCTGGGTTCTTGCGTAGACCTGTTCAGGGGTTCCGTTGGGCATCAGGTCGATAACGTCGAGACTTCCGAGACACTGCATCTCATTACCCAGTTCCTGCCTCACAAACCATGCCGGTGGAGCATCGAACGAGAAGCAGTCCATTCCGCTCTTCTTGATCAATGGCAAGAGCTTCTCCGTGTGTCCACACATGTGCAGGATCTTGGGTGCACTGACCGCTCTCGCGAATTTCTTGTGGTAAGGGAGAACGAATTCCTCGTAGGTCTCGGGAGATATCAGGTCTCCGGATGCTGAGGGGTCCGCAGGGAACAAGATATGAGCTCCTGCTGCAACCTGCTGTCTTCCGTACTCGATACAGAAGTCGGTCGCCGCGGCAATCGCTTCATGTGCCTTCTCTGGATCGGTCACGGTCATCATCACAAGTTTCTCGACACCCATTATGTGTCCAGCAACGGTGAACGGTGCAGTGATCACAGGGATGATCGGAAGGTCGCCACAGTATCTGGTACGAAGGATGTTGATCGCTTCCAACACGACTGCTGCTCTGTCCTTCTCGTAGAACTTATCGTCCCATGTGATGTCCTTCGGGTCTTTGTATGCAGGTCCGGTAACTGGCGGTCTGTCGGGCTTGTCCCAATCTAGTTTACATCCAAGCACCTCTGCTTCCAGAGAGATGTCGAACTGAGGCCTTGCCGCCTCTATTCCACACACCTCATAGGGTGCTGCTGCCAGGTCTGCCATCATCTTGGGGTCCCTGTGGGCCTTCGGCCAAGATGCTCCACACCAATCCATAAGATCTTTAGTAGTTTGTGCTAGAGGGTTCGCTGGAGGTACGTAATCTACGCGCCCTCCGAGTACTCCTGCTAATGCACGCCTTGCCGGTGTCATTTCTACCATTTACTACCACCTGCTAAGAATTTCTAATTCGAGGTTTTTAAAGATTAGTTGGATGGATGTAACGTCCATATTATTTAATCAATTTCAATAGATTAATATATTGAAATACTCAACATTTGTTAATTTGAGGTATTGAAGAATAACTAACAATTATATATTAGTGAAATCGATAACTAATGCTTATTAGTCAGATTAGAAAGGCAGGCCTTTGCAATCAGGAAACTTTTTTGATTGTTTTCCCACTCTTCTTCCTTTTATATTATATAGGTATACACGAACCTCACGGAACAAGATAGTTTCCGAAAATGAGGACTAGCAATGATAACGCCGATCCGCGCCAATTATGATGCCAAGGGCATTGAGAAGGACATCCAGGAATACTGGAAGTCCGAGCACGCATATGAGAAAACCAGGGAAGCCAGGAAGGACGGGAAGAAATTCTATTTCGTCGATGGACCACCCTACACCACTGGAGCGATTCACCTGGGTACCGCGATGAACAAGACCGTCAAGGACATTATGATCAGATACTGGAGCATGAACGGATACAATATCCGCGACCAGCCTGGTTTCGATATGCACGGACTTCCCATCGAGGTCAAAGTCGAGAAGAACATCGGCGTTCATTCCAAGAAGGACATCGAGGAGCTTGGTATCGATAAGTTCGTCGAGACCTGCAAATCGTTTGCACAAGGCCTCCGCGAGGATATGACAGAACAGTTCAAACAGCTGGGGGTCTGGATGGATTGGGACAACCCCTATCAGACAATCAAATTGGATTACATCGAGTCTGCCTGGTGGACTCTCCAGAGGGCCTATGAGAAGGGACTCCTCAAGGATTCATCAAGGGTCGTCACCTGGTGCCCCAGATGCGAGACAGCACTGGCAGAGGCAGAGATCGAGTATTGGGACGAGACGGACCCTTCGATCATGGTCAGATTCCCCATTAAAGGCGATAATGCGTCGCTGCTCATATGGACAACCACGCCTTGGACACTCGCAGCGAACATGGCCGTTGCAGTTCACCCTGATTTCGATTATGCAAGGGTGAAGATGTCCGGACCCAAGGGAGAGGAGGAGCTCATAATCCTCGAATCCCAGGCAGACTATCTCATGCAGAAGGGCGGATACGAGAAGTTCGAAGTGCTCAAGAGGATGAAGGGTCAGGAGCTGGAGGGCATCGCATACGAGCCCGTCTTCCAGTTGGATGTCCCTCAGGCGGATTGGAATTACAAAGTGGTCACAGCGACCTATGTGGAGCAGGACAACACAGGTCTCGTCCACACAGCTCCCGGTCACGGACCGGACGACTACGAGACCGGAAAGAGGTACGGCATCCCGCCGTTCTGCCCTGTTGCGGAGAACGGAAGGTACACCGACGAGTTCCCCATGATGGTCGGAAAGAAGGTCAAGACTGTCCACGACGATGTCATCAAATATCTAGATGAGACGGGAAGGCTGTTCAACTCAAGCAAGATCAAGCACAGGTACGGACACTGCTGGAGATGCAAATCTCCTATCATCTACAGGAACACCCGCCAGTGGTTCGTCGAGGTCCCCAAGGTCAAGGACGAGATGCTCGCCGAGATCGACCGCGCGAAGTGGGTACCCGACTGGGCCGGAAGCACCAGGGAGAAGAACTGGGTGGAAGGCGCCAGGGACTGGTGCATCTCGAGGCAGAGGTACTGGGGAATCCCCATGCCCGTCTGGGAGTGCGAGTGCGGCGAGAAGAAGGTCGTCGGACAGTACGAGGAGCTCAAGGCCGGAGAGGGATACACCGACGGCATGGACACCCACAGACCCTGGATCGACAAGGTCACATTCAAGTGCCCCAAGTGCGGCAAGACGATGTGCAGGGTCCCCGATGTACTCGATGTATGGTTCGATTCCGGAGTCGCGGCATGGGCATCCCTCGGATACCCCCACCACAAGGAGGAATTCGATAAGTGGTGGCCCGGAGACTTCATAGTCGAGGCCCACGACCAGACAAGAGGATGGTTCTACTCCCAGCTCGGAGCCGGAGTCATCTCCTTCGACCGTGCACCCTACGACGAGGTTATGATGCACGGATGGGTGCTCGATCCCAAGGGACAGAAGATGTCCAAGTCGTTAGGTAACGTCATCGAGCCCCTGGAGCTCATCGATCAGGTCGGTGCGGATTCGCTCAGGTACTACATGATCAAGAGCAACGCACCCTGGGAGGATACAGCATTCCAGAAGGACGGTCCCAGGAACGCCAGGAAGGTCCTCAACACCTACTGGAACGTTGTCAACTTCGCTTCCACATACATGATCCTGGACAAGTTCGATCCCGAGAAGTTCACCATGGAATCCATCTCTCCGTATCTCAGGGATGAGGATCGCTGGATGATCTCCAGGACCGAGAAGATCGTAAGGACTGTCACGAAATACCTTGAGAGCAGGGAGCTGCACCTCGTGGCCCGTGAGCTCGAAGAGTATATTCTCGAGGATCTCTCCAGATGGTATGTCTGTCTGGTCAGGGACAGGTCCTGGTCCGAGGGAGCAGATGCAGAGGCCGACAAGAACGCCACATACTTCACGCTGTACTATGCGATCATGAAGACCGCTCTCGTGCTGGCGCCCATCGCGCCCCACATCGCCGAGGAGGTCTACCAGCACATGGGCGGAAAGAAGCTCACCGTGCACATGGAGGACTGGCCCGTCTGCGATGACAAGCTCATCGACGAAGGCATCGAGCACAGCATGTCCCTAGTTAGGAACATCGTGGACATCATCGCGGCCGAGAGGGCCAAGATGGGATCCAAGCTCAGATGGCCTCTCCTGCAGGTCTTCGTCCGCGGAAACGATGCGGATGTGAACAAGGCGGTGAAGATGTTCGACGATGTGCTCGCACAGCAGGGTAACATCAAGAATATCCAATATCTTGGAAAGGACGAGATCCCGTCCGTAGAGAATGACATCGAGCCCGTACAGTTCGATGAGGGAACGATCTTCATCGACTTCAACGTCACACCCGAGATCGAGGCAGAGGGTTACGCCAGGGAGCTCATCAGACGTATCCAGCAGATGCGTAAGGACATGAAGCTCAAGGTCGAGCAGTACGTCGACATCGAGGTATCTGCCGAGGACCGCCTGGTAGGTCTCTTCGACACCTGGAAGGACCACATCTCCACCGAGGTCAGGGCACAGAAGCTCCTCTTCACCGCGGAACCCAAGGGTACCGAGGTCAAGGAGTGGGACGTCACCGGCAAGATGATCACCATCGGAATCACTCCCAAGGAGTGATCTAAACCATGGGGGCACTGCCCCCTTCTTTCAATCAAATAATTCTGAATCACCGTTTCCACTTTCGGCCACTTTCGGAGCTAGCCAGACATCTGCATTTTCGGTTCCACTTTCGGCCACCCCCCAATTGGAACTTTAAATACTCCGGGGTGGGTAGGAGTATCAGAGGAGAAGAAGTGCATCCCCAAAGGCACAAATCCTCCAGATGGGCGCCGGATTTTCATCCATCCATCTATCCTATCCATCCCCGGCACCCATCGGATTTTCTCTTTCAGTCATTTCAGCGTACAAAGATATCTTTATTTGGACGCCGATACGGAATCCAATGTCCGACATTATGATCAGGAAAAGGAAGAGGATGAGAGAGAAGGAGATCAAGGCACTGTCCAAGAATCTCCAGGACATCTTCGGGGTGCCCGTCTTTGATGAGAAGGACCCGGTGGACATGGCCGAGAGTTCGGATTTCAACGTGATTTTCGTCGGTCAGGACATATTGGGACTCGTCTATGAGGATAAGCCCTTCCTGACGATAAGGGGACTTTTGAAATACAAACCCACAGCGAGGGCAGTTACCGTCGACATGGGCGCGGTACCATTCGTAACGAACGGTGCTGATGTTATGGGTCCGGGCATTACGGATGCAGATGAATCCATAGCAGAGGGGGACCTCGTATGGATTAAGGACATCAAGAACGGCGTCCCATTAGCTATCGGAAAGGCCCTTAGATCCGGTGCTGACCTGAAGACAAAGGCTGGTGGAAAGGCCATCAAGACGATACACTTCGTCGGTGACAAACTCTGGAAGACCGGAGAATGATATGAACGGCTCTAAGATGGTCCAGGACCCGGTGCAGGGTAGCATCGTTTTAGACGGGGTATTCTTGGACGTGATGGACCGTCCGGAGATGCAGAGGCTCAGGCTGATCAAGCAGCTCGGCCTAGGCTATCTGGTGTTCCCCGGAGCCAATCACACACGTTTCGAGCATTGTCTCGGAGCATATCATCTTGCGGGGCGCATGGCCCAGGCCATAGGCCTCAGCAAGGAGGATTCAGACACGGTGAGGATGGCAGGTCTGCTGCATGACGTCTGCCACCCGCCCTTCTCCCACAGCCTTGAATCGCTGATGGAGGACGCCACCGGTCTTGACCACATGGATCTCGCCCGTGCACTCATAACGGGAAAGATCCCAAACCATCGTTCGATGGACGACGACCTATTCGACGGAATCAGGCCCATCGGGGAGGAGATCTCCAGATACGGTATAGATCCGGAGGAGGTATGCGACCTCATAGCATATCCCGTATCGAACAAGGATAACCTAGATTCATTCGTTGGGAAGCACGAATACTTCCCGTCGAGAGACTATGCACATCAGATCATCCACGGGCCGGTGGATGCTGATCAGATGGATTATCTCATGAGGGACGCCTACTACACCGGGATCTCGCACGGGACAATTGACTGCGACAGGCTGATCAACACGATGCAGGTCCATAACGACCGCATAGTGATCCGCAGGGGAGGCACCGCAGCGGCTGAGGGACTGATGGTCTCCCGTTCTCTGATGTACACCTCGGTCTACTTCCATGAGACCACGAGGATCGCCCAGAAGATGCTTACAAAGGCTGTAGCGTGTGCGGGGCTGGACCTCTCGGACATGTACCTATGGAACGATTCTGACCTCATCCAAAGGGTGGTGGCTTCCGGAGGGAAGAGCTCGAACTGCATGAGGAGGATCCTGAACCGCGACATCAACAAGAAGGCATTCGCGGTCTACAGCGCCGATATGACCGAGGATATCGCCTCCAAACTCATCGAGTTCACCAACAAGGAGGGAGTCAAGCGTCTGGAGCAGGAGATCGCGGACCAGGCGGACGTGGACGTCTTCCATATCGGTGTGGAGACGACCTCAAAGACCAACCTTCAGAACAATATGAACATCGGCAAGACTGACGTGTCGATTATAGACGAGGAGGGGAAGGTCCGTTCTTTGGCACGCTTCTCGCCGATCGCACGTTCCTTACAGGCAAGGGATCCGTATTCCTGGGCGATAATGGTGTCCGCACCGGCTCCGTTCAGGGAGCAGGTCGAGAAGGCTGCCAGAAAAGTGATCAGCCTTTGATGACGCCGATCGGGGTGAGCTTGGCGACCTTGGCCGTGAGTCCTGCGTTGCAGACGACCTCTATGACCTGATCGACGTTCTTGTATGCATCGGGTGCCTCTTCGAGGACGCCTTCTGTGGATGCGTTCCTGAGATAGATGTCGTTGTCGGCCATCTGCTGCATCACGCCGTCCATGGTCATGCTTCTGATGGCTTCTTTCCTGGACATCTGTCTCCCTGCTCCGTGGCAGGTGGAACCGAATGTCTGTTCCATGGAGCCCTGTCTGCCGGCCAGGACATACGTTCCGACCTTCATGTTACCGGGGATGATCACGGGTTGGCCAACATCTCTGTAGCGGAGGGTGATCTCCGATCTGCCGGGTGCGAATGCACGGGTGGCGCCCTTCCTGTGGACCAGGACGTCCTCGTGGTGCCTGTCGATGTCATGCCTCTCCTTCTTGGCGATGTTGTGGGCCACATCGTAGACCACATCCATGCCCATGTCCTCTGCGGATTCTCCCAGGATCTTCTCGAAGGATTCCCTCGCCCAGTGGGTGATCATCTGTCTGTTCGCCCAGGCGTAGTTGGCCCCGCAGCACATGGCCGCGTAGTAGTCCTCTCCGAGTTTGGAATCGAGAGGTGCACATGCAAGCTGTCTGTCCGGAAGGTTCACAGAGTTTTGCTTGACGTAGCGCTCCATCTCCTGAAGGTAATCTGTGGCGATCTGATGTCCGCAGCCTCTGGAGCCGCAGTGAACTGTGATGGCAAGCGTTCCCTCCTTCAGTCCGTAGACCTTAGCGGTACGCTCGTCGAAGATGTTCTCCACGAGGTCGACCTCAAGGAAGTGATTTCCGGAACCGAGGGAACCGAGCTGAGGCAGCCCTCTCTTCCTCGCCTTATCGCTGACCTTGGTGATGTCCGCATCGTGCATGTGGCCGAATTCTTCGGTCACTTCGAGATCCCTCTCCCAGCCGTAGCCGTTCTCCACGGCCCATTCGGAACCGACCGCCAGTATGTCGTCCAATTCCTTGTAGCCCACCTTGGTCAGTCCTTTGGAGCCGAGTCCCGAAGGAACGTTGCTGTAGAGTTCATCGATGAGGGCATTCTTTTTGTCACCGAGGTCCTCCAGCGTAAGGTCGGTCTTAATCAGACGTACTCCGCAGTTGATATCGAAACCGATCCCTCCGGGAGAGATCGAACCGTCATTGCTATCCACCGCGGCAACACCGCCGATGGGAAAACCGTATCCCCAGTGGATATCGGGCATCGCCATTGAACTGCCGACGATCCCGGGGAGGCATGCGACATTCGCCGCCTGCATGGGGGCATTGTCTGAACGTATCTGTGAGAGCATATCCTCGCTGGCGTAGATGACGGCGTTTGTCCTCATACCGAGGCTCTCGTCGAGTGGGATCTCCCACCTGTTGTCATCGAGCTTGTTCAGTTTGCCTTCCCAGGACATGCTATCACGATCAGTCTAAAACACAATAGGGGCCGGGACCGAGATTTGAACCCGAGTCAAGGGATCCACAGTCCCCTAGGATAACCAAGCTACCCTATCCCGGCCATGTTGTGATTCGGCTTATCTTCTACCCTTAAATAAAGATATCGTTACCAGATGTATTTCAACACTTCATATGGCCAGTCGAGACATTTCGTTTTTCTTGTGTAGGAGGGTGTTTTCTCATCGGTTGTTCAAAATTGTTCTAACAGGACTCTCTTTTTTATTGTGCCGTTCTGTTACCATCGTTCATGGCAGTCTACAAATGCTCCGTTTGCGGCGAAATCTATGATGACGATGAGGAACCTGTGAAATTCGAGGACCTTCCAGATGATTGGGTGTGTCCCCTCTGTCATTCTCCTAAGAGCGCATTCGTCAGAGTCGATGCGGAGCAGGAGCCCGCAAAGGCCGAGGTACCCAAGAAGGCGGAGGCAAAGGCTGCAGTAAAAGCGGATGTTCCCACAGACGACATCTCCATAGACCCCAGGATGGTCAGGCATGACAACGGGCCGATGGACGAGATACACGCGCTGTCCATGACAGGCAAGAGTGTGGGCGACCCCATGGACACACTGATGCCCGTGCCGTCATTCGATGACATCCTCTTCCTGGGCGGACAGCTCGCCAACCCTCCGTTGGATGACGGAGCTCCGGTGGACATCAGCGTTACGATCGGAAAGAAGGCCGAGAAGCCAATGGTGATCGAATCGCCCATCTACGTCTCGCACATGAGTTTCGGAGCACTTTCGGGCAGAGCTAAGAAGGCATTGTCAATGGGATCGGCTATGGCCAAGACGGCAATGTGCAGCGGAGAGGGAGGAGTCCTCTCGGATGAGATCGACAACGCCTACCGTTACATCTTCGAATACGTTCCCAACAAGTACAGTACAACCATCGAGACATTCGAGAGGTGCGATGCTGTGGAGATCAAGATAGGTCAGGGAACCAAGCCCGGAATGGGCGGACATCTTCCCGGCGACAAGGTCACGGACATAATCGCGTTCATGAGAGGGAAACCGAAAGGCAAGGACATCCTCAGTCCTTCCAGGTTCCCGGAGATAAACTCCCCCGAGGATCTGAAGAAGATGGTGGACTACCTCCGCGGAGAGACCAAAGGGAAACCTATCGGAGTAAAGATTGCCGCAGGCCACATCGAAGAGGACCTGGAGTTCATATCGAAATCCGGATGCGATTTCATCACCATAGACGGAAGGGGAGGAGCGACAGGTTCGTCCCCCAAATTCTTGAAGGATGCCACGACAGTTCCCACGCTCTACGCTCTTTCAAGGGCGAGGAAGTACATGGACGAGCACGGTATGGATCAGGAACTGGTCATCACCGGCGGACTGAGGACCAGCAAGGATTTCATCAAGGCATTGGCGATGGGTGCGGACGCGGTCGCGATAGCATCCGCAGCACTAATGGCCCTCGGATGTCAGAGATACAGAGCGTGCAACTCAGGAAGCTGTCCAATGGGAATCGCCACACAGGATCCGGAGTTGGAATCGCGTCTCGATACCAATGCAGGTTCGAGGAGGGTAGGGAACTATCTCCTCGCATCAACTGAAGAGATCAGAGTCTTCCTCCGCATATCAGGTCACAAATCACTGAGTGAACTGTCCTTGGATGACCTATGTACTATCAGTTCCGAGATATCGGAGAATACGGGCATTAGGCACGCATGAACCGTTCGTTGCTACATATCCTATTTAAACTTACGAGAGATGAGGCAGTTCCATGGGAAAGAAGAATCTGATTTCAGTAATCGACATGAAGGACGAATGGCCCGATCTTGTCGATCTCGCACTGAGACTCAAGGCGGAGCGCGGCCACCACGGCGACCCGCTCAAAGGAAAGTCGCTCGGTATGATCTTCGAGAAGCCTAGCACCAGGACCAGGATCTCGTTCGATGTCGCTATCACAGAGCTGGGAGGACACGCCGTCTACCTCGACGAATCCAAGATGCAGATCGGTGTCCACAGCGAGACAATGGAGGACACGGCCCGTGTCATGAGCCGTTTCGTCCACGGAATCATGTACCGTGCAAACGACTACAAGATGATGGACAAGCTTGGAGACTGGTCGTCAGTACCCGTCATCAGCGGTCTTGACAACCTCGAGCATCCCTGCCAGGCACTCGCCGACATGGTCACGATCAAAGAGAAGCTCGGAGAATTCAGGGGAAAGAAGCTCGTCTATCTCGGAGACGGAAACAACGTCTGCAACTCGCTTCTTTACGCATGTGCTATCATGGGAATAGATATGGTAGCATGCTGTCCCGCTATCAGGATGCCTAACGCGGAGATCATGTGGAACGCTACCAAGATCGCAGAGGCGAACGGAAGCAAGATCATCGCATCCCACGAGCCTGAAGAGGCATGCAAGGACGCGGATGTCCTCTACACAGACACATGGATCTCCATGGGAGACACCACCTCAGAGGAAGAGGCAATCAGGATCTTCAAGCCTTATCAGATCAACGACGACCTCATCGCTCTGGCCAAGCCCACATGCATCGTCATGCACTGTCTCCCCGCTCACCGCGGACAGGAGATCACCAACGAGGTCATGGAAGGCCCCCACAGTGTGGTATTCGACCAGGCTGAGAACAGGCTCCATGCCCAGAAGGCAGTCCTTTACACTCTGATGAAGGAGTGAAAACACTTACAACAATTGCGAGGAGACAATATCCTCGGCTATGCCGAGGAACTCCTCCTTCTTCTCTGCAGGTATCGTCGCACCGGCGGCAACGCTGTGTCCGCCTCCGTATCCGCCGACTAGCTCCGAAGCCGTCTTCATCACGACGGAAAGGTCCAAGCCTCTGTCAACAAGGCTCCTGTCCGCACGAGCGGATACCTTCACTCCGTCATCTGAATCGACGAATGCGATGATCGGTATCCCCCTCCTGCATTCAGGGGAGTTCAGCAGCATGCCTGCAACGATCCCGACCACTGTGTCGCGGATGTTGCTGCCCGCGTCGAAGTATTGGATGTACTTCCTCTCCCTGAGCAGATGGTTGTCCTTGACATATGATAGGGCAGATGATATGTGGCGTCTGTGGTCCGAACGGTTCTTCTCCGCATCCTTCAGCGCATCAGGTTCTCCGAAGCAGATCCTCATCCCTGTCTCCGCATCGTCATACCTTCCGCAGGAGTTCAGCACCGTGGCGTATTCTTTGGCGTCGCCGAGTCCTGTGCCCCTGTCGAATTTGGGAAGGGTATACATCTCGCCGTATGCCCTCTTCTGCTCCTCCACAGGCAGCAGTTCAAGCACCTGGTCGATGACGCGTTCCTTCTCATCATGGCTTAGGTCGTTCCATACCCTCATCCTGCCATCTTGCTTCAGAGGGATGTTCAGGAACTCCAGCATGTCCATGCAGCCAGCGGCGTTATCGGTAAGTCCCTGAAGACGGGGTTCGTTGCAGTATTGGAAGAACTGAACTAACGGACGTGTCTCCCTTCCGAACAGGCGCAGGTCATCTTCGACCACAACATCTCCGGCGGAGACGGCGTCGTTCAGGATGTCATGGTTGATGCTGACGAGTTTGGAGAAGTTCGTATCTTGGAAATCCCCCACCGCTCCGACAACGGCCAGATAGGCAAGGTCGATGTTGTTGGGATCCACCGCCTTGGAGAGTAGGTAGGTCATGCCCGCGCCGCAGACCTCGTACGAACCGTCGTGGCCGTAGACATGGGGGTTAAGGTGGTCTATATCGACGAAACTGTCCAGGACCGTCTGCTTCTTCCTCCATTTGGGGTCTGGGACGTGGTGATCGGTTATGATGAGGTTGGATCTGGAGAACTCGGACAGGTATCCGCTTCCGAGGTCGCAGATCCAAACATAATCTTCCGGGGCAGAGTTGATCATCTCTATGCTCTCTGCAGTGATCTTGGGGATGAAAACGGTGCGGTGCTCTATGCCCAGGCGGTCCACCGTAAGAGTCGCGATGGCCCCTGCGCTGATCCCGTCCGCATCTATATGGGAGATTATGAGCACGCTCTTGGCCTTTCTGAGCCCCGCTGCCGCGGTCTCAAGGTCCCTCTGCATACGGCCTAGGTCACCATCTGTAGCCTGCATGTTCAGTCACCAGCTTGCCGTATATGACTCCGGCTATGTATTCTAGATTCACCGTATCGGCACGGTTGTATTCCTGGAGGATGTTCAGTGCATCCTCGTCTCCGTGCCTCTTCCATTGATGCCAAAGATGGACTGCCATGGCTCCGTCGACATCTATGATGTCCTCGGACCTGTGAATGCCCAGCTCGATCTCCAGAGGTTTCAGTCCGCCCTTGAACCCAACCTTCCTTGAGGCGAAGCGCAGATCGTACTGGGGGATGTCGAAGTCCACCTCCGGGAAACTGTTCCTGAGGACGGGCACATCGAAGCAGCTGCCGTTAAAAGTGACCAACAGCTTGCTTCCCTCCAGAGCCTTAGACAATGATTCTGAATCGAGATCGAACCCTTCCGTGAGGGTGTAGGTCTTGTCCTTCCTGTAGACGGTTACAACAGTGACAAGAGCGTCCCTGCTAAGTCCGTCCGTCTCGATGTCGAGGTATGCGGCGTCGTCCTTGAAACGGTCGTACATCCTCCAATGCTCGGATTTAGGGATGAGGTCGGACAGTCCGAACGCGTCATCCTCCTTGAGAAGTTCCGAGGCCTGCATGACGATCGGATCCGACCTTTCCTTGAGTGCGGGTTTGACGCATCCGATGCTGTCCGCTGATAGGAAATCATCCCAGTCCAGGATACCTGATTCCCACAGAGCCCTCTCCTTCTTCGCTCCGAAGGATGGTAGCATCTGGAAAGTGTGTTCGATCATCATCCGACCCTATGAAAAACCAATTTTATATGGCTAACGGAATGGGTGCCTCATGAGAGAGAAGAGGATTCTGCCGGGAGTCAGGATTACCAGCGACCGGTGTCTCATTCTCGACGAAGGGCCCACAGTTGTCATTGGGGACCTCCACTTAGGGTACGAGAGGGCATTGGAGCAGGAGGGAATGTACCTGCCCAGGATCAATACCGAGTCCATCCGTGAATCTCTCAACGACATCCTTTCCAGATATGAACCGGCCAGAGTCGTCCTTCTGGGGGACATCAAGCACGATTTCAGGCATGCTGGTTTCGAAGAGAAGAGGGAGGTCAGGAAGGTGTTCTCCCTCCTGGCGGAAGCGGCATAGGTCGTAGCAGTGAAAGGGAATCATGACAATTATCTGCAGAACATCGTCTCCGATCTCGGATTCTTGGTAGTTGATTACATCGACATAATGGGATTCAGGCTCGAACACGGACATGTTGACTCGGGAAAGAGGCCTGTCATAATAGGTCATGAACACCCCTCTGTCAGGATCCCGGAGGCCGTCGGCGGAGGGTTGAAGATTCAATGCTTCGTCCATGCGGAGAAGGATGGGGTGATAGTCCTCCCGCCTTTCTCCCCGTTCGCATCGGGAAACGACCTCGTCCTCGACAAGGATTGCGTCATGGCCGATGCTCTGAAGAACTCCGATTACGCCAATGCCCGCATATACGGGGTGACTGACATGGGGCTCATGGATCTCGGCGTTCTTTCGGACATCTCCGAAGTGACGATTTGACAAGTTGGCGGATACATACAACTCAAATAGCAGCCATTAGTAAAGGCGTCACCTATTTTTGGATATAATTGCGGTTCATTCTTTCCCCTTTTTGTTATATATGATGAAGGTAATCGGAGGCTCAGGAGTTTTCATTATGGCAATGACACCTAGAGAGAGAGTACTTGCTGCACTGAAACAGGAGTCCCTTGACAGACCCCCAGTCGCAGTATTCACACAGTCAGCAACACTTGCACAGATGGATGCAGTTGGAGCAGCCTGGCCCGAGGCCCACAAGGACCCCGACCTAATGGCAAAGCTCGCAGCCGCACAGGCAGACTACAACGGTGCAGAGGCAGTCAGGGCAGCATTCTGTCTGACAGCCGAGACCGAGGCTCTTGGAGCAAAGGTTGCCGTCGACAAGAAGGACGCAGCCCCCATGATCAAGGAGCACCCCCTGCACTTCGACGCAATGATGGGCGAGTACGACGACCCCAACACACTCATGTCCCCCGAGGAGATGATCAACACTGGAAGGCCCAAAGTCGTTATCGAGGCCGTCAAGAAGCTGAAGGCATCCCACGGAGAGAACTACGCAGTCGTCGCAGGAAACACCGGAGTCATCACACTCACCGGAAACATGGTCAACACCGAGAACATCATCTTCGGAATCCTTATGGCACCCGATGAGGTTCAGAAGTGGCTCACCTTCATGACCCCCTACGTAAGGACCTACACTGAGGCCCTCTGGGAGGCTGGAGCAGACTGTGTCCAGTGTTCCGAGCCTACCGGATCCACCGACATGCTCGCACCCGACATGTTCGACGAATACGTTGGAAAGCACATCGGCCCCGCACTCGCACCCAAGGCCGACAAGTACTCCATCCTGCACATCTGCGGAAACACCGAGCCTATCCTCGACATGATGGTCAAGACCGGTGTCACCGGAATCTCCATCGAGGAGAAGGTGGACCCCGATGTCGCATGTGGAAAAGTCGGCGGAAAGACCTGTATGGTCGGAAACGTCGGATCAGTTATGCCCCTGTTCCAGGGAACCCCTGAGCAGGTCAAGGAGGCAGCACTGCACTCTGCAAAGGCTGGATTCAACATCATCTCCTCCGGATGCGGTATCGCACCCGCCACCCCCAACGACAACTTCAACGCAATGGTTGAGGCTATCAAGGGAATGGCAAACTGAAGCTTGAACAGTTAAACTAATTCCCCCCTTCACGGGGGGTTCAACTTTATTTTTTGACAATTTGCTTATACGGACTCTGCCATTCAGCGTTCATGTCTAATGTCTTGGCCCAGAATAGTGAATACGCTAAAGTTTTGAAGGAGGTCATGAAGCTCAGATATGAGCCTGTGGCCATCAGACTGATCAGGGAGGACGAGGAGTTCCCCGAGGGATATCAGGAGCCTGCGGAACAGCAGAGTCACTGCCAATCCATCTTTAGGGCGAAGAACGGCCAGTCCTTCAAGATGCCTTTGGCTTGCCACAACTGCATGGTCGGAGCATCCGCATTGAACATGGTCGACACCTCTGAGAAGATCGCATCAGGCGAATTCCATGCCGGAATCGGAATGCATGACAGCCCTGCAGCCGCTGCGAAAATGATCGCTGACCGTAAGGTTGTGCCCTTCAGGTCCAAGGGAGATGTGGTCTGCCCCCTGAAAGATGCTGATTTCGTGCCCGATATCGTCGCTATCGCCGACATCCCTGAGAGGATCTATTGGGTCGTTCCTTTGACTACAGCAGAGAAGGGAGGACGCGTTGAGTTCAGCACCTCGCCCTTCCAGTGTGCCTGCGAGGACTTGGTGGCAGTTCCCATGTGCACCGGTCAGCCGAATATCTCGCTCGGTTGCTTCGGATGCAGGAAGAAGACTGACATGAAGCCTGATGAAATGGCTGTAGGAATACCCTATTCGATGATCCCGAGCTTCGTTGAGCATCTCAAAAAGTACTCCGAAGGCGTCATGACAAAGGCGAAGAGAGAGTGAAAAAGCGGTATGGGTTGGAGGATTCCTCCACACCCAAATCGCTACTATTTAAAGAATAGTTGACGATTGTAGATAAATCATCCATCCATAGAAACCATTAAATAAAACCCATTGAACGGTACTCTTGAAACACCACTAAATTATGATTTTTTACTCCGAAAGTAACATCAAATCAACGGATTCACTGACAGGAAAACGTATCCGTTTATATTCTAAAAGAAGATACGCGAAATTGCAAGGGGAGTGCAGAGTTGCAAGACCCTGCACGAAATTATTGAACAAGGAGGTATGAAATGCCAAAATACGAGGACGTAATCGACTTGTATGACGACAACGGAAAGCGCATTGCAAAAGACATTCCGTTGGAAGCCATCAGTCCGTTGCGCAACGAAGCGATCAAAAAGATCGTATCTCTGACAAAGAGGACAATCGCAGTCGACCTCGCTGGAATTGAGAAGGCTCTCAAGTCCGGTGCAATCGCTGGTGCAGTGATTAAGGGTAAGGAAATCGATATCCCTCTCGTCAAGAACGCATCAAAGATCGCTAAGATCGTTAAAGAGAAAATCCAGGTCTATGACGGAGACGGCACAGAAGTAGTCGTCAAGGGCAACAGGCTCGTCGCCATTGTACCTGAGGCAAGAATGGCAGCTGGAATCGAGTACACAACCGGATTCACAGCAGTTGCAGCCGCTACCACCGAGGCTATCATCGATGAGTTCAAGATTCCGATGTACGAGGCCAACATGGTCAAGGGAGCGGTTTGGGGAAGATACCCCCAGACGATCACATTCCAGGGTGCAAACGTCAAGTCCATCCTCGAAGTTCCTCAGAACAATGAGGGAGCTGGATTCGCACTCAGGAACATCATGGCAAACCACGTCGTTGCTCTCGTCAGCAGGAACGCAATGCAGGGAACAGCCCTTTCGGCTATCTTCGAGCAGTGCGGATCCTACGAAATGGGAGACCTCATCGGAAACTTCGAGAGGGGCGGACTTCTGGCTCTCGCTTACGAGGGACTCAACGCCAACAACATGCTTTACACACTCGTGAAGAAGAACGGAAAGACCGGAACAGTCGGTACTGTTATCGAGTCCCTTATGGACAGGGCCATTGCAGACGGAGTCATCAAAGTCAAGGAGACACTCCCCAGCGGATACAAAGTCTACACAACAAAGGACCTTCCCAAGTGGAACGCATACGCAGCAACCGGAATGGTCGCAGCCGTTATGGTAAACATCGGAGCAGCAAGGGCAGCACAGGGAGTTCCCGGAACCGTCCTGTACTACAACGATCTGCTCGAGCACGAGTCCGGACTCCCCGGTGTCGACTATGGTCGTTCTGAGGGAGTTGGAGTAGGTATGTCATTCTTCTCTCACTCCATCTATGGAGGAGGAGGACCTGGTCTGTTCCACGGAAACCACGTTGTGACCAGGCACTCAAAGGGAGTTCTCATCCCTGCAGTAACAGCAGCTAACTGTCTCGACGGCGGAACCCAGACCTTCTCCGCAGAGGCCACATCCGGTCTCTTCAAGGAAGTCTTCGGTGACGTAGAGGAGTTCGCAAGGCCCATGCAGTGCGTCGCTGCAGAGGCAAAGAAGGTGAAGAAGAAACTGTGAGGCCCTTGTATGGTATCTACACAACCAGCAGATTACGCAGGCGTTCCGCTTCCCGAAGTCGCCGTCATTACCAACCGTTTGCTCTCTGCGGAGACCACAGAGGTCGTTCTGAACAAGCTCGATGTTATCAAAGGCATCAGGCAGATACAGATGACCGGTGAGTCCATCCCCAAGACGATCAACAGCGGACCTGGAAAGGGACTTCCCAACAATCATACGGAGCGCAAGATCATCAACGTCAACGGACGTGAGGTCGAATTGCGTTACCTCGTCGGAGCATTCTACATAGAGCTCGAGGTCGAGGACGAAGCGGCATTGGACGCTAAGCTGGAAGAGATAGAGAAGGTTCTGAACGAATGCATCGAATTCGGATACACGCTCAATGTCGGTAGATACTCGAAATACAAGCCCACACTTCATGATTATAGGAGTGAATAAAATGGCATACAAGAGACAGTTCTATCCCGGAACCACAGTACCTGCAAAGAACAGGCGCAGATACATGGATCCGAAAGTCAAACTCAAGAAGCTCCGTGACGTTCCTATGGACGATGTCATCAGGATCATGGGACACAGGAACCCCGGAGAGGACTACAAGTCCATCCACCCCCCAATCGAGGAGGGCAAGGAGCCGGAGTGCCCGATCAGGAAGCTCGTCGTTCCCATCGAGGGAGCAAAGGCCGGTGACCGTATCAGGTACATCCAGTTCACAGATTCAGTCTACTTCGCACCCATCTCCCCCTACCAGAGGGCATGGATGTACCTCTCCAGGTACAGAGGAGTCGACACCGGAACACTTTCCGGAAGGCAGATCATCGAGGTCCGTGAGAGGAACCTCGAGGTAATGGCAAAAGAGATGATCGACAACGAGACCTTTGACCCCGCCCTTACAGGAATCAGGGGAGCAACCGTTCACGGACACGCATGCCGTCTCGATGAGAACGGACTGATGTTCGACGGTTGGCAGAGGTACCAGTGGGACGCCAAGAAGAAGGAAGTCGTCTATGTCAAGGACCAGGTCGCAATCCCCCTCGACAGGAAGATCTCCGTCG
This sequence comes from Candidatus Methanomethylophilaceae archaeon, assembly GCA_045588265.1. Classification (GTDB taxonomy): domain Archaea; phylum Thermoplasmatota; class Thermoplasmata; order Methanomassiliicoccales; family Methanomethylophilaceae; genus Methanoprimaticola. The sequence goes on along the minus strand of JAZNDX010000016.1, from coordinate 22,816 downwards.
GTAAGCCCGCAACAGCCGCTGACCTCAAGAAGAGGACAACAATCTTCAGAGCAGACGGCGTCGACATGAGAGACGACAAGGAAGTAACACAGTACGGACTCAGGATCCACAAGCTGAGGACACTCGGCGGTTACCAGCCTTGGGCATTTAAGGAGTGATTTACATGGCAACAAAACAGAAGTTATTCATGGAAGCATGTAAGAAGAAGTTCAAAGAGGAACCCACTGACATCTCCACCAAATACTACTGCTTTGGTGGATGGAAACAGTCCAAGTCCAAAGTCGAGTTCCAGAAGACAGCTGAGGCAATCGCCAAGAAGCGTGGAATCCCCATGCTCAACGAGGACATCGGAGTTCCTCTCGGACAAAGGTCCTGGATGCCCTACCAGCTCTCCCACACTGACATCTATGCAGAGGCAGATGACCTGCACTGTGTGAACAACACAGCAATCCAGCAGGCATGGGACGACATCAGGAGGACAGTCCTCGTCGGACTCGACTCCCCCCACCAGACCATTGAGAGAAGGCTCGGAAAAGAGGTAACACCTGAGACAATCAACGCTTACCTCGAGACCGTCAACCACACAATGCCTGGAGGAGCAGTCGTTCAGGAGCACATGGCTGAGATCAACCCCGCTCTCGCATACGACTCGTACGTCAAGGTCTTCTCCGGAGACGATGAGCTCATCGATGAGATCGACAAGAGATTCGTCATCGACATCAACAAGCTCTTCCCCAAGGACCAGGCCAAGCAGCTGAAGGCAGCCATCGGAAAGACCCTGATGCAGGCAGTCCGTGTCCCCACAATCGTTGGAAGGATCATGGATGGAGCAACAACATCCAGGCACGCAGCAATGCAGATCTCCATGGCTTTCATCTCCTCCTACAAACTCGCAGCAGGAGAGGCAGCAATCGCTGACTTCGCATACGCAGCAAAGCACCTGTCGATCAACATGGGAACCATGATGCCCGCAAGGCGTGCAAGGGGACCCAACGAGCCCGGAGGAATCCCCTTCGGATTCATGGCAGATATGGCACAGTCCGACCGTGTCCACCCTGACGACCCCGGACGCGCAGCACTTGAGGCTGTCGCACTGGGAGCAGGAATCTTCGACCAGGTCTACCTCGGTGGATACATGTCCGGAGGAGTCGGATTCACACAGTACGCTACCGCAGCATACACCGACAACATCCTCGAGGATTACGTCTACTATGCTATCGACCACATCAAGTCCAAGTACGGCGGCCTGTGCAAACTCGACCCCAAGGACATGGACAAGCTCATGAAACTCGGAGACGAGATCAACGCTTACGCTCTCGAGATGTATGAGAGATACCCCGCCATCATGGAGGCCCACTTCGGTGGATCCCAGAGGGCAACAGTCGCCGCAGCATCCACCGGTATCGCCGGTGCAATGGCAACCGGAGTTGCTGACTGCGGTCTGAACTGCTGGTACCTGTCCATGCTCCAGCACAAGGAGAGGACCGGAAGGCTCGGATTCTACGGATACGACCTGCAGGACCAGTGTGGATCCGCGAACTCCTTCGCATACAGATCCGATGAGGGTCTGCCCATGGAGATCCGTGGACCCAACTACCCCAACTACGCAATGAACGTCGGACACCTTTCCGGATACACTGGAATCCCCAAGGCAGCTCACGCAGCACGCGGAGACGCCTGGACCGCGAACCCCCTCGTACGTGTCGCATTCGCAGACCCCGCACTGGTCTTCGACTTCGCCAACGTCACCAAGGAGTTCGGACGCGGAGCCCTCAGGGAATTCCAGCCCGCCGGAGAGAGGTCCGCAGTCATCAAGGGATGATCGCGTGGAGAACGGGGACCTCATGAAGTACATGCCGACATCGACCGTCGGCAAGATCACCGATATCAAGGAAAAGGACGGTGTGACCTGGGTAAGACTGGATTACACAGACCTCTACTATGATGCAGTGAACCTTGTCCCGGCAGATCCGTCAGAGTACATTGAGGTCTCGTTCAAGGAGCGTTCCTCTTTCGAGAGAGGCATGCAGTCCATCGAGGACATCAAGAGGGAGACCCAAGAGGTCGACATCTCTGAATTCATGCCCTCCGGAGGAGGATGATCCGTCCTCAAACAATTTCCCCGGACTTCGGTCCGGGGTAAAATCCTTTATTTTTTTCTCGATTTTTTACAGAGTCCCGACTAAGCCGGAATAATTCAAAAAAGAAGAATGATGCCGTCGCGGGGACGGCTTTGAAGTTTCACTTTTTGATCCTGTTGAACGCCACCAGCACTGAGGCATATCTGGAGTCGTCATCAAGACCGTAATAGAGACGCATCATGCGGTCGCTGGTTGGAGCAGGACTGCATGAGATGACATCCTTGCACCCGTTGCTCTCATTGAGCTCAGGGAAGGATACAGGAGGCATAACGAACTGTTCCGATCCACCTGCGTCAACACCCATGAAGCATACGAAACCGTCGCCCATCCATACGATGTCGTCACGGCCGTCGTACTTGTGCATTGTAAATGGGAATACCTCTTCTCCAAGGATGTTTCCGTTCGCTCCGACAAGGATGACGGTAGGCTCCGGTGGAGGTCTAAATCTGGGGTCCTTAACGATACAGATCACGGCGTCCCTTTCCAATGCCTGAAGGAATCCCTGATTGTCCACCGGGATGCTTCCCATGGACCTCACTGTGGACTCCTCGACTCTAAGCTTTTCCAGGATCTCCCTGTCGAGATAGAATGCCCACTTTACTCCTTTGAGGCCGCGGACTATCTCCAACGGAAGGTCCAATCCTTCATCCAAATCCTTTGCCATCTTACATTCCTCAGTTTGATGTTGTTGATTCAGGTTTATTCGTTCTCATGGAGTCTGATCAGGTTATCGATACCTGCCATGGAACGCACGTCCACGACCCCGATGACAGCGATGATGCGGTTATCGAGCTCTATGGGCGTAACTATTACTCTGATGCCCTTGTAGGGTCCGGAGGTGGCGATCCTCCTCACCGTGGTTCCAGAACGGATGACCTCTTCCAGTACCTCGCCTGTGTAGGCGTTGTCGATGACGGCTCCGTTTTCGATCCTGACTCCCAGGTTGTCCCTGTTCTTGGCGCAGACGGGAAGTCCTCCGACCAGGTCGTGTATCGCGAATGCCAGGGAAAGCAACTCTGAATTGTCGCTCCTGGGGGATATCACGTCTTTGATTCCGCGGGAGAGCTTGAGTCCTCCGATGATGTGAAGTCCAGCGACGACTGCACCGACCTCAGCCGATTGGATCGTCTTGCCGGTTCCAATGACTACGACATCCTCGTTCTTCAGGTTGAATACCGATTTGATCTCATTCTCCATGGTGGGATCGACATGGTATTCGGATCCAGGGAACATGAGTTTCCCGTTGATGAAGACTAGGGTGGTAGCACCGGTGGCGCCAGCCTCAATAGCAGCATCCCTCTCCTCGCAACCGTAAGAGACGTTGCGGGCCATCTTGGGGATGCGTGCTGCAAAATTGTAATCTCCGATGGTAAGTTCAGGCAAAGCTACTGGGGCGAGATCCATACGGGTCTTCTTCTTCAGGTCCATTCCGACGTTAGTCAGGATAATTCCGCTCTTGTTGATGCTTATTATCTCATGGTTCTGAAGAAGCGCGATGATCGTCCTTGTGCTTCCCTCTCCGATGTCCAGCATGGCCGATAGCTTCTTCCTACCAATGGCCTCCTCATCATCCAAATAATAAAGAGTCTTCCATAGGTGGTAATCATTGAATTTTGGTATTGGTCCGCCAATCCTGGCGTTGTTGGACATCATATGGATGCAATGTCCATCCAACTTATATATTATTATGGTTGGAGAGCATCCATCCAACGTCCAAAACCAGCTACATCGCCTTACATACGCGAGCGATAGTTTATAACAGGGTACTGGATACTTCGGCGTATGGCTCAAGAGTCGGTAGAACTTCTGGTTATCGAGAATGTGACCAAGAAATACGACGGTCGCGTCACTCTCAACAATGTCAGTGCGAAGTTGACGACTGGAAAAATACTCGGATTGATCGGTAAGAGCGCGGCAGGAAAGAGTGTCCTCATCCACATCTTAAGAGGAAATGATGACTACAAGCCCGATTCTGGACGCGTGATATTCAATCTGAACCAGTGTAAGAAATGCGGAAACCTTGACCTTCCGTACAAAGGACAGAAGTGTACAAGGTGTGGCGGAGAAACGGATACCAAATCCATAGACTTCTGGTCCCTGAAGATGGACGACCCCCTCAGGCTGGAGATCAAAGGACGTATTTCCATTATGCTCCAGAGGACATTTGCACTGTTCGGAGATATGACCGTCATCGAGAACGTCATGGAGGCCATCCCCGAGGATGTCAAGGGAGATGCCCGTATCCAGCGTGCAATCGAGATGCTCGAGCTCGTCGACATGACGCACAGGACCACGCACATCGCAAGGGACCTGTCAGGAGGAGAGAAGCAGCGTGTCGTCATGGCAAGGCAGCTGGCGAAGAAGCCGCTGTTCTTCCTCGCAGACGAGCCCACGGGAACACTGGACCCCACCACAGCAGAGACGGTCCACAAGGGACTCATCGATTACGTCAAGAAGAACGGAATCGCCATGGTCTTCGCATCCCATTGGCCCGAGGCCATCGAGAGGATGGCTGACGAGGCCATGCTGATGGATGCAGGTAACGTAATCCTGCAGGGCAACCCCAAGGAGGTCGCAGAGACCTTCATGAAGGACTACCACTTCGAGAAATCAAGTCACACACAGGTCGGAGAACCGCTCATCGTCTGCAACGATGCCAAGAAGCATTTCTTCTCGGTCGTAAGAGGAGTCGTCAAGGCAGTCGACGGAGTAACATTCGACATCAAGGAGAAGGAGATCTTCGCCTTGGTAGGTTATTCAGGAGCCGGAAAGACTACCACATCCCGTATGATCGCAGGAATGTCCCCCGCCACAGGCGGAGAGGTCAAGGTCAGGATCGGAGAGGATTGGGTCAACATGTCCGAGGAAGGATACATGGGAAAAGGAAGGGCAACCCCCTACATCGGATTCCTTCACCAGGAGTATACCCTGTATCCATTCGACACCGTTCTCCAGAACCTTAGCACATGCATCGGAATGAAGATGCCCGCAGAGCTTGCGAAGGTCAAGGCCATCCAGGTTCTGATCAGCGTCGGATTCCCCAAAGCGGATATCGAGAAGATCCTGTACTCGTACCCTGACTCGCTCTCCGTCGGAGAATGTCAGAGGATCGCGTTCGCCCAGGTCCTGATCAAGGAGCCTAGGATCATCATCCTGGACGAGCCTACGGGAACAATGGATCCGATCACCAAGACAATCATCGCAAAGTCGGTCATCAGGGCCAGGGACACATTGGGAGAGACGTTCGTCGTCGTGAGCCATGACATGGACTTCGTTCTCAACTGCTGCGACCGTGCCGCCTTCATGAAGGGCGGAAAGGTCCAGGCACTCGGAGACCCCAAGGAGATCCTGGAATCATTCGAGAAGGAGCCGGTACCAGAAGGTGAATGATCATGAAGCAGAAGATGGGCAGACATCTCAGCTTCGTGGAGTGCAGGGAATCGATGGGTCTCGGGGCCGGAGGAGGTCTCGCCGCCAGGGCGACACTCTCCGAGTCCGGAAGGGACGTCATCGCAATCGCGATGGGCCCCAGCAGGAGGCACATCACCAAACCGGTCTGCGAGATCACATATGCCCTCCGTGAGGAAGGTATAGACACAAGCGTCATGGTGGTCAACGCAGGTTCAGGGGTGCCCGCTGACGCCCCGGATATGACGACCGGAAGCTACTTTGGACTGGACCCGATCGAGGTCGAGAGGATCCAGCAATTCAAGGTCGCCCTCATCCACTTAGGCAACGTGCGTATGCACATAGTTTACAAGGCCAGGCTGATCCTCAGGAACGTAGACATACCCGCCATAATTGTGGCGCAGTGTCCCGTCGACTACGAGGATTTCGCCGCCGTAGGGATCAAGACAAAGGCGGTTATGCCGCCTGAGGATAAGATCGACACAAAGGGTACGATCATCGAGATTGTCAACGGTGTGGTCAGGGGAGTCACATGCTCTCAGGATAAGCTGGATGAGATCGTTTCCAAGGTGCAGTCGATGCTCCCGGAGCGTGGTGGGCAATGAAGGTCATCGTCAACGGAAAGGAAAAGGAGCTCAAGAAGGGAGCGACTCTCAAGAGCGCCATCGAGGGCGAGATCTACAATAAGGACACCCTCATCGCCGTCCACCTGTCCGAGGAGAAGCTCGTCCAGGAGACCAGCGATTTCGAGATCGAGACGACACGTGGAACCCTGGTTATCCATCTCAATGATTCTCCAGAGGCCAGGATGTGGAAAACCCTGGTCACGGATAAGATGTCCGGAGTGACATCCAGGTGGGTCACCCACAACATCATCGCTTTCGGTTCGTTCCCCACAGAACTCAAGGTGGACAGGAGCGAGAACGGGTACAGGATGTACGATTGTTTCCTGTCCCTCGGAGGTTTCGACAACAACACCACCTACATGATGATCGCGAAGGACAACCACAAAGGCTCCTACGGTGCCGGAAAGGCCGTTATTGGTAGGGTCACAGTGGGAAGGCATCTGCTGGACCTGTTCAAAGAGGGTGACAGCATAATCTCGGTCCGCCCCATGATGTCCGAGATCAGCACCGAGAACGTCATCGTCACAAAGGACCTGAAGATGAAGCTGGAGGACGGCTACAAGATCGAGACCATGGTGTCCATCGATCTGGACGACAAGAGCCCGGCCTCCGCCGAGCACATCCTGGTTCTCTCATCATCCGGATACATGAAAGCCACTGACGTCACCGGAAGTTACATCGCATGCTCGGAGGACCTCGATGTCGAGATCCCGCCCGAGGATACAGGGATCAGGAACAAGGGCTGCGTGGCCGTAAGGTCCGAAGGGGTAGGCCAGGGAAGGCTGTACATCCTCAAGGACAGGAGGCAGCAGTCGGTATCGCATAACATCGCCGGTAACGTCACCAACGGAATGGCCATAGTCGAGTATGCGAAGAAGGACGAGATATTCACGATCACCACCAATCCCCCGAGGGCACTCTCGGTGGGGATGACGATGAAGGACGGTATCAAATTCTTAAAGGAGGCCGGAATCAAGGCCGAGAGGGAAGGGGACACATCCGATGATGCTATCATCGTCGAGCAGACGCCCGAGCAGACCGTCACAGCCCTCAAGGAGGGGAAGGTGGTCGTCAAGGGAGTCCCCAAGGACAAGGTGTTCAAGATCAGTCTGCTCCAGCAGGAGGATCCCAGGAGCGTCCACTATTTCAGGAAGATCACGGGACTCAGCCACAAACCGGTCGGTTCCATGACCGTCCAGTTCACATTCGAAGGTCTTCCGATGGTCACATTCTACGGAGACGACATGAAGGGTAAGGACCTCGTCCCCCACGATGTGCAGTTCAAGAAGTGCAAGCGCGGGGACATCGGTATCACCAACCAGGCCAGGCCCCACCACGGACTCATGGGAATCAGGCTGCAGGACAGCAAGGAGTACGGACCCACAGGAGAGGAGCCGTACGGAACAAACATCATAGGAAAATTCGACGACGATCTCGACAGGCTGATGAAGGACCTGAACGACGATGACGTCGTATACATCAGGGAGGTTGAATTATGAGCGAAGAGAGGGAGACCAGACTCTACATGATCTCACCCAGGTCTATGCTCACTCCGGACCAGCTCGTCCGCATGGTGCATTCCTTCGGTGACAAGGCGCTGGTCAAGGAGACATGCTACGGATGCCTCGTGGAGGCACCCAGGAAAGAGAACCTCCAGATTCTGGCCAAGGTCAGGGAGACATACCCTAACGAGGTCTTCTCGAAGATCAGGGCGTACAGATGCAGCGATCCGCGCCGCTGCCGCGCCCAGCACGGTACAAGGCCCGGCTATGCCCAGCTCGAGGAAGAGTGGGCGCTGCTCTCCAAGATCCAATATGGATTGGAGCAGGTCGACAAAGGGGCCAAATACAAACCCGATGAGGACAGGAAACGTCTTGATGTAAACGCTTTCAAGAAGATATGCGAGGTGCAGTGATGAAGATCTTCATAGACCCCCCAAACAGCCTGGTCCTCTTCGATCTTGTCGAAAGGTTCGGGCATGAGCCGCTCAGCACGATGGCGGCCATCCAGGAGAGAGTTGACAATCTGGAGGTTGACATGCCCCCGATGAACGTCACACTCGACGACGTAGTAAAAGGACTCAAGTATGCAGGTATCGAGGTCCCCTCAGGAGTGAGGGGAAGGCTCGCCCTGTGGGGTCCGCTCATAGAGGCGGCCGATGCCGCCATCATCATGGAGGACTGTCCGTACAGCTTCGGATGTGTCGGATGCGAGCGTTCCAATCTCATGATCAAGTATCTGGTCCACAGGCGCGGCATCCCCACGCTCTCGGTGAAGTATCCCGAGACCGATGAGGACGCGGTGAACTTCGTTGCTCAGGCCAAGGAATGGATGGAGGGATTGAAATGACAATCAAGATCGCGCAGCTGTCCTGCGGTACTGAGTACAGCAGCGTACAGTACGAGATAGAGAAGGCAGCGAGATCAGTCGGAGCGAACATCGTCTACCCCGATGTCTCATCCGCCGACATCGACAAGGCTGTCGAGGAGTTCGGATTCAAACCCCGCTCGCCGCAGCTCAAGCTCATGATCGCCAGGGCAGAGGCGCTGGCATCAGGAAGGTACGAGGCTGACGCAGTGTTCATCACCACTTGCTTCAGGTGCGCAGAGGCCGCTCTGGTCAGGAACGAGCTCAGGAGATACATCCAGGAGCACACCAAGCTGCCTGTCGTCACCTACTCCTTCACGGAGAGGCTCAAGGCATCCCAGCTCCTGACAAGGATGGAGGCACTGGTTACAATAGTCACCAGGAAGGAGCTATTGGCAAGGGAGAGGCAGACCGGTCTCACAGTAGGTCTGGACTCAGGATCGTCCACCACCAAGGCAGTCGTCATGGAGAACAACAAGATCATCGGAAAGGACTGGACCCCGTCGGGAGCGGTCGTCGTGGAATCGGCCACACAGGTGCTCAACAATGCTTTAGAACAGGCCGGGGTCACACTGGACCAGATCGAGGCGATCGGTACCACCGGATACGGACGTTTCACCCTGGGAGAGCACTTCAAGGCCAAACTGGTTCAGGAGGAGCTCACAGTCAACTCCAAGGGAGCCGTGTGGCTCGCCAACAGGCAAAAGGGTGAGGCTACAATCATCGATATCGGAGGAATGGACAACAAGGCCATCACCGTAAGGGACGGTATCCCCGACAACTTCACCATGGGAGGTATCTGCGCCGGAGCATCCGGAAGGTTCCTCCAGATGACATCGAACAGGCTCAAGATCGATATCACTGAGCTCGGAAGGCTTGCCGACCAGGGAGACTGGAGGAACGCCAAGATGAACTCGTACTGTTCCGTCTTCGGAATCCAGGATCTGGTCACCACCCTCGGAGAGGGTAAGAAGTTCGAGGATGTGGCCTGTGCAGCATGCCACTCCGTCGCCGAGCAGGTCTACGAGCAGCAGCTCCAGGAGATCGATGTCAGGCATCCGATCATCCAGGTCGGAGGGACCTCGCTCATCTCCGGACTGGTCACTCAGATCGGAGAGGTCCTCGGAGAGCAGCCCATAGTCCCGCCGGACTCCCAGTACATCGGAGCGGTCGGCGGTGCATTGCTGAGCTCAGGATTCCTGTGAGGGATCGCATGGACGTTACAGTAGTAGGGGACGACCCGTTCGGGGACGCGGCATACAAGAAGCTGTTTGAGGACACCATGAGCGACCTCAACAAGGCCGTCCTGATCGACAAGGCGAAGCTCGTGCTGAAGCCCAAGGTCCCGCTGTTCATCTTCTCCATCGTGCTCAAGGCCGACCCGGGGAACAAGACCGTAGTCGACGTGGCCAACGTGAGGGAGGAGGGCAGCATGACCTACATCACCATCACGCAGGAGCGTTACGCCCCAGACATCCTCAGGGAGCTCTGGACCAAATACGGAAGGAACAAGGTCGTCCAGCAGACAAGGTTCGATATCGAGGTGGCGAACGCCAAGATGTCGGAGCTGCAGAACATGGTCATCGCCTCAGGAGAACAGGACCTGAGGGAGATCATGGGAGCGATCTGGAGATCGATGCCTGAAGGTATCAAGAATCGCCGCACACTGATCGACGGAGGCGTCATCACCGTTGTCGCAACGGAAGAGCTGATGGAGCCGGAGATGATGGAAGAGGGATACGCAGTCCACAAGGAGATGGGAGGTGCAGCCTGATGTTCGAGGTAATGATGTATGACGGAGGAATCTACCGTTCCGATGAGCTGTTCGAGATGATCGAGGATGTCGGAGGAGCTGTCCTTCAGAAGAACAGGAGCTCCCAGATGCTCACGGTCATCATGTCCGTGCCCGCAGAGGACAGGGAGGAGATAACCAAACTCTGTACCGATATCGGAGGTACCGTGAAAGAGGTGCCTCTGGCAGGAACGGAGATCGCGGTAGTCGGACCCACACTCGGAAGGCACCACATGCCCCATCCGATCTGCGATGTGGCCGAGATCCTGAGAAGGGCCGGAGCGGTCACCGTCGTCATGGGATTGGCCAGGGGACGCGGGAAGAACACTTCTCAGATATCTGCCTCCGAGAAGGCCATCATCGACGAGTATGACGCTTGCGTGGTCTGTCTGGGCAACTTCAAGCCGTGCGTCGAGAAGAAGACCGACCTGATAAAGGACCTTCACGTCCCTGTCGTACTGGTCTCCGGACCGAAGCCGGAGGGCGTCGAGGACACCTATGACGCACTTGTCACCGGAGTCGGAAGGAAGGCCGCAAGGATGAAGGATGCGGACGAGAGGGCGAAGCTGGATGAGATCTGCGACACCTTGGAAGAAGTGCTGAAGGAGAAGAAGCTCTCCATCGAGGAGGACCCTCTGTTCGTCCACCCGGCAGAGGTCAAGCAGATCCTGCAGGAGTACGAGCCCATCGACATGTGTCTGAGGCCCTCTCCCATGGTCCTGCATCTCGACGGTCTGAGGGTAAAGATCCCGTACGCAGAGCACAAAGACTATCTGGAGAATGTCAAGGTCTACGGACGTAGGTTGGGTGAGGTGGCCTATATCGAGCCCTCCAGGATAGACGATAGCAGCGTCATCATCCGTATCAAGACCCGTTCGCAGGTCGAGTACGAGGACTCCAAGAAACAATGATCCGCAAGGGCACATACGTGCTCGCAATAACCCTTGGCTCCGACCAGGAAATTACCGTCGGGGCCTTGGGCACTTTACATTTTGATAAGGGACTGTATTGTTATGTGGGCAGCGCCCTGGGCGGTTTGGATTCCAGGGTCGCCAGGCATTTGAGGAAGGACAAGGTCCTGAAATGGCATGCGGACTACCTGACTACAAGAGCGGACCGCGTGGAAGCTTACATCTCCTATCCCGATTACATAGAAGAGTGTGAACTCGCAGAGATGGCCAGGAACTCTGGCATGGAACCATCTTACAAGGGATTCGGATGTTCGGACTGCAGGTGCAGTACACATCTCTTCAAGACCGACAAGAAGCGTCTAGCTTCTCTGATAAAGAGCGCTAAGTTGTCACCCTATCAATGATTGTCACGGTCGGATGCTGGCATGGCGGTTAGCCATTAATCTCATTATTTCTCATTTTTCTAATGAGACCAGGGGTGTTCTTTTTATTATAGTAAAAGGGTCGCGTATCCATAGAGCCAAAGCTAACGCTATGGAGGCTAGTAAATGAAATCAATCGAGTACAAAGAGGGACCTGTTTCTAATGAGGTGCTGGACCGTATCGCCGGCGTCATCGGAGCAGATAAGATCACATAGGGAGAGAGGACAATCATCACACCCACATGCGACGCAGATGTCAGCGCTGCAGTGAAGGCAGTCATGGATGCAAATGGCGGAGTCACCACCAAAGCAGCCAAGCACTGCGGGGACTACGATGTCGTCTTCGATTTCTCCAAGATGAAGGCAATCGAGTTCATCGACACAGTAAATATGACCGTCAAGGTCCAGGTCGGATGTAAGCTCGAGGATCTCGAGGATGCACTGGAGGAGAAGGGATTCTTCCTTGGAGCATTCGGCGCAGGAAAGGACGCGACCGTCGAGAGCTGGGTGTACTCAGAGGCTCCCGGAATCGGTTCCTACAAGTACGGAACAGTTAAGGACAACGTCTACAACGTTTACGCAGTGGACTGCACCGGATCCCTCATCGAGACCGGGTACGACATCATCGGTTACTACATGTCAGGATACAACCTCACACAGACCATGGTCGCATCCTCCGCAAGGATCGGTATCATCACCGCAGTCACACTCCAGATCTACCCCGCAGGAATCATGGATGCAGAATCCTTCAAGTTCGAGAGCCCCGCAGCCATGCAGACATTCCTCGAGAAGATCGCACAGGAGCCTTCAGTCAAGCCCTACCACATCTCATTCAACTGCAACAAGATGGTAGTTGCCTTCCAGGGATCCGAGCAGTTCGTCGAACTGGATATGGCGGCAACAGAGGCACTCGCAGAGGGTGCAACAAAGATCGATGACGATCTCTGGACTGGAATCGAGGGAGCGGCATGCATGTGCCCCAAGCACCCCACATTCTACATTCCCGTCAAGAACCTGGCCTGTTTCCTCGAGGTAATCAAGGAGACTGACTACAAGTTCGCCGGAAATGTTCCCGACTGCACCACTGTCGCTGTCAAGCTCAGGGGCGGAGAGGGCGACATCGAAGGACTCATCGCCAAGGCAGAGGAGCTCGGAGGAAGGTTCGCCGGAAAGTGCGCCAGCAAGTACCGCACACAGGAAACCAACGAGTTCATCAAGAAGGTCAAGGAAGGATACATGGGTGTCAAGCCCAAAGAGCACAACTTCGCCAGGAAGGTCACCCCTGCCATCATCGCAGAGCTCGAGGAGGCCGTCGGAAAGAAGAACGTCAACACCAACGGAATGGACAGGATCATCTACTGCCACGACCTCGCACCTCTCCCCAAGGAGGCAGGAGTCGCATTCAACTGCATCCCCGATGTCATCGTAAGGCCGGAGAAGCCCGAGCACATCGCAGCAGTCATGAAGATCGCATTCAAGCATGGTATCCCGGTCACCCCCAGAGGAAACGCGACATGGGGACTCGGAGGATGCATGCCTACAAGTGCAGGTATCATCATCGATATGACCTCCAAGATGAACAAGGTCCTCGAGATCAACACCGAGGAGAGGTACGTCAGGGTACAGGCCGGATGTACATGGAAGAAGCTCCTTGAAGCATGCCAGAAGAAGGGTTACATCATCGGATCCTACCCCTCTAGTTTCCCCGCGGGAACCATCGGAGCATGGATCTCCACCAACGGTATGGGAATCGGTTCCTACAAGTACAAGTCCGCTAAGGACAACGTCCTCAACTCCCACGTGATCGTCGACAACGGAGACATCATCACCACCGGATTCGACGGAATCGGATCCTACGGAATGGGATTCAACCTCAACCAGTTCTTCGCAGGAGCAGAGGGAACACTCGGAGTCCTCGCAGACGTCACCTTCAGGATCTACCCCCTTGGAGAGTACAGGTTCTGCGGATATGAGTACGACACCCTCGCAGGCGCCAACCCCGCACTCCAGGAGATCGTTCAGGATCCCTCCGTCGTGCCCCTGCACCTCGCATGGTCCGACTACATGCACTTCGAGAACCAGCGCAAGGCCGGAATTCACGCACCCGACGTGACCAACCTCTTCCTGATCACATTCCAGGGAGACGCAGCCCACAACGACCTCGGAGAGGCATTCGCAGATGCGGCAGCCGAGAAGAATGGCGGAAGGAAGGTCGCAGCAGAGATCTGCGAGCACGAGTGGGAAGAGAGATGCTACGAATTCCGTGCAAGGAAGGTCGGAGTAGGAGAGATCCCCGCTGAGGTCATCGTACCCGCTCACAACTGGGGAGAGTACGTAGACGTGTGCTACAAGGGATTCAACGAGATGAACATGGAGCCCGGAGGAATCATCGGAGTCATGGTCGACAGGTCCACAACCCTGTTCATGCCCTACTACTTCAAGGACGATGAGCTCCTCACCGGAATGCTTCCCTTCGGATTCAACTTCTACATGGGAGACAAGGCAGCAGAGTTCGGCGGAAGGTCCACCGGACTCGGAGTGTTCTTCGCATGGCAGCTCGATGTCATCCACAACTCCGCTACCGTCAAGAAGATGAGAGAGTTGAAGACCGTTCTGGACCACCACGATGTCGTCAACCCCGGACACGTTGTCTGCGGAATGACCAGGTTCGGAATCAACCTCGGAAAGCCCATCATGTCCATGGGAAGCATGGTCCTCCAGACCGTCAAGAAGATGTTCCCCAAGGACAAGACCTTCCAGAACAACCTCAAGAGGTTCAGGTACAACGAGCTTGAGCACCTCAAGGTCCTGGACAGGCACCACAAGCTCGGAGACGGAAGCCAGTAAGACTACCCAACAAACCAATTACCGCCCCTGCGGGGGCGGGTAATCTTTCAATTCTTCTGAAATCTTTGAATGGATCGGTATTCGGCCAGGTCTAAGAATCATATTGTCATCTATTTATCGTCCTGACAGGATTCTATATCATTCAGGGGGTTTCACTTGATTTATGACTATTCATTATTAACGGGAAAGGGCGAAGAACTGAAGCTGTCGGACTACAAGGGCAAGGTCATCCTTGTCGTCAACACAGCGACTGGCTGCGGATTCACGCCTCAATATGCTCCCATCGAGCAGCTCTACAAGGATTATCACGGGAGAGGTCTGGAGGTTCTGGACATCCCCTGCAACCAATTCGGCGGACAGGCACCCGGATCCGACGAGGAGATCCATGAGTTCTGCACCATGCATTTCAACACGACCTTCCCTCAGATGAAGAAGGCGGATGTAAACGGTCCCAACGAGCTTCCTCTCTATACCTATCTGAAGAAAGAGAAGGGTTTTGCCGGAATCCCTGATCCGAACGGGGAATTCGCTCAGTTCAAGGCATTCATCAACAGCAATACGGGAGGCAAGGAGGATCTCTCCAATCCAGACATCCGCTGGAATTTCACGAAGTTCGTGATAGACCGTGAAGGAAACGTCGTCGCCCGTTTCGAACCGACGGCCGATATGAAAGAAGTCGAGGACTGTATCAAATCCTTGCTGTAAACAGGGTTACTCGAAGCACCAAGTGCTTCGGGGACCTCCGTTTTTCAAAGGTATCTCAGAACATCGCCTGCGTATTGGGCGATCACCATATCGGGATCCTCTTTCAGCCAGCCTTCTCTCGTCATCGAACCGGACAGGACACCAATGTATTTCGCTCCCGCATCTCTGGCGGAGTAGAAATCGGTCTTATTATCGCCCATGTACAGGATCTCCTCAGGCTTTACTCCCAATTCATCGGCGAAATAGAGCATAGCCTTGGGCGAGGGTTTGGCATCATCGTAATCAGCGTAATCCCTTCCCACAACGGCATCGAAGCAATCGATGACACCCATCATGGTCAGGGCCTTTACCCCATACTCGTGGCTTCCGCGGGTCAGCAATCCGACCTTGTAGCCTCTGGATTTCAGCTCGCGTACGCATTCGATACTGCCGGGGAACGCTTTAGCCTCGTGGATGTATTGCAGCTCGGTCGCTGTGAGTTCAGCATCGATCTCTTTACCCAAGGCTTCGAACTCATCGCCTCTGCCATGGGCCTCCAGCCATTCTCTTATGGGTGCCCTGAGCCTCTTGATGGTGGTGAAGCTCAACTCATCGAAAGGTATGCCGTGCCTTATGCAAGCGTCCCTGTCTGCTCTGTTTATCCTGTCGTAGTCGACATGTGTATTCAGATAGGTACCGTCGAGATCAAAACCTACGGCCTTTATGCCCTCGAACATACCCTCACCTGGCGGGAGGCCACATTCCGCGCAGCCTTCCTCCTTCGCGTTCAGCATCCATCGTGCAGACCTCCATTCCGGGGACGATCATCCTGACTGAAGGTATCCCCAGTTCGGGACGTGTGATGTCGGCACAGATTACCTGATCGAATCCTGCATCCATGAGCGCCTGGAGCACGACCTCGATGTCATCAAGGACATAGTCCGTGGATTTGTCGGGGATGTCCTCGAGATAGATCTTCTTGGGATTCTCTCCGAACCACATATGGTTGACCTTTTTGATCTTCTCGTAACCCATGTCCTGAGTGACTTTCTGCAGCTGGGCATTGATCTTCATTCCGTGCTTGTGAGTGGTCCTGCTCTGTGCAACCTCGGTGATGGCCCTGATGGCGGCGATCTCTGGATCAAGATGGGTTCCAACACCGATGGTCAAGAGTTCGGGGTCCTTGGTCACGGTATCGTCCGCTGCGGCACCTATGGTTGGGATTCCGATATCGGATGTGAGGTCCTTCAGATGGATCTCGATGCCCTGCTCGTTGAACTTCTTGATAAGTTTGGCAGGCACAGAATCCTGATCCCTGATGAGGACGTCGGCGTTGGTACGGTCGTTGTATTCGGCTATTGACCAAGCATCCCTCTCGATATCCTCGAACAGTGCATGGAGGATGGCCTCCTCGATTGTGTTACCAGCGGCGATTCCGTTCGTGTGGAAAGCGAAGAGCTGGAGGTCGGTATCGGGGTAGTACGGATAGAACACGGCGCAGGCGGGTACCCATATCGGGCATCCCCTGAACATCTCATATGCTTCCACCCATGCGATCTCCTTATCCCTGTTGTACTGGTCGAGGATCCTCAGAGGCAGGATCAGGTCCACAGGGTTGCAGGTCATCATGACCTCTGAGGCTTGATTGTATGAACCGTAAACGACCTCATCCGTGTCGCGCTGCTCAGCGGAGTATCTCTCGATGGCCTCCATCACCGCAGATGCCTTCGCCTGTTCGAAGGTAGGTCCTTTTCCGTTGTAGTATTTGGGCTTTCCAAGGGCAGTGTGCTGTCTGTCGATGGAGAATACAGGAATGCCGATGTTGTCCTTGGATGTGATGTCCTCGGGTTCACCCATGCCTGCAATTCCCAGAAGTGGAAGTACTCTGTCCAAGGTCTCCTGTGTGGGTACTGTTCTTATACCTGTCTCCCTGGAGACCTTAGGTGTGCGCTGGAGCATCATTGTTATCGCTTCCGTAATTGTGAAGGGTGTCAGGTGATGGTAGTAGCCCCCCTTCTGTTTCAGGTGGCATTCAACTTCGCGTTCTACCCACGGGTCCCGGGCAGGTCTTCCCCGTTGTATGAACTTGCTCCGATGGGGGGTCGCCGTTTCACCAAATCCTCGGGAACGTCACCGTCTGACGGATCATCCTTTGACCGAGTCTGTGTCGTTTCTGGGCCCTTGCCACGGCTCTCGCCGTACAGGCTTACGCCTGTCCATCTTGCCCTTGGAGGAGGGAACTTCCTCAGCCATCCTTGCGGATTACCGTCGGCCACCCTCCATCTCCTAACGTCCCGTCTAACAATTACGGATAGATAATCCCATTGATTGTGATCACTTCTGGCCTTAAGACCTAGGACATTCAATAATACTTGTCCACTCCGCCATGGCCTATGATGATCTTGTTCTGATGCGTCTTGGTTATGAAGTTGTTCAAACGCTTCTTGAATTCCTTCGGACGGCCCCTAGCGGCATCGATGTATGCCACACGGATCCTCTTGTAGGAATCGGAGAATGATTGGAAATTATCCCATGCTTCCTCGTCCTTCTTGATAGCCCTGATGATGTCCTTAGGAAACACATACTCGGTATTGATCAGTTTTTCCACATCCGGTCTGACTTTGGGGTGGATCATCCCCTGAGAATCCAGCCAGATCAGACGTTCGATGTTGGGTCTCGAAAAAGTGCTCCCCTTCCGTCTGGGGGTGAAACGTCTGAGATTGAAGCACTCAGCGGTTCCCGCGATGCTGTCTATCCATCCGAAACAGAGCGCCTCTTCAACAGCATCGTTATAGGTGATACCAGGCTTATTCGAATCCTTGGTGGGCATCGCGAACCATATATCCTCTGCAGTTTCGAAATTATCGCTCAGCCATTGACGCCATTCGTTGCGGTCTGTGGAATAGAATATCTCCTTTCCATTTTCGCTGAATATCGCCATTGTATCGCCTGAACAAAGGTTATCCTGAACAAATAGTTAAACACGAGGATATGGGAGAGCGTTTTAGACGCTTTAGGTTTATTCGCATCGACTTTATATATGGTCGAAAAAGTACAGGCATCTGAGGTTATTGAAATGCCTAAAGTCATTGAAGCAGACTGTGTCGCATGCGGAGCATGCGCAGATGCATGCCCCTCGTCCGCCATCACCGTCGGTGACATCGCAGTCATCAACACCGATGTCTGCACCGAGTGCGGAGCTTGCGTTGACGAGTGCCCTGCTGGCGCTATCGAGTGAGCACTTCTGCGGTTCATGCCGCAAAGAAACCCTTTCAATTCTTCTTCTCTCTGATATTATATCTGACAACTGCAGGGACCTGGTGGCAGAGGTCCTGTCCGTACATTATGTCCGTATCTGGGAATTCCTTCAGGATAGCCGCTGCATGATTATCCATGCCATCCCAATGGTAGAATATTACGACATCTCCGTTCGTTTCAGGATAGATGGAGCAGACCTTTCCCGATTGTCTCGACAATTCTGCAACGAAGTCTACTAGATTGTCTCTGCCCATCCTGCGTATGCCGGTAACAGTACCGATTGTACGGTCCGAAAGGAACAGGCGGATCTTCTCCTGTAGATCTATGTCGTCTTCGGCGTCTTTTGAACATAGTTCCCCGTTGCTAGTCTCCTTTGAAGGCATTGGTCACGGAATACAGTTGGCGGTTTAAAATGACAGTATGGTCGTATCGGAATCAATCCATTCCAGCGCTGTCATTGAATTGACTGTGAAAGGACTTCTATATATATTCGTATGTTATTCCAAACTTAGAGGTAAGCAAATGACGTCGAGCAAGTACGAGAGGGAGATCCGTTTCCTTGGGAAGCAGGCCGCCCATCTGAATTCCTAGAAGGAATCCATCCTACAGAAAGGAGACCTCACTGATGACGATAAGAAATGTATCGATGAGATCGACAGGATCGTAGCACAATATGGAGAACGCCGGAAGGAGATCGAGGACTCGTACATCGAAGCAGGATTGGAACTCCCGCTGGCAAGCAGGAATCTGAACGCCAGCGTCTATGCGATCGGAGCATCTTTCGAGCCTGTCGGAAGGGATTACAGGAAGACGGTCATAGAAGAGACCAATGCCAGGAATGCTATCGCAGCGAAGGCATATGAGGGCTATGAGGTTCCTGAATCTGATGATATCGATGAGCTCAACGCAGAGGTCCAGAATATGACCGAGCGTCTTACCAATATGGAGAACAAGATTGTCGAAGCGGATATGAATGACGATGTCGGCGAGAAGACAAGGCTTACCGAGGAAGCAAACAAGCTCCGTTTCAAGAGGGAGAACACGATCAATAAGATCAAAGCACTGAAAGCGGACGGCGCAAGATCCGCGAAGGCTTCTGGTGTCAGCAAGGAATTCCAGGACAAGATCAACAGGAACGAAGAGCAGATCGCCTCTCTCAAAACACAGCTCGCAATGGTCAGGAGCGATGTCTACGAGATGAAGGACCTCCTTGCAGAGATCGCCGCACGCATGGGAATCCCCGGGCGCAACGACTACGACCAGGACGACTGAAGAATTATCTTTGCCCCTTCGGGGGCATCTTTATCTAAAAAAGAATACCGGCGGATCACCGCCGGCTTGAAGTTTATCAGGCAGCAGGTCTGAGCTCAAGTGTGTGCAGACAGGCGTTGGGGCAGGCCCTCTCGCATCTCTTGCAAGCGGTTCCTCCGCACCTGTCGGTCTTGATCTCTGCCCACTTTTCTCCATCCTTATCCAATATGGACAGGGCCTTCTCCGGGCATTCCTTTGCACATTTCTTGCATCCGATGCATCCGTCGAGTTTCCCTGTGTTGACGGTTCCCGCCTGGATGATGTGGACCTTGCATTCCTCGGTATCAGGCAGATCCCTCTTAGCAAGGCGCTGATGCTTGACCTTATCGGGGTCGATCGTTTCCGGAATGGGCTTGACATCGTACATGGCCAACATGTTGTTGTATTCGCTCCAGGGCATTCCTCCGCACCAGAGCGAGTACTCGACCGCGTACAGGTTCTTGAAGAAATCCGATGTTGCGAACATCACATGCTGTGCGAGCAGTTTCTTGGCGAATTCCCTGAGCTCTTCAAGTGTGATCTCTCCGAATATGATCTTCCTCGCCATTCCGATGGATGTGTTACCGAACTGAACGATGTCTGTTGCACCGGGGGCCACCATACCGATCTCCAATGCCTTGATCGGATCCACATATAGTCCTGATGCCCCTGACATGTACGCTTTCTTGATATCGTCGACCCAAAGGCCTGCCGCATCCATCAAAGTTAGGAATCCGCAGCGAAGGGCTCCAATGGCCTTCCCCGCCTCCTCAACATCTTTCGAACTGATCCTGATTCCGTCCTGGAGTGTGAGGTATCCGTCCTCCGTGTTGATGGCAGAGTTGGCGATGATGCCTGCCTTCATACCGTTGGACAGGGCTGCGATGACTCCGGTTCCTGTGATACCGATTGCCTTGCCGTGCATGGGGCCCTCTTCAATGACTTTTCCGGTCAGAGGGTCGATGAGGTCTCCCTCCTGGACGGCCATTGTGTCATCGAGAACATAGCATCTCCATCCTTTGTCGGTGATCGAGATCTCGCTGAGTGCGCCGGGCGCGGCGAGCATTCCCCTCTCGATCTGCTGTCCTTCCAGTGCAGGTCCGGCAGCCGCAGAACCGGTGAATATGTTACCGTTAACCACTAAGGCCATCTCTGCATTGGTTCCGTAGTCGACGACGATACAAGGCTCCTTTTCCTTCAGGATGTCGGTCATCATCATCATCGCTATTGCATCCGCACCGATCTCGTGTGTTACAGCCGGAGGGATGATCACCTTGGCGTTGGGCATGCCCGCGAGTCCGATGGAAGAAGCTTCGATGACGGCTCCGTTCCTATCCGGGGATACGATTCCAAGAGCCTTAACCTTGTTCTTACCGGCATACGCCAGATCCCTTATCTCTATGTTTTGGAACAGGGAAAGCTGGAATGGGTTGCCGCATACTGCTATGATCTCAACTTTCGACAGGTCGATGTTGAACTCCTTGAACAGGTTGTTCACGGCCGTAACCATGAGTCCGTTGGCGAGGTCCTCGCCGACTTCCATGGCGTAATTGACGTGATCTATCACATTCATTCCGGGGATAGGGTGGCGTTCCGTCACTGCTGTAGCGACGGTCTTCTTGGAGTCAAGCTCTATGGCCTGACAGCGGAATCCGCTTGTACCCAAGTCCAATGCAATTCCATACCTCATTTTAGTCCTCCGAGGGTGTAACTGAAACGAGTATCTGAATAGCCCTAAATAAATGAGTGTCCGAAGGTCGTGTTAAACTGTGTCCAGATACATGAGAAAGGACGTAAGAACGGGGGATAAAACAGTATGGTGGAACAAGAAGGAGTTTGCTGGTACCCAGTTGCCCGGGTACCAGACTTCACTACAGACACTCAGTATCTGTAGTTCTTGGGGTCGTCGTATCCGCCGTACATCACACCGGTGTTGTAGGGTGTGATCTGGAATCCCCAGTCCGCCATGCGGGCGAGAGCCTTGTCGTAGACCTCAAGGTACTCCTTGGTGGGCCTGACGGTCTTGACATCGTAGCATTCCTGGAAGGTCTTTCCGAGGTCTGCGCTGGTATACTGGGGCTCATACCAGTCCACGAATTTGAGCAACAGCTCGTTGACCTCAGGGATCTTCATCCCTGCTGCCTGCGCAGCTGCCTCTCCCATCACGCGGGCTTCCATTCCGGTAATCTTGTCCTGGACAACTCCCTTTGCGACTGCGGATCCGGAGAGGAGCTCTCTTCCGGATGCGGTGTCGGTGATTGCCTGTGCCGCGGTCTCGATGAGACCCATCTCGGTGCAGGGTCCTGCAACAGGATAATACTGGTTAGCAAGAAGGAGATCAGTGTTATTATCTACTGCTGCGCAGGCATGTCCTGCTACTGCGAGGGTCTCTCTGGCCATGGTGGTTCCCCATCTGATGTGGATAGGTCCGTCAAGGTGGAAGTTTCCGGAGAAGAGTCCGAAAGATGCGAGTGTTGTAGCTGTGTCGCAGATCGCAGTCTCTTCGAGGTTACCGCAGTATCCTCCGAAGATGGGCATCTGCTCGATCATGATGGTGTCTCCTGAGATTGTCCAACCGGCAAGCATGTTCAATCCAGTCATATCCATCTTCAGCTCGTTCAGCTGTGAACACTCGTGAGCGTCAGTAATCCTGTGTCCGGCGTTGGGACAGTCGGCGACAAGCCTTGCTGCCTCGGACAGAGGAGTCTCGGGTCCCTAGACACCGAGTCCGGGCCTCTGGGCCCTGGTTCTTGCTTCCTTTGTTGCCCTGAGCTCCTGCATTGTTGCACGGATCTCGTAGGGGGTCTTGGACTTTGCAGGCTTTCCCTCGACTGTCGTCATGACTCCGTTAACCAGGTCATCGACGATACCCTCTTGGGCGTAGGACTGCATGAGCTGTACGAAGACATCTTCGGAGACAGGTGATCCGGTAGGTCCTCCCTGAATGACGGGTTTGATAGGTGCGTTTCCGTGTCTGGGGTAGAACCTTGCGATGTCCCTTCCCTCTCCGAGAATCAGCTTTTTGGGTGCCCTCTTGATTCCCTCCCAGATCTCCTCTTCCGTGAACTTC
>JAZNDX010000015.1:0-23802 GCA_045588265.1 Candidatus Methanomethylophilaceae archaeon | reverse complement strand
ACCGTCCATAAAGCGGCTACAGCACCAAACCTTTCAGAAATGCCCTCCGGCAGCATATGTTCTAGCGGTAGCTTTGCGATGATTTTATCAAAATGCACTAGAATATGGCTTGCGCTGGTCAAAGATCAATGGAATAAACTGAAAGGAAGAAAAAGGACCAGGAACCGTAGTCTCACAAACTCCTCCTGGTTCTAGGGGTTTTACGGACATTGTCCGAGCTCCTAAGATGGTTCGTATAACGAACCCTGAGGTCCTTCGGGGCCTCTAAATCTTGTAACGATTGCACAAGACTGTAATCATTCAATCTTCATACAAACATTATAAATCCTCTCTCCCGTCGTCCCAGTGAGTTATACCGTACAGACGTGCGCTACATTTATTTTATTAACAGGGACGTGTTTAAAGGAATCTGGTCTAATGATAATCGATGTGAAATATGGTAAGGACGAAGTGCAGAAGGTCGAGATACCTGACGAGAACTATATAGGTACATTCTACCCCAAGGACGTCGAATGCGGCGATCCAGACAAGGTGATCGGCCAGTCCATCGACAATCCGATAGGATACGATTCGCTGGAAGCATTCCTCGACGGTGGTAAGGATATAGTATTCATCGTCAACGACGGAACTCGTCCCACGCCAACCGCAAAGGTGCTGGATGCCCTTTCCAAAAGGATGGATCTCACGAAGGCAAGATACCTCGTAGCCACCGGAACCCACAGGGATATGACCGCGGAGGAATACAATTTCGTCTTCGGAAAGCACTACAACGATCTGAAAGACCGCATCATCTGCCATGATGCCAAGAACTCTGAGTGTGTCTTCTTGGGAACGTCGAAGAACGGAACTCCCATGGAAGTCAACAAGATCGCTGTGGAATCGGACCGCCTGGTGATAATCACATCAGTGGAACCCCACTATTTCGCAGGATACACCGGAGGCAGGAAATCCTTCCTTCCTGGAGTCGCATCCTTCAAGACCGTCGAGACCAATCACAAACTGGCCATGAGCAAGGAGGCTCAGGCTTTGGCATTGGAGGGTAATCCGGTCCATGAGGACATGATGGATGCCCTCGAGGTGGTGAAGGACAAGAAGATCTTTGCCATCGAGACCGTCCTGGACAGGCATCAGAACATATACAAGGCGATCTCCGGAGAGCTACACGCATCCTTCCACGAGGCTGTAAAGTACGCAAACGAGGTGTTCTCCGTACCCATCCCCGAGAAGGCGGATGTTGTATTGACCGTTGCACCCTATCCTATGGACGTGGATCTTTATCAGTCGCAGAAGGCTCTGGACAACGGTAAATGGGCCCTCAAGGAAGGCGGAAAGATCATAATGGTCTCCAAGTGCAGGGAGGGAATCGGACACCCGACTTTCCTCCAGCAGCTCTCTTCGTCCAATGATCCCAACAAGGTCCTCGAGAACCTCAGGGCAGAATACAAACTGGGATACCACAAGGCTGCCAAGATGGCAGAGATTGCAACCTGGGCATCGATCTGGGCAGTCACCGGATTGGATCCCGAGATACTTTCAAAAGCAAACATCAGACCCTTCCCCACAGTGGCCGATGCCATGAAGGAGGCGCTTGCAGAGAACCCCAAGGCCCGTGTCATCGTTCTGATGGACGGAAGCGTAACTATCCCGAGGGTGGAATAAATGAGCGGATTCGAAGTCGATAAACTGGAAGAGGTAAGGAAGGCGGTCAACGTCTGTACCATGTGCGGTTTCTGTAAGAGCGTCTGTCCTTCGTTCAAGGCCATCAATTGGGATTCGGCACTGTCCAGGGGACGTATCACGCTCACATACGGTCTTCTCAACGGAGACCTGGAGGTCAGCGACTCCCTCGTGGAGAACATGTACACCTGTACCACCTGCGCGGACTGCGTCAGGAGGTGCCCCTCCAAGGTCAAGATCGTGGACATCATCGAGCTGTGCCGTGCGGACATCGTGAAGAATGGAAAGATCCTTCCCAAGCACAAGTCCATGTGCGAAGGCATCCTCGCCCGCGGCAACCCATACGGGGAGACTGCCAGCAGGCAGGAGACCCTCGGAAGGAAGCCCCACAACGCCAAGATAGGATACTATGTGGGATGCACCGCGACATACAGGTCCAAGAAGACCGCTCAGGCCACCCTTTCCATACTGGACAAGCTCGGTGACGATTTCACGACCATCGACGAGGTCTGCTGCGGTTCCGTCA
This sequence comes from Candidatus Methanomethylophilaceae archaeon, assembly GCA_045588265.1. Classification (GTDB taxonomy): domain Archaea; phylum Thermoplasmatota; class Thermoplasmata; order Methanomassiliicoccales; family Methanomethylophilaceae; genus Methanoprimaticola. The sequence continues at coordinate 21,599 of JAZNDX010000015.1, read as the reverse complement.
TGCAGAGGGTCGGATGGCCCCAGGAGGACATCACTCCCCTCTTCCAGAAGAACGTGGATGCCATCAAGGCATTGGGAGTGGAGACGCTGGTGCTCGCATGTGCCGGTTGCTACAGGATGTTCAAGATCGAGTATCCCAAGTATGTGGAAGTCCCCTTCGAGGTCCTCCACATCACCGAGTACCTTGCCAGGAAGGATCTCAAGCTGAAACCGATGGATGGAGTCGTAGCCACCTATCACGACCCCTGCCACCTGGGAAGGCACTGCGAGGTCTACGAGCCTCCCAGAGAGGTCATAAAGAAGATCCCCGGACTGGACTTCAGGGAGATGAAGTACAACCGCAGCACAAGCCACTGCTGCGGAGGCGGAGGAGGAGTCAGATCCGCATACCCGGAGGTCTCCCTCGACATCGCCAACACAAGACTGGATGAGGCAGAGTTCGCCGATCTGGTCATCACCACCTGTCCGTTCTGCGTGAGCAACCTCCAGGCCGCCAAGGGCGACCGCAAGGTTGAGGTCAGGGACCTCGTCGAGATCATCGACGAGCTGATGGAATGATTTTTCCCAAAGGGAGGGGCCAGCCCCCTCTCGTCATGGGCATACTGAATCTGACCCCCGATTCCTTTTCCGACGGGGGAAGATGGAACGATACCGACAGTGCTCTGAAGCACGCCGCCGAAATGGTTGAGCAGGGTGCGAGCATAATCGATGTAGGTGCAGAGTCCACACGTCCTGGATGCACTTCCGTGTCAGCCGACGAGGAATGGTCCAGACTGGAACCCGTACTCAAGGAGCTCAAGGGAATTGTGGATGTCTCGATATCCTTAGACACGATGAAGGCAGAGGTCGCTGAGAAGGCTTTCTCCCTGGGTGTCGACATAATCAACGATGTCAATGGTCTTCGCGGGGAAGGCATGATCGAGGTCTGTGCAGATCATGGAGCATCCGTGGTCATCTCGCATATGTACGGGGAATATTCGGAAATGCATTCGGTACACATGTCCGGAGACTACAAGGCAGAGATCAGGGACTTCCTTTACACTCAGAGCGATAAGGCTATGGATGCAGGCATCAGCGCCGATTCCGTAATCATCGATCCCGGGGTCGGTTTCGGAAAGACTCCTGAACAGAATCTGGAGATAATCAGGGACTGCTCCTTCCTTGGAGACAGTTACTCAATACTTATCGGAGTCTCCAGGAAGAGGATAGTGTCCAAGGTCTACCCTGACATGGACATCGACGATGCCTCTGCGAAATTATCGAAAACAGCGGTAGATTCCGGTGCCAACATAGTCCGTGTCCATGATGTGGCCAGGACCGTCAGCGAGTTAAGGCTCTGATGATGAAAAGGACGACTATCGTGCCTGCTGCTATTGCGTAGAAGATGTAATCCCTCTTCTTCTCCGCTGCAATCTTCTCATTCTGCTTCTGTCTGCATTCCTCGTCGCAGAACTCCTCTCCGAACGGGATGGGGTCCCCGCAGAATGCGCAGTGCGAATGCTCGGGCAGCCTGATGTTCGCCATGTTAGCCCCCATATCTATAAACCTTAAAAAATCCGCCGAGGTTTATACACAGGTTTCAGGATGTCTTCCCGGCGATCCTATGGTCAGATTTACACTGAGGGACGGAAGGAGGGCAGCATCCATCAGGATGGAGATGCCCGAGAGCGAGAAGATAGAAGAGCTGAGGGAGACCGTTGAGGAATACTGGGGGGACGGAAGAGTCCTGCTGGTGAGGGACTACATGGTGCTCGATCCGGAGAAGAACATCGGAGATTCCGTGGACGAGAACGATGTAATCGATGTCATACCGTACATGGGGACCAAGATATCCGCAAGATAAGCAAGGTTTGATTATGGATAACGGCATCCACGGTCATGGTCGGAAGACTGGGGACGAATGCGGACATACTCATCTCGGAGTCGGTCCTGGGAAGGCTGCTGGAGACGATGGACTCCATGCTGTTGGACACGGACCAGGCAGGCGTCCTCATAGGCGGGGATCCGATGGAGGATGCCAACGGCCGGTATTTCACGGTTAGAGGCATAACGGAGGACTCTCCGATAGGGATATGCGTCGCATCGTCCGAAGGTGGGACCGAACCGTCAGAGACCGATCTCATGCTTTTCAAGAAACATCTCGCCGACGGGATTCTGATGAAGGTCGACGTGTTCGCACATCAATTCTCTTTCTACAAGGTGTCCGAAGAGATAGAGGATGCAAAGGTGCTCTTCCAGGAATGATCAGACCCAAATGGCGTGCCTGCTGCGCATCTCCTCTTCGGTGATGCCCTTCCTCTCCATGATGTCGCACACGACGCACTCGAAGAATAGGTGAGCGGAATCCTCGAAGATCGTTCCCAAAGGTGCGATCCTCTTGGTCTCCTCGTTGTCGGCGATATCGAAGACTATGGTGATGTCGGACGTCTTAGCAAGGTTGCAGTCCTTCACACCGGTGAGCGAGATCACTTTGGATCCGACGAGGTTCTTGGCGATCTCGGCAGTCTGGACGACAGAGGATGTCCTTCCGGTGTTGGAGATCAGCAGCGTGAGGTCATCCTTAGTAATGATGGGCGTTGTCATCTCTCCGACGAAATGGACATCGAATCCCAGTTGGACCAGACGGACTGCGAACAATTGGCCTACCAGTCCGGATCTTCCGGAACCGTAGATGAAGGTCCTCCTGCTTGACAGGATGGAATCGATGAGCTGATCCTTTAGTTTCGGATCCACCGAGGAGATTGCCCTATCGCAATAGGATAAGAGTTCTGAAGGCGCCTTCATCTCACTCACTAGCGGCCGCCATCTCGGCCTTCTTCCTCTCCTTCATATCCTTGGCAACCTTCTTTGCAAGGACCCTCTCGAGGATGATCTTCATGTACATGGCGTCATGCTCAAGAAGAGGGGATGTGGAGATGACCGTGGCGTTGGGTTTCATCTCTATGAGAGCTTCCGCGAGCGGCTCGAATCTGAGGTCACCTTTCTTGATGGGGGTGAGCCTCTTCTCGTTGCCGTCGGAGTATTCCACGCCTGCGAATGCGGTGTGGATCCTTCCGTCGCTGTAGCTGTCCACCTGCTCGAGGACGTTCAGGAAGTCGTCGACGTCCAAGAGTGAACCGTTGGTACGGGAGTGGAGATGTGAGAAGTTGAGAACCGGGATGACTCCGGGGATCTGGTCGCACAGGTCGAGGATCTGATCCAGGGATCCGAACACGTCCTCCTGTCCGGTGACTTCGACTCCGAGTCTGGGGGTGAGGCCGTTGCCCTGCCACCAGTCCATGATGTCCGCCACATTGTTGAGGATGTTCTCGTCGATCTCCTCTCTGTCGGTCTTGCCGTCGTATACTCCGAGGCTTGTGACCACGACATCGCCTCCGAGGGCGTTGAGGATGAGTGCTGCATGCCTTATGCTGTCCATACAGTTCTCTGTCAGATCGTTGTTTGAACCGAGGTCCATATAGAACGGTGTGTGGATTGAGAGGTTGACGTCCATTCTCTTTGCCATCTCGTTGGTCCAGAAGAGGTCCCCGTAAGTGTCGGAGACTCCTGAGGGCATGTAGATCAGGTCATCATCCTCATCGATCGGCTCGTCGGGGTCGACGATAAGCTCCCCGTCCCTGACGATCTCCAGCACGAATCCTTCTTCGATCTCTTTCAAGGTCAGTCCGATCTCTTCGTCATCGGGAGGCCTGGCGTATGCGCTTGACCTCACCATTTGAATCTCCATTGCGCTGAGGCTTAGGTTGTGGACATCCTCGATACCGTTCTGGAGCGTACGACCTTTACAAGAAAGTGGGATTCCGGCTGGACCGAATCTTATCATGCAATCACTCGTCGGAAATTGCACACTTATTATTAATAATGAGTGTGCGCGAGTTCTATTTCGTGGGGTGTTAAAAAGAGGGAAAAGTGCGGGGATCATACCCCGCTTTGAGTTTTAGGATCAGCTCATCCTGTTCTTTGCGATGGGCATGATTCCGCCGATTGCAGTGATGATTGCACCGATGAGGGTCAGCCAGAATCCGTACTGGATGTAGCTCATCATGCTGATGTTCTTTCCGAGGACATCCCAGGACTGGGTCATGAAGAGGATTCCGAGGACGATGACTGCGATTGCGATGATGATGGAAACGATTCCGAGGATGTTGCTTGCCTTCTGCATCGTCTCAGTGTTTGCGAAGGTGGGGATGACCATAAGGACGATCGCCAGGATTCCACCGATCAGTGCGACGAGGGGTGTGAAGGTATAGTCGACAATGTTTCCAACGTCGGAGTTGGAGAAGATGTCCCATCCGGAGAGGGTTCCGAGGCTGAGGACTCCTGCAATGTTGAAATCAGCCCAAGTGAGGAAAACGCCGACAATCATGAGGATTGCGCCGACGATTCCGATAATTCCCAAAATGTTGATGTTGCTTGAAGCCATAATTTCACCTTTTTCGATGATTATGGTCCGCGTTAGCGAACTAACACTGAATTTTTTTTCAAGATATATACTAATATCGACACTCTGGGACAGTTTCTTACTCATTCGCTGTCGGTTTTCGGCAGTTTCCCTTTCTTCAATACAGGTACGAGGCCGCCGACGAAGGCCAAGAAGCTGCCTGCCATGTTCAGCCAGAAACCGTACTTGAGATAATCGGAAAGGTTGATCGTTATGATAAGGAGGTCCCAGCTCTTGTTCATGAAAAGGATCGAATAGATGATTATCACCAGTGCCAGCACCATAGTTATAGCGCCTATGATGATGTTCATCTTCCTGTAATTTCCGTGGTTGAAGAAGGTCACTATCGCCATGAGGGCGAGGACGATTATCCCGCATATCAGTGAGAGGAACGGCACTATCGCATACTTCATCGAGATGGTGTCCCCCCATTCATAGAAGACCTCCCATCCGGTGAGTGTGAAATCGAAATCAAGGGCCTCGATCTCAATCTGAACCCATGTGAGGAACACACTGGCGATCATCATCACGCTACCGACGATAGCGACGACCCCCAAGATATTGGCGTTCCTAGACATGTTAAATCCATTCCTTGGACTGTAAACGTCCTATAAAGTAGTAGGCAACAATAAAAGGAGGTACGAGAATCCGAGGTGACATCATGGACGACCGGAGTAAGGTTTTGGCCGTTATCGCAGCATTGATCATTCTGATCTCGGGAATCGCCTTTGCAGTCAGCATGACGCATTCTGATCAGGATGACGGCATAACGATCGGTGTGACCTGGCGTCCGAATGGATCCGCAGAATCCTATGTGAACACGTTCAGATCCATAGAGGCTGCAGGGGCGATCCCGGTGCGGCTCGGACAGGTATTCTCCTATGACCTATCCTACGACGGGTCCGGGAAGCTCCTGGAAGGCATCGATGAGAACGGGGCCTTGGACAGCCGTGCAGCGGATGTCGTGAAAGAGGTCACTTGGCATAACTCCAACGTCGAGGAGATGATGGACGGTATCGATTTCGTCGTATTCCCCGGCGGGGACGACATCAGCTACAACCTCTATCGCAACCCGCAGGAATGGGGAGGTACGGACGAGGACAAGGTCTTCGAGCCCGAGAGGGATGTCTCCGACTACATCTGCATGACATACTGTCTTGACAAGGATATTCCGCTGGTGGCCGTTTGCAGGGGGATGCAGATGCTCGCGGTCGTGTCCGGCGCAGAGATGATTCAGGACATCCCCGAATACTTCGAGGAGCATTCTGCAGAGTATCATTATGAGCACAGGAACCAACGCTCGTCACCTGATGCCTACAGGGATTATGCATCGCACGATGTGACGATCGATAAAGGATCAAGGATTTACGAAGTGATGGGCACGGAGACCGTCAGCAAGGTCCCGTCGTGGCATCATCAGGCAGTTCTCGATGTCAAAGGTACTCCGCTGAAGGTCACCGGGCGTACCTACACGGACGGCATCGGGATCATAGAATCCTTGGAAAGGACGGACAAAACCTGCGCGTTCGGCATCCAATATCATCCTGAAGCGGCTGTGGTGAAACATCTCGACGATTATCCGAACAGGTACGACTACATGGATTACCAATCCGCGATAGCTCTGTTCGAATGGATAGTGAATTACAGAAAATGAGAGAAAAGGGCGGGATTGCTCCCGCCTGTGTTTCATTGTTCGATTACGTCTGCCAGGTGATCCAGGAAGAGGTCCTGGAACGCCTTCTGTTCCCCGAGTCCTTCGAGCAGGCATTCGACTTCGCAGCCCGCATCGATGAACTTGGATTTCAGGGAATCATCATCGTCACCTGCCATGTCGTTGGTGGCATGGTCTCCGGCGACCATCATGAACGGGACGAGGACAACCTTGCTGTACTTGTGTCCGGCCATGAATTTCAGTGTATCGTCGAAGGACGGGAATCCCTCTACCGTCGTGACGTATACGTGGTCGTAGCCCAGGGCGATCAGCTTCATCTGGAGCTGACAGTAGGCGGAGTTAGCATAGTGCTCGGACCCGTGTCCCATGAAGACTATGGCCTTGCCCACCGAGGTGTCCTTGAAGATCCTGGAGAAGTACGCCTTGTCCATCGCTCCGATGACAGCGTCGTAATCCTCCTCGGTCGTGAGCAGCGGCTTGCTGATCCTGAGGCACTTGAACTTGCCCCTGAATTCAGCTGAGATGTGCGCCACGAAATCGTACTCGGTCCCGTTCATGACATGTGTGGGCATGACTACGACCTTCTCGAATCCGTCATCGGCGAGTCTCTGCAGTGCCTCATCGATATAGTCGATGAAGATGCCGTCGCGCTCCTTCAGCTTCTTTATGATCATCTTGCTGGTGAAGGCCCTTCTGACCTCCCAGCCGCTGTACTTCTCGGCAACGGCCTTCTCGACCGCGTCGATGGTCTTCTCACGGGTCTCCTTGAAACTCGTTCCGAAGCTCACAACCAATATCGCTTTCTTGGACATCCTATCACCCGGGTATTCGCTCAACCCTTGTAGTACATCATGGCGTTACAGATGGTGGCAGCGATGTTGGAACCGCCCTTCCTTCCTACCGGGACGATGTAGGGCACATCCCTCTCCAGGATGAGCTCCTTGGACTCCACGACGTTGACGAATCCCACGGGGGCTCCGATGATGAGCGTGGGCTTCAGCTCTCCCGTGTCGATCATCTCGGCCAGCCTCACCAAGGCAGTGGGGGCGTTTCCGATCGCGAATATGACCGGGTGGTCCTTGGCGATCTCCGCACCCTTCTCCATGCATATGGTCGCACGGGTGCATCCCCTCTCCTTCGCCGCCTTTACGACGTCGTCGTCGCTTATGAAGCAGTGGACCTCTCCGCCGTACTCCTTCAGCTTGTTCTTGTTGATCCCCGCTGCCGCCATCTTGGTGTCGGTGACGATGTGCGCACCGTTCCTAAGGGCGTTGACACCGATGTTCTCGGCGTCCTTGGAGAATCTCAGATTGTCAGCGTAGTCGAAGTCCGCGGAGGTGTGTATGCACCTCTTCACGATCGAGAACTGGGGCTCGGGCCATGTCCTGCCGTTCAGTTCCGATGTGATGATCTCCATGCTTCTTTTCTCGATATCCTCTGGTTTCACTACTGATATAGCCATTTCACATACACCTCAGATTCTGTATCCTCTGGGAGTTATCATGCGTCCGTTGGCGACATAGGTCTGCGAATTGCCGATGATGACCATGCAGAACATGTCCACGTCCGCTTTGTCGAGATCGCCCAAAGTGGTGATCTCCTTCCGCTCGTCATCGCGTCCGGCGTTGCGGACGATTCCGACAGGTGTGTCGGCCGAGCGGTGTTTCAACAAAATTTGTTGAGTCTGATTAAGGTATTCCGTCCTGCCCTTGCTCTTGGGGTTGTAGAGGCAGACGATCATGTCTCCCTGACCTGCGCAGTCCACGCGCTTCATTATGAGGTCGATGGGGGTCATGAGGTCCGACAGGCTGATGATCGCGAGGTCGTGCATTAGCGGGGCCCCGAGGACGGATGCCGCGGTGGAGGCGGCTGTTATGCCGGGGACGGTGTCGATCTCGATGTCGGCCTTCATCTCGTCCGCTAGCTGGTAGATTATCCCTGCCATCCCGTAGATTCCGGAGTCTCCGGAGGAGATCATGGCGACATCCTTGCCTGCCATGGCATCCTCTATCGCCATCTTGCAGCGGTCGACCTCCTTCATCATCCCCGTGGCCTTGTAGGTCTTGTCGGGGAAGTAGGGCTTGATCATGTTGACATATGTTGTGTATCCGGTGACGACATCGGCATTCTGGATGACCTCTGCGGCCTTGAATGTCATGTGCTCCTTGCCGCCGGGACCGAATCCGACCACGTGGAGTCTTCCGGTCATTCGTCCACCGCCTTGCGGAACTCTGTGGTGAAGTGCTTGTCGTAGAGCTTGGAGAGCTTGTAGTCTCCCTCCAGGAAGTTTCCGACGACGGTGAGTGCGGTCTTGGTGATTCCCGCATCCTTCACCTTCTTTTCGATGTCCGCCAGGGTACCGATGACGATCTTCTGGTCGGGCCATGTAGCTTTGTAGACGACAGCGACAGGTGTCTCCGGGGGATAGCCTCCCTCGATGCATTGCTTGGAGAGCTCGTCGAGGAATCCTACGGAAAGGAAGATGACCATGGTCGCTCTGTGCCTCGCAAGGTCCACGAGCTTCTCTCCGGGAGGCATGGGCGTCCTGCCCTCCATCCTGGTGAAGATGACGGTCTGACTCTGGTTCTCTCCGGGGAGGGTGTACTCCTTCTTGAGGACAGCGGCGGTTCCGAACGCGGAGCTGACTCCGGGGATGACCTCGTAGTCGATGCCCAGCTCGTCGAGCCTGTCCATCTGCTCCCTGTGGGCTCCGTAGATGGCGGGGTCTCCTGTGTGGACGCGGACGCATTTCTTGCCCTCGTCCTCAGCCTTCTTCATGACGTCGATGACCTCGTCGAGGTGCATGTATGCGCTGTCGTAGATCTTCGCGTCGGGCTTGTGGCCATCCATGACCGCGGGGTTGACCAGCGAACCGGCGTAGATGATCACGTCGGCCTCGAGGATCTTGTTCTTTCCCTTGATCGTAATCAGTTCGGGGTCTCCAGGACCTGCTCCAATGAAAGTTATCATTCTTTTTCCTCCGTTTTAATCAAAAGTGTTGTGAAATAACCGTAAGTGCGACCCTTGACGACGGGTCCGATGTACTGGTCATCCATTCCGATGTTGCTCATGACCGTGATGTCCTCGATCCTGCGTCCCTTCTTGACCACCATCTCGGCGATCTGGTCCACATGCTTGAACGCCTTCATGACGACGATGTTCTCGTGGTTCTCGAGGGCGTTCTCGAGCTTATCGAACTGGGAGACGTTGAACGGTATGACGACAAGGGATTCCTCCCCCATGGTCAGAGGCACTCCCGCCAGGGATGCTCCGTGGCAGAAAGAGGGCACGCCGGGAACGAGCTCGGTCTGGTATCCTCTGGCCTTGATCATCTTGTCGATGCGCATGTACGTGCTGAAGATACTGAGGTCGCCCAGTGTGATCATGGCGATGCTCTTTCCCGATTCCAGGGCCGAGCAGATGTCGTCGTAGGCCTTCTTCCATCCTTTTTCGCGTTCCGCGTAATCGGGATTCATGGAGAACACATACTCCCTGACCTCCTTGCTGTCAACATCGACGTTGGGTTTGATGATGTTGAGGGCGACGCTGCCCTCTCCCGCTGTCTTGACCGGGTATGCGATGATATCGCATGAATCAAGGATCTGTTTTGCCTTGATTGTGAGGAGTCCAGGCTCACCGGGACCTACGCTGATTCCATAAAGCTTTCCTGTCGTACATACACCTTCTTTTTGGATGGGTAGACCAAACGAAAATAAATATTGTAGCCTATACCGTGGAGAGGTACACCGGGCAGGTTTGAGATGGCGGACGATTCGTACGTTTTCGTGAACAACAAAAAGCTCAGAAGAGGCCACACTACGGGCACTTGTGCAGCTGCAGCTACCAAAGCGGCCACCGAAGCGCTGCTTTCAGGCAAGCCTGTGGACACAGTCACCATCCATACCCCCAAGGGCATAACCCTGGACCTGCCAGTAGAGGACATGTGCATCACGGATTCCTATGTTTCCTGTGCCGTCAGGAAGGACGGAGGGGACGACATAGACGCCACCCACGGCACGCTGGTATACTCCAAAGTGTCCAAGACCGAATCTGGGATAAACATCGACGGAGGCGTCGGTGTGGGCAGGGTTACCAGGAAAGGCCTGGACCAGCCTGTGGGCAATGCGGCCATAAATCGCGTCCCCCGCTCCATGATCAAGGAAGCCGTGGAGGATGTCAGGTTCAACAGCGATTATCAGGGCGGTTTTGACATCGAGATATCCGTTCCCGAAGGGATGGAGATAGCCAAGAAGACGTTCAATCCCCGCCTTGGGATAGAGGGCGGGATATCGATCCTGGGGACTAGCGGTATAGTGGAGCCCATGAGCGAGACAGCATTGGTCAACACCATCAAGGTGGAGATGAACATGCGCTCGCAGGGCAACAAGGTCCTGCTGGTGGTCCCCGGAAACTATGGAAAGGAGTTCTCCCAGAGCTTCCCGGGCATCGATCCGGAGAAGGCCGTTAAATGCAGCAACTTCGTCGGAGAGATGCTCGATTACGCGGTAGAGATCGACAGGGACATCGTCCTGGTATCCAATCTCGGAAAGCTGGTCAAAGTAGCGGGAGGCATAATGAACACCCATTCCCGCAACGCGGACTCCAGAATGGAGATCCTAGCGGCGAATGCAGCGTTGGCAGGTGCATCGATGCCCATAGTCCAGAGGATAATGGGATGCATCTCGACGGATGACGCACTGGATGTCATCAACGAGGAGAATTTGATCGATGATGTTTCGAAGCTCCTCATCGACAAAGTGGAATTCTACATGAACCACCGCACCGGAGGGAAGATCAGGACCGCAGCGGTCATGTTCTCATCGGTATACGGGCTGCTGGCCAAGACGAGTCTCGCTGACGAGATGATGGATGAGATCAGGGGTGAGGACCTATGAGGATCAATGCAGTGGCGTTCTCCACCAACGGGTGCAGGACAGCGATCAGGCTCAAGGAGGCGTTCCCGGAAGAGGATCTGAGGATATTCGCCAAGACGCAGTGCGACACTCTGGGAGTGGAGCGCATAGAGGGGAAGACGAGCGAGTGGACAGGCAAATCCTTCGAGGAATGCGATGCCATCGTCTTCATCGGCGCCATAGGGATAGCGGTCAGATACATCGCCCCTTACATCAAGTCCAAGGCGACCGATCCCGCCGTAATCGGCATGGACGAGCACGGCCATTGGGCAGTGGCCCTTCTGGCGGGACACATCGGAGGCGCGAATGCACTCACGGCGAGGATAGCGGAGCGCCTCGGTTCCGAACCAATCATCACGACGGCCACCGACCTCAACGGAAAGTTTTCTGTCGACACATTCGCAACGGTCAACGAACTGAGGATCATGGGCCTGAAGACCGCACAGGACGTTTCAGTCAGGGTCCTTGACGGCGCATTTGTCGGATTCACTACCGAGATCCCGGTGAAGGGAGACCTTCCAGTGGGTCTGACCCTGGCCGATTCGGGAGAGTTCGGAGTCAGCATTTCCACGGATGTGGAGAAGAAACCGTTCGACACGACGATGAAGCTAGTCCCCATGGACATCATCCTGGGCATCGGGTGCAAGCGCGATACCGATCCCGAGAAGCTCAGGGATTTCGTCACTGAGATCCTGAGGCAGGACGGCATCCCGTCGCAGAGGATCGGAGCAGTCTGTAGCGTGGACCTGAAGAAGGATGAGGCGGCGATACTGGAGCTCGCCAAGCATTTCAGGGTACCTGCCAAATTCTACACATCGGAGGAGCTCATGGCCCTGGAAGGCGAGTTCACCAAATCCGATTTCGTCAAATCCATCACGTCAGTGGACTGCGTGTGCGAGAGGTCCTCGGTCAGACCGTACGGCGGGGAGATAATCAGAAGGAAGACCGCGAAGGACGGCATGACCATAGCGATATGCCGCAGACCGATGGAGCTGAGGTTCCTATGAGCGGCATCTTCATATTCTCGGGCACCAGCGAAGGCAGAACGATCTCCAAGCAGCTGGCCGAGGCAGGTGCGGATGTCCACGTGAGGGTGGCGACCGAATACGGCGCGGAGGTCATGGGATACGACGAGAACATCGATGTCAAGGTCGGCAGTTGCGGTGGAGCGGAAGGCATCGCGAACGTCATCCGCGAGAACGGCTACGACACGGTCATCGACGCAACCCACCCTTATGCTCTGAACATCACCGAGCACATCAAGCAGGCCTGCGAGGCGACAGGCGCATTCTACATCAGGCTCAAGAGGTCCGAATCCGACACCGATTCGGACAGGATCGTCAAGGTATCCTCCGTCCAGGAGGCGGTGGACTACCTGAAGGACAAGGAAGGCAACATACTGGCATCGACCGGTTCCAAGGACATAGCGCTCTACACGCAGATCCCCGACTACAAGGAGAGGGTCACCGCGAGGGTGCTGTCCACGATGGAATCCGTGCAGAAGTGCGCCGAATACGGTTTCTCTGGCAAGAACCTCATATGTGCCCAGGGACCGTTCTCGGAGGACACGAACTACGCCACTCTCAAGCAGATCGATGCAAAGTACATAGTCACCAAGGACTCCGGCACAGCCGGGGGATACGAGGACAAGGTCAGAGCGGCCATGAGGGCCGGGGCCACGGTCGTCCTCGTCGAGAGGCCGAAGGAGGAGGGTCACACCTACGACGAAGTGGTCTCGATATTGGAACAGAGGTTGGGATTGAAGATGGAGAAGGCAACGGATTCGGCAAAGAGGATCGTCAACGTGATAGGTATCGGAATGGGCGGGGACGGACTGACCATGACTGCCAAGCAGAGGATCGACGCATCGGACCTCATCGTAGGTGCGAAGAGGATGGTGGAATCCGTCGCTTACGGCAAGGACGTGCTCGAGGAGTATAGGTCTGACGAGATCATCGACTATCTGAACAAGAATCCCAAGTACAGGAACATATCCGTCCTGATGTCGGGAGACATCGGTTTCTACAGCGGAGCGAAGAAGCTCCTGGACAAGCTGGACCGCAGCGAGTTCGAGGTCCATACAGAACCCGGAATATCGTCAGCAGTCTACCTCTGCTCCAAGATAGGTACGTCATGGCAGGACGTCTACATGACCAGTGCCCACGGGAGGGAAGCGAACCTGGTGGGCCTGAGCAGGATCCACCCCAAGGTCTTCACCCTCCTGTCTGAGGAGGAATCCGTCCACGAGATGGCGAAGCAGTTCAAGGATTACGGAATGGATGTCAAGATAACTGTTGGACAGGACTTCGGATACGAGACCGAGAAGGTGTTCACGGGTACTCCCGACGAGGTCCTGGGCCAGAGTTTCGGAAAGCTCTGCGTCGCTCTCATCCAGAACGATTCTCCCGTGACATCCAACGCGATCAGCATCCCCGATGAGGAGTTCACCAGGGGCGACGCCCCCATGACCAAGAGCGAGGTCAGAGCACTGTCCGTGGCGAAGCTGAAGCTCTCAGACGATTCCGTCATCTTCGACATCGGTGCAGGCACCGGATCGGTATCCATCGAGATGGCGCTGGTGGCCGTGAACGGCAAGGTGTACGCCATCGAGAAGGAGGATGTAGCTGCCGATCTCATCGAGGTGAACAAGGTCAAGTTCAAGACGCCCAACGTCCAGGTCATCAGAGGACTGGCCCCTGAGGCCATGGCCGACCTTCCTGTGCCCACCCACGCATTCATCGGTGGGTCGTCAGGCAACCTGAAGGATATCGTCGGATGCCTTCTGAAGAAGAATCCGGACATCAGGATAGTCATCAATTCGGTCACCATCGAGACCTTGGAGGAGACCACGCAGGTCATCAGGGAGTTCAATCTAGTAGAGGAGGACATCTCCTGCATCAACGTATCGAAGGCCAGGAAGCTGGGCAAGTACCATCTCATGACAGCCCAGAACCCTGTTTACATCGCAGTGGTGAGAGGGAGATGAGCCTCCCCAGATTCCTTATCGCGGCGCCTTCCAGCGGGAGCGGCAAGACCCTCATAACCTGCGGCATACTGCAGGCCTTGGTAAACCGCGGTATGAAGGTCGCATCGTTCAAATGCGGACCTGATTACATTGATCCCATGTTCCACAGCAGGGTCATCGGGACCAGGTCCAAGAACCTGGATGCCTATTTCGTGGGAACGGATACCCTCAGATACCTCTTCGCCAGGACCGCTTCGGAGAATGACATCTCCGTCATCGAGGGAGTAATGGGATTCTATGACGGGAACAGCGTCCTCAGCATGGAGGCCAGCTCCCATGACGTATCGAGGAAGCTTGAGGCACCGGTCATCCTTCTGATCAACAGCAAGGGCGCCAGCATATCGAACCTAGCAACATTGAAGGGATTCCTGGACTTCACCGAGAACAACATCAAAGGCGTGATATTTAACCAGATGTCGCAGAAGGTCTTTGACTTGATCAGACCGGAGGTCGAGAAGCTCGGGATCAAGGCGATAGGCTACGTTCCCAAGGTCAGCCATCTTATCCTCGAGAGCAGGCATCTCGGTCTCGTCCTCCCGAACGAGATAGAGGAACTAAAGGACAAGCTCAATCAACTCGCAGATGTCCTGGAGGAGTCATTGGACATCGACCTCCTGGTCGAGCTCGCATCGTCGGCCCTGGATCTGGAGTACAAGGTGCCCGAGGTGAAGAGACTGGACTCTCCCGTGAGGATAGGTCTGGCCCAGGACGACGTGTTCTGCTTCACATACGAGGATAACATCGAGATGATGAGGAGGATGGGCGCGGAGATCGTGGAATTCTCTCCGCTGAACGACAGTGAACTGCCCGATGTCGATGCCATAGTTCTCTCCGGAGGATACCCTGAACTGCATGCGGACAGGCTGTGCTCCAACAAGCCCATGCTTGATGCCATCCGCAGGAAGATCCGGGAGGGTATGCCCTGTCTCGCCGAATGCGGGGGATTCATGTACCTCCACGAGAAGCTCGAGGATGCCGACGGCAAGATGCACGACTCATGCGGCGTCATAAAGGGCGAGGTGAGGAACACCGGGAAACTGTCCAGATTCGGATACATCACCGTCTCCTCGGAGGATCCGGATTCGGTCCTGAGGGACGGTCCGATCAAGGGCCACGAGTTCCATTACTGGGACAGCGACAACTGCGGGTCATCCTGGAAGGCCGTGAAGACCAATGGGAAGGAGTACATGTGCATGCATGAGGAGGGCGGACTGGTGGCAGGATATCCTCATCTTTACTTCTATTCCAATCCCGATGTGGCTTACAATTTCCTGCTGAAAGCGGCGGAATACAAGAATTGCCGACCCCTGTGAGCACGCGGCAGGAAAGACGGAATCGATGACTTCCTCCCTGTGTCTCAAGGGACGGAGGCCGACACCAGATCAGAAGTATTCTGCTTAGTGAGAAGAATGAGAACCTCTGCCTTTGATTGGCGGAGGATAGGAAACGGTTTTTCCCAGGCTGTTCATCCGGAGGCAAGATCGGGTTTCCCAGTGGCCCTTGCGACGACCTTTGTCTCCAGTACGACATTTCCAGCATCCGCTGTGCCGTACGTCTTCTTGAGAACATCGAAGTCCACGATGATCTTCGATACGCCCGATCTCCCAACCTCTTTAGAAGCAATCTCTCCGCTCTTCTCCTTAGCGAACTCGATGGCCTCATTCAGACTGTTGAATTTGATCCTGTTCTGGTCCAGTAGCACGATGGAGGGAGGATTGGAGGAATAAGCCCCTTCCTCAGGCTGTATCAGCAGCGAGACCTCCTTGAATACCGAACCCGAGATGGCTCCGACCGCGTTACCGACATCGGAATCCTCGGGCAGCAGCAGTTCAGTATCGAAAATCTCGGCCACTCTGGGCAGCCAGGATCCAACCGGCGCCCCTATTCCGATGAGAGGCTTATCGATCTTTATCGAGATGCCGAAGTCCTGCCCATGTCTCTTGGATATCGCCTTGTAGATCAGCTCTTCCGTCAGCTCATCGACCCTATCTTGGCCGCTATCGTCGAGGATGAGGTTTCCGACGATGCTCCTTGCGATCTTCAATGTGATCATGTCCTTCAGCTTCGCGATGTATTCTTCCTTGGACAGATTCGTCTTCCTTGCAAGGAACTCCACAGCCATGGAGGATGCCTCGGCATCGTACTGCGAGTATGTGCCTTCGGCATGCAATATGTCTGTAGGCGTGACGCCTATCCTGGTCAGGAGTCCGAGCCTTTCCAGCCTGGAAACGTTGAATGCATATGGCTGCACACCCAATGCCTTTCCCGCCTCCTCGAGATCGTACGGCCTCTGCGATATCAGATGCAGGAGCTTCGCGTCAGAATCCTGAAGGGATTCTGTGGTGCGGGGTTTCGCGACCGTGAAGAATTCCAACTCCTGGACCAGTTCATCCAGAGGGACGGTGTTGGCCTGATGGTTGGGGATCCTTTCGGTTAGGGTCTGCAGTCTCGCTTTGACATTATCCCATTTCGTGGCCGCGATGCTCAGAGGGATGACGCGGACCGCGGTCAGGAACGGCGTCGTACCATTGACGACGATCCTGCTGTCCCCTCCGATACCGTAGGTTGAAACCGCAGCTGCCAGCACATGGGTCCTTTTGCCTCCGATGAGAGCCCCTTCCTTCTCCAGACGAGGTCTGCCGTCCCTCAATACGCCTATATCAGTCGTTGTTCCGCCGATATCGACGATGATCGCATCTTTGACACCGGTGAGCTTCTTCGCACCGGTGATACTGGATGCAGGTCCTGAGAGCACGGTCTCCACGGGTCTTTCGGCCGCCTGTTCCTCACCTATGATGCTCCCGTCGCCCTTGACTATCATCAGCGGTGCCTGTATCCCGTGCCTGGAAAGGGAGACCTTGACAGATCTGATCAGGTCGGTTATCACAGGTATTAGTCTCGCATTCATCAGGGCGGTGGTAGTCCTCTCATTGTATCCGAGACTGGATGACAGGTCGCTGCCGAGGACGATGGGGAGGTCCGTGATGGATCTCGCGATCTCGGCCAACCTGATCTCATGCGCAGGGTTCCTTATACTGAGATAGCCGGTAATCGCAATCGCATCCACCTTGTCCTTGCATTCTTCGAAGAATGCTATGGCAGAGACTTCATCCAGCGGGACTTTCTCATTACCGTGGAGGTCATGAGACCCTTTGATAAGGATGCTCATATCGGACGGGATGTCTCCGTCATACTGCTTTCCGATGTTCACCAGGGCAACACGGCATCCCTTACCTTCAACGACGGAATTCGTCGCGAGAGTGGATGAAAGGGAAACAAGACCGATCTGCTTCAGCAGATCCTTGTCGTGTTTGCCGATGCTTCCGGATATCCCGATTACGAGATCGTTGCGTGTGGTGAGGTCCTTGGCCCTGCTCAGTATCTTGCCTGTTTCGAAATCTATTATCACACTGTCGGTGTATGTACCTCCAGTGTCTATCCCTAATCCGTATGTCACTTGCTTCACCTATTCAGTACGGTTATTCCTTTGCTGTCCATGTCGTTCCTGATCACACCTGCGATGTGATTGCTCATTACCCTCTCCTGATATGGGTTGGCCACATCCTTGGAGATCGTCAGGGGGAATTCACTGTCACACCTAGCGCAGCGAACCTTCGAGCATCCGTAGTAGGCTTTGGAGCATCCCCTGCATGCTACGGCCCTCGCATAGACCAATGAGAAGCTGAAGCCGCAGTTGGGGCAATCCATTTTTCTCACCGATCCCGTGGATTCATACGAGAATCCCTTCCCCTGCATAGCGCTGAAGTATCCGTTCATTCCCTCGACCTCCTTTGGATCAGAACGAGCCGTATTGTTTAGCGGCCCTCACGAACGTGTCGATGTTCTCCAATCTGCAGGTCTTGGTGGGAGGCACCTCACAGCCGGATGCAAGGACGTACCTGGAGTTGAGTCCCCTCTCGCACAGGGCTGTCTTGACCTCTTGGGCCAGAGACTTGGTGGACTCCTCTACCTGTTCCAAGGTGTATTGCTCGAACGCCTGCGGATCCAAGTTTCCAGCGACCAATGTCTCGTCGGCATAACCCTGTCCTATCACCTGAGATGCAGACAGGGAACCCTCTATGAGCGGATAGTATGCCATGGAGTAGATGGACGGCTTGAACGACTTGATCTGTGTGTCGAGATGCGGCAGGTCTGCACAGTTGTGGATGGCGACCGCCATCCCATTGTCCTTGGTGGCCGAGTTCAATTCCCTGGCGAACACATCGCCTTCAAGAGACCCGTATTCCGAATCATCCAGGACCGAGTAGTTGGCCCAGAGGTAATCCCAGCATATCGCCGATACTCCTGTGTTCCCTACGGCTTCTACGATTCCCTTCTCGTAATCCGTTATGTTCCTGAGGGCTCTCTTCACGGTATCCGGTTCGTAGATGTAGTCGAGGAACACCTTCTCGGCTGTCGCCGACTGTGTCAATACCAGCAGAGGCCCCTCGAGGAAAGCGGATGTCACGACCTCCTTACCCAATTTCTTGGCCATGAGCTCCGATCCTCTGATTATGGTCCCTATCCTGCCGTTGTTGACTTCGGGGAACTCCAATCTGTCGTAATCCTCCATGTTGTTGATGAAGGGGACATCGACCGATGGGGTGTGGTTCTCATCGAATCTTACGTGGGATCCGAGATCGTTCGCTACCACGGACAGGTCCATGAGTCCGATGGCGAAATCCAGGTCGAATTTCTTGTGTACCTGTTCGAATCCGTTAGCATAGTTCTCAGCGGATCTGGCCCACTGTTCGTAGGTCATGTTGCCGCCATCGAGCAGCTGGCGAGATACACCGCAGGCGATAGGGTATACCGGAAGACGATCGACAGGTTCATCCGCCAAAGCGGCCTGGACCCTTTCCAAATGGGACAGCTCCTTGACCATCTCATTCCGCCCCCGATTTTATCCACTGTACTGCATTCTGTGCGTTCTTATCCCAGTGGTCGGCTCCGATACTCTTGGCGAACTCCGGGGATGTGGGCGATCCGCCGACCGTTATGGTGATGTTCTCGCGGTAACCATTCTCTGTGAGAAGGTCGAAGCTGTCCTTCATGAGGAACATTGTCGAGGTCATGAGTGCACTGAGCGAAAGGTATTCCGAGTGATTCGACTCAATTGCCTCTGAGATGGTCTCTGCGGAGACGTCCTTTCCGAGATCCACCACATTGAATCCGGCGGCGATCAGCAGCGTCTTGTAGATATTCTTGCCTATGTCATGGACATCTCCTTCCACGACGGCCAATGTGACGGTCTTCTTGTTGTTGCTGGCGGATTGAGGTATAGCAGGGAGCAGTACATCCAGAGCGGAATACATAGTAGCCCCTGCTGCCAGCAACTGCGGGAGGTATGCCTGGTGTTTCGAGTACAGGTCTCCTACCAGAGTGACTCCTTTCAACAGTCCTTCATTGATCGCTTCCAGAGGGTCCACGCCCTCATCGAGGATCTGCTGTGCTATCTTTGCTGCCTCGTCACGCTTGTAGGTGACGACAGCGTTTGTCAAGTTTCCTATCAGTTCTTCCTTCGTCATTCGATTTCCTCACGGATTGTTCCAATCTGTCCACCTTATGACGGAATATGTATTTAACTTATTTCCTATATGAATATAGGAGAATATGAATTTGTAATAGGTTGCCCATTAATGAATGCTTAAAAGTGCGCGCACGATAGTCTGTAGATATCTTTATATTAGGGACCAATATACAACGACTTACCCAATGTCGGGAGAGTCAGAAATATGACAACAGCAAAGACGAATCCCCAGTTGGTTGCCACGATTGATAATCTGAAGGCAATCACAAGGGACAACAACGCTGCTATCTGGCGAGACATCGCGCTTAGGCTCGAGAAACCCAAGAGGAACTGGGCCGAAGCGAATCTCAGCAAAATCGAGAGGCATGCCAAGGACGGAGAGACAATCCTCGTCCCCGGTAAAGTTCTCGCAGCAGGTAGCATCAGCAAGAAGGTAACAGTAGCCGCATACAGCTTCAGCGATGCTGCCGCGAAAGCAATCGTAGCCGCTGGCGGAAAGACACTGTCCATCGAGGATCTCGCAAAGGAGAACCCCAAGGGAACCGGTGTCAGGATCATGAGGTGATTTGGATGGTTACAGTTATCGACGGAAGGAACCTCATTCACGGAAGGCTTGCAGCCATCGTCGCGAAGAGGATCATGGACGGCGAGGAGATCGTTGTCCTCAACGCAGAGGCCATTGTCATCACCGGTAAGAAGGAGAACACCTTCGCCGACTTCAAGGCAAAGGTCGACCGCGGAGACACCACCAAGAGGAAAGGACCGTTCTACCCCCGCAGGGCAGACCTCCTGTTCAAGAGGTGTGTCAGAGGAATGATCCCCTGGACATCTACCAGCGGAAGGGACGCCTACAGGAGACTCCACGTCTTCGTCGGAACACCCAAACAGTTCCAGGACGTTGAGATGGAGAGGCCTGAGGGCGCAGTCAAGAAGATCGGCGGATACTACACAACCCTGGGAGCCGTATCCAAATACCTGGGTTCAAAAGTGAGATGATTCCATGGTTGAGTGCGTAAACACAAGTGGAAAGAGAAAGACCGCGATCGCAAGGGCTGTCGTCAAGGCAGGTACCGGAAAGGTCACCATCAACAAGGTCCCCATCGAGGTCTTCACGCCTGAACTTGCAAGGCTCAAGATCGAGGAGCCCCTCGGTCTCGTTCCTGAGAAGGCAGAGAAAGTTGACATCGCAGTCGTTGTGAACGGCGGAGGAGTCATGGGACAGGCAGCAGCCGCAAGGACTGCCATCGCCAGGGGACTCGTCCAGTTCTACAAGGACGATGAGCTCGAGGCTGTCTTCAGGGCTTACGACAGGACTCTTATCATCAACGATGACAGGAGAAAGCTGCCTAAGAACCCCCAGGGACCCGGAGCACGTGCAAAGAAGCAGAAGTCATACCGTTGAAGTGATAGCATGATAATACCCGTGAGATGTTTCACATGCGGAAAGGTCGTAGGCTCAGCTTACCCCGAGTACGCGAAGCGCGTGAAGGCAGGCGAGAACCCCAAGGACGTCCTGGACGATCTCGGATTCGAGAGATACTGCTGCCGCAGAATGATCGTCTCCCATGCTGATCTGATCGGCGAGATCGCGCCTCTAGGATAAAACTATCAAAACCCGTCTGGACAGTACGTCCGGGCGGGTTCCTTAATCAATAAACTTTTTAATCAAAACAGATTACCCCGATTCTGTCGGGCCCGTGGGGTAGCTTGGTATCCTTCGTGCTTGGGGTGCACGTAACTCCAGTTCAAATCTGGGCGGGCCCACTCTTGTACCCCTTTTGTATCAGAATATCAACAGGTCAGAGATTAGCAGTTCCATCTCGGTGTAGTCACAGGCCATAGAGTCAGATGCGGCCTTGATCATTCTCTCTGAGTCTAGTTTATTCCATTGATCTTTGACCAGCGCAAGCCATATTCTAGTGCATTTTGATAAAATCATCGCAAAGCTACCGCTAGAACATATGCTGCCGGAGGGCATTTCTGAAAGGTTTGGTGCTGTAGCCGCTTTATGGACGGTGT
>JAZNDX010000014.1:0-35206 GCA_045588265.1 Candidatus Methanomethylophilaceae archaeon | reverse complement strand
GGGGGTCTCCGGGACCCGTCCGTCCTTCCGGGCGGATAGGGGGCGGGTGGCGCCCCCTAGGCATTTGAGAAAGGGAAGATATCGTGACTGCTAGCCCTGTATACATGCGGAATGCCGGCCGCGATGTACCCTCATTCCTCCCTGGGGAGGGGCCCCCTCCCGCGCGCATTCTCCGGATCGGCGCGTTCGGGGGATTGTGTTCATGCATCCTTGCGGCATGCAGAGTTCAGGAATCTGTCCTCGGCCATCGCCAAGGGTGCATTCAATCTCCAGGACCTTCAGTCCGACAGCCCTCCCTTTGTCGGTGAGGCCGTACAGCATCCTTCCGCATCCATCGCTGCCGGCCGCCCGTATCAGCTCCATCTCCTCCAGTATGCGGACGGCCCCTTCCGTTTCTCCTCCTTCGAAGGGCATGCCCTCCTGAGGCCCGTCCATCAGAAGGGCCAATACGGTGAGGGTCCCGCCGGAATTCAGACGGGAGAGCGTATCATTCCTCATGGGGCTCCTCCGCGGGAGCCAAGCCTTCCCTTTCACCGATGACGGCGGCATATGTGACGGATCCCTTCACCCTCTCCTCCGGTTCGGGGGTCCAGCGCTGGATCGCTTGGCCGTCCCCGAGAGATATTGGCGGTATCTCGAGCCTGCCGTTGCATCTGAACCTGCGCACCAGGACGGAATCGGAATCCGCTTCCCATCCGTCGGGTATCGTGATCATCTTCCCGTTTCCGAGATCCAAGGTGACCGTGAATCTCCTGGCTAGGAAGAACCACAGCAGGAACAGTGCGATCAGGATCATCGCGACCAGCATGATCCAGAACCAGATGCAATGGCCTCCGCCGGTCGACGGGCTGCCGTCGTCATAGCTGACCGCATAATGGCTGAAGTGCATCACTCCGAACACAACGCCTTCTCCTTTGACGTATTCGAACTCTACCGGTGCCCTGGGTTCTACATCGAGATACCACACGGACAGCCTGTCAGGAGTCCACCCTTCCTTCATGGCGTAGTCGATGGTGACCATGACCTCCTTGGGGAAGGTGACCGTGACCCTCTCCTCGCCTTCCAGGATGTATATCTCGTAGGCTCTGACGTTGGGAAGGTCGGGGATGACGATGTCGGGCTCCTCGGATATCTCCACGGGTATGACGACGAACTCCAGATCCTCTCCGTATCCAAGGGCCTCAAGCACCTCCCACGGGAATTGAAGCGTGACATCTCCTTCGATCGCGGTCAGGGTTCCGCGCCCCTCCGCCATCGCAGAGATCACGGCCGCGGGTACGAGCACACGGGAATCCGTCCTTATCACTACGTCCGGGACCGATCCCGCTTCTATCATCCTCTCGATGAATGGGACGACGATGGCGGCCTGGTCATCGGTCACGCTGTGCGATGTTCCTATATCGATGGTTATCGGACCAGAGGGAGTCATGGTGTCCTTCCCGTAGACCAGGGTAACCGAGCCTCCGTCCAATGTCTGGACTGTTTCCTCGACGCTCTTCCCGGAGGAGGGACTTACGGTCACCGTGACGGTGCCGAGCCTGTTACCGTGGCTGTCATAAGCAGAGATGGATGCGGTGCCTTCGTTCACTGCCGTGACCACTCCGTGGTCCACGGTGGCCACCGATTCGTCCGACGACCTCCATTCGATCCACGGTGCGGCCTCTGGAGGCTCGACGTCGAACGGTATCGGGAATGAAGATCCCTGGGGAGCGGAGACGTAATCTATTCCCATCTCGAAGTGGTCGACGTCGGGCGCACCGGATTCCTCCCATACCGCGACCAGGGTCTTCGAGGGGAACGTTTCGGAAAGGGTTATCGACGATCCGGGCTGGAATACCGTCCCGAGATCGCTCCAGCCTTTGAAATCATATCCTGAGCGCACAGGTTTGTCGGCCGGTATCGTGAAACTGTATGTGGAGGATGTTGTGGTCTTCTTCATCGTCTCCGGCGCCCCCGTACCGCCGTTGGCATCGAAGGATAAAGTGAAGGTGTGCGAGGAAGGCTCCGGGCCCGGAGGGGTCGGACTGCCCTCCCAGACCGCACGGACGGTTGTATCCGTTTCCACGACGATGGTGTTCCCGGGAGAATATGATTTCCCGCCGACCGTCCATGACTTGAATACCATGCCCGAAGGCGGCGTGAACCTGCTTGCCGGAAGCTTGTATTCCGTGCCCGGCACCACCTGAACGGGATCCATCGTTCCGGTACCGCCGTTGGCATCGAATGTGATCGTAACGGTGTCCTTCTCCCAGACCACGCTTATCTCGAGATCGGATTGCACTGTCCGCGACGTGATGAACTCGTCGTCGATCGTCCATCCTTTCACATGGCATCCCTCCGGAGGCTCGGCGGTAACGGTCCTGATGACCTCTTCATCGAAGGAGAACACCAGGTCCGGTTCCTCGAATGAGATCTCCGTGTTCTCAGGTACAAGGAACTCGGTCTCGCTGACCGAACCCTCCTCGGGCTGCACGAAGGTCATCCTGTAGAGCTTTCCGACTATGAGCTCCTGCTCCGCGATGAGATCGCCCTGATACGCTCTCACCTGCACATAATAAATCCCGTCCTCGAGAACCTCTTCGGTGATATCTTTGATCCCGAAATCCTCGTCGAAACGCACAGGCGCAGTCGTCCGAGAGATTATCGTGCGCTCATGGGTGTCGTCGTTATCGTTCTCGCAGAGATAGATCCAGATGCTCTTACCCATCTCGGATGTGCGGGGATCGGCACCGTGGAACGACGCCATGATCTCCAACACCGTGGTATCGGTGCTCTCGTTATAGTAATAGATCATCGAGAGTTCGTAATCCCCCGACGGACTGTATTGCTGGTATCCCTGTCCCCTGATCTCCGCGTCTGCAGAATCGGAAGGCTGCGCAAGGCAAAGCATCGCGGAGAGGGCAATCAGGACTGCGGCCGCCATGAATGCGGTCGGCATCCTATAGGTGCGGGGCCTGGAGCTGTGATTGACATCAGGGGACATCCGAGACACCTCAGTAATGTTTTCTCCTGAAGATGAGGAATACGACAATCAGCAGTACGATGACGATAGCGCCTATGGCGATGGCGATATACAGCATGCTGCTGTCCTCACTTCCGTATACGGCAGTGAGCTGCATATCGTTGTAGACCGTCACGGACTGGCCTGCGCTGTAGTGGGTTCCGTTGCAATCCCAATACTTGAAATTCTTTCCCTCGGGAGGAGTGAATGTCGGCGACGGAATAACATACGACTCGCCCGAATTCACATTGACGGGATCCATCTGGCCTTTGGCATCTCCCGGAAGGAACGTTATCCTGCATACCTTGTCGCTCCAGACCGCTTTGACCGTCGTGTTGTCGCTGACCGTCATCTCGGAACCGGGCTGATACGACTGCTGCCCTACGGACCAGTACAGGAAATTCTTGCCCTCGGGAGGTGTGAATGTGCTCTCCGGAAGAACAATCCTGGATCCCTGCTGGACCTCGCGGGGCGGGATGTATCCCTTGCCGCCGTCGGAATCGAATGCGACTGTGAGCGTGTTCGTTATAGTGATCTGACATTCCGCGAATACCTCGCCGGTGTCATGCATCGTGACAAGCACGGTGTAGTCCTCCATCGCCAATGGAGTGACGAATACCGCCAGGACCTTTGCGGCCTCGACGGGACCGACGGACTGGCCGTCGGTCAGTGAGATGAATGACAGCGTCACATCACCGGATGGAAGCTTGTCGAGGGTGATGACCGCTATGCATCTCTCACCCGAAGTGTATACGACATCGATCCCCTCTCCGTGCCCTTCCCCGCCGGGATGCGGTGCGGCATCCGCTCCGTCGAGAGCGGGTGCCAAGGCAAGCACCAGGAGCAGGGCGACCGGTATGATGTATCTGCTGTCCATTCATCTCACCTTAGGGTTTCATTCAGGCCTTGTACAGTGCCCAGGGGGTCTTTGCGACGTTGGCCACACCGCTGACGGTGGAACCATCTTCAGATGTTACTTCGTTCCAGACTCCCTGTGCCGCATAGATGCTCATTCCTGATCCGAGCTGGTACGAGAGATCGAAGACACTGTCGGTAGCGGTGAGCTGCAATGCCTTGTTTTCGGATGGGTGCGTAGCATCGTACTGGTAAGCCACGAGCTTTGTTGCATCTGCCGCGATGTCGATGTATCCGACCTCGGTCACATCGGTATCGCCCAGTGTCCTGAGGTTTCCGTAGACCCTGATTGCGTTGGTCGAATCGCCGATCGTGGTGAAATAGGTACCATCGATAGCGATCTGAGACCTGATCTGAGGTGTTGCGGGATCTCCTGCTGCATAGGCCTGATCCTTCGCTACATAATCGAACAGGTCGAGCGAGAGGTTGACGAATCCGTTTGATGTGTTGTTGATCTGGTCGACGTTGAACGCATATGCGGTCGTCGCAGGTGCTGATGCAGCGGTTACAGTCAAGGCGATCTTGATGTCCGCTTTCACGTTGGATACTTTGAAGACTCCGTTGGAGATCATCTTGACTGTTGCGTATTGTCCGGCGGTATCCTTTTTCCATGCAGTGGTTCCATCTGAACTCTTCTCACCGTAGTAGACATCATAGGAGTATGTGTATTCGCTTGCGGCAGTCTGCTGGATCCTCAGAAGGGCGAAGCTGTCCTTGGTGACCTTGGAGCTGACTGATGCGATGACCTTGCTTGCAACTGCAACATCGTCGGTGCCGAAGTCGGTGAAGACGTATGTTCCGGTCGTGGTTCCGGCAGCGACATTCGCTGCATCTCCGACCTCGAGACTGAAGATGAGCTCTCCCCAGATGGCGTAGAGTGTGATCTTGTTGGCTGTGACGCCTCCGATCGGGTTGGTAAGGGCTTTATGGTCGCCGCTGATAGCATCGTATCCGTCGGCCATAGCGAAGATGACGTCCTCGATAGCGATGGATGCCGTGGGCTGGATGACTATGGGGTTAGTGGTGGCGTTGTCGGCGAAGCTGAGTGCCCATCCGTTGAGTCCGTATCCGTAGTTGACTCCGTAGAACTTCTTATCTGCGGATGTGTCGGTGTTCTGATCGAGTATGACTGTTCCGAATCTCACAATGTCCTGGGCGTCCGTATATGTCTCGTAGGCTTCTGCACCTGATGCGGTTGCATCATAGTTCACGCTCGTCCACTTGTTGGGTGTGACGGATGTGTCCTTGTGGTAGTTGGTTTTCAGATCGAGCGCGGCGGGTGTATCTGTGTACTCGATGTCCGCTGTTCCCAGCGGCGCTGCCGCGTTGGAGTACGCATAGAGTGCGATCGCAGTGTGCTCAGTGGCTGTCAGGAATCCGGTACCGTTGATCCAGAGCTGTCCGTTCTGGGCGGCGATGGGTCCGATCCTGTTCTCCTCTGCTGTGACAACTGTTGCAGAGTTGGCCGAGAGTCCGACGTAGAACATCGTTTCGTCGTCCAGGTCCATTGCTGTCGTGTCCACAAGGATGACGTTGTCATCGTAGGCGAGGACCTTCATTCCTTCATATACAGCGGATGAGTTGTATCCGTATGCGAATGCGACGGGAGCATGTGCTGCATCCGCGTCGTTCGCGTTCATCTCTGTGAAGACTGCAACGCCTGCGAATGCAAGGGCGATGACTGCCATCACAGCTAGCATTTTCGATTTCATTTCAATTTCTCCTTTTTCGTTCTTGATTCCGTAATGGGTTTCAGGTCAATTCGTTTGACTGAGGATCGCGTGTCCTCGAAAGGGTCCCCTAGGATCATATCCGAATAAGGGGGTCATGACCCCCATCCGATACGGACCCGCAGGGTGTTTGGGTCTCATATCAGATGAGCGTCATGTTTGCAACACCACGTTGTTGCCGTACATCGCAGGGGTGGTGACCACGTTGTATGTGGCACCGCCATCCATGCTGTACACGTACCTCGCATAGATGTGGTAGATCTCCTTCGCGCCTTCGTCCTGGTCGAGTATGACCGTGTTCGATGATCTCAGCGATCCATCGGCCACGGCGATTCCGGTCTCAGGTACCGGCGTGGGATCGCCGGTCGTCGGGATCGGTCCGATGACGAGGAGCGAGTTGGTTATAGCGCCGTATACTCTGACCGCGGAAGCCGTTCCTTCAGCAATCGTACTGTAGTACACACCGCCGAAGGAGATCGTACCGCCGACCAGTCCCGCTTCGTTGTAAGAATCCAGGACGACCAGGGCACCGATGTTCCCGTCCGTGAGCGCAGCGACCCTGAAGTCGCCGATACCCTGACTTACCGACAGGACGTAGATGTCCAGGATTATCTGATGATACTGTTCTTCCGTTTCAGCCCCCAGCATCTCCTTCATCGGGACTAGCTTGAATATGCCGTCCGAGAGAGCTTCTACAGCTGCGTGCTGCACCGAGATCCTGACGGAATATCCGGAGACAGGCTTCGCGATCACGTATGTGTACGAGTCCTCGGATACCGATGACTTCGATACGTAGTATCCATATTGTGAATCGATAGTGGACGAGCGTTCCTGATCGTCGACATGGTACCATGTGGTTATGGCTATGGTTCCGATCTCGAGGTATTTGGCGTAGATCTTAAGATTGTCCTCGGTCACGGCGTAGTACTCTCCGGTCCAACCGATGAATTCGCTTCCCTCCTCTTCGGGAACGCCCTTATACCATCCGGCGAAGTTGAATCCCTCCAACGGGGATACCGACGGTAGTTGGACCGGGCTGGGGGATTCGACGGGGATATAGTATGCAAATTGGTATTCGTATTCCTGTGTGTCCTCATTATAGACCAGCTTGTAGAACTCCACGGTGAAGGTGACCGAATCGATGGTAACCGAGGTGATGAACGGGCCTTCTGTCAGATTGAAGTAGCTGTCGATAATGTAGTTGGCAGTGGACATCGGGTGGTCAGCGGGCCCTACCAGAGTGAGAGTTGTGGTCCCTATGTACTTGCTTGCCAGCGAGAGCTCCTGAAGCGCGTCGTCTCCGGAGAAGATGACCTTCGCTGTCTCGTAGGCACCGTTCATCACCAGCTTATCGATGGGCTCGTCGCCGTAGTTAATGTGCTCCGGGAACGTGACGGTGATGTGCTTCTTCGCTATTTCCAGGAGCAGATTGCCGGAGTCCATTGACGGATCCTTAGATTGGAGCACGACATATACGTTGCCGACGTTCTTGTTGTCGACGGTTCCGTTCCTGATGATCTCGGCCATCGATACCGTGTAGTTGTCGTCAAGCGTCAGCTTGAGACCGTCGACCTCCACAGTGAACTGGTCCTTGACCTGATCCGCCGTGAAGACCTCTCCCTTGTATGTGAGTACTGCGGTGAGATCTGTGAGATCGGCCTTCGCTACGTTGTAGGCGACATCCGTCTCGGTGTAGTTCTTTCCGTAGAGCATGATGCTCTCATCGACTGCCGGGACTCCCGACACCATGATGGCGCCCTGCCCCAGGGTGTATGCGGTGTACAACGAGGATGTCGCTCCCGTATCGGTCCATCCTGCTCCCTCGGTGTACGAGAAGTACCTGTGTGTGGAAGCACCGGAGGTGTACGAGTCGGCGACGGTGATGTTGCCGTGAAGGTTGGTGTTGGTCGTTTTGGATACCTTCAGCACATGGCCGTAGAGGTCCAGATTCTTGTCGTTGGCATTCTTCGTCATCGTGATTGACGACGAATCGATGTCGGCGAAGAGCTGCGCGTATTGTCCGTATTCTGTATTCGTGCCGGCGAGCATAGCCTGCAGGGCATCCTTGGTGACCATGGGAGAGTAATCGGCGGAGATCAGCGTCCCCTTGGGGACGCCTTCCACGCTGATCGTAGGCATAGCCGTCAGTCCTGAGAACGGGGTCGCACCTACCGATGCAAGCGAATCGCTCAGATCAACGGATGTCAATCCCGTGCATCCCTTGAATGCCTCCTTACCTATCGTCGTCGCACTGCTTACCGGAGCGGAAGTAAGTCCGGTACAATCCTGGAATGCGTTGTTTCCGATGGTCCCTATCTTGGACAGGTCGATCTTTGCGTTGGTCAGGGCGATATCGCCTTTGAACGCGTTGTTGCCGACGGCAACACCTTGTTTCAGCGTGACATCGGTCAATCCTATACATCCGCTGAATGCGTCCGTTCCGATGGATGCAGCATTTCTGAGATCGACTTCTGTGAGCGTCGTCACATCCTTGAATGCATTGCCACCGATGTTCATAGCGTTGGAGAGGTCTATCGATGATACCTTAGTGCCTTTCAGCGCATCATGGCCAATAGTGGTGGCCGTGACGATATCGACGGATTCAAGGTTTAATGCATCCTGCATCGCACTTTCTCCGATGTCAGTACCGTTGAAGTACAGGTCCTTAATAGTCGAGTTGCCGTAGAACATGTACGCACCGAGGGTGCCTACATTCCTTATGACTGCTTTCTCTACCTTGTCCAGATCTGTAACGTTGCTATGCTTTCCTGTGAATTGGTTATTCGCTGCATCCGTGTAGAGTTCCAGCTTATTTTTCGCGGCGTCTTCATCCTGTCCAGAGATGTACAAGGTCTTGGTGGTCGCCAGATACCTGAACAGCACCTTGTCGGTTCCAGCACTGTCACCGCATTGTCCCCAAGTGGCATCTATGGTGTAGATGTTACCTTTCGGGACGGAACCGGAGTTGAATGCATAGATGGTATCCCGATTCAACGAGGCGTCACCGTTCTCGTACCATTGTTTAGGCGAATCACGTTTCGGGAACGAATCCGCAGTAATCGTGACGTTTCCGGAAGATCCCTGGAAACTCACCGTATCTAATGTGGTGATGTCATCGAATGCACCGCTGCCAATGCTGGTAACCGTGGCCGGGATGATGATCTGCGTGAGTTTCGTTCCTCTGAATGCATCCTGAGAAATCAAAACAATTTCAGACGGAAGATCCAATGATTCCAGACCTGTCGACATAAATGCCCCGGGTCCTATGGATTTCAGTGCTGATGACAACGAAACTGAGGCTAATGAAGAGCATCCTTTGAAGGCGTTTTCAGGAATCTCCGTCACCGAGGAGTTGATATCAAATTGAGAGATAGAACTCATCCCTTCAAATGCTGACTTTCCGAACTTTGTAACGGCAGAGATATCCAAAACTTCGACGTTTACCAACCCTCTGAAAGTATAATCTCCCAGAGTGGTCAAAGAGGATGGTAGCTCCACATACAGTATAGAATTGGGGATCGAGGACCAGGGCGTGTCATAGGGGACACCTGTTGTCGGGTCATCCGAATTGAAATCGTATGTCGCTGTCCCCGAACCATCGAAGGTAATGGACTTCATCGGGATGAGGTAATTGGCTTTAAGATCGACCCCAACATCCCATTGGACCCTCATGTCGGTAGGCAAGGTCGTCGCATACACATACGCATGGCCCCTTGTCATGGTGTCATATGTCTTCTTCACATCGGCATAATCCTCGTACCAATAGTATCCATCCTTCGTAGGAAGCGAATCGCTTCCGATCGAAATGGAAGCACCTTTCGTACCGAGCAGGCTAAGGTTGGTAAGCGAAGTGCATCCGCCGAATGCCGCTGAACCGATCGTGACGCCATCTCCGGCCATCACCGACACCAATGAGGTACAGTTAAGGAATGATTTAGGCTTGACCGCCATGTTCGCAGGTAGATTGATTGAATTCAGAATGCTGTTGGCGAATGTATGCGACTCGCCTTCCTGATAATCTTCCGTCGGTTTATACACAGGATCAGAAGAAGAATAGGTCTGGAGAACCTCGCTTCCTCCGAACGCTAGGCTACTAAGCTTCGTATTGAGGAATGCACCGGGAGCTATCTTCGTGACTCCGCTCAATGTGATCGAACCTGTCATGCCTTCCGGACATCTTACGACCGTCGTGGTGCCCTCGTAGAGCACTCCGTCGATTGACTTGTACTTCTGGTTACCTAAGAGATCGTTACCGGAACCGTCGGTACCCACCACAGTGGTATGGTCCACCATGATCTTTGTCATACTGGTGCATCCGTCAAACGCGTTCTGTCCGATATATGTCACTCCAGAAGGTACATAGAATGCAGGGAGACTGGAACAGCCCTGGAAAGCAGACTTTCCGATGGAGGTGACCGATGATGCGATATTGAACCCGTACATCTCGCTGAATCCTTTGAATGCATTATCCCCTATCGATGTAGCACCTTTGGCGATTATGACCTGTTGGATGTCATCGATGTCGATGGTCCCCTTCGATATCCCGTTGATGCCTTCATCCCGATTATTCAGAATGTAGGATATACCTGCGGCGAAATCGTCCGGGATATCTCCTTTCCCACAGATAACGAGATAATACTCCTGCTTTTGTTCTGGATCGGTTTCAGTAGCTTCTTTGTACGGGTAGCACTTGGATTTGACGATGGTCCATTGGATCGATTCTACTGAGGAAATGTCTCCTCCTATAGTTGCATTAGAACTTATTGAGCATGACCATTTCCCTTCCTGATATGTCGGCATGGAGTAGAATACAGGTGCGGATTGATTTGTAGTATAGTATATTCCCTGGGTGAAATTATTGTTGGTATAACCATATGTATTGGTCTCACCTTCCCCTAATCTATAGAAGGCTGGGCGCATCCAGTCCCCTCCAAGAGCATATGTCTCGGATCCCGACCCATAAATATCATCTCCTGAAACCACAAAGACCTGAATCGATCTTGAAGTATTATCGAACAAGAATGTAGTCAAACCGAGGGATTCTTTCGAATCGACATTACCGACCACGTAAACGTCAAGATCAGTGTATATATGGGATGAATTCCTGCCGTAACCGGTAATATGGTCGGGTTCTACCAGAGTGGGTGTCCCTGTCGACACCCCGTAGCCTGTACCACCACCCCATAAAATCACTGCGTGATTAATTGACGAAACCATCGGCGGTCTAAAAAGGAATTTCGAAGCGGAAAGGCGGGCCATTTGAACGGGGTCAGCTACATAATCATCCAGATAATGTGTTGATCCATTCATATGTGAAATAGTCAGCATACTCCCGTCTGCAAGGAGCAAATCCCCATCCATCGATACTTTCAGATTGCTGTTCGTAGGGCTGACATAGAATCTGATGACACCATTGTTCCATGCGTCCCACTGACTCCCTTTATCAGCTTGTAAGCCTATTTTCGAAGGATAATAAACCAGTCTCTGAATACCCGATGAAATCTGATCATTTTGTATCGATTTCATTGAATCCGGGTACTGAAATACAACGTTTTCTGATTTAGCATGATAGAATTGGGTACATAGATAAGATATGCCGCTCCTGAGAGATTCGTATTTCGTTGGCCCATCTGAATCGGAGGGGCCTGGTCCTCCCTGGAATATCTTCAAACCGACGGCTGGTAAAGAAGTACTACTAGTATTAGTCTCAACCGAGGAGGTGTATGAGAGGACAAAAGTTATTCCCGGTGATGAAGACCTGACTGTATAACACCCTTTATAAACAGGAGTCAAATAACCATTATCATTCTTACAAATGTACGCATTGCCGTTGACCAGATCGAAAGCGGATGAAGGGTTGAATTCTGCCCCTTTAACGAGTTCAACATCAGTGTAAGACGTGATGGTCTCCGAAGTGCTCTTTTTCTGCCAGCCGAACGTATTCCACGGATTGCTGTCAAATGCGCCGGCGGCAACTGAGATGGTCTCTGCACCTGTGTTGGGCGAGGTCCTGCAATCCCAGTTAACAAGCAGACCTTTAAACCGTTTTTCTACCTGGTCTTCATTAATATAGCTGCAGTTGGTGAAACATCCAACAGGGATGGAAGATAGCATACCGCCTAAAGACGCGATGGTAAGATGGGTGCAGTGATCGAAGCAGTATGCCCCGATCGAAACTACATTTTCCGGAATCTGAATCATCTGCAAGGCCGTACAGTATCTGAAAGCGGACTCTCCGATCGTCAATACTTTGTCGGGAATTATGATGCCCTCGAGGTTCGATGCGCCGTAGAATGCATAATCCGCAATTGCAGTGATCTCAACCGCAGGACAGAACGCGCCGCAACCCTCGATACCCATTCCAGCTGCAGGGTATGCCAGGAGTGCGGTCTTCGTAGAGCTATTCCCCTTGTATAATGCATCGTCAGCAGAGACGTATGTCGTATTGCCCGCATCGACCGTTATTTTCTCCAAAGCGAAGCATCCCTTCACGATACCTGTCCCTATTCCAGGGGTCGTGACTCCGGCTACCGTGACCGGCCCCACATTCTCGGGGATGTTAAGGGTCACAAGTCCTGAATCCGCGAATGCAAAATCCCCAATGGTCTTGATCGAATATTTCAGATCGACACCCCCTAGATTCACCGCGTTCGAGAATGCGTATGGCCAGATCGTATCAACAGTTGCAGGAACAGAGTACGTATGCTTGGCTTCACCAGCACCTTTTGCAGCAGGGTATGCTATCAATCCAGTCTTGGTAATACCTGAAAAGAGGATGCCCTCATCAGCCGGAACATAGACACTGTTAGAATTATAGGTAGTCAAGGAAGATGTGCCTTTGAATGCACCTCCGGATATCTTGGTTATTTCCGCAGGAACTGTGAAAGAGGTCAGCAATTCAAAACCCGAGAATGCAAAAGCACCTATCGATGTGAGATTCCCTCCAGACATGTCAAAATCGATATTCACTGCTCTTGTCCTGTAACCATTCCAGGGGGAGTTCCCATCCATGTAATCTTCCATCTCTCCTGCTGACAGTGTTTTGATCGTTAGGGTCTTCGTGCTCTCATCCCAAATATCATCCTCATCAAGATCGAATGTCGCATATGTCGTTGAATCCGCGCTGAATGCAAACAAGCTGATAGAGAACAGTACCGCTATCGCCACTAATGCGGAGACAATGGCCAGATCCTTACGATGTATATCGATATTCATTATAATTTCCTCCTGATCTGCTGGGCAAGAGGATTGATTATTCTCCCGCCCTGGCAAATTATCTTTCTATTTCCAGATATCCCTAAGCCTGGGACAATCTGCATCTTACTCTTGTCGTTTTTACATCTCATATTTCGCCCTCCCGGAACATTATGAGCGAGACTGAAGGCACATCGTTGTCAAATCCGAAGATAATAGGCGGTATTACTAAATCTAGAAATGAAAAGAGGACTGCAAGTTCAGAAAGATATACAGAAATTGAGTTTTCTGGGGTTTAGATTAAATATCTTTAAGAGGAATTAGGATGTAATACGAAAGGATAAGGCTGACTGGTCCATTTAGATGCGATTATCTTCGGATTTAGTCGCAACTCCTTTACGGACGCATCCGGGCCTTTCGGATGCCTTCGATTCCGATTTCTTCAGCATTCGGTGCTGTCGGATCGGATCCATGACCCTCGCATCTGCGCCCTTCGGAGACGTCGGGCTCCAATGCCGACAGCATCCTTCTAGTGCAGATATCCGACCATTCGTTGAGACGCAGCCCTGACGGCCTTATGTAGCATTCTATCGTCGTATTGACGTCGGAATGCCTCATGAGCTCCTTGATCGTCCCCAGGGGGCATCCGCTCTCCACCAGTGATGTACAGTATAATCTTCTCAGAGAATGGCATGACAGCTCGATCCCCAGGGACTTCCCCAATCTGACGACCTTGCTCGATATCGTCGACAGCCTGTCCTCGGCATGAGCCGGATGACCCTCCTTATCCGGCAGGAGCAGCAGATGGTCGTCGTCCGTCACATACGTGCGCTGCCTCCATTCCATGTACGACAGTATCTCCCTGGACACGTACAGCGTCATCGGCTGGCGTGCCGTCAGACCGTTCCTGCCGTGCCCCTTGCCCTTGACCCTTATGGAATCCAATCCGATATCGCCTATCCTGATGGATGCGATCTCCTTCCTCCTCAGGCCCATGAACGCCCCCAGGACCAGTATCAGCCTCGTGTCCGGGTCCGCCGACGACATCAGCTTCGATAGATCATCTATACCTATGAACCTCCTGTTGACCACATCCCTGTTCCACAGGATGCCCATCTCCCTCACGGGATTCCTGCCCTGGACGTACTGAAGGTAGGAGCCGAATATGTTGACGTAGTTCTTCATGGTGCTGTCCTTGATCTCCATGCCCTTGATTATCTCCGATATCTCCTTCTC
The DNA here is from genome assembly GCA_045588265.1 of Candidatus Methanomethylophilaceae archaeon. Lineage (GTDB taxonomy): Archaea > Thermoplasmatota > Thermoplasmata > Methanomassiliicoccales > Methanomethylophilaceae > Methanoprimaticola. The sequence goes on along the minus strand of JAZNDX010000014.1, from coordinate 21,130 downwards.
GCCCGCCGTGTGCGGATCGAACACTACGTTCCGCTCCTCCAGGACATCCATGCACCTTTTTATCGCGAACCTGTAGTGGTTCAGCGTGCCGGGGGATCTGTTCCTTCTTTCGAGATGCTGGATGAAATTCTCTATGTCCGTGTCCATTGTAATCAACCCGAGATGGTCCAATCCATCCCGGATGCCTTTTCGCTTACTTCCATAAAACTGATGTCGCGAAAGAACGATATGTGTCGCGGACCGTCATCAGCATCCGTGCTTCATCGAAGACGGAGAAACATATCGGGTAACAAACGTCCCTCTTCCGCCACGTCCCTTCCCTCCGATCCCGATCATGTTCCTATGGTATCTGCCTGTGTCGACTCTCGATGAAGACATCGAATGATATGGTCGCGCCTATTGTTGGACAGTTCCCGAACTCTCTCACAGAACCTTATATCCTACCCTCGCATATCCCATCTTGCAACCGATTGCGGTCAACGGAAAGACAGACATCCTTGGTAAGATTCCATGATGATCACAGACGTCGATCCGTACCATTTCTGAGAATCGGCATCAAGAAGATAACATCGTCCGGGAACACAAATCCAGCGCAAGCGCCCGTTCCCGTTCGAAGGTCACGAGGACCGCGGCCCCTCCGAAGCGTCGCGAGGAAAAGTGACCATAATGTCAGAATCAATCGATATCAACGAAACGATGGTCGTAGACCTCTACGACCAGAAGATAAACAGTTTCCCGATCAAAGACCACGAGGATCTCGAGGACATCCTCATCAATGCAGCGGACATCCTCACCGAGGGCAACCAGAAGGTCATCCTCGAAGCACTTCTGAACGCAACCGTCGACTTCTACGTCTTCTGCATCGAAGCAGGAGACGACATAGAGGACATCGGCTTCCTCGTCTCAGAGATAGAGGACAGGGTCTGCAACGCAGTATCCTTCAGAAGCCAGCTCCAGCTCGTCGACGACGAGCTCAACCAGGACAGGAACGAGGAGGACGTAGAAGACTCCGATGACGAGGACATCGAAGACGATGAGGATGACGACCTCCCGACATCCATCGAGGACGCCCCGGTCATCTGCTCTCGCTGCTCCGATCCCGACGACGTCAGGGACAAGGACATCCCGGGCATGATGAAGCGCTTCGAATCGGACGGCTTCGAGATCACAGTGTCCCTTGTTCCCAAAAAGGAGTTCTGAACGCCTCTCCGAGGCTTATCAACAGCGAACCTCCAGCGCAAGCTATGCGACCAAGGGCGATCGCGGCGCCCTATCCGAAGCCGCGTACACAATCAAAGAAATCAATCAAAGGAGACAACACAATGGCAAGATACATCTCATTGCTCAAGAAACAGGACGCGCCGAAAGACTATCAGTACGACGACTTCGATCTCTACGAAGCTACCGACGCGATCAGATACATAACATACGCCATCTGCGGCGAGAACGACCAGTTCGAGCTCGACGCGCTCACGATGGCCCTCGCCGAGGCATACACAGAAACAAAGGGCCTCGGGGACCATGAAGGGCAGATAGACGTCATCCTCACAGACTTCGAGAGGAGGCTCAGGACCTCGTTCGAGGTCCACGACCAGTCACTTGAAGAGGCGATGGAATGCGGACTCTATCCCGATCCGGAAACGGACGAGGAGGACGATCCCGAATCCGATGCCGAAGATGCCGATGACATCGCCGACGAAGAACCCAACAGCAACGTCTGGACATCCCATGAGGACGCCGTCCTCGTCAGGATGCTGGACGACGACGAGTACATCGTCTGCCCCGAACCGAACATCGCATCCGTCATGTGCCCCTGCAATCCCAAGCCGGGATTCTGCAGGAAGGACGTGGCGGATATGGGCTACATCGATCCCGAGGACCGCGATCTCATCGAGAGCGTGACTGTCAGAAAGGTACCGGTCAGGAACACGAGGCAGCCGTACGGAAGGTACGACATCATCTTCAAAGACTTCCCGGAGACGATCGAGTATGACGGATGACTACGAGCTCATCCCTCCCAGGAGGCCCAAGGGGATGCTCTATCCCCGGGGATGGGTCCGTCTTCCTAAGGGATCCAATCCCAAGAGGAGGGCCCTCACCGAAGGCTTCCTGAACACCAGGATGCCAAGGACCAACACCATCGGGATGAACCAGCACTACATCGAGAGGATCATGGACAACCCCAGGACCCCGATCGAGAACAAGCGCACGGCCTATCAGTACGTCATGGATCATCCGGAGAAGTTCATGGCCCTCTGCGACTAGACGGAAAGTCCGGATATCAACGAATGGGCGAGGAAGAAGAACGGCTCCGCCGTCTTCGGCTGGATTCAGAGCTTCAAGGACCGCTACGCTGGTACCGTTCATAAAACCAGAAGGGAAGGGCTTCTCCTTCCCACTCTGGCAAAAGACGTTTAGGTTCAGGACGGGAAACGCAATTCACGGCCCTGACCCTTGAGACCATGCGGCCGGTCTCGGATCCCTCCGAGGCCGCCCCAAACCCTCACCTTCTTTCAAAGGATCGAATCCGTTTCATATATCGGATTCCGCGTATTTATTAGATTTCCAAAGCAAATTTTTCCATCCATCCCGAGAACTTTTTAACCTCTTACTCGACCTTTTTAATCAATCTGCAAAGTAAAGTTACGACCTTTCACTACGCTTTTAATACTCCGGCATAAATCATACTCTCGCCTAGGAGAAGGGCCGAAACCACATGGAATCGTGTGCATATTCTCATCGGACAACCGAAGCCCTCCGAACCGATCGGCATCAATGATACTCTCTCAAAAGGAGGCGGCCATGAAAGGCAGAATCAGAAACAGACAATCAGCGAAAGCCAGGTCACCGACCCGGCGCATATCGTCCATCACGGACTTCCAGGAAAGGCTGGACACCGTGGTGGACGTCATAGACGACGTATCCGACCACGATCCCGACATCTCGAAGGCGATAGGATCCTGTTCCCTCATCACGGTGTACATGAGGGACTCGGCACCCAAGACGTCCTTCCAGGCCTTCGGCGGCATGGTCTTCGACCTCGCCATGAACATCGACGATCTCGCAGAGACCTACGACGACGGCACCTGGACGGAATCGGAAGAACAATGTCCACACTCTGGCGAATGCGGATCCTCGGATTGCAGTATGTGCGTCTTCGCACCCCTCAGGACGATAGACCTGACAAGGATGAGAGGCGCGGTCCAGCGCACGCAGACCGTCGGATCACCATTAACCGTAAAGCAATGAAAGTAGAACGACTACCAAAAACCATTACCTCGCGGGGAAACATCCCCGCACAACTTCTTATTTTCGTTTCTGTTGAAACTGAGACGAATATAGGTCAACATCTCAATCGCTGTTTTCCTCAGAGATCGTCCGATTTTGTTCGAATCATTCATTTTATCTAAGTTATCGTAGAATTAACTTCTAAGGTTTTTATGAATGAGATTTTTATCATTCATCCGTATTTTCCTCTATGGCATTCATTCTTGATACCTCAGAGATAACCGCCGAGATCAACGGGATCGTCGATGAATCCGAAAGATTCATCTTCATAGTGACCGCGTCTCTGAACATCAACAGCCGTCTTCGCCGGTTATTGAAGCTCGCTGACGGCAAAGGGGTTCGCATATTCGTCATCTATGGCAAGTGGGAGGTCAAGAACGACACCATGTCTTGGCTGAAATCCCTTGACAACTGTTCCATCGGTTTCATCAAAGATCTCCATGCAAAGGTCATCGTCAATGAGAATGAGGCGGTTCTTTCCTCGATGAATCTGTATACCTTCTCTCAGGAGAACAACGAGGAACTCGGGTCACTCTTCGTCAACGGCTTGGATGTGGATTGTTACGATCGCATCATCGATATGCTCGATAAATATTCGAAGATGTGCGAGAGACAGCACGGAGATTGGGATTACCGTACGATCTTCGGAACCGACGATCCCAAGCCATCGCTCCTTTCGAGTTTCAAGAAGGGTTTCAAGAGCTCCTTCAAGACCTCGCGTCCCAACGAATCGGTGACGGCGTCACTGGAGTCGGTACCCGAACCGATCGTCGAACTGCCTTCGAAATTTCATTGCATCAGATGCTCCGCTTCCATCTCCGATTCCATCTACTGCACCAAATGCATGAAGTCCTGGAAGAGGTGGTCGAACAGGGATTATCAGGAGAAGGACGGAGTCTGTCTGATCTGCGGCAATCCTTATGGCTCATCCTTCAACAACCCTGTCTGTAACGATTGCCGCTCCAAATATGACGACATCGGCACCCTTTTGGATAGGTTGCAGGGCATCTGAGGCTCCGTTTATTGTTTCAAAACATAGCTTCATTCTTTGAAAAGGCACTGATTCCAAATGGATCCAGGAGGGCGGTTGACCTTCAAGGCAGAGGTTGGTTCGTACGTATCGATACAACGATTCGCAACGCACTGAACACAACGTCAGTAACCTGAAAACATTTACTCGCGGGGAATCGTCACCGCATCCTTCTTCTGTTATCGCTTCGATGCGAAGCTTTCCGACCTCGTCCTTGATTATCCTTGAAATGTAATCGACGATCTCCAACGACCATCTGTATGCCTCTTCGGCCGCATCTTCAGTCATCTCTTCCTTGACATCGAAATCAGGGTACCTGCTCCCCATGTAGTAGTAGGTCAGGATGCTGGCCTTATGGAGGATATCCTCATCGATCTCGCCGTCAGACGGCTTCAGAATCCTCAGCAATACCACCAGGTCGTGCGTTTTGGGCGGTTCGTCGCTATCGATCTGGACGATCCTGTCCTTGATCATCTTTTCGGCATACTGCTGCGCATGCATGCATGTGGATCTTGCAAGCCTGAATCCGTCCTTCGCATTATACTCCATCTGCTCCAGATCCTCTTCCGCGAATCCGGCGAAATCTCCGGGCTCAAGCTTCATATGCCACAACCCCAGTGGATACGATCTCGTGTATGAATGAGTGCTCGTCATCCTTCCTCTCTTCATACTCCTTAGGCGTGACCACGATTATGTCCTTCTCCAGGATCAGATCCCTCTTCCACAGGCATATCTGGACATCGGCCACCCTCTCGGCCCGTTTCTTATCGGTATCCATCACTATGAGCATATCCAAGTCGCTGTTGCCATCGGCGGTCCCTTTCGCGACCGATCCGAAGATGATGATCATCTTGGGGTCGAGATCTTTGACGATGGCGTCGACGACAAGGTCAACGGCAGAATAATCATAACCCCCGTCCTTTCTGTCTATGCGTCTGAATCCATCGTTCATCTCAGAACCCTCTCTGCATACGTTATCCGTTTCGTACATTTTATCATATCTCCTGTGTGCAATTCGCAAAGGAGGGCGAACGCCCTCCTGTTTCATTCAGACCTCCATCATCACCTGGTCCAGCCACCTCCTGGCCGTATCGGCCCCCGGATACGCGTCGGCGAGGTCGATCACTTCCTTCCTCTTCTCGGGACCCATGATCCCGAACGGCACGGCTATGTTCGCGATCTGCCTCAGCAGACAGTAATCGAGGACCTCGGCCGGCACCTTCGGGTCCATCAGCCTCCTGTTCATGATCACAGTCCTCATCAGGCAGGACGACTGTCCAGACTTGTCGACCCCGTCCCCCTTAGACCAGAACAACTTCAGGTCGCGGATTCCGGAAACCAATCCGGCATCCACCAGCCTCCGATAGGACTCCCAGAGCCTCACGTCGTTCTCCGTCGCGGGATCGATGCTCCTGGACCTCTCGATGTACCTGTCCCTGTTCAGGTACAGGAACTCATCGGAGGTGAGCCACTCCTCGGTCTCCGGAAGGTACCCTTTCGTATCCATGCCGCGCATCCTCTTCATCAGGGTCGCGAAGATACAGTCAGAGCAGAACAGGTGCATCCAGTTAGCGGATTACGTCGCTGGCTCGGTCAGATCCAAATACGAGTTCGGCGACCCTGCGCTCGATATACTCTCAGAGAAGATATCCATAGCCCGTAAGCGCTGATGGCCGCCGATGGCAACCTATCTTACGGGTCTTATCAGGATGATATTCCACAGATGTGTCCGATATTTAAGACATACTTCAGAGGGGCCGTCCTGAACGTTCCCCATCGGTTCGTCCAGGAAAACATCCGTTGCCCGTAAGGATCAAGGGCAGCCGATGGCGACCGTCCTACGGTCTTATCAGGATGGTATTCCATTGATGTGTCCGACATTCAAGACATGATCCGGTCGGGCGCCCTTGACAGCTTTCCCATGATCTTTCAAGAGATAGAAAGCCTGGCGGCACGATCCTCATCCCTTCAGGCCCCTTTTGGCGAATTCCTCGCCCAGCCTGAGCTCTTCCGAGAAATCCTCGGGTACGAAAGGGCCTCTGGCATCGGCTTCATCTATCGCTTTCATGAAATTCTCAGCGCCTTTCTCCGTCCTTATTTCCAAGGACATGTCGAATGATTCGGTCGGCAAATCGGATCCCCCCATATTCCATCTTTTGTCAGGCGATCCATCGGTCCTTCTTTGAACAGGATTCCACCAACCTTCTCATGGACTCCTCATCGGCATACTTGACCTTGAAATCCTTATCGACCTTCAGGTGCGGCTCTTCCTCTGCGAATGCGATAAGATTCGCCAGCGCCTCAGGTGTATCGATGACCATATCCTCGTAGAATGATTCAGTTGCCATATTCAGGACCTCCCTGTTCCAATCTAGCATTCGGTCGTAATTAAAGGTTTTCTTCTGTCTTCCATATCATCGATTTTCCTTTTCATTCTGATCGCCGGGCCTCCTGGAGACCCGAGCGCATATAACCGGGGGCCGCATGCACGCAGCTTACACATCGCAGATGGAAAGCACGATGATGCGGCCACTTTGGAGCGATGGGTCGGAAGGAGGCCTCAGGCGGACGCCCTCTCCTTCCTCCCAGCATCCCATGTCCTCGCGTCCCCGAATCCGGCCTGCCTCATCCTGTACTGATAGATGATGTTGTAATAGGACAGCGTCGAAAGCTTCCTGTCCAGCTTCAGGAACCTGCTCTTGGTCATCCTCCTCGTATGCAGGTTCTCCTTCGGCTCGAACACCATCCAGTCCGGATGGTACGGATCCCCTCCGATGCCGTAGGCGACGAACACCGGATGCTCCAATCTCTCGTAGCATCTCTCCTTCAATCTGTACACCCCGGAATAGTCCAGCTCCACGTACGCATAGGGCATCGACGTCCTGTAATGGCAGTCCACGTAGAACCTGAACCCGTTCGTCTCGAACAGGAGGTCGGGAGTCACCCTCATCCTCCTGTAATCCCCTTTGCGTTCATCTCTGGACTTCACATCCCCTATCGGGGTGCAGAATGAATTCAGCGTTTCGCGCACATGTATCTCGAAGTCTATTCCCAATCCCACTCTGTAATCTGTACCGTCATACATGCTTCGATAAGCGGTGGCCCCGATATTTAGAATGCATATGTTGCAGTCAGTATGACGGATTATTCGGTCGGATATTCGGAGATGATGTCCTGTATCGACCTGAGGCACTCGGCGACCCTCTTCCCCTTCTCGGTGGTCTGCAGCCTCTTGGTCTGCTTCCCGTTGACGTTCATGTACCTGACGTATCCCATCTCCATCAGATATTGGATGCGGGAGTACATCGTGTTGCGCCTGTTGTCCTCGTCCGGACAGATGTCGGACTTGATGCTGCCGGGATACTCGTCTATCATCAGCAGACAGTACATCGCGTACCTCTGCTCGAGATCCTGGAATGTGTCCTGTCCGATTATGCGCCCGTCCCCGTCCATAGAAGTCACTTGTTTCATCAATATCCTTCTTCTTTTAAAGTTCTTCCTACAACAAATGCCGTTAGTCCTGCAAAAGTATCACATATTATCAAATTCTTTTAACGGTATTCCGTGAAAAGTTGGTAGAAATTAAATACACGTTCGTCAATAGGGTATAGAGAGGAACGGTGAAGGATACCGGGCCCCTCGCAAGGAAGAAACAAACAAGGAGGCAAGATAGGAATGGGAAAGTATCCGTTCAAGGACTTCGCGGAAGAGTATCTGCAGAAGGCGAAGACGTCGTTCACCGACGAGACCTACAGGAACCGCGAGAGGAGATACCGCAGGATGAACACATTCGTCGTGGACCTCAGGGAGAGGAAGCTGATCTCAACATCCTCACCCAAGCAGTTCACGGAGAAGGACATCGAGATCATCCTCAGGGAGGACTCTCAGCATCACAGCCCCGCCGACATGGCGCATGAGATCAACGCCCTCAACAAGCTGTGCAAGTTCTGCGGCAACTACGTCGTGGAGCCGTGTCTGGACCGCAACCCGGAGCTCAGACCGAAGAATAAGAGCGGCAGGCGCAAGTCCTCGATGTCCGATGAGACCTACCAGGCGATTCTCCAGAGGGGACTGGCCGTGGATCCCGAGGACTTCAACCGCGTAAGGGCTTACGCATTGGTGCTCCTGTGCATAGACACCGGCACAAGGAACAAGGAGATCCGTCTGGCGGAGGTGACCGACATCGACACCAGGGCCTGGACCCTCGACATCGTGCATGTCAAGGGCGAGTCGTCCTACGGTGAAGCACGTACGGTCCCGATACGCAAGGAGATCAGGCCGGTGGTCCAGAGATACCTCGAGGCCCGCACCAAGTGGATCTTCGACAACCGCTGCCCCTCCAAGGCCCTGTTCCCGTCCAACTCCAAGCAGAGCAAGGACGGCTTCATGTGCGGCAACTCCCTCAGAAGGATGAAGGAGATCGTCGAGCAGGATCTCCAGATCCGCTTCGAGCTCCGCGAGTGCAGGAGGACCTTCGGCCAGAGGTACATCGACCAGAACCTCGAGCTGACATCCGTCAGCGTTCTCATGGGCCACGCATCGACGAGGACCACCGAGAAGTACTACGGCAGGCAGAAGAACATCATGGCGATGGAGAAGGCCCGCAGGACATGGTCCTCCGGCTCCGATGAAACCCCTTCCGAGAACCCCCTTTCCCCCGCCTGAGACGGGGGTTACGACAACGAGCGGACAACGGGCCAACTGTGACTGGTGGACAGACACGGAAAAAAGGTGGACAGAACCGCAAAAATGGTGGACAAGCCAGAAAGTCGATTTTGATGATCTGGGTGGACAAAAGAAGTGGACAGTGTGGGATTTGAACCCACGACCTCCTGCTTGCAAAGCAGGCGATCTTCCAGCTGATCTAACTGCCCAGTAAACCCCCCTATTTGAATATTGAATATAAACCTTATGGTAAAGTGTTCTTAGCGCAGTCTTTCTGAGCGGTAAAACAGTCTTTAGCAAGAAAGCCCTGGATATATAAATCGGTGGTAACTCTGCCACCCTTTCCCGATTGTCCGTGAATGTCACCAATAGTCTTTTAAACTGATTACGTAGTCAAAAATAATTGAAAAAGAAAAGATCTGGAGATGGCGATTATGAACAATGCTACTTACACTATGAAGATGCCCACGAACTACATAGAGATGGACTCTTCTGAGATGCAATACGACGGAGGATGGAGCTGGAACAAGGTCTTCTTCACAGCTGCGATCGTAGGTGCAGTCATAGCAGGAGTAGGGGCAGCCATCCTGACCGGAGGTGCGACAGCATTCGTAATTGCTGGAGTCGCAAGCACAGCTACAGCCGCGAGCACCGCAATGGGTGTCGGTGCAGCGATACTCGGCGTAGGAAGCGTCGTTGCGATGGGATCCGTCGGGGGCTTCCTGTTCACCTCGGAATGAGTACTGCAAATACAACATCCTAAAACCCAATCTTATCAGCGGGAGCCCGTCTCTCGCCACTTTTCTCTCAAAGCAGACCTTTGTTCTCATCAGATCATGTAATCAAGTATGGTTCAGCGACCATTCATCTTTGACTTTGCATGTCATTAGCAACTGTTTCTGCAAAGACCTCTACTCAAGGACTATATTCGAGATTCAAACGGACTGCTCGCTCAGAACAGTGAGATTGGAATAGAAAGAATCGATGAAAAAGAAGTAAAAAGATCAATGAGGGGGTTTCCCCCCTCCTTAGGGTTTATTGTTCAAGCACTGCGAAGCACAATCTCAATGTTGACTCCATCGGGAACCTGAATCCTCATGAGCTGCCTGAGGGCACGCTCGTCGGCGTCCAGATCGATGAGCCTCTTGTGAATGCGCATCTCCCAGCGATCCCAAGTCTCGCTTCCCTCTCCGTCAGGTGATTTCCTGCAGGGAACCTTCAGCTTCTTTGTGGGAAGCGGTACGGGTCCACGGATGTCGACGCCAGTCCTCTGGGAGATTCCCTTGATCTGGGCGCAGACACTGTCGACCTTTGCGGGGTCGGTTCCGCTGAGAGAGATTCTTGCGCGCTGTGACATCGGAATCACTTTCAAGCCTTTTGGACTTCAATGCACATTCCGGCTGCGACAGTCTGTCCCATGTCACGGATTGCGAACCTTCCGAGTGGCGGGAAGTCCTTTGCGGTCTCGACGACCATGGGCTTTGTGGGCTCGACCTTAACGACTGCGATGTCTCCGGTCTTCAGGAAGTCAGGGTGCTCCTGCTTTGCCTGTCCAGACTTGGGGTCGATGGTCTTGATGAGCTCAACGAACCTGCATGCGGTCTGGGTGGTGTGGCAGTGGAATACAGGGGTGTATCCGACTGTGATGACGGAGGGGTGGTTCAGGACGACGATCTGTGCTGTGAATGTCTTAGCAACAGACGGAGGGTTGTCGAGAGGTCCAGCGACGTCTCCCCTCTTGATGTCGTTCTTTGCGACTCCACCGACGTTGAATCCAACGTTGTCTCCGGGAACTGCCTGGGGCAGCTGCTCGTGGTGCATCTCGATGGTCTTGACCTTACCCTTGACGTTGGAAGGGTTGAAGATGACATCCATGTTGGGCTTCAGGACACCAGTCTCGACACGTCCGACAGGGACAGTTCCGATACCGGTGATGGTGTAGACATCCTGAACGGGAAGCCTGAGGGGCTTCTCGGTGTGCTTCTCGGGAACCTTGAGGTTGTCGAGAGCTGCGATGAGTGTGGGTCCCTTGTACCAGGGGGTGTTGGCGGAAGGTGTCTTGACGTTGTCTCCCTCGTATGCGGAAACAGGGATGAAGGGAACTTCATCGGTCTTGACTCCGACCATCTTCATCAGCTTGGTCATTGCCTCTTTGGCCTCGTTGTACTTGGCCTCGTCGTACTTGACTGCATCCATCTTGTTGATGGCGACGATGATCTGCCTGACACCGAGTGTGGTTGCGAGGAAGACGTGCTCCTTTGTCTGAGCCTGGGGTCCCTCGATAGCGGAACAGGTGATGATTGCTGCATCTGCCTGGGAGGTTCCGGTGATCATGTTCTTGACGAAGTCACGGTGTCCAGGGGCGTCGATGACGGTGAAGTAGAACTTGTCGGTGTAGAACTTCTTGTGAGCAACATCGATAGTAACTCCTCTCTCCCTCTCTTCCTTGAGTCCATCCATGACCCATGCGAAGTAGAAAGATCCCTTTCCCTTCTCTTCTGCCTCTTTCTTGTACTTCTCCACAAGGTGGGGGTCGATTGCACCGGTCTCGAGCAGGATCCTTCCTGTGAGGGTGGATTTTCCGTGGTCGACGTGTCCGATGATGACCAGATTCATGTGTTCTTTCTCTGCCATATTTGTTCCTCCAATGGAATCTTATATTATGCGTAAACTAGTTTCATATTAAAAGGTTTAGAGCCCTGAGTAGTACTTGTCGTCGTAGGGTTCGGGGTTGAGTCCCTTACGGGTCCTGATCTCGGTAACGACTTTCTTTTGTAGGTCGGGCACAAGCTTTTCGAATCCAGCGTTCTCGATCGACCAGATCGCACGTCCCTGTGTGCTTCCACGGATATCGGATGAGAATCCGAACATGTCGGCGACAGGACAGATTGCTGTCACGGTCGAGTCTGCTCCGTCCTGTCCCATCTCGAGGATGGTACCGCGGCGCTGGTTGATCAGGTTGACTGCTCCTCCCATGTAGTCCGGGGGAACACTGATGAAGACCTTCTGCATAGGCTCGAGGAGAATCCTTCCGGCCTGGCACATTGCTCCGTAGATACCGTCCCTTACTGCGGGGATGATCTGAGCGGGTCCTCTGTGGATGGTATCCTCGTGGAGTTTTGCATCCATGAGCTTGACCTTCAGTCCGGCGACCTTCTCGTTTGCGAGGGGTCCTCTCATCATGGCCTCTTCGAATGCCTGCTTCACAAGCTCCATTGTCTCGTGGAGATACTGGATACCCTTGGTGCAGTCGATGAGGACGTTGTTGTTCTTGAAGGCGACGACACCCTTTGCCTGGTCGACATCCATTCCGCAGTCGACGAGGATCTTGGCCAATTCCTTGGGGTCCTTGATCTTTGCCTCTGTGTCGATGTCTCCCTTGCGGATGGCCTCTTTGACGCCTTCCTCGAGAGGCTCTACGATGAAGTAGAACTTGTTGTGCTTGTTGGGTGACTTACCCTCGAACTCGTTGGGGTTGGGTCCCTTTACGGATTCCTGGTAAACGACGATCGGAGGTGACGAGATGATGTCGACACCCTGTTCGTTGACGATCCTGTACTCGGTGATCTCGAGGTGCAGTTCTCCCATTCCGGACATAAGGTGCTCTCCGGTCTCGTTGTTGATCTCGATGCTCAGCGAGGGGTCCGCCTTTGCGATGACCCTCAGAACCTCGACCAGCTTGGGCAGGTCCGCCATGCTCTTGGCCTCGATGGCCTTGGTGATGACAGGCTCGGAGTAGTGGGCCATCTTCTCGAAGGGCTCCATGTCCTTCAGGGTGGAAACGGTGGATCCGGCGATAGCATCCTTCAGTCCAGTGACTGCAACGATGTTACCGGCCTTACACTCTTCGATAGGGGTCCTATCGGCTCCGACCATCAGTGCGACGGTCTGGACACGCTGGGGTGCGGGCATACCGGAAACGTACAGGGTCATTCCCTTCTTGACTGTTCCGGAGAACAGCCTTCCGATTGCGATCTCTCCTGCCTGCTTGTCCATGATGATCTTGGTGACCATCAGTGCGACCTCTCCGTTGGGGTCGCAGTTCAGCATCTGCTTTCCGAGCTCGGAGTTAAGGTCTCCTTTCCAGATGGTGGGGATACGGACCTTCTGAGCATCGACGGGGCAGGGGATGTGGTTGATTGCCATCTCGAGTGCGACGTCTGCGAGAGGGATGATCTTGGCGAGTTCTGCCTGTCCGCCCTCTTTTGCACAGTACTCGAATACCTTTGTCAGGTTCATTCCGATCTTCTTGAGCTCGGGCCTGTTGAGGTAGGGGAGTGAGACCGCCCAGTTGTTGTAAGCGGATCCCAGTGCGACGGTTCCGTCCTGGAGACTGACCTGCCACTCCTTGTTGAGGGGTGCGGGCAGTACGTCCATGATCTTCTGGTTGAACTGAGTGATGATCTTCGAGAACTTCTCGATCATCATCTGAGGTGTGAGCTGCTGCTCGACGATGGCCCTGTCCACCTTGTTGATGAACAGCATGGGCCTTACACGCTCTTTCATTGCCTGCCTGATAACGGTCTCAGTCTGAGGCATGATTCCCTCGACTGCACAGCACAGGATGTAAACTCCGTCCAGTGCCCTCATTGCCCTGGTAACGTCTCCACCGAAGTCGACGTGTCCGGGGGTATCGATGAGGTTGACGAGGTAGTGCTTCATCTCGCCGGTGGTAGGCTCCTTGTAAGGAACGACCATTGCAGCGGATGCCGCGTTGATGGTGATTCCCCTTGCTGCTTCCTGCTCGTCGTAGTCGAGCAGACGCTGCTCACCTGCTGTCTCAGAGGACATCATTCCGGCTCCTGCGATCAGGTTGTCGGAGAAGGTGGTCTTTCCGTGGTCGATATGAGCTGCGGTTCCGAGGTTCCTGATGAGTTTCTGATCCTTCATCAGTTCTACTGCCTTCTTCGCGTTGTCTTCTCTGCGTCCCATGTTCACTCACCTTTTAAGTTCACCTGGCGGACTGAGCGACCCTCTCGATCTCCTCTTTCTTGGCGACCGAGAACGATGTCATGTCTCCCTTGGAAGCGAGAATGATCTCGTCTGCGAGGCATTCGTAGATAGGTTTCTTGTTCTTGGATGAAGCGTTGACGACACCTGTGCTCAGGTTGCGGAGAGCGATGTCGAGCCTCCTCTGGGGAGAGACATCCACTGCCTTGGGGACGGAGATTCCTCCGAACTGCAGCCTGGTGACTTCCTCACGGGGTGCAGCGTTCTCAAGGGCCTCTACGAGAACCTGGATGGGGTTCTTCTTGGTCTTGCGAGCGATGATGTCGAAAGCCTGGGAGACCGCCTTGTACGCCTTCATCTTCTTTCCGGTGTACTTCTCGGTCCTCATGATGTTGTTGATGAGCCTCTCGACGATGCTCAGCTTGGACTTTCCGAACCACCTGTTTGCGTGCTTTCCACCGGAGTGGGGCACGTTGGTGGGTGTCAGATCGATGTATTTTGCAAGTCCTCCGTCGTTGACGACGACCTCTGAGGAGTCGTACTTTCCGAACATGAGGGCTTTCTGTGTAACAATCTCGTCTGCCATGATACTCACCTAACAGGCTTGTCAATCCTTCCCCTGACCATTTCGTCAAGAGAAACGTTGTTCACTTTGATGACTTTGTAACGGACTCCGGGGATATCTCCGTAGGACCTACCCATCCTTCCTCCGATACCTTCGATCATAACCTCGTCGTGCTCATCGATGAAGTTGATAGCACCGTCTCCGACAGCGAATGCTGTGATCTGACGGCCGTTCTTAATGAGCTGGACTTTCACGCACTTACGGATAGCGGAGTTGGGCTGCTTAGCCTCGATTCCGACTTTCTCCAGTACGATTCCACGGCCCTGGGCGGATCCCTCGAGAGGATCGGACTTCTCCCTGAGCTTAAGGACCCTCTTCTTGTATCCCCTGTCAAGCCAGCGGAACTTCTGACGGTCCTTCTTCATTTTCTTTGCGGTATACAAACCATTACCCATTGTTTCACCTTCAGAATCTCTAAGATTCCAATGATCGTGAACGCTCCTCGATACTCTCTACAGAGTACCTAAAGCAATGTGCGTAGCCTCAATTTGTATATAAAAAATTCGTAACGCATAGGCGCGTCTATATTAAAGAAGGACGGCCCGTCCGTTCCCCGGACGGTCCGCCTCGGTTGAAATCGGTGAAGGCCTTCTTGATCATCTCGAATGTGACGCCCTTCAGTTCGGGGTTCATCCTGACGATCCTGTCATGCCATGCCTTGATGGCGTTCATGTCGGGCTGTCCGTCCTTGAACAGCTCGGAGGGGAGGGGTATGCGCTTTGTCTTCGAGACGTACATCCACTTGTCCCCCATCTGATCCCTCAGCAGGAAGGGCAGCTGACGGACGACCACGGAGATGGTCGTGCTAGGCAGTCTGTTGTACATCTCGATGACCTCAGCCTCGATAGTATCCTGCGTTACTGGCACAGTGTTGTTTTCTGCACTGATCTTGACCTCTTCGATCGACTTGTCGATCTTGTAGAGACGGCATACGCAATCCTTGACGGAGGGGTCGATGTCGGCCACGATGTTGCCTCCCTCGTACCTCGCTTTGATTCTCACGGGGTTGCGGATGGTCATGAACTTCTTGTTCGGGAACGAGTTCACGGTGATGAACAGGCTGAAGGTGGATGACGGTGTCGAGAACACCTCCTCACGGATAGGCGTGAGATCGATGACGTAGGACTCGTCCTTCCAGTCGGGCGTGATGTCCCTCTTCTTTCCGGAGCTTCCTCCGAAGAACAGGGCCTTCTTGCGTGCTCCCTTGACCGTCACGGTCATGGTGTCCTTCAGCTCGAGGATGTCCAGATCCACTACGCCGAAGGGCTGCGGGCCGTTCCCGATGTCGTATGTGACGACAGGAACGCACCAGACCACCTGGAATTTCATTCCGTCGTATTCGAAATCGTATGCTCCGTCCTCGGATACATCCCTGGAGCCGGAGTCCCCTGGCATCTTGTACTTCACGACTGTGTCGTCGGTGATGTCGCCCTTTCCGGAGTACTCGCATTCCATTCCGGGGATCACGAAGTATTTGACTGTGCCCATCTTCTTTGCACCCTTCTCGAGGGTCACTGTGACGGGTCCGACATAGTCCCCGGTGTTCACATACATCTGCGATGCAGCTGGGGTGTTGAGGATATCCCCGTTCCTGCCCTCGGCACGGACGGTGCAATCAGCGGGTTCGCATCCTGTGACGGAAACGGACATAACCGGAGAGGAAACGTACAGGGGAAGCCTCTCGGATTCATAGATCACATCGGCATCCTGTGATGATTGATTCAGTGTGAATTCTCCTTTCACGGTGGCCTTCTTGGCCTCCTTCTTCGGCTTCTCCTTGACCTCGGGTTCAGGCTTAACCTCCTCTGCAGGGGCCTCCTCTGCGACCTCGGGTGCCGCTGCGTGGGAGTTGTCATCGACCTTGGCCGTACCGGATACGTGGACGTTCAGGGTGAAGACGGACAGACCGTTCTTCTCCGTAGAGTCGATGATCTCGGCCTTGAACAGCTTAAGCTCAGCTCCCGCACGGGTCACCGCTGTGACCTCGCCCAGAGGTCTGGCGACCTGGGTTCCGACGCTGTTGTAGAAAGTGATGGGGCGTGCCTTGTTTATGAAGGCCTTCTCGCCGTCGATGGTGAATGTGAAATCGTCCATGGGAGTGACATCTGCTGGGGTGAGATCGATGGTATCAGGTCTTGTGACCCTGCCTCCGCTCTGCTTGACGGATTCCAGACGGCCGATGGGTACGACCCTGTCGCCGGATTCAACGGCGATGTTGAAGCGGTCGTTCTCCAGACCCTTGTACCTGGGCACGTAGAGCAGGAACTTTCCGTTGTTGAAGTTGATCTTGGGTGTCGCACCGATGAAACCGCGGACGCCTGTGTGCTTCTCGGGGTGGGCGGCCTTCTGGGCAGCTGCCTTCTTATCCTCGGCCCTCTCCGCCTTTGTCTTTGATTCGGCGAAGAATTCTTCAAAACTCATATCGGCTATGTCCTTACGATCACCCATCTTATCACTCGCGCCGACATGGAACTCCCACCTATAATATTTGCTTATAGGAAGGTCGCAGAATCACGTAATAATTCGATAATAAGTCGCCATTTTCATCCATTTGGAGGCCTTTTCCAAAGGATCGGAGTGCCTACCGGTCACACTCCGAAAACGGGTCCCGGAGAGAGGCCGAACGATCGGTATCGCTGACATGCCCTGTATTTTGCTCTCTCGCGTGCCTAAAACTTTATTTATAGTGTCCCGATAGCAGTGCAAGGTGTTTAAAATGGCCGGTGAAGATGATTATTTGGCATTGCTCGACAGGGCAAAGATTGCATGCCCCGAGACAATCGAGAACCACGAGAGGTTCGAACTCCCCGAGATGGATGTCCTCCAGGAAGGGAAGATAACCGTACTCAGGAACTTTATCGACATCACCGACAAGCTCAGGAGAGACCCTCAGCACCTCCTCCAGTTCATGCTAAAGGAACTGGGAACCCCCGGTAACATAGAGGGACGCAGAGCAGTTTTCAAGGCGAAGATCAGCCCTCAGCAGATCAACGACAAGATCCAGATGTACACCGAGACCTACGTCATCTGTTCCGAATGCGGTCTTCCCGACACCAAGATGACCAAGGACGGAAGGACTCTCATGCTCGAATGCGAAGCATGCGGAGCACGCAGGCCTATCACCGTCAGGAAGTCCGTCAAGGCAGACACCGCCAACACCATCAGGGAGGGGGACATCGTCGAGATCACCATCTCCGATGTCGGAAAGAAGGGAGACGGAGTCGGAAAGATCTTCGACTACCTCGTCGTCGTTCCCGGAACCGTCAAGGGAGCAACAGTCCACGCCAAGATCACGAAGATTTCTGCGAAGACTGCATTTGCGGTCCCCACCACGGAACCCTGTACCCGCTGATGAAGTACTACGTAGAATCGTACGGCTGTACGATGAACTATGGAGAAGGGCGCAAGCTCTCCCGCGACATGGCATCCATGGGCTATACCGAGGCCCATTCTGCAGAGGAAGCGGACATCGTCATTCTCAACACATGCACCGTCGTGGAGACCACCGAGAAGAAGATGCTCTCCAGGATATCCGACCTCAAGAAGCTGAAGAAAGAGGTCATCGTGACCGGATGCATGGCTAAGGTCCAGCCGAAAAGAATAGAGATACGTCTACCTGAATCCGTCGTGCTGGCACCTTCGGATTATCATGCCTTTGCCAAAGAGGTGGCAGAGCGCTACGGCATAGCCGGACCGCCTGTTCCCGTCTTCGAAGGAACGGATGCCATCCTGCCGATCGCACAGGGATGCCTCGGCAACTGCACATACTGCATCACCAAGTTCGCACGCGGAAAACTACAGAGCTATCCGGCAGAATCGCTCGTCGATGATTTCTGCGGATTCGTAGATTCTGGAGCGAAGGAGATCCTGATAACAGCACAGGACACCGCGTGCTACGGTGCCGACACCCATACAAATCTGCCTTCACTCATGCGTTCGATGCTACGTAAGGAGGGCGAATACAGGATGAGAATAGGGATGATGAATCCCAACCATCTCAAGAAGATCGTGGACGATCTGATCTCCGTGATGGACGATCAGAGGGTCTACAGATTCCTCCATATCCCTGTTCAGAGCGGGAGTGATACTGTTCTGAAGAACATGAACCGCGGATACACCGCAGAACAGTTCATGGACCTCGTGGACACGCTTCGCTCCAGCATACCTGAGATCAGCATCGCAACCGACATAATCACCGGGTTCCCCGGAGAGACCGATGAGGATCATGACAAGACCAAGGACCTCATCAAAGAGCTCCATGCAGATACCTTGAACATTACCAGGTTCTCCGCCAGACCGGGCACTGAAGCTGCCGGAATGGAACAGCTCCACGGACGCATCCTCAAGGAGAGGTCCACAGAGCTGACTGAGCTGAAGAATCAGGTGGAATATGACGTGAACAAGAGGCTTGTCGGACAGAAGTTCAAGGCCCTGGCAACAGAGGTCGGAAAGGAAGGGACCATCGTCCGCACAGGTTACTACAGGCCAGTGGTCATCAGGGAGGACATTCCCCTGGGAACGTTCCTCGATGTGGAGATCACCGATTGCAGGTCGACATATCTTTTCGGGAAAAAATTGTAATAAAGCAAGTGTATCCCAGACTCAACAGTCCCGTAGTGTAGTGGTCAATCATGCCGGCCTTTGGAGCCGGCGACTCCGGTTCGAACCCGGACGGGACTACCATCTTCATTTTTCCCGAAGTATCTGGAGCAAACAGTTAATCAATGGGACCGGATTATTGGTCAGATAACCATGACCAAAATAATAGCTATCAACGGAAGTCCGCGCAAAGGTTGGAACACCGATATGCTCATCGAGGAGGCAGCAAAAGGTGCCGAGTCCAAGGGAGCGACTGTCGAGAGATACGACCTCTACAAGCTGGGAGACATCTCCGGATGTGTGTCTTGTTTCGGCTGCAAGAGGGCAGGCCATGAGGGAGAGTGCGTCTACAAGGATGCGTTGAAACCCGTACTTGATTCCATCAAGACCGCAGACGGTCTGATCATGGGTGCTCCCAACTACTTCGGTGATCTGTGCGCCGAGTTCAAACTGTTCTATGAGAGATTGGTGTTCCCCTACCTCACATACAACAAGGAGACTCCCTGCTGCAACGACCACCGCATCCCTGTACTGCTGATCATGACCAGTAATGCACCGGATACGATGTATGCCGGGAAGATCAACGATTACAAGGGCGTCCTGGACAACTTCATCGGACCCACCCAGACATTCATCTCGGGCGAGACTCTGCAGGTCAAGGACTACAGCAAGTTCAACTGGACTTTCTTCGACCCTCAGCAGAGGATCGAGAGAAGGGAGAAGGTGTTCCCTGAGGAGCTGAAGAAGGCATTCTCACTGGGAGCATCGATTGCTGAGAAGCAGTAAAACCATCAGCGGGAACGGGCAAACTCTATGATCGGATCCAGACCGGATTCGTCATAGAAACTTCCCCCGTTCACCATTGCGTCGTACATCGGTCCGGTGTAATCATCGAGACCTTTGAGCTTGTACTTGACCGCTAGGAAGATGAACAGGATCTTCGGGAAGAATCCTACCTTCTTACGGTCGATCCATCCGCGCAGGTTGTAGAACGGAACCCCGATCTTCTCTGATTCCTTCACCTTTCTGAAGAGCGCATCATCTTTCTCGATCGATACAGATACGACAGCGATTAGTCTCTTCCTGTCGATGAGATTCAGATCGACTATCGAGGGGCCTCTGAGCCATCCGAAATAGATGACCTCATCGTTACGGTCGTATTCATCCTTTACAGAATAACATGCATAGCCGACCTTATCGGCGAATGTCTGAGCATACTTCTGGGTAGAACCTGTGTGGGATGAATAAACTACGATTGTCATTGAATCACATATTTTAGAAAATGAAGTGACGTTCGATGCTACGTTTAGTGCATGGTAAGCTGCCAAGGAATTGCGGAAAATCCTTTACGAATTTCCTTGCAATTGTTACGCGTTGATTTTGAGAGGGATGGGGTAAACCCCATCCCTGCGTAGGAGGTGATCCATCTGCAGGTTCCCCTACAGATACCTTGTTACGACTTAACCTTCCTTGCTAAATCTCAGTTCGAAGACCCTAATCAGGGGCCACCTCACTGAAACCCAACTAGGATGGTTTGACGGGCGGTGTGTGCAAGGAGCAGGGGCATATTCACCGCGAGTTTTTGATTCGCGATTACTACGGAATCCAGCTTCATGAGGCTGAGTTACAAGCCTCAATCCGAACTACGGACGGGTTTCGAGATTGACTTCGCCTTTCGGCGTCGTAGCCCATTGTCCCGCCCTTTGTAGCGCGCGTGTAGCCCAAGAGATTCGGGGCATACTGACCTACCGTTGACCTCTCCTTCCTCTGACTTAGCGCCAGCGGTCTCGATAATGTGCCTCCACCCCGGAGGGTGAAGTAGCAATTATAGATGAGGGTCTCGTTCGTTATCTCACTTAAGAGAACGCCTTACGGTACGAACTGACGACGGCCATGCACCACCTCTCTGAAAATCTAGTAAGGTCATCGGCCTGACTTTCATGTAACAGTCGCCGCTGGTGAGTTTTCCGGTG
>JAZNDX010000013.1:0-7883 GCA_045588265.1 Candidatus Methanomethylophilaceae archaeon | reverse complement strand
GTGGCTGACAGCGTGCCTGAGTTCCCGTACGCTTGCGCAATACAGTACAGACAGGTACGCGGGAGGGCTTTACTGCCGGGTTCGGAATGGGACCGGGTGTGACTCCTCCGCTATGGCCGTCATGCCAATACAGGGGATATCAGGGATGTATATAACCGTTACGTCAGCTGTCTTTGGTGGATGTTCTTACCGAAATCTTCCAAGTCCCTGCTCAGAAGATCAACTTGCGGCCGGCATAAGGAGGAAGTAATACAATGCTCCCGCCAGTAGTGCTGCGATCAGCTCAGTGGACCAGTTGTTGGTGTATTTCGAGATGAGTCCCCTGTTCTCGAACCATGCCCCGAACAGGCTGTCTAGGATGTTGCCGAATATGCCGAACAGGAACGGAACTAACAGCAGAACGTCCAAGGAGGCAGTCATAACGACCCAACCCAGCACGGCGACTATGAGCGCGACTATTGTGGATGTGATCGTACCGAGTTTCGAGATGCCCCCGTTGATTCCTGGAGTGGTCTTCTTGAAGGTCGTGATCATGTAGACGTTCGGATCCTTCACACCGATCTCGCTTGCGATGGTATCCGCCGCTGCAACCGTTATGCTTGTGAGGAACATTATCACGTACAGCGTCTCATCCATCGGCCAGAAGTAATGGACGATCGTGATCAGTACCGGAGGGAACGAGACCGCGGCTACGTTCCTCCATTTACGCTCTCCGAACTGACCTTCCTGCAGCCCCATTGCTATCTTCTTATCGATATCTCTCATGGTCGCGAAGAAGCTCACGATGACGAAGAAAGTCATGATGAAGAATGCGCTGACGGATCCGAAGAACGCCATCAGGACTCCAACGATAAGCGCAGCTATCGCCCCGTCCTTGGACAGACAGTGGAGCTTGTAAACTTCCACCGAGAGGATAGCTGTTATGATGACTTCTATGGTCATCATCAGTATAGAGTCCATTGAAAAGCCGATATCGTACCTATACATAAAGAGGTAGGTCGGTCTGCAATATTTGACGGTGTGGCACTTATTGGTACTGCTCGAGTATCTCGGTCGCGTACTTGATGCATGTGGCCTTGTCGGAAAGAGGGAAGAACATGACCTTTCCAGGCTTGTAGAGCGTGGTCTCCATGCCGTTCCAAGTGTAGACGATCATTTGGTCGTCCTTGGTCTGAATGGGTAGTCCCTCGGATGCGATCTTCTCAGCGGCCGCTTCCATGTCTATGTCCATGGGATCGACGGAAACCGCCATGAGCGCCTGACCTCCGCAGAGGCGGGCTATCGAGAACTTCACCTCAGGGCCTCCAGCTCATCTCTGACCTTTGTCCTGAAGGAATCAAGGTCGGAATTGTTCACGATGAGGATGTCAGAGAGTGCGATGACGTTCCCCAGGCCCCAGCCCAGTTCCCTGTTGTCGCGCTCGTCGAACTCCTCGATGTTCTTAGGGGCATCTTCGCGGCCCCTCTGGACAAGTCTGTCGTAGCGTATCATGCGGGGTGCGTGCACTCCGATGATATAGACTTCCTTGCTTAGCCTCCTATAGGATTGGACCTCGTCAAGGCTCCTGCACCCGTCCACGAGGAAGATGTCCCCTGACATCCTTTCTATCGCCCTTTTTGCCCAGATGTCCTTTCCGTGTTTCTCCCTCTCGCCGTTGGCGACCTGTCCGACGGACAGGCCCTGCTCTGCAGCTCCTGAGGTCTGATGGAATTCCCTGACGATGTCGCCCATCCTCAGGAACGGTATGTCCATGGAACGGGCGACGTTGAGGAGTTCCTCCTTTCCTGCTCCAGGCATTCCGGTGACG
Source organism: Candidatus Methanomethylophilaceae archaeon (assembly GCA_045588265.1). Classification (GTDB taxonomy): domain Archaea; phylum Thermoplasmatota; class Thermoplasmata; order Methanomassiliicoccales; family Methanomethylophilaceae; genus Methanoprimaticola. The sequence continues at coordinate 6,076 of JAZNDX010000013.1, read as the reverse complement.
AGAAGAATCTTCATGTTATCACAGAAGGTGGTCCGATATGTTGTTCAAGACCCTGCAGCAGTAGCAGCACTTGAGCTGAACCGGGTACTTCGAGGTGACCTCGAACTCAGGGGGTATGGGCTCGCCTTTGTTTGTGATGCAGTTGGGGTTGGAGCATCTGGCAAGGCTGGTCACATGGTCTCCCAGGACGACTTTGTATTTCTCTGCGACGTAGAAATCCCTGACGATGGAGATTGTTGCGTCGGGGGCCACAAGGGCGATCTGTTCTGATTTCTTCTGATCGATCTCCACATCCTCGATCTTGATGATGTCCTTCCAGCCCAGGGCCTTGGAGCTCACATGGATCCCTATGCTGATGGATGAGTAGATGTTGCTCTCGTTTATGCCCAGGATCTTGATGACGTTTAGTGCCTGTCCGCATGCGATGTGGTCTATGACCGTACCGTTGCGTATGGGTGTGAGCCTGACCTCCTTTATGGGGTTCTGCTCCTCGTTCATAGTTCGCCCCCCAGCAGTCCGTTGAGAAGGGCCATCCTTACAGGGACTCCGTTGGCCGCCTGCTCGAAGTACTTCGCATGGGGCGTATCGTCTACCTCCGGGGCTATCTCGTTGACCCTCGGAAGCGGATGCATGACGATCATGTCGCTCTTGGCCTTCTCCAGCAGGGCCTTGTCGACCCTGTATGTCCCGGCGACCTTCTGATATTCGGATGGGTCGGGGAACCTTTCCCTCTGTATCCTGGTGACGTAGAGCACATCCGCTTGGGCGACTGCATCTTCCAGAGATTCAGTCATGACTGGATGGCAGCCGCCAGATTCCAGATGGTCGACGATATCGTCGGGCATCCTGAGGCTCTCAGGTGCTACCAGTGTGATCTTCATTCCGAACTTGGTCAGCGCGTGTGCGAGGGAATGGACCGTCCTCCCGTACTTGAGGTCGCCGACCAGTGTGATGTTGAGCCCGTCCAAGGTGCCTTTCGCACGTCTCATCGTGAACAGGTCAAGGAGTGTCTGTGTAGGATGCGATCCCGCTCCGTCTCCTGCATTGATCACAGGATGGTCCGAGAACTTCGCAGCAAGTTTCGCGGCACCCTCGAAAGGATGTCTGAGGACAGTTGCATCGCAGTATGCATCCACTATCTTGATGGTATCCGCAAGGGTCTCTCCCTTGGCCATGGAGGTCATCGACATTTCCGAGACATCGATGACGTCGCATCCCAGTCTGTAAGCCGCACTCTCGAATGACAGTTTGGTGCGTGTCGAAGGTTCGAAGAACAGATTCCCGAGGATCTTCCCGTCCAGGGTGCGCTTTATCTTCTCACCCTTTGCGTACGGGACCATCTTCTCGGCCATGTCGAGGATACCTTCGATGTCATCCTTTGAGAAATCCATGATGGAGACGACATCCTTGTGATATAGGTCCATGGTTGGTGCTATCCCTTACGCGTAAATAATTATGTTGATGGCCCATTTTTATAGATTGAACGGATAGGCGAAAGCATGTTGGATGTTCTCTCAAGGTCCCAAAGGTCGAGGGTCTGCGAATACACCAGGAACGAGAAGAAGCTGGCCACCCCTGCCATGATCGGCTCTGCGGAGTCCGATGCTTGGATAGAGATCAAGGGAAAGGACAGGGTCCTGCACATGATGGGAACAGATGTCATCATGGAATCCGGTCTCAGGACGACATCCAATTCGAACGTGGGAACCGATATCGAGGTCACCGAGGGCATCGCCGTCGTTAGGCTGCCCCTGCCGGAGAACCTAGTCTTTGACGAATCCGTCGAGATGGTCGTGGTCCCCAACGCATACGAGCTCAGGAAGGACCCTAGGCGCATCGTCGATAACATCATCAGGCTCAGAAGGGCGGCGGGATTCAACCGTCTTCTCTACTTGTCGGGACTCGGAGAACCTTCCACTATCGCAATTCTCACTTACATGGGCGTGGACATCTTCGACGATTCCCTGTCAAGAGCGGCAGGAATCAGCGGCATAAGGCTGATCCCGGAGGCAGAGATCGTCACAGGTCAGGACGAATCCCAGAACAACATCGCGGCGATGGAGGAGGAGCTGGAGAAGATCAGGCTGTTCATCGCCACAGACCGTCTCAGAGAACTGGCCGATCAGAGGGCACCTTCCACACCGACATCGGTCGCACTGCTCAGGCTCTACGACAAGGAGGGTTATGAGTATGCCGAGGAGACCTGCTCCTTCACAGGATGCAGGTTCAGCTGTAACACCACTCAGGCCCTGAGAAGGCCGGACATACAGAGCTACAAGGCTCGCATCAAGGATTACAGGAAACCGGCGCACAAGAGGGTGCTTCTCCTGCTTCCGTGCTCGGCGAAGAAGCCCTATCACATATCGAAATCGCACAAGGCGTTCTCATCCGCCATCCACACCGCTCCTCACGACACTTTGGTGCAGGAGCTCATCGTCACATCCCCGCTGGGAATAGTCCCGAGGGAATTGGACGCCTTCTACCCTGCCAACTCCTACGACATACCCGTCACAGGGGAATGGAAGCCCGAGGAGAAGGCGATGATCCGCGAGATGGTCGGTTCGGTCATTTCACAGGGATGGGACAAGGTCGTCTGCCATCTTGGAGAGGATTATGAACTGGTCGAGGGCCTTGCGGATATGGTCTGCACCGTCGTCGGAGACGCGACGTCCCCCGCATCCATTCAGAACTTGGACAAGGCCCTCAGGGATGCCACGAAGGGCATGGAGCCTGTCGACTACATGATCGACCGTAACGAGCAGATGAAGAACATGCTCAGATTCCAGTTCGGGGCAGAGGCAGCGGACCTGCTGATGGACCAGAACACCTACGCGATCGGTAAGTTCCCGTACTTCAAGCTGTTCCGTGAAGACGCGGACCACAAGATACAGCTCGGAATGTTCACTCCCGAGAGAGGAGGTATATCACTGACTATCGAAGGAGCCCAGATACTTGCTGACGGAGGCTATCCCGTCATCGAGATCGTTGATTTCGAGATCAAGGGCAACCTCTTCGCAGTCGGTGTCATAAAGGCGGATCCGAGGATCCATGTGGGCGACGAGGCAATTGCCGTATGTAACGGGAAGGCACGTCTCGTCGGAGTGGCGATGATGTGCGGTCAGGAGATGACCGATCTCAAAAGGGGCATCGCAGTCAAGACCAGACACAAGGTCAAACCGTCTGAGTGAACGGGCCGAAAGGCCCCTCCCACCTTTTATATAGAATGTCTCTTTACGTATTGTTAAGCACAGCATGTGTTGTGTCTTTTCTCATCAACTGGGAGATTAGCTATGACTGAGGATACTCTTAAGACCGGTACAACAACAATCGGACTCAAACTCAAGGACGGAGTCGTTCTGGCAACAGACCAGAGGGCAACAATGGGAAACCTTATCGCAGACAACCACTGCCAGAAACTCTTCCCCATCGCCGATAACCTTGGAATGACCATCGCAGGAGGCGTCGGAGACGCACAGCTGCTGGTCCGCTACCTTCAGAGCGAGATCTCCATTTACAGGATGAAGAAGGGAGCACCCATGTCTGTCCAGACCGCAGCAGTCATGATCGGAAATATACTCCGTCAGGGCTTCTACGTCGCACCTCTCGTCGGAGGGTACGATGCAAACGGAGGACATATCTTCAGCGTCGATATGGCCGGAGGTGTCCTCGAGGACAATTACACATCATCGGGATCCGGATCGGTCTTCGCACTCGGTGCACTCGAGGCCGCATACAAGCCCGATATGACAAAGGACGAGGGAATCAACTGTGCGATCACAGCACTCAACTCGTCCAGAAGGAGAGACAACTATTCGGGAGACGGGTTCCTGGTCGCTTACATCGGCCCGGACGGTTACGAGGAGATCTCCAAGGAGGAGATCATCAACAGGTGCTCCAAGTTGGGATTCAAATATCCTAACTGAAAGCACTAGTAACCCAAACCCCTTCCCCTTTTAAACATCAACTTTTCAAAAGCTGGATTTGAAATGAATGTAGACAAGCTATTCGAAACACTGACCAGTGACGTCAAGAAACTGGTGCCTTCGGACATGAAGATCACTTCGATCAATTTCGAAGGCCCGTTGGTCGTGGTCTATACCGATGATTATGAGAAGTTCTCGGCCGACGACAGCCTGGCCAGGACGATAGCTCAGAACATACACCGCAGGGTCGATATCAGACCTGATCCCTCCACCCTTGAGGATACCAACAAGGTAGAGGAACAGATCAGGAGCATGATCCCCGAGAAGGCCGAGATCTTCGACATTAACTTCGTAGAGGAGACAGGAGAGGCCATCGTCGAGGCGATCAATCCCAGCGAGGTCGTCGGAAAGGAAGGCCAGCGTCTCACCGAGCTCAGGAAGGAGACCGGTTGGAACATCAAGGTCATGAGGGCACCGCCCATCCCCTCCAAGACAGTATCGGATGTCAGGGGATACCTGCGTGCGAACCACGACGAGAGGCAGGACATGCTCAAGTATGTGGCAAGGAGGATCGCCAGACCCAAGCTCGAGGGAGAGCAGTGGGTCAGGATGACCGCCATGGGAGGATTCAGGCAGGTCGGAAGGTCCGCTTCGCTGCTGACCACCAGAGAGTCCAAGATCCTCATCGACTGCGGTCTCGATCCTTCGTCCGACGCCACACCTTATTTTGCAATCCCTGAGGCCCAGCCCCTCTCGGATATCGATGCCGTCGTCATCACCCACGCCCACCTGGACCATTGCGGAACACTTCCAGCGCTGTTCAAGTATGGTTACAAGGGGCCTGTCTACTGCACACCGCCCACCAGGGACCTGATGGCGCTACTGCAGCTGGACAACATCAAACTGGGATTCGGGGAGGACAAGAAGACCCCATACGACGCATCCCATGTTAGGCAGGAGATCCTGCACACGATCACACTCAAATACAACGAGACCACGGACATCGCACCCGATGTCAGGCTCACCTTCCACAACGCCGGACACATCCTTGGTTCAGCCATCGCCCACTTCCACATCGGCGACGGTCTCCACAACGTAGCATTCTCCGGAGATACCAAGTACGAGAAGACATGGCTCTTCAACCCGGCAAACAACAGGTTCCCCAGGCTCGAGACGCTCGTCATCGAGTCCACCTACGGAGGACACAACGATGTCACCCCGACAAGGGCGGAGGCATCGGAGGAGATGGGTAACCTTCTGCAGCAGGCCACCGCTAAGGGCGGAAAGGTCCTGATCCCCGTATTCGCAGTGGGAAGGTCGCAGGAGGTCATGCTCGTCATCGAGGAGCAGATGCGCCTCGGAAAGATCCCCAAGTGCACAGTGTACCTCGACGGAATGATCTGGGAGGCTACGGCTATCCACACAGCGTACCCTGAGTATCTCAACAGCTCGCTGAGGACGCAGATCTTCCAGCAGAACGAGAACCCGTTCCTCTCGCCCATATTCAAGAGGGTCGAGACTGCGGACATGAGGGAGGAGATCTGCCATTCGCCCGACCCGTGCATCGTCCTGGCAACATCAGGTATGATGTCCGGAGGACCTGTTATGGAGTACTTCCGCGAGTGGGCGGACGATCCCAACAATTGGCTCCTGTTCGTCGGATACCAGTCCGAGGGATCCATAGGAAGGTCGATCCAGAGGGGACGCAGCGACATCACTCTCAGCATGAAGGGCAAGCCCATCGATCTTCAGATCAAGATGCAGAGGGTCACTGTGGACGGATTCTCGGGACACTCCGACAGGAAGCAGCTGATGAGATACATCTCATCCCTTGAGCCCAAGCCGAACAAGATCATCATCGGTCACGGTGAGGACAAGAAGTGTACCGACTTCGCATCGTCGATCTACAAGAAGTTCGGAATCGAGACCAAGGCGCCTCAGAACCTCGAGACCATTAGGCTCAGGTAAAACAATTGACGGCCCCGGACCTCCGGGGTCTTCCTTTTAGTTTTTGAAACCTAAACTCCGAATTTTAGGGAATATGTCTCTCTGAAATCCGGAGTAATTGATTATTTCCCGATCTATCTGGATAGCAGTTTTCATAATCAGTGTAGCTTATAAATACTATATTCCCTATATGGATTATATGGGAT
>JAZNDX010000012.1:0-7841 GCA_045588265.1 Candidatus Methanomethylophilaceae archaeon | reverse complement strand
TGGCTTGCTACTTCGCTGTCGGCTCTCCCTATCCTGGTGGTGCAGCAGCTGCCAAGGGTGGGGTTGTTCGCCCATTAAAAGGGATCGTGAGCTGGGTTTAAAACGTCGCGAGACAGTTTTGTTGCTTTTTGATGGAGGTGTTGGTACCTGATGAGAAGGACCCTTTAGTACGAGAGGAACAGGGGTTCGTGGCCTCTAGTTTATCAGTTGTCTGACAAGGCAAGCTGAGTAGCCACGCCGCAGCGGATAAGAGCTGAAAGCATCTAAGCACGAAGCCGCCTTAAAAAAGAGGTACCCATATAACGCTCATAAATGATGAGTTTGATAGAAGCCGGATGTAAGTATCGAGGTTCGCCGAGATATTCAGTCCTGGCTTACTAAAGTTATTTTGACGTCGCTGGAGTGTGATCTAGCAGTTAAACAGGTTTCGCATGAACTTTATCTCATCTTCCAAAACACATTTTTTCTTCATTATTTGATTAATATCTCATCCTCAGATCTGTATCTTTTATCAAAAGTTGCAGATTTTGAACTTTTTTATATAAATAAAATGATTTCTTGCCAGAGGTCTAATTATGGACAACAAAGTCATAATCGTCATAGCCGCTGTCGCTATCGTGGCCATTGCCGCTGTCGCCTTCGTTTTCATGTCCGGTGACAGTTCCGAGGATGTCCCTTCGGATTCGATACGCTACAAGGGAAATGGCGGAGCAACCGATTCTGGATTGAAACAATATGATTCCAAAGGTACAGCCGTCATGGATTGCTTGTTCGTCAGAGATGGATATCATTTCGTTACTTGGAATGATAAAGCAAACGGTTCTGGTGTAAATCATGATGTAGGGTCCCAAGTTCCATTGAAGTCAGTGCTCTACGCACAGTGGTCCGATTCCAATGTTCTTGCTTCAATCAATATGCACACAGATGTGTTCAGCCTTTATGTTGCTCAGAAAGGACAGAGCGATATGATCAATATCGATCAAAAAGGAGCAGATCTTGCGTCTAAGGATGCAATCTTGGTCGTTGTTCCTACCAGTAAGACCGCTCAGGTTTCTATAGATGACCAGAACAGGGTAGTAATCACTGATGGCAAAGACACCTACATAGTCGGATTCTCTATTGAGGTTCAGGGTATCACCCTCGGTAACGCTGAGCCGCTGGGCACCACAAACCCTGCGATCTATTACGATATCGGTCAGAATGTCAAGAACAAGCAGGCATTCCTCGGAATTCAGTTTTCGAAGAAGACTTAAGATTGAAACTAAGGGTCTCAACCACCCTTTCCTTCCTTAAACTTCTTCTTTATTTTTCATTATCTGGCACATTGTAATACTGCATGAGGGTAGTTCTTTATACACTCCTATCGTTCCGAAAATGATGATTCATCGCATAGGGCCGTTCATGTCGGTCGATTCCAACATATACCTTCTCACCGGTGAGCAGAATATACTGATCGATGCAGGAACCGGTCTTGCCTCAAGGGAGATCATGGATTCAATCACCAAATATCTAGGGCCCGAAGGCAGGCTGGACAAGATACTTCTTACCCATTGCCACTTCGACCACATAGGAGGGGTCCCGTATCTGGTCTCTGCTTTCGGATGCAAGGTCTATGCAGGATATGCCGATGCTACCGCCATCCGCAATGCGGATTACAATTACACCCTCAGCCATGATTTCGGTATTGACATACCGCCCATACCTGTGGAGGATCTGCACGAGGGCGATGTCATCGACATCGGAGAGTCCAGGTTGCGTGTTATCGAGACTCCTGGCCACACCATGGGCGGAGTGTGCTTCTATGACGAGATCTCATCCTCCCTCTTCTCTGGAGATACAGTTTTCTCCAATGGAGTGGGGCGTACCGACTTCAACGGTGGCTCTTTGGCCGTCCTAAGAAAATCTATAAGAAAGCTAAGTAATACGCCTGTGAAAGGGTTGTACCCAGGTCATGGTCGTCCCGTATCTGACGGTTCGATCTCCATCCGGGAAGCACTGGAAATGATAGGTGAGTGAATGAAGATCATCAAGTGTGACTATTCGAACGGTTTCGGAGCGCAATGCGAGGAAGCCGTCAACGCGGCAGCTGCGGATATCGCAGCAGGTAAGCTCATAGTCTACCCCACGGAGACCGTATACGGCATTGGGGCAGATATCTACAACGAGGCAGCGGTCAAGGCCCTCTATCTCACGAAGAAGAGGCCTTTCGATATGCCCCTGTCCGTGGCCGTGTCCGATATCACCATGCTCGAGAAGGTGGCCGTCCTCAACGAGAATGCACAGAAGCTCGTCAAGGCATTCATGCCCGGTCCTCTCACCATCATAGTCCAGAAGCAGCCCAGCGTGCCGGATATTGTTACCGCATCCTCGCAGAAGGTTGGAATACGCATACCTGACAACAGGTTCGCTCTGGAGCTCATCAAGCGCACAGGCCCTATCATCACCACCTCGGCCAATCTCCACTCGCACCCTGATGCCATCAATGTCGATGCTGCCATCGAGGATTTCGGAGATGCGGTCGATACATACATCGATTCAGGTGCATGCAACCTCGGAAAGCCGTCCACCATCGTTTGGCTGATGGACGATCAGGTCGAGATCATCCGTCAGGGAGCGATCTCAGAGAAACAGATCATGGAAGTCTTAGAATGCTGACAAGCGAGGAATTGGAGAAGCTGCGCAAGGCAGGAAGGGTCTCTGCAGAGGCCAGGGAACTCGGAATCTCAATGTGCGAGCCCGGAGTCAAACTCTACGATGTCGCACAGGAGGTCGAGGGATACATACGCAAGCACGGATGCAAGCTCGCATTCCCCTGCAACATAAGCAGGAACGAGATAGCCGCACATGCCACCCCTAGCTGCAACGACAAGACTGTTTTCGAGATCGGGGACATCGTCAAGGTGGATTGCGGAGGGATCCTGGACGGATTCATAGGCGATACAGCCGCTACTGTCGAGGTAGGTTCTCGCAGCTATCCCGAACTCGTCGAGATCAGCAAGACCGCGAGGAACACCGTAGCGGAGTTCATCGGAGAGGGAGTTCCCCTCTGTGAGATCGGAAGCGCTGTGGAGAGGACCATCAGAGGAGCGGGATTCGCACCCATCGTCAACCTCTGCGGACACCAGATCGCCAGGAACGAGCTCCATGCTGGATTCTCGGTCCCCAACTACGATAATGGGGACGATTTCAAGATTCAGTCGGGAATGACCGTCGCCATCGAACCCTTCGCCACCAACGGAAAGGGAGAGATCAAGAACGGAAAGCCCGGAAACATCGTGCGCATCATCAGGGAGAGGCCTCTTGCGGATCCCAAGGATCAGGAATTCTACGAGTACATCAAGGAAGAGTTCTTCCAGCAGCCTTTCTGTGCGAGGAGCTGCGAGTTCCCCGATGCCGAGAAGCGCGTGAGGAGTCTCATCCGTCACGGAGTGCTCTCCTGCTATGCAGAGCTGGTAGAGGTCTCTGGGGGACTCGTCTCCCAGCACGAGTACACCTTCTACATAGATGGTAAGCGCGGAGAGATTACAACACTCCCGTAAACATTTTAATGAAACTCCCCTTACACCGGATTAAGCTGAAGTTGCCAAGCCTGGTCAAAGGCGAGGGACTCAAGATCCCTTCTCGTAGGAGTTCGCCGGTTCGAATCCGGTCTTCAGCACCATTCTTCTTTTCTCAAGTTCTTTGATAGAATGACGATATAATTGAATCGTTCTGATCTGAAGAAAAATCCCCTTATCGGAGATAGAAAAAGATCACTCGGTCTCGTAATCGGTATTGAGGCTCACGCTCGAGACGTTGTCCGCACGGTCATAGTAACCGAGGTCGTAGAGTTTGCGGATGCATCCGGGTTCTCCCTTGTTCGCTCCCTCGGAATAGAGGTAGACTGCTTTGACGTAATCGTTCTCAGATTCCGCGATGAGTCCCGCTTCATAGTCCGCTTTGGAATAACCTAGTTCAACAGCCCTATCCAGCATCCGCTTGCCGAACTGCTCGTTCCTCTCTATGTCCTTCCCTTCGAGGAACATCATGGCCAAGGTGTATGCAGCAACGGGGGATCCGTTCTCAGCCGCCCTCACGTACCATTCTACAGCGGTGTCGATGTCCTTGTAGACTCCGTCGCCGGTGTAGTACATCTCCGCCAGAAGTGCCTGTGCTCTGTAATAGCCGTTCTCTGCTGACTTATGCAGCCATTTGATCCCTTCTGCAGAGTTCTTCTTGACACCCTTCCCGTTCTTGCACATAATCGCATAGTTGCACTGTGCGCGTGCATCTCCCATGTTGGCAGCCTTGAGATAGTATTCCGCGGCAGCCTCGTTGCCTCCGGGGAGGATGTTCTTGATGTACATCTGGGCCAGGTTGCGGTATCCGCTGCTGAGCCCCTTGGATGCGGCATAGAGGAACAGACCTGCTGCATTGCAGCAATCCGTCTTGTTGCCGTACATCAAGATGACGCCCAGGTTGATGGCAGCCTCCAGGTTGCCCTCGTTTATGGCGTCCTTGTAAACTTTGATTGCTTCATCCACCAGGCCGTTCTCCTCGTATTGCAATGCGATGTTGAACATCTTGGAGCCCGGTGTCTTGTCAGGAAGGGGTTCTCTGTAGTAGTCCATCAGATCATTCTTTCTTACCATCAGAGTTCCCCTTCCGTCATCCAAGTCGATTTATCGTTTCATTCACTGTTCAGGTGCTTCGTTCTTGATGAAGTCGTAATCATCGCTGAACATCTCCATGGGCTTGCCCTTGGTGAGTCTGATGATGACTCCAGTGATTGCTCCTCCGATGAGCGAGATAGCGAAGATCATGGCCGCCATTACGATGTTGGCCAGTCCGCCATCCATGTTTCCGCTGATGAAGAGGACGACAGCACAAGCGATTGCTCCGGTCCATCCTGCCATTCCGTGGAGGTTGTGGACACCCATGACATCAAGGACACCGAGTTTGCCACAGAGCCAAGGCTGGAGATAGATGAAGCATGCAGCTGAAATCGCACCGGCAACGAGACCGATGACCAATGCTCCCCACGGGCTGACGGACAGGAGAGGCGCACCGATAGCGACAGGTCCAGCCAGCATAGCATATGTGTATGTCAGGGGGTTGACCTTCTTCTGACAGATCATACATACTACGTAAGCGCTGACGATGGATCCCAGTCCTGCCATGTAGCAGGTTGCGGTACCGAGAGCGAAGTCCTCCATGCCGAGAAGACCGCATACGAAGGTGGGCCAGAGTACCCACAGGAGCATACTTGCAAGCCATACGAACGACACGCTGTGTGTTGTCGTATACATAGGCTCATTGAACGCTTCCTTAATTCTCAGTGCGAGACAGACTCCCAATCCGAAGTATGCTGCGCACATGTGGACCATGATGGATCCACCGGGGTCAGTCGTGAGTGTTCCGAAGAGTTCGAAGTTACAAACTATCCACTCCACGAGAGAATAGACGACTGCGAAGGCAATACCTCCGAGGAAGTAATGCCACTGTTTGACTGTTCCCAGGAACACACCGATCGCGATGACATATGTGATTGCGGCGATGGCTCCCCTGACCATAAGGTCATTGGTCCATTCATAACCAAAATAGAATTCCTGAATTCCTGCATACACGATGAAGCTGGATGCAGCAGAGAGGAGAACTGCCAGACAGACTCCCCACTCGAATTTCTTGATGAAAAGCATCAGGAATGCTACGAGCATCAGCATAAACCAAATGCCGACACTCTTTAGGAATTTGAATGCCTCTTCCAGGAGATAAGTGTCATCTCCTGAGAGTCCTGTTGCTGCTTCAAAAGGCTGGATAACGACCACAGCCAAAAGACCCATCAGGACCATTCCTAGCGCTATTGCTAGCGCCATTACTTTTGTGTTTCTTGCCATTTTGACACCTTTGATTTTCAGTCAAAGGATGTAGAATGGTCCTACTCACAGCGAATTCAGAAGCCGAAGAGGGATGCTGGATCCCGTGGGTGGGATCGATATTCTGCCTTTCCGTCACCAGAAATCTGGAAACGATTTGCCCTTAAAGGCAGTATATCTTATCTTCAGCGACCTTAGATTTTCATGCCCATCCAGGCATATATAAATCTTGCTGTATTAAGACCATACTATTTTCCTTCTTTCCTTTTTTAAGGTCCTACCCGACAAAGAATCGGTCCAACGCTATATATGTATTTCGAAAACCGAAAAACGAAAGGCGAGAAAGTATAGAAAATTATTCAAATAACGAGCGAGAATTTGGAAAATGATGGAGGATAAAATTTACTCGGTGCCGGCGTTGGAGAAAAAATTCAGCCACGACATAATGTTGTCGCTGCTCAAAAACCCTCGTCAGAAGAAAACCGACCTGCTCCAATCGATATCCAAATCCTCCAGTATGCCACACAGGTTGGAGGAGCTGGAAGAAGCAGGTCTGGTCGAGATTGAGCGTGACACTTATGATTATAACACCAAATGGGTACGCCTTACACCTCGCGGTATCAAAGTAGCCGAGCTTCTATCTTTGATTCGTTTCGAAGCACAGCAGGAAGATGAATGATCCTGTGTCCTAAAATCAGCTCAAATTGAGGCTGTTTAGCAGTTATTATCAAAAGCAAAAATTGAGTTGGTTTGGTGCCCGGTTTCCCGGGCACCTTAGAAAAAGGAAGAACTCTAGATCAGTATCTGTAGTTCTTGGGGTCGTCGTAACCGCCGTACATCACACCGGTGTTGTAGGGGGTGATCTCGAATCCCCAGTCCGCCATGCGGGCGATTGCCTTGTCGTAGACCTCAAGGTACTCCTTGGTGGGCCTGACGGTCTTGACATCGTAGCATTCCTGGAAGGTCTTTCCGAGGTCTGCGCAGGTGTACTGAGGCTCGTACCACTCGACGAACTTCTTCAGGAGATCGTTGACCTCAGGGATCTTCATTCCTGCGGTCTGGGCTGCTGCCTCTCCCATGACACGGGCTTCCATTCCGGTGGTCTTGTCCTGGACAACTCCCTTTGCGACTGCAGATCCGGAGAGAAGCTCTCTTCCGGAAGCGGTGTCGGTGATTGCCTGGGCTGCGGTCTCGATCAGTCCCATCTCTGTGCAGGGTCCTGCAACAGGGTAGTACTGGTTGGCGAGGAGCAGGTCGGTGTTGTTGTCGACTGCTGCGCAAGCGTGTCCGGCGACTGCAAGGGTCTCCTTTGCCATGGTTGTTCCCCACCTGATGTGGATAGGTCCGTCAAGGTGGAAGTTTCCGGAGAAGAGTCCGAAGGATGCGAGTGTGGTTGCGACATCACAGATTGCGGTCTCCTCGAGCTGTCCGCAGTATCCACCGAAGATGGGCATCTGCTCGATCATGATGGTGTCTCCGCTGATGGTCCATCCGGCCAGCATGTTCAGTCCGGTCATATCCATCTTCAGCTCGTTGAGCTGGGAACACTCGTGTGCGTCGGTGATCCTGTGTCCGGCGTTGGGGCAGTCTGCGACAAGCCTTGCTGCCTCGGACAGAGGAGTCTCGGGTCCCTAGACACCGAGTCCGGGCCTCTGGGCTCTTATCCTTGCTTCCTTTGTTGCCCTGAGCTCCTGCATTGTTGCACGGATCTCGTAGGGGGTCTTGGACTTTGCAGGCTTTCCCTCGACTGTCGTCATGACTCCGTTAACGAGGTCGTCAACGATTCCCTCCTGTGCGTAGGACTGCATGATCTGGACGAATACGTCCTCAGAGATAGGGGATCCAGTAGGTCCTCCCTGAATGACGGGTTTGATAGGTGCGTTTCCGTGTCTGGGGTAGAACCTTGCGATGTCCCTTCCCTCTCCGAGAATCAGCTTTTTGGGTGCCCTCTTGATTCCCTCCCAGATCTCCTCTTCCGTGAACTTC
>JAZNDX010000011.1:0-43667 GCA_045588265.1 Candidatus Methanomethylophilaceae archaeon | reverse complement strand
GACCTTCTCATTCTCATCCAAAACACAAGCTGTGAAGATGCGTTTATGTACATCAATTCCTATGAATTTCATGGCCTCTTGCCTCTTTGTTTTACTTCACTTCAAACGAAGCAAGAGGCCACTTTTAATGAAATCGTTTGGAAAAGGTTTGATGTATGGTTTTTACGTGAACATGTCTTCGATGTCGTCGAGCATTTTGAGGACGGCGGGATCTCCTCCATATGCGAGGCTTAGCCAAATGTCAGCGTATTTTCCGTTGACTATCGCTGGGCAAGCTGCGAGATTCGGATCTGAGGTCCATGCTGCATAGTTTGTATCGTGATCGCAGCCTCCGTAGCAGACGAAGTACAGCAGATCGATCTGATCGGCCTTGTCGATCACTTCAGCAAGCGGAATTCCTCCATATCCGGCGCCGTCGAACAGGTTGTTCACACCGACGTAGTTGAGGATGACTCCTGCAAAGGTATCATTTCCGTACATCCAAAGTCCCTTTGACAGGTCCGTTGAACCAAGACTGTCATACATGGCGACGTTGACGGTACTCTCTGCGAGAGCTCCCTTGACGTCACCGAGCTTGTTGATGAATTCCTTCAGGAATGCGTCGGTCTTGTCCTCGATTCCGAAGATGTGACCAAGGTTGACGTAATCATAAATCATCGATTCGATATCCATGGCTCCGTTCATGGATTCAAGTGCCCAAACGTTGCATCCAAGTTTGTTCCAATAGGATGCTTCTCCGATGGATCCCTCTTTGAATCCAGAGGACCAGCCGACGATTAGGTCGGGTTCCCAGTCAGTGACTGTAGCACAGTCGCTGTTTCCGACGAAGCGGTGGTCTTCTCCGATTCTCTTGATGACTTTGTCGTATGCCGCTTTGTACTCGTCAGCGACCTCTTCCTCATCATAGAACAATCCTACAATCTTGTCTTCCAGTCCGAAATACAGCATGATGTTCAGGAATGTAGAGCAACCGCAGGCTACACGATCAGGAATCTCTGTGAAGTTCTGAGTGACATAACCACTTCCCGCTGTGTTTGTCGAGATTGTGGCAATGACTTCGTCGCCAGATTCTTGGGAACCGCTCTGACCCTTTCCGATGAAGAAACCGCCAGCAAACGCAGCGATAACCAGGATCACGGCGACGACTATTACCATCGTCTGATTTTTCTCCATTTTATCACTTGGATGTATAATCCAATATGTGCAGTAATAAAACAGATTTATAGATTTGTTTAGAGAAAAATTGACTAATTTATGAAGAAAATTTACTCTGGCAGTTCATATCTGGGAAAGCAACTCTTCCACCTTGGAATACAGTCCTTTGACGTATTCCGAGATGTTCTTCAGGAACTCATCGTACCTGTCGGTGACCATCGCTCCCTCAGGTGTGGCCTTGATTATCCCTTCCTGCTCGAGGAGCTTCAAGGAGTATCTGACCTTGTGCTTGGGGATCCCGGTCATCTCCGAGAGCCTGATAAGTCCGACGGGCTGGTTGAGCTTGACGGTCTTCAGAATAAGGACATGTCTTTCGAGAAGCGCAAATTCTTCCGAGATGGATCCGATTGGTTCTTTGCCGTCCGACATGTTGAATACCTAATGTCAACTAGAATGTAAAAAGAAATTGGGTTGTGGGGATTCAGTAAGGGTACGGAATCATCTTCCGTACCAGTTCTGCTTACCCCATTTGCCGTAGTTCGTCCACCATCCCTGGATGAGCGATCCGCAGCAGTCGAGGGCCTTCTGTTCTCCCTCAGCACCCTTGTAGACCTTGTAACAGTTGAGACACTGCCACCTAAGTTCGGGTTCCTTGGTCTGCTTCATGCGTTTGTGATTAGGAAGTCGGTTAATAAGAGTTTGCTTTCGACCAGCCCCTTGAATACAGGTTTAACGCTGGCAGAGCCTCAGAATTCTGTGGGATGAGGCTTGATCACCTTGAGGTAGTACCTGATGAACACCAGGGTGACGATGATCGTGAACACCGCTCCCAGGGCTATGGAGAGGTCGTAATCGAGGCTAAATCCCTCCGACCAGTGCAGTATGAACGACGATGTGACCATCGTCATGAATACCGCCGGGATGACCAGGAAGATGGCGTAACCCATGCGGTTCCTGTACGAAAGGACGAATATTGCAGCCGTCCACAGGGTCAGGCATGCCAAGGTCTGGTTCAGCCAGGAGAAGTAGTTCCAAAGGATGGAGAAGTCTATGGAGCAAAGCAGGAGGATCGGTATCATGAGGATGAGGGTGACCAGGATGACCTTTTTCCTGCTGGACGAGTCCATGTCCCTGTCGTCCTGAACCATCAGCCTTGCGGACCTCAGCGCGGTATCTCCGGAAGTGATCGGACATATAACGACTCCGATGACCGCCAGTATGCCTCCTATAGGCCCGGCTACGCCCACGGCGATGTCGTAGACCGTAGTGGATGCCCCTCCCGCCGCCAGCTCCTCGGCCAATCCTACGGTACCATGGAAGAAGGCCAGTCCGGCGGTCGCCCAGAGCAGTGCGATGACGGATTCGACGACCATGGCGCCGTAGAACACCAAGCGGCAGTCCCTCTCGTTCCTGACGCATCTGGAAACCATGGGGGCCTGAGTTGCATGGAATCCGGAGATCGCTCCGCAGGCCACTGTGATGAACATGTCCGGGAAGTAATCGGTCCCGTCGGGGTTGAGGTTCTCCAATGTGAAGGTCGGGAACTCGTATCCTCCGACGATCAGTCCGCCTGTGATCAGGACGGCCATCGCAATCAGTATGATGCCGAATATGGGGTACAGCCTTCCGATGAGCTTGTTTATGGGCAGGACCGTTGATACCATGAAGTAGATTAGAATAAGTATGACCCAAACCAGCGAAGGAACGCCGGTGATCGTGTCCAGAAGGTCGCTGGCGCTCCTCGCGAACGTTGCGGATACCATGATCAGGACGAACAGGAGCAGGATGAGGACGGGATATCTCGTCTTGTTCCCGAGATAACGGCGGACAAGGTATGAGAGCGATTTACCATCATTGCGCTCGGACATCATCCCGCACATGTAATCATGGACGGCTCCTCCGAAGATGGTCCCGGCGACGATCCATATGAAGACGATGGGTCCCCATTTCGCTCCCATAAGGGCGCCGAATATGGGTCCGGTACCCGCTATGTTGAGAAGCTCGATGAGATGGTTCTGGGCCTTGGGCATGGGGACGTAGTCGATGCCGTCCGCATGTTCCATTGCGGGAGTCGTTTCACGGAACGGGATGACCATCTTTTCGACGAACCTGCTGTATATCAGATAGCCTAGCAAAAGGCAGATCAGACATACAATCAGCGATAGCATGAGTTGACAGTACAAAAAGGTCCGATAAAACTATTTGCTGTCCCCTTCACACCTTCAATCTAACTTTCAGAAATCGGAGTAGTGGTTTTTGACTTTCTTGAGGTAGTATCTGATGAAAATAACGGTAACGGCGACCGTGAACAGCGCTGCCAATGCTATGCTGAGGTTGTAATCGAGGCCCAGCCCCTGCGACGAGTGGAGGATGAAGGACGATGTCACCATTGTCATGAATATCGCGGGGATGACGACGAACAGCGCGTAGTTGATATGGTTCCTGTATGAGAGGATGAACACCGTCGCGGTCCAGAGCATCAGGCACGCCAACGTCTGATTCAGCCAGGAGAAGTAGTTCCAAAGTATGGAGAAATCGATGCAGCAAAGCAGCATTATGGGCACCATGAGGGCGAGAGTGATCAGTACGACCTTCTTCATGTCGGACGAATCCATCCCTCTGTCGTCCTGCACCATCAGCCTCGCTGATCTCAGTGCGGTGTCTCCTGAGGTAATCGGGCAGATCACGACACCGATGACCGCAAGTATACCTCCCACAGGTCCCGCCACACCGACAGCGATGTTATAGACCACTGTGGAGGCACCACCCGCTGCCAATGCATCCGCTAATTCTGCGGTTCCCTGGAAGAATGTCAGTCCGGCGGTGGCCCAGAGCAGGGCGATGACCGACTCGACGACCATCGCGCCGTAGAACACCATACGGCCGTCTCTCTCGCTCGTGATGCATCTGGAGACCATGGGCGCCTGTGTGGCGTGGAATCCTGAGATCGCTCCGCATGCGACCGTGATGAACATGTCCGGGAAGAACTCCTTCCCGTCAGGGTGGAGGTTATCCAAAGTGAAGACGGGGAACTCGTATCCTCCGAAGAACAGTCCGCCTGTGATCACGACGGCCATGGCGATCAGAAGGACACCGAACACGGGGTACAATTTCCCTATGAGCTTGTTGATTGGAAGTAGAGTGGATGCCAAGAAGTAGATGAGAATGATGACGATCCATATTATCGACGGGATGTCCGTGATGTAGCCCAGAAGGTCGCTGGCGCTTCTCGCGAACGTCGCGGATACCATGATCAGGACGAATAGGAGCAGGATAAGGACGGGGTATCTTGTCTTTTCCCCGAGGTAATGGCGGACGAGGTACGAAACGGATTTACCGTTGTTGCGTTCGGACATCATTCCGCACAGGTAGTCGTGGACTGCTCCGCCGAAGATCGTTCCGCCGACGATCCATAGGAACACGATAGGTCCCCATTTCGCTCCCATCAGGGCACCGAAAATGGGGCCGGTACCTGCTATGTTGAGAAGCTCGATGAGATGGTTCTTCATCCTGGACATGGGGACGTAATCAATGCCGTCAGGATGTGCTATTGCAGGCGTGGAGTCACGGAAGGGAACCACCATCCTCTCGACGAATCTGCTGTACACCAGATAGCCCAGCAACAGGCAGATCAGGCATACGAGCAGCAATAGCATAAACCGCCGTACATGGAAGATTGATAAAAATTGTTTGATACTACCGTTAAATCGCTAATTCCAGGCGCATACGGCCACCCAGACCGTACGTCGTACGTCGACGGGAGCACCAGTCTTTTCAGGCGTCCAATGGACAAAAACATGCAAAAATGGTTCATTTTGTTCGTCTTTCTCTAATATTTTTCCCTATTTCATTTATAATCTTGACGCTATTTAGTCAGTTTATGAACAGAATAAAGGTCATCAACGAGCCGTCCGAGCTGGTCCCCATGCTCAGGTCCGTTGACACACCAATCAAAAGAGAGGTGTTGAAAGAGGTGACCTTGGAATGGAGAACAGCCGACGAGATCGAGGAGAAATACGGTCCCGAAGGCAGGGACGCAATCATTTTCTTCGAGAAGATGAAGCTCGTGGAGATGCGTTGGATGTCCGCGGACGGGGGTTATCCCAAGAAGTCCTACCATACATACTACACCTCATTCAATATCAACGCCCAATGGCCGGTCTATGAGATCAGCGACGTTCTCACGGCCGCCATGATGAGCGAGGAGGAGTACTCCGAGATCGAGTCCAAGATCCTCGATGAGGTCGGGAAGGACGGAAAGTTCTCGGGTGACATCGCAGAGACGCTGGGTCTGTCGTCGACGATGCTCAAGAGCCTCGTCCGCAGGTCGGTCAAGATGGATTACCGCGGGCACAGGATCGAGCTCATCAAAGACGAGAAATGAACAACATTTGGATAATGAGGATAGGCCACCGTCCCGAGAGGGACAAGAGGGTGACCACACATGTCGCATTGTCCTCCAGGGCCCTCGGCGCCAAGGGAATCTACGTCGATACGTACGACCCCGTGCTCGAGGAGAACATCCGCAGCGTGGTCGACCGCTTCGGCGGTGACTACACCATAAAGACCGGAGTGTCCTGGAAAGAGGCCATGAAGGATTTCAACGGCAAAGTTGTCCATCTCACAATGTATGGCCAGCAGGTCGTGGACGCCATACCGAAGATTCCCAAGGACGAGGATATAATGATCATCGTCGGTGCATCCAAAGTACCGTTCGAGGTCTACGAGCGTGCGGATTTCAATGTATCCGTGGGCAACCAGCCCCATTCGGAGATCGCGGCATTGGCCATATTCCTTGACCGTTACACCGAGGGCAAGGCGCTGTACGAGGACCGCCACGGCAAGGTGACCGTGGTCCCTAACGAAAGGGGGAAGACAGTTGTCAATTCCGAATGACCGCCAGTGCATCAAGTACCTGATAGATTCGGGCTGCAAGAGGAGGGTGATCATCCACTGCTGCACCGTCAGAGCCGTCGCGGAGGAGATCGCTTCCAGGATCAGGTTCGCCGATATGCCTACTGTCATCGCAGGGGCGTTGCTCCACGACATAGGCCGTTCCAAGGAGCACACCATCATGCATGCGTACATCGGCTCCAAGATCGTGGAGGACTACGGGCTCCCGAAGACGCTCGTGGACATAGTCCGCAAGCACACCGGCGCGGGACTTGACCAGGAGGACGTGGAGGAGCTGGGATTGCCTCCCGGGGACTACATGCCCAGCACCATCGAGGAGAAGATCGTCGCCCACGCGGACAACCTCGTCAGCGACAACAGGGTGGTCGACCACAACCATTCGGTATCCAAGCTCATCAACAAGGGCGCCTTCCGCGGAGCGGACAGGATAGAGATGCTCCACATGGAGCTGTCCGACCTCTACGGAGAGGATCTGGACATCATGCCCAAGAGGATAGGCGAGTACCCCAAGCTAAAGACAGTCGACGAGTTCGACCTGAGCTGACGAGCTAGCAGCTTCTCAGCTCTAACATCTTATGACAAACAGTCCGATTCTCCGGCAAAGCCGGAGCATCGACTGTTTGCTTTTTATTACTGAACGATATCCGTCCGTACAGTGATATTTATGGTAACTGAACTCACGGAATCTACATTCGACAAGTTCATAGAGGACAACAAGGTCGCAATCATCGACTGCTGGGCACCCTGGTGCGGACCCTGCAGGAGGATGGGACCCATCATCGAGGAGCTCTCAACCGAGCTCGCTGGAAAGGTCGGAGTGGCAAAGCTCAACACCGATGACAACCAGGCCATTGCAGTCAGGTTCAACATCAACGCCATCCCTACCATCCTCATGTTCAAGGATAACGTCCTTGTGAAGACCTCTGTCGGACTCAGGCCCAAAGAGGCGATCCTCGAAGACATCAACAGTCTGTGAAAACATGGAAACCGATGTTTTGATAATAGGGAGCGGGCCTGCCGGAGTGCAGGCCGCTATCCACTCTTCCCGTAAGAAGGTCAAGACCATCGTGGTGGGAAAGTCCATCAACAGTTCCCTCCACGGAACGGAGATCGAGAACTACTTCGGAGTGAATCTCGACGGCGATGCCCTCCTCGGCGAGGGAATCGGACAGGCCAAGTCATTCGGCACCGAGTTCATCAATCAGAACATAATCTCATCGGCCGTGGAGGACGGGGGATTCTCGTTCACCACCGACGACGGTACCGAGATCAAGGCCAAGGCAGTGATCATCGCCACCGGAGTATCCAGGAAGAAGCTCGCCGTTCCCGGCGAGAAGGAGCTCTACGGAAAGGGAGTGAGCTACTGCGCCGTATGCGACTGCAACTTCTACAAGGGCCGCAGGGTCGTGCTGGTAGGCAACGAGTCCGAGGCGGCATCATCCGCAGCATTGATGACATCCTATGCATCCGAGACCTCTTGGGTAGCATGGGATCTGACAGCGGACGAATCCATCGTCTCCAAGGCACTGGATGCAGGCGTCAGGCTGTACACCAACAAGCCCGTTTCGATCGACGGCACCGACAAGGTCGAGTCGATCACCCTGGCGGACGGTACGGTCATCCCCACCGACGGTGTCTTCATCGAGCTGGGAGCCAAGTCCGCAGCGGACATCGTAATGGATCTGGGCGTCATGCCCGAGATGGATGACTCCATCAAGGTGGACGCCGAATGCAGGACGGAGGTCCCCGGAATATTCGCCTGCGGAGACATCACCGGCAAGCCGTGGCAGGTCGCCAAGGCAGTGGGCCAGGGGTGTGTCGCGGGTCTCAACGCCGCCGACTACGTCAAAGAGAAATCATGACAGTAGACGACCTCATCACCGGGATGCTGAGGGAGGAAGGAGGGTTCCAGATAGCCTTCCGCGGTATCCTGGAGAATGAGCTCCATATGTCCCTGAACGAGTTCTGCCATGCCTCCGGCATATCGCAGAGCACGCTGTACAAGGTGATGGAAGGGGGCAGGGAACCCAATCTGAGGACCGTCCGGGAGGTCATAAAGGCCCTCAAGATCCTCAATACCGCCGAGGAGAACCGTTTCATAGCGATCATCGCAGCCTCCACCGCATTGGAGAACATCCCCGAGAGCGTAACCGTAAGCGGACAGAGCATCAAGGTGCACGAGTATCCCGCGGCCACATTGGAGGACGCGATCATCGCGGCCGTCCGTGCGGAGCGCGACGGGGCCCTCGGACTCGTTTGCGCACCCATAGTAGCACCGACCGTCGAGAAGATCCTCTCCATCCCCGTCTCGCGCGTGATCCCCACCGCGAGCATCCAGAAAGCTATGGAGAGATTGATCACAAATCTCTGATTTTCATACGATTTTTATAGCTAAATTTAAGGTGTGGTGCTACGCGAATTAACGTCCTACCTTAACCCTTAAAAACCACTATAGCTATATCGAGAGCTGGTATCAGATGTTTGAGCTACAGGTGGTCAGTAACACACCCATGAGCGGTGTCACCGACGTCGATGTCGTCGCCGAGACACTCCTCGTACAGATAGGGTACCTGCCTAAGGGATACGACCCTAAGACAGGGGCAGTGACCATCAGGGACAGCGTCCCGTACCGTCTTTTCATGGATTACCTCATGGCCTACCCGTCCAAAGCCTGGACGGTCGAGGAGCTGGCAGTCCTTTTGGAAACCACAAAACCCACGATCTACAGGCACATCAACAAGCTGAAGTCGATGGATCTCCTGGAGGCCATGGATGTGGAGTTCAACAACCAGGTCCGCAAGGGATACCGCATCAGATTCGGTGACATCGTCAAGGCCTGGAGCTTCACCGAGGCCAACGTCACAATGGCGATGGAGAACTACCGCAAAACGGTTATCCACTTCCGCGAACTCATGGCTCAGAAGTGATGGCCTTGGATGGGGAATACGTCGTATCCGTCGGATCAAAGTACCGTGTGAACCACGGCGACGAGGAGCTCACAACAGGTATTTTCAGGGGCTATTCCGCAATGGGATCGGAGACCATGATGGTGTTCGAGCTCGAGGACAAGACCCTTAGATTCATCAATCTGGCACAGATAATCTACTTAGACCTTCTCGAGGCCGCCCCCAAGAAGCAGACCAAGAAGAAGGAAACCGGCAGCGTGTACTATGGATGAGCGCATAGCGGCACTGTCCGAGGAGATCATCGACGCAGTCAAGACACATCGCGTGAAGGATCGCGACGAGCTGCAGAACCTCAAGCTCAAGTTATCAAAGAAATACGACCTCGCGGCGGTCCCGAAGAGCTCGGAGATCCTCGCGAACGTAAAAGAGGAGGACCGCAAGCTCCTCACACCCTTCCTTATCAAGAAGCCGATGCGCACAATGAGCGGTGTCGCCGTCGTTGCGGTGATGTCGTCGCCGTTCGACTGTCCTCATGGGAAGTGCGCCTACTGTCCCGGAGGAGTGGCCAACAACTCCCCGCAATCCTATACGGGTAAGGAACCGGCCGCCAGGCGTGCCGGCAGGAACGATTTCGATCCCCTCAAGCAGGTCTCCGACAGGATCAAGCAGCTCACGGACATCGGTCACCAGACCGATAAGATAGATCTGATCATAATGGGAGGCACGTTCACCTGCAGGGACCCTGAATACCAGGAATGGTTCGTCCGCAGGTGCTTCGATGCCATGAACGGAACCGATTCGGTTACTCTAGGAGAGGCCCAGGCCCTGAACGAGCTCTCCGAGCACAGGTGTGTAGGACTCACAGTGGAGACCCGTCCGGACGTCTTCGACGATTCGCAGATAGAGAGGTCCATGAGGCTGGGCGCCACGAGGGTGGAGCTCGGAGTACAGATCCTGGACGATGATATACTCGACAAGGTGGACCGCGGGCACAGGACCGACGCCGTTCGCGACTGCACCAAACGCTGCAAGGACCACGGTCTGAAGATTTGCTATCACCTCATGCCCGGACTGCCGGGATCGTCCCCGGAGCACGATCTCGAGTGCTTCAGGAAGGTCTTCGACGACCCGAGCTACCGTCCCGACATGCTGAAGTTCTATCCCACCCTCGTCGTCGAGGGCACCAAGGTCTTGGAATGGTGGAAGGAAGGCTCCTACAAGCCCCTGGACACAGACGAGGCCGTCGATCTCCTCTGCAAGATGAAGGAGACCGTCCCCGAGTATGTGAGGATCCAGCGCATCCAGAGGGATATCCCCGTTCCGCAGATCACTGCGGGTATCATGAAGAGCAACATCCGTCAGCTCGTGGCCGACGAGATGGAGAGGCGCGGTACCGAATGCAGATGCATACGCTGCAGGGAGGTCGGGCACAGAGGAATCAGACTGGAGGATCCCGACAAGGTCGTCCTGAAGATCACGGAATACGACGCCAGCGGAGGGAAGGAGTACTTCGTCGCTCTGGAGTATGAGGATTCCATCGTAGGATATGTGCGCGTGAGGGTGGACGGCAACCCCGTGGCCACCATCAGGGAGCTGAAGGTCTTCGGTAAGATAGTCTCCATTGGTGAGGATGGCGACGATTGGCAGCACAGGGGTTACGGGAAGACCCTAGTAGCAGAGGCTGAGCGCATCGCCAAGGAAAACTCCAAGCAGGGCATCCGCGTCACCAGCGGCGTTGGTGTGAGAAGATACTATGAATCCCTCGGATTCCGCAAATCCCTTCCGTACATGCAGAAGGACTTCTGATCATCCGTAGAACGGTACGTTGTCCCAACCGGAACGGCGCTTGTTGAGGTCCTTGCCGATCTTGTCGTAGTTCTCGAACATGCGGGAATCTACTGACGGGGGCACATTCTTCAGAGCGGTCTCGAAGTCTTCCATGGTCACGTATTCGGCATCGTTGTTCTTGCGGTAAGCCGAAAGGCCGGCTTCCCTGCACACTGCTGCAAGGTCAGCTCCTACGTAACCGTCCGTCTTCGATGCGATGTACTCCAGGTCGACCCCCTGGAGGGGCATGTTGCGGGTGTGGACTTTCAGGATGTGGAGACGTGCGGTCTCGTTCGGTTTCCCGACCAGCACCAGTTTGTCGAACCTTCCCGGCCTGAGAAGGGCGGGATCGATCATATCCGGCCTGTTGGTCGCACCCATGACCATGACGTTGTTGAGGCTCTCTACACCGTCCATGGATGTGAGCATCTGCGCGACGACCTTCTCCCAAGCGGAGCTGTCCCCGCTGCCGCGTATTGGCGCGATGGAGTCCAGCTCGTCAAAGAATATGATGCACGGGGACATCTGCTTGGCCCTTTTGAATATCTGGCGTATCGCCCTCTCGCTCTCCCCGAACCATTTGCTGGCCATCTCGGGGCCGTTTACTGTGATGAAGTTCGCCCCGGCCTCGTTGGCTATGGCCTTGGCGATAAGCGTCTTTCCTGTCCCCGGGGGACCGTAGAGAAGGACTCCCTTGGCGGGCGTTATGCCCAGCCTCTCGTAGGATTTGTTGCCCTCCTCGGGGACGAAGGCCTCCTCTATCTGCTTGCGGACGTCCTCCAGACCTCCAACGTCCTCCCATGTGACCTTGGGGATCTCCACCAGGACCTCCCTCATTCCGCTGGGCTCCACATCCGCCAGGGCTTCCCTGAAGTCGTTCATGGAGACCTTCATGCTCTCGAGGATCTCGTTGGGGATGGGTTTGTCCAGGTCGAGGTCTTTCATGTGCGACCTGACGCATTTCATGGCCGCCTCCCTACACAGTGCCGCCAGATCCGCACCTACGAATCCCTGCGTCATTCCCGCCAGGGCATCCAAGGACACATCCTCTGTCAGAGGCATTCCCCTCATGTGGACGTTCAGGATGTCGCTGCGGGCCTTCCTTCCGGGGATGCCTATCTCGATCTCCCTGTCGAACCTTCCGGGCCTTCTGAGGGCGGGATCGATGGAATCCTCCCTGTTGGTCGCTCCGATGACTATCACGTTGCCCCTGTCCCCGAGTCCGTCCATGAGCGTGAGGAGCTGTGCGACGACACGCCTCTCCACCTCTCCGGACACGGAGTCCCTGTTGGGGGCGATGGAATCTATCTCGTCCAGGAAGACTATGCTCGGGGTGCTCTCCGAAGCTTCCTTGAATATCTCCCTGAGCCTCTCCTCGCTCTGCCCGTAGTACTGTCCGATGATCTCCGGTCCGCGGACCGAGAAGAGTTTCGCGCCCGATTCGTTGGCGACTGCCTCGGCTATGAGGGTCTTACCTGTGCCAGGAGGTCCGAATAGCAGCACTCCCTTGGGGGCTCCGATGCCCAATCTGGTGAACAGCTCGGGGTGCTTCAGGGGAAGCTCCACCATCTCCCTGATCCTCTTGAGCTCGTCATCCAATCCTCCTACGTCATCGTACGTGATCTGCTTCCCGGAGGATGTCTTGACCGTCTGCTTCTGAGCGGAATCCTTTATGACGATGTCCGTGCGCTTGGTCACCATGACCGGCCCGCCCGGGTTGGTCGCGGAGACGTTGAATGTGGACCTGTTGCCCATGAGGGCGACGTTGGGGACGATTATGTCTATCCCTGTGATGAGCGGCCTTCCCTGAAGGCCGTTCGAGAATACCTCTTCTATGCCCTTCCCGAAGCGGATCTTCTTACCGTCGGGGATGTTGGGCGATAATGTGATCGAGATTGCCTCCTGCGGGACGCACTTCCTCACGGTGACGTTCTCGTCGATGGAGACTCCCGCGTTGGTCCTGGTGAGACCGTCTATGCCTATGAGCCCGTGGCCCTCCTCGTCTATGGAGCTGGGGAAGACCTTGGCCACCACCGTCCTCTTGCCGACTATCTCTACGATATCGCCTATGTCGAGTTCTAGTTCGCGGCGGGATGCGCTGTCCAATCTGGCGCGGCCGAATCCCGATTCCGCCTGACGTTGCGGCATGGCAACCTTGAGGACTATGGATTTAACCATCGTAGTACCAGATGTCTTCTGCCGTCTTAAAGATGGCTATGGTTTCGGTGCATATCGGGATGCTCTCAGTCGAGATTATCAAGCGTTTTTGCCCGCCATCGACGGATGGGAACTCTTTAATTCGTTGGATGAATCTACCATCTAGGCGAAATATGGCTCTGAATTCCACCATTATCAAGATAATCATCGTCGTCTTCGTCGCGGCGCTCGCGATTGTCCTGGCTTTCGTGTTCTTCAACCAAGAACCCGAGGAGGAGCTGCCATACACGGTCGAATACAAGGACAAGCTAGGGCACCTCATCATCCGTCAGGAGGAAGAGCTCCCCAGCGATTGGTGGTGGGGGAACGTCTACTACGAGGATCCTGTAACCGGCGAGAACAAAGAAGTCGTGGAGCAGGAATACGTGTCCGTCGGATGGGGCAGGACCTCGTTCAGGATCATATCGGATAGGCTGGTGGACCTGGACGACCGCACATATACCGTGGAGTTATACACCTCCGAAATCCCTGACCCTCTCTATTACACGTTTGTGGTGGAATCCTCGTGATCCATTCTATCTGATGCCGATTCATGTTTCATCAGCGACCGCTCCGTTCGGAGATTGGCGGACACGATGCTCTGCCCAGCCCATTCCTTTTATTGTCGCACGCGATAGGGAGGGGCATGGCTGTATTAGAGATCAGAATCGAGCTCAAGAAAGGCGTTGCCGATCCTGAAGGAAAGAACACTAAGAAGACATTGGAATCGCTTGGATTCAAGGGCCTCGGAGAGGTCAAGACCGTCAAGCTGTTCGAGATGGAGATCGATCTGCCTCCGGAAGAGGCGAAGAAGGCCGGCGAGGAGATGTGCAGAAAGCTCCTGGCCAACCCCGTAATCCAGAACTACAAGGTCACGGTGAGATGATCCAATGGCAGATCTGATGGTCAAACGCGACGTCCCCTTCCCGTTGTACGACGTGAGGATCCTGGACGCCACCGACGAGGAGCTCAAACAGGTCTCCTCCGACATGGCATTGGGGCTCTCCGTGGACGAGATGAAGGTGGTCCGCGATTATTTCAAGAAGGAGGGCAGGGAACCCACCGATGTGGAGCTCCAGTCCCTCGGTCAGGCTTGGAGCGAGCATTGCTGCTACAAGAGCAGCAAACCGATCCTCAAGGAATTCGTCTTCGGACTGGACAGGGAGGATATCCTCTCCAGAGGGGACGCCGGTGTCATGGTCTTCGATGACGATTACGGCTACTGTCTGAGGATAGAGAGTCACAACCACCCATCCGCCGTGGAGCCCTATGGAGGAGCCGCCACAGGTATCGGCGGTATCCTGAGGGATGTGGTGTGCATGGGCGCACAGCCCATAGGACTGGCCGACCCGCTATGCTTCGGCCCAATAGACTACAGCGGAGAGCTGCCTCCCGGGACAAAGCACCCCAGATATCTTGTGAACGGTGTCGTGTCCGGGATCAGGGACTACGGAAACCGCTGCGGTATCCCTACGATCACAGGAGGATTCTTCTTCGACGACAAGTACACCGGCAACTGCCTGGTCAATGTGGCATGCCTCGGAATCGTCAAGAGGAAGGACCTCGCCAACAACTTCGCCGGAGGACCCGGCGAGGTCATGATACTGATAGGCGGCCGTACCGGCCGCGACGGTATCCACGGAGTCAACTTCGCGTCCGCCGACCTTACAGCCACGTCGGACGAGGATTCCAGGGGAGCCGTCCAGCTGGGAGACCCCATAACGAAGGAACCTGTCATGCACGCATGCTTCGAGGTCAACGCCAAGCATCTCATCACAGGTATGAAGGACCTGGGAGGCGGAGGATTGAGCTGCGTCGTCGGAGAGATGGCGCTGGAAGCAGGCTGCGGAGCCGATGTGGACCTTGAGAAGGTCCCGCTGAAGGAGCCCGGACTCGCACCCTGGGAGATTTGGGTGTCCGAGTCGCAGGAGCGTATGATGTGCACCTGCAAGCCCGAGAATGTCGACAAGGTCCTGGAGATCTTCGACATGTGGGATGTGCTGGCCACACCCATCGCCAAGACCACGGACAAGAGGCGCACCCGCCTGTTCTGGAACGGCGAGCTGATATTCGACATGGACCTGGAGTTCCTGACCGGAGGACCGGTCTACAACAGGCCCTACACGCTTCCCAAGGTCTCAAGCAAGGCCAACGAGAAGTTCCCCGCACTGCCCTCTGACAAGGAGGTCATCCTGAAGATGCTGTCCGACTTCAACGTCGCATCCAAGGAATGGGCCATCAGGCAGTACGACCACGAGGTCCGTGCGAGCACCGCCATCCACCCGATGGTCGGAAAGCTAAACGAGACAGGTCCCGGGGACGCATCCGTCCTCCTGCCGGTACCCGGCAGCAAGAGGGGACTGGCAGCCGCGATAGGATGCAACCCGTGGTTCTGCGAGGCCGACCCCTACAAGGGAGGAATGGCGGCCATCGACGAGACATGCAGGAACATAGTCGCCGTCGGTGCCATGCCCAACGCGTTCACGGACTGTCTGAACTTCGGAAACCCCGAGATCCCGGAGAGGCTCGGAGTGTTCAGGGAGGCAGTGAGAGGACTGGGAGAGATCGCACGCGAGCTCAACATCCCCATACCCTCGGGAAACGTCAGTCTCTACAACGAGGCGCCCGGAGGGAAGCACATCCTCCCCACGCCCATGCTGCTCGGATGCGGTATTATCGACGATGTCACCAAGGCGGTCACAGCCGACTTCAAGAGGGCCGGAAGCTGCATCTTCATCGTCGGAAAGACCAAGGACGAGATGGGAGCATCCCTGCTGTTCAGGAAGTTCGGCGGAGTCGAGGGAGAGGTCCCCGGAGTGGACATCCCCGCGCTGAAGAGGAACATGGCCAACCTTCTGAAGGCCATGGACAAGAGGCTCGTCCTGAGCTGCCACGACTGTTCCGACGGCGGATTGGCCATTGCAGTGGCCGAGATGTGCATATCGGGACAGATCGGAGCGGAGCTCGACCTGTCCGGAATGGAGGGAGACCTCAGAAGGAACCTGTACTCCGAGAGCAACAGCCGCTGGATCGTCGAGATCGACGGAAAGGATGTAACCGAGTTCACGGAGATCATGGGCGACGATGCGCAGATCATCGGAATCACCAAGGGCGATTCCCTGAAGATCAAGGACAACGGAACGGAGATACCCGTTTCGGAGATGAGGAAGGCTTGGAACGATCCCATTTGGAACATCATGGGAGGTGGTTCCCAATGAAGGCAGAGGATGTAAGGGTATGCGTCATACGCATCGAGGGTACGAACTGCGAGGACGAGATGGCCAACGCATGGAACATGGTAGGTGCGAAGGCGGAGAAGGTCCATCTCAAACAGCTGATCGGACAGGCCCCCGCCGACATGAGGCGCAGCCTCGAGGACTACGACGTTCTGGCGTTCCCCGGAGGATTCTCCGCAGGGGACTACGTGCGCGCAGGGGCTATCTTCGCGGCGAGGATCAAGGCAGGCATCGGAAGCGACGTAAAGAAGTTCGTCGAGTCCGGAAAGCCTGTCATCGGAGTCTGTAACGGATTCCAGATCCTCGTGGAGCTCGGTCTCCTCCCCGCATTCGACCAGGTCATGGCCGACGAGCCCAATGCGGCACTGTACAACAACGTGTCCGGAAGGTTCGAGTGCCGTCCGACCGTCCTGAGGAACGACAACAAGGGCAAGTGCATCTTCACGAAGTGCATCCCCGAGAAGAAGACCCTGATGATCCCCTCCGCCCACGGAGAGGGTAACCTCCTGAGCCTGGACCCCGACTTCGTTCAGAAGCTGGAAGACAACGACCAGGTCGTGTTCAGGTATGTACGTCCCGACGGTTCCGACGCCGACTATCCCTGGAACCCCAACGGATCCCCCTCGGACATCGCAGGTATCTGCAACCCGGCAGGGAACGTCATGGGAATGATGCCCCACCCCGAGCGTGTGATGACCAGATTCACCCACCCGGATTGGACCAGGGGATACGACACGGAGGAAGGGGACGGAAGATGCGTCTTCGAATCCGTGATGAAACACTTGGAAAAGTTATGAAAACGAGGCGGGGGAAACCCCGTCTCAGATACTTACCTTGACGTCGATCTTGTCGCCGTCCACAAGGCTCAGTGACCTGCGTATGCTGCAGGGCGCGATGATCTCCAGGATGTCCACGTAATGGGACCTCTCGGGGACGGTTATGGCGCAGTCTATGTTGTGGATCTTGCACTTGTAGGCTATGACGCTGCCGAAGCTCCTTCCCTCGCTGCTGAATCCGTCTATGGTGATCCCGGAGGTGCTCCTGATGATGTCGAGCTTCCCGATCTCCTCGGGATAGATGCGGACGTTGAAGGTACCCTGGAAGGGGACGAAGCCGATCTTCTTCTCGAACTGCTTCACGTAGCCTTCCTGACAGATGTAGTATCCGCCCTCACCCATTCCGCTGACGACCTCGCCCTGGATCCTGAGATGGTCGGTCTTCTCGAATATCCTGCGGTATTCGGAGTACTCCTTCTTCATCTCCTCGACACCCTTGTTCGTGATCTTGATGCGCTGCTTTCTGGTCCCCAGATCCCTGACGATGAGCCCATTGTCGATGAGCTCCAGTATCCTCTTGGAGGCTGACTGTTGACTCATCTCGAGGCTCTCGCCCAGTTCTCTTGATGACAGCATGATGTAATCATCGAGCGCACCCATGAGTGCGAGTTTCCGTAGGGTGAATGCGAATTTCTCGTCCATTATGCAAGCGCGTATTACCTACCAATAAATAAGTTGATATTCTTAGAATTAACAAAATTAGAGTAGGGCCCTTTCGGGCCCAGATAGTTTCAGATGACTCTGTTGGCGTCGACGTAATCCTTCGTGCTGGAGAAGTTTCCAATCACGACGCAGACGATTCCGAGGATCGTAAGGATTATCGCGAAGTAGACGGGCAGGGCTCCGTAGATACCGCCGATGATGGAGGCTGCAGTTGCGATTGCTGAGAGAACAACAATCGTGCTGCCTTTGACCGGACTGTAGGGAGTGAAGCTGCCAGCGACGCCGAAGAACACCACGGCAACCGCCATGTCGATTCCGACAAGGGCAGTGGAGTCAACGCCGCCGTCCCAGGCCATGGCCATGGAGATGAAGGCGCAGATCGCACCCAGGAAAGCTGCCGCCATTCCCAGTTTCATTGTGTTGGGCATTTCGCTCATTCTGTTACCGTCCCGTTATCTGTTTCTTTATTAATATCCTTGCTGAACGAGAATGAGAGTCCCTGGCAGAATGTCCACATGCAGATCGCGGTGACGGAAATTACCTCGACTCCTGCGATCGTGAATCCCGGCATGGATCCGAAGGACATGCAGAGCGCGATGATCGTGACGGACAGCATGAGGTATCTCTTGTTGTTGTAATCTGCGAAGAGGCTGACGAACATCGCCGCCGCAGCCATGATGAAGTATCCTACTGCGACGTATTCGTGGACGGTTGTACTCTTATCGAAGATCCCGACGGCGATCAGGAGGATGCCTGCCAGCACCAGAATGAATCCGATGGCTGAATCCAGTCCGTGCTTTTTCATCAGTTTGCCGTATCCGAAGAATGCGGTGCATGCTCCGCCGATGATGCAGGTCGCCATGAAGACGTACCTTGCGGTATCGTTTAGCGATACGCCGAGATCGGAGAGCGTATTGAAATCAAAAGTCCAGTATCCGTCCGCGAAGATGGCGACCGCGAAAGCGAGAGGTGTGAGTGCACCCGTGAGCATCACGGCCAGCGAGAACGGAGCTGTGCCCCATTTAGTAACCATACGCGAAAGATTGCGTATTTATTTTATATTGATTTCCCGTGCAATCATCCGAAACACAGGTCGTTGATCACGTGAAGTTCTTGTTTTTCATCGGTACAGCAGGCAGCGGGAAGAGCACTCTGGTCGGAGCGTTCAAGCAGTGGTGCGACGATTCCGGCGTCGATACCGTCATCGTCAACATGGATCCCGGTGCGGATGCCCTTCCATACTCCGCTGATGTGGACATCAGGGAATGGATCTCCTTGGACGAGGTCATGAAGGAGTACAACCTGGGGCCCAACGGTGCTCAGATCGTCGCCGCCGACCTGATGGCGGTGAACATCAACAAGATGAAGGACGTCCTGGCCGGATACGACACGGACTACGTCCTCGTGGACACCCCCGGACAGCTTGAGCTGTTCGCCTTCAGGGAGTCCTCCAACGTCCTGGTCGATGCCTTCGGAAGGGAGGATTCCATGCTGATCTATCTGTCCGATCCGTCCCTGTGCAAGTCCCCGAACGGATTCGTCACAGCGATGGTCTTGGGCGCTCTGGCACAGTTCAGGCTGCAGCTCCCGATGATGAACCTCCTGTCCAAGGCGGACACCCTCAACGAGGAGGATGAGCAGAGGATGCTCGATTGGTATTCCGTCCCCGACGCGCTCTACGGCGACCTCTTGGATTCGGACATGAACCCCGAGACCGTGGTCGGCATGGAGCTCTTCAAGGCCATGGAGAACACGGGCGTCTTCGGAGAGATCCGTTCGGTATCCGCGGAGACCTCGGTAGGCCTCGAGGAGATATACGCCGCGGCGCAGCTGTCTTTCTTCGGCGGAGAGGACACAGAGAAGTCCTGAAGACGCTTCCATGTTTTGAAGGTCAGTGTTGACGGTAGACCGTTATGCTGATGTAAGAAGAATGGGGGCCGGACCCCCTTTTTGTTACAGTTTTATTGGAACATGTAGGCGGGAGCGGGGTTGGCCTTGTTCCTTCCTGCTTCCATGACCTTTTCCTTGGCGTTCATGAAGTCGCGCTCGTTGGCCTTGTTCCTTCCGTCCCTAATAGCGAGCATTCCCGCCTCGGTGCACATGTTCTTGATCTCGGCTCCGGAGAGTCCCTCGGTCTGCTCGGCGAGCTTCCTAGCGGATACCTTCTTATCCACGTTCATGTGACCGATGTGGATGCTGAAGATTTGTGTCCTAGCCTCGACATCGGGGAGACCGACATCGATGATACGGTCGAATCTTCCGGGCCTCAGGAGAGCGTCGTCCAGGATATCGGGCCTGTTGGTGGCTCCGATGATCTTGACGTCCTTGATCGCGGTGAATCCGTCCAGTTCCGAGAGGAGCTGCATGAGGGTCCTCTGGACCTCCCTGTCTCCGGACGTCGCGACGTCGAGCCTCTTTCCTCCGACGGAATCCAGCTCGTCGATGAATATGATACTGGGCGCCTTCTGCTTCGCCAGGTCGAACAGGTCACGGACAAGCCTTGCACCCTCTCCGATGTACTTCTGGACGAGTTCCGATCCCACGAGCCTGATGAATGTGGCGTTGGTCGCGTTGGCGACAGCCTTGGCCATCAGGGTCTTTCCGGTTCCGGGAGGTCCGACGAGAAGGACTCCCTTCGGGGGTTCGATACCGATCTTGGCGTACAGTTCGGGCCTGAGCAACGGGTCCTCTACTGCCTCACGGAGCTCCAGCATCTGCTGCTTGAGTCCTCCGATGTCATCGTATGTGACGTTGGGCTTCTCCAGCACCTCGGCTCCCGAAACGATGGGGTCCACAGATGCGGGGATGACCTCCATGACAGCAAGCGTCTGCTTGTTGAGGGTCACCCTTGATCCCGGGATGAGCGTCTTGGGGTCGATGTAATCCGACAGCGCTACGACGAAATCAGGCCCTGTCGAGCTCTTGACGACCACGCGGTTGTTGGGCAGGATGTCCCTCAGACTTCCGATTATGAGCGGGGGTGTCTTCAGCCTCTCCATCTCGCCTCTGAGCCTGGCCAGGTCCTTCTGGAGCCTGAACAGCTCTCCTTCTGCGTAGCGCTTCTCGTTCTCGGCGTTGCGCAGGTCCTCTACGAGCCTTACGTTCCTGTCCTCAAGCGTGACGATCTTCGCCTTCAGCTCTGCGATCTCGTCGGTGAATCCCGGATCGAGGTCCTTTCTGTCAATAATGGTCTCGTCGTTGCTCATTGAACCGTCATAGATACGGCTACAATATAATGATGCGCTTGGATTCTTCGATTATCTTACCATTATGATTATTTACAACTGCCCCGATTGGTGACGCATGATCTGCGAAATGTGCGGAAAAGAGGTCCCCGTGACCAAGACGGTCATCGTAGAGGGAAGCAGGCTGAACGTGTGCCCCAACTGCGCCAGGTTCGGAGAGGACTACAGGTCCAACCAGAGCGGTGCCCCGATATCCTCATCCGTCATCGACCAGAGGCTCGAGAAGCGCGAGAAGAGGATGAAGACCAAGGACATCTATGCCGGCACATCATCCACCGAGCTGATCGACGACTACGGAGGAGTAATCAGGGAGGCCCGCGAGGCGAAGGGAATGGACCTCGAGCAGTTCGCCGCATCCATCCTGGAGAAGAAGGGAACCATCGCCAAGATCGAGTCCAACTCGCTGATCCCTGATGACAAGATCATCAAGAAGATCGAAAAGGCCCTCGGCATCAAGCTGACCGAGACTGTCCAATCCGGAGTATCCGTGGGCGGGGGCAACGGCAACAACAAGATGACCCTCGGCAACTTCATCAAGAAGGAGTGAAACCTTATTTTTCAAACTCTGGCACACCGAATCTGTGTGTCAGAGGTTCATTTTATTGATTTCAATCTATAGTCGTTGTCCTTCATCGAAACAAATAGAAAGAATAACATATTTCATGGTCTACTTAGACCATGCCGAAAATCGGCATTACGGGAAACGTCCTTCGAGTAATCTGTCATTTCATAACGGAGGTTAGCAGTTTTATAATCCCTTGGATGATAATTCCATGCTATCATTACAGCCGGTGGTCCGTTGGAATTTGGTAAGTCGAACGTATTGGTGGTCCTGATCCTGGGCGAATTGATGTACGGATTCGTAGGTCTGTTCTCCCGTTACTTCTACGATCTCGGAATGAGGTCCGTCGACATCACGTTCCTCAGGCTGTTCACTATCACCGTAGTGCTCCTCATCGTGCTCCTGATTGCCAAGAGGGACCTCCTCAAGGTCAAGCCTAAGGACCTTATCTTCTGTGTATCGTTCGGAGTGTTCAAGCTCATCTCCGATGTGTTCTACATATTCTCCATAGACCACATCCCGCTGGCCCTGGCGTCTGTCCTTCAGATGATGTTCCCGTTCTACATCATCGTGCTCTCCTTGTTCCTGTTCAAGGAGAAGATCAACCTCAAGAAGCTGGTCGCGATCCTTATTGGATTCATAGGATGCACGCTCATCACAGGGAACCTGTTCGCTACCGGTAAGATCGAATCCATGGGAATAGTAGCGGCCATCATATCGGGACTCGCTCTGTCAGTGTACGTCCTGGGAGGGACATTCAGTTTCAAGAGAGGATACCATCCCGCCACGTATCTGCTGTTCAGCGCCATGCTGTGCGATCTGATCGCCCTCCCCTTCATCCAGCATGACCTTGTATTCGAGACGATGGCGAGCCTAGACGTCGTACCGCTGATTCTGGGGCTCGGTGTCGTCGCGTCCCTCATCCCCATGTTCATAGAGGTGTGGAGCGCAAGATACCTGTCCCCGACGATCATATCCATAGTCTCGATGGTCGAGGTCGTATCCGCGGCGGTCGTAGGCGTCGTGGCATTCGACGAGGTCCTGAGCATCTTCAATATCCTCGGAATCGCGCTCGTGCTGTCTTCCATACTGGTAATCAATGTCAGGATAAGTATCAAGGCGCAGAAGTACTTCAGCGAGCATCCTGAGGTGGTGGAGAGACTCAAAAAGGAATACGGTCCGAAAGACTCCAAGGGTCCGAATCAGGATTGAGCTCCGCTGATCCCGGCATACACTTTATCGATGTAGGGGGAGATGTCCACCCCGTTGTCCCTGAGCACTATGAGCGCCGCAGCGGCCACGTCTATCCCCAGCTTCTTCTGAATCTTGGTGCACACGGGGACGAAATCCCTGGTCTGGATGCCGTTGGAGGTCGCAACGTCCATCAGGATATGGAACATGTCCGGCTCGGCTTCCTTCTTGGTTTCGAAGGTCTCGACCGAATTGGAGTGTATGAGCTCGTTAACATCCTTGGACGGTTTGTACGCCAGGGGCAGGTCTATGCCGCTCAGGTCCGAGGAGGCGCGGATGTAATCGCCTTTCTTCTCAAGGATCCCCTTGGCGAGGAGCGTCCTCAGGAGGAGTTTGGCGTCCGATGGCGACATCCATTTGAGTTCTAGGGACGAGATCATCACGAACTCGTCGGATGTGGTGACATCCTTCCCTATGCTGCGGAAGAAGGCAGCTGCGCAGACGGTCAACTCATCGGTCATGCTGTCTGCAATGATTAGACTGTAATTAGGCTTTACGGGATGTGACGGGTTCCTTTCCCATTACAATTTATCGTTAGGTTAAAACAGTTTAAATCCTGATTTCAGGTGCACCCTCCTGCAATGGCCGATCTCGGAATACTTTGGGTGATCCTCGCAGGATTGATGGAACCTATTTGGATGGTGTCGCTCCAGAAGTACAACAAATCGAAGAACATCCTCTGGGGCGCAGTGGTCCTGGCGTTCATGTTCATCGGTCCGGCATGTCTTTCCATGGCGACCGAGGGCACGCTGCAGGTCAGCATAGCTTACGCGGTATGGGTGAGCATAGGCACGGTCATGACCACCCTGGTCGGATGGATATTCTACAAGGATCCTCTCGACAGGTACACGATACTCTACATCGCGATGGTCGTCATAGGCGTCGCAGGATTCGATCTGGTGGTAGGATGAACAGCGCATGGCTTTGGGTAATCGCGGGAGGCATCGTCGAGGCTATCTACACCACGTTCATGGGCCTTGCAGAGGGCATGACGGATATCCTGTACACCGTTCTCGGTCTCTCCCTGAGCATAGTCGGTACCATCCTCCTCAACGGAGGTCTCAAGCGCGGTCTCGCGATGGGTTCGAGCTATGCGGTATGGGTCGGTATCGGAGTCGTGGGAGCGGCCATCGCCGATGTAGTGGTCTTCTCCAACGGCCTCAACGTGTTAGGATACCTCTTCCTCGCGATCACCATGGGAGGCATCGTAGGCCTCAATCTCAAGAGCGACAAGACCGCGAAAGAGGCCGCGGAATGAACGGGAAAAACAGCAGCTTCGCGCGCGCGTTTTTTGATATATGTACTAACAGTAAAAATAAGGGGCCTGCAAACCTTTATAATCAAGACCAATCTACACGGCTCTATCCTGTATGGTGACTTATATGGAAGCACACAGTAAGTACACAAGATTCGAGAAAGCAAGGATCATCGGAGCGAGGGCACTGCAGATCTCATACGGAGCGCCCGTACTCACGGACTACCCGGAGGATATGCTTGACCCCATCGATATCGCCATGCTGGAATTCGACAAGGATCTCATCCCGATCTCTGTCGTCAGGAACTGAATAAGAGGTAATAATCATGAGCGAAGA
Source organism: Candidatus Methanomethylophilaceae archaeon (assembly GCA_045588265.1). Classification (GTDB taxonomy): domain Archaea; phylum Thermoplasmatota; class Thermoplasmata; order Methanomassiliicoccales; family Methanomethylophilaceae; genus Methanoprimaticola. The sequence continues at coordinate 19,284 of JAZNDX010000011.1, read as the reverse complement.
GGAATCATATGTAGCACCGGGAACAGACCTCCTGGTGGAAGAGGACATCTACCTGACATCTGGAGTTCACATCGGAACACAGCAGAAATCCGCAGACATGAAGGATTTCATCTACAAGGTCAGGCAGGACGGACTGTACGTCCTTGATGTCAAGAAGACCGACGACAGGCTTAGGGACGCAGCTTCCTTCCTGGCAAGGTTCGACTCCAAGAGGATCCTCGTCGTCTCTGCAAGGCAGTACGGACAGAAGCCCGCAAGGGAGTTCTCCAAGGCAATCGGAGCACCCGCATTCGCAGGCCGTTTCGTCCCCGGAACACTGACCAACCCCCTGAACCCCGCTTTCATCGAGCCCGAGGTCCTGGTCGTCACCGACCCCGCAGCCGACAAGCAGGCACTCAACGAGGCACTCAACCTCGGAATCCCGATCGTCGCACTCTGCGATGCCAACAACGAGACCAGGAACGTCGATCTCGTCATCCCCACCAACAACAAGGGAAGGCGCGCACTCGCATGTGTCTACTGGATCCTCGCCAGGGAGCTCCTCACCAAGCGCGGTGACCTCAAGGACCCCAACGACTTCCAGCTGTCCATCGACGATTTCGAAGCCAAGCTCGTCTGAGCTTCTAAAACTCATTGCCCCTTCGGGGGCACTTTTCTTATTCTAATAATAAAACAGTGTATTTTCCCCTATAGGAAATACTGTAAAGCATTCATCCAACCTTTATAAACTGTATATAAATATGGACCAATTGAAAAAACGCCTAGCCAGACATTAGAAAAATTGTCCATTTTAATTGTTTACAACCTATCAAGGGAATCTAACATTTGGATATAACAAACGTAAGTTATTTATAGAATCCATGCCTAGTATACTGTTGCCTAATACATCACAAACTCTATGAGTAAGTGTAGCGAGCAATCGCTTAGGTCCATGTACCGTCCGTCAAGGTCGGGTGAGAAACGAAGAGAACCGAGTACCTCCGCATGGGGGGAAAGGGTTGCTCGGCTGTCAGCGCTGAGTCGCTGGGTAGGCTGAAGTTTCTGCATGGTGCAGCGCCAAGCGCATGATAGCGCGTCGCCCGTATGGGTGGAGTCCGGGTTCAAGTCCTGGTTGGTTGTTGCGAAGCCGCAGTCCGCGCAAAGCGTATTCGTATGGTATCAGCCATCATGACCTTGCGTCATGGTGAACCACCGTGGTGGTGCAGTCGATCCCTTCGGGGGTCAGGCGGCCGCTTACGGTCAAACATACGTGACAGATCAGCACGTGAACAGTGTGTCCCCATGGGTTGGGGACGTTCGGGGTCAAACCCGGAAGACAGAACACGGCTACGACAGTGGGTGACGCATGTATCGCTTCGGCGATGCGTGCGCCGTATTCCCGGTGGCAATCTATTGGCGCCCGCACCGCAAGGTGGGGGGTTGTGGATCAGTTCAAACACGTGAACAGTGTGTCCCCATGGGTTGGGGACGTTCGGGGTCAAACCCGGAAGTGATCAACGCTGGCCATCACAGGCATCGCATGTGTCGCAATCGCGCGCATGCACCAGTTTGGTGGCAATCAATTGGCGCCCACGCCGCAAGGCGAGGGGTTGTTGGATTGGCTCAAGCACGGTGACAGTGCACCCACACGTCGTGTGGGAGGTCGGGGGTAGCGCCCGATGAGGTTGAAGCGCGGTATTGGATCAGCGCCGTGTGTGGCGTGGTGTGCGAGACGGTCGCGTGTGCGTTCCTGCATGGGTTGCAGCGCCATCATCATCGTGTTTCGCGGTTTGGGAGTGTCCGCCGTATGGTGGGCGGTCTTGTTCGCGTCATGCGTCAACACATCAGTTTCGTCGTTCCCCTCGGGGTTCGGCGGCCATTCGGTTGCACATAGACACATCATAAGTGTGTTGGTGCCCTTGTGGCAGTGTGCTGTTGCTTGATCCGGAGCGATCGTCGGCGTTCTTGGTTCCTGTCGGGAGTCAAGTCTGTCGCGTGAACTCATTGCAGTGTGTGTCGTCGGTGCCCGTATGGGCGTTGGTGGTTGAACACATTGTTGCGGCACCCGTATTGCTGGGGTGTAAGTCTTGGTGTGCGGGATCGGAGCCCAAAGGTCCTCCGATAATAAACTCCTGAAGTACAGGACGGGTAACCGCCCTGTGCTCCTAACCCTTTCATGGGTTGGACTCTGCGTCTGACCGGGAACCCGGCTTTCGCAGAGTCAGGACAGACCTTTGACCTTCTTATTATCCTGTTCTCTGGTTCATTTCTTCAATTTGTGTTATTGTAACAGGACTTAAATATCACCGTTTTGACATCCCTGTTATGGTCTTTGCAGAGCTTTTGGGACTTGATGAACTATCTGAGATCGCTCTGACCATCATGCTTCTTTCTTACACACCTTTTGCTTTCTATCAGCTCATGCTCATTCAGAATTCTCTGTACGTTACTGATAGAGTTCTTTTTGAGCGGCACAAACGTCTTGAAAACCCCAACAACGTCATAGTTGCCATTACAACAAACGGTATGGCCACCGATGTCGTCGAGAAGATCATCGCCAGGGTCAGATCCTATGATGTGGCTTCAGAGGTATTTGTCGTCAAAGAGGAGAAGGACACATTCCATTACAGTTGTAATGAGATCACCGTTCCTTCCGATTATGTTTGTTCAAACAAATCTCGCTGCAAAATGCGTGCCATGCAGTATGGGATCGAAGTTCTCCATGAGATGGGTTACGGAAAGGAGACGTACATCTGCCATCTCGATGATGACAGTATCATCGATCGCCCCTATCTGGAATTCATAAAATTCTACCTTACCGCGGAAGGAGCTCAGGGGTGCATAAGGCTCCGTGCATGGGGAAGACACCTGTTCTCCTCCCTTTCCGATATAATCAGGATATCGAACTGCGAGGCATGGTGCAAGAAATGCAACAGCCAGAGCAAACCCCAATTCGTTCACGGAGAGGGCCTCGTGGTACGTGCCGATGTCGAGTATGAAATCGGATGGGACTACGGCACCTACGGTGCAGAGGACCTCATAATGGGGCTTTCGATAGCAGACAAATACAGGTTCGATGTCATTCCGGTCGGACACATCTACATCGCACCCCCTACCTCGACGAGAGATTATTACAAGCAGAGGCGCAGATGGTTCTGGTCCCTCATGAACAACAAAGGGGTGGTGAGGAAGCTCTGCTTCAAGACCTGGTTGTTCTACATGTACATGTACGTGGCAGGGATGCTGGGGCTCATAGATCTCTGTTTATTCCCGATCCTATTCATCACGATGCCTGATCTGAGTGTATTCACCCAATTCATAGCGGTATTCAATCTCCTATGCTTCTTCGGCTATTACCAATTCGGAGCGGCATACATGCACAGGTTGTCGATCTCGGTGATGATGTTCCTCATGACCATACCTGTCGCATTCTACGATGGGATGACGTCAGTATACGCACTGTTATTCCCTCCGGACTTCACGACCTTCGAGACGATCAAGAAAGTTTGATCTCATCATCTTCTTCACATGTCGGGTCGCTGTCCATGTCAGTATTGAGAGGATCGAACAGTTGATTCTTCGTAAGGTGTATGTAAATCGCGATGACGATGCCGAAGATGATGGTGAAAAGCATGATGTATCTCGCTACCAGACCTATCTCTTCTAACTCATAGGGATCGTATAGCGCTGATAGGAAGCTAGTGAACACTAGTATGTTGTAGATAATCAGCATAAGATAGTGAGCATGCCTAATTTTCACGTCTGGATGCTAACGAATCTAATATTTAAGGTATTATTAGTTTATGTACAGAGAATTGAAAGCATCTGGAGTGTGAGAATCCACTTTTACAACTATCAATAAGGCTGTAAGAATGTAGAGGGGGAGACCCCCTCTTTGTTCAAATGCGTTTCAGATATCTGAGATTGGGCTCGTAGACCAGTCCCTTGTCCATGAGGGTGTTGGAGACCTCCTCGAGCTCAATGCTGCTGATGCCTTCCGCCTCGGCCCTTCTCTCGAGCTCCTCCCTGGGGGCTCCCTTGCCGTCGGTGTCCAGCTCCTCCAGTAGGCGGAGGATCATGTCCTCGAGCTGGGCTGCGTTGTTCCCGTTCCCACCCTCTCCTTCAGGGATCTCGATCTCATCGGGCTCGTCCGAGTAATCCTCGGGGAATCCAAGGTCGACGTTCCTGTCGGGGAGCAGCATCCTGAGGGCTGCCTGTATGGTTTTCAGGTACAGTGTGGAATCGGGCATCTGGCCGTAGTTGTCCAGTGCGTAGGTGATACCGAAGGCCTCCGTGGGGGACATTCCCGCTTTGATGAGGTCCTGCTCGGTGGCATCTCCCATTCCGAGCACCTTCTTGGTGTCCTTGAGTCTCTTCCATGTGGATTTGGCCGTCTCCAAGATCCATTCGTTGCGGACGGACTCGTCGATGGGCACGATGTGCTCTGGCCTGACTGAGACGAAGACTCTCTGGTCGTCGGTGGTGTAGGTCCTTACCCTTCCAACCGCCGCGACGAAGCTGGGGATCTCGATATCCGCTATGGCGGCGGATGCCTCCGGCTGGAACCTTCCCACGTTGATGAAGAAGCTTCCGGACACGTCCTGTATCCTCGCCTTCCACATGGGCTCCTCTTCGCTGCCGATGTTCTCCTTCTCGGTCATGACACCGGCGATGAGCACCCTGTTGATCTTCGCTCCCAGAGGGGTGACGATATAGGACGGCTGCTTCTCCTCGGTGGCCTTGATCTCCAGCGTGGTGGAGTTCAGCTCGGTGGCGAACACCCTCCATGCGGTCTCCCTGGCGTTCATATCGCCGCCTCCACTTCGTCGAGGAGTTTGTTGGCCTCGCCCTGGAGGTCGATCTTTTCCAGGCTGGCGCTCTTGACAATCATGCTCGGGCCGTAGTCGTCGCTCATGACGTTGCCGGTGACCTTCACCCTCTTCATGAGGATCTTGCTGGTGATCTCCCTTCCTACGACGGCCTCGCCCTTCACCGCGGCCAATCCGCGTGCGGCCTGGAGGGTGACTCCTGTGAGCTTTTCCGTGTCGTTCTTGTTGATTATGGCCCCGATGGCCCCGGTACCGTCGTCGATGACGACCTTCAGCCTGAGGTCCATGACGCCTTCTACGATTCCGTGGGTGGTGCACGCGCCGTTCAGCATGGAACGGTTGCACTGGGGGCATCTTCTGATGATTCCGCTTCCCTGGCGCACATCCACGACCAGTCCTTCCAATGTAATGTCCAGTCCTCCGCCGATCCTGGTGATCTCGTCGACGGTCTTCATGTTGGCCGACGTGTCCACGACGTCCGTGACCTCGTCCACGCGGCTGACCTCGCATCTGTCTCCCAGATTGAGCTGGGGGATGCCCTTCCATGACCTGATGTAGGCATTCTGGATGCAGAGGGACTCCCCTTCTTTCAGGCCGAAGTCGCTCCATGCCGAGAATTGGATCTTACCGGTGTCGTCGGCGATGATTCCCGAGTAAACGGTCTTCTGCTCTCCCTTGGCGGTGATCTCCCTGGTCTCCACGGAGATGACCTTACCGGTGACTGTGACGCTTCCCATGCCTTCCTTGATCTTCCCGATCTTGATCTCGGTGGGTGCGGCGGTTATCTGCCTCTCGGGCAGGTCTATCTTCACTCCGTCGGCAGGCTCGACCTTACCGCGGTTGCCCAGGTTGACCTGGACCTTGTCGTTCCAGGTCCTGCAGTAGCAGTTCCTGAAGTGATACACCGATCCCTTGGCGAGTACAAGCGCCCCCGGTTCCCATACTGTGAAGGATACCGATCCCGTCTCGTCCGCCAGAATTCCTGATATGATCTGCTTGGGCAGACCTTTGACTGTGATTTCCTTGTTGTCGACGAATACCACTTTGGCCGTGATGTCCACGTTCTGCTCCGAACCGGAGAGTTCGGATATCTTCTTCACAAGCGAGTTTCCGGTGACGAAGGTCGCCGTGTCGGTGCCTCCGTACTTCCTGATGATGCCCCTCTTGGCGGCATCGATGTTCACGTGGTACTCGTTCAGATACTTGTTCAGCTCAGCTATGAGCTGTTCTTCGTCGATCTTGTCTCCGAGCACCCTTTGCAATTCCTGAATATGGGGTGTTAGTTCTTCCATTTCCATTGTATCGACTCCTTCCTTTCGGAGGGATATCTCATCATCGTTCCGATTGTATAAAAGGATATGAGGGAGGTCTCCGAAAGTACCCGAAAGTGCAGATAGCCAGACATCAATAAGTGGTGTTCATGTTTGCATCGTTCAAACCCCGTGTTGGAACATGAGTTTCCGATCTCCGGAGATGCGTTCTAGAAAGCTCCTGCAGCCTGCGTTATAAGTGTGACAACCGTCCAGATCACAGCTTTTCTACTAAGATAATATTAAATGAGACAATCCCATTAATCGCTAATGGTACCCAAAGGTAAGATCGACGCAATCCTGGACGAATACGATCCCAAGGACATCACGATAGCAACCCTGTGCTCCCACTCGTCGCTGCAGATTTTCCATGGCGCGAGGAAGCTGGGCTTCAAGACTTTGGGTCTGACCATATCGCACAGCACCAAGTACTACGATGCATTCCCCCTCGGAAAGCCCGATGAGATCATCAAGTACAAGGACTTCGACGACATGGAATCCCGCGTGGACGAGCTCTATGATAAGAACGCGATCATCATCCCCCACGGATCCTTCGTCGAGTACATGGGTTCCGAGAGGTTCGGCGATTATCCCGTTCCCTCATACGGCAACCGTGAGGTCCTGAACTGGGAATCCAGCAGGGAGAAGCAGAGGGAATGGATCTCCGGAGCCGGCGTGTCCATGCCCGAGATCATCACCGATCCCAAGGCCATCGACAAGCCTGTCATGGTCAAGTACAACGGTGCCAAGGGCGGTAAGGGTTACTTCATCGCCATGGACTACAACGGTTTCAAGATGGCCGTCGATCCGGATGAGTCATACAACATCCAGGAGTACTGCATGGGTACAAGGTACTACATGCACTTCTTCTACGACCCTCTGAAGCACGACGGTTACAAGTGCGCCGAGGGAGGTTCGCTGGAGCTCATGTCCATGGACCGTAGGGACGAGTCCAACATCGATGAGCTGTACAAGCTCGGAAACATAGACGATCTGAAGAAGGTCGGAATGTATCCCTCATTCGTGGTCACCGGGAACACTCCAGTTGTCCTCAGGGAATCGCTCCTGCCGAAGGCGTTCGACATGGCCGAGAAGGTCATCGACAAGTCCTATGAGCTGTTCGGAGGAATGTGGGGCCCGTTCTGTCTGGAGACTGTAGTCAACGATAAGCTTCAGTTCAAGGCCTTCGAGATCTCCACAAGGATCGTCGCAGGAACCAACCCGTTCATCTCCGGTTCCCCCTATGCCGACCTGATCTACCCCGGAATGAGTACCGGTGCAAGGATGGCCATGCACATCAAGGAAGCGGCAGAGACCGGTAAGCTGAAGGAGATAGTCTCCTGATTTGAAACCAACGGATTGCCAGCGGTATTATATATCCTCCATTAAGTGCTTTCATCGGCGAGAGTGGATGACGGCTCCAGAAGGAGCCGAGTCAGTTAAGCTGACCAGTCTTCGATATCTCCTTACGGGATATCGATTACAATCACAATCTCATCGATTGTGATTGTTAGACGGGAACCACGGGGAGCGGTTTCCAGAAGGATGCTGTACATCCGACCTCACTTCCCGCCGACGGTTCCGGCGCCGAGCAATTGGTCTGCCCGGCGTCCTGGACATACCTTATGTGCCGTCACTGTTTGCAATGACGCATTATCTTCGCTCCCACTCGAAACTATTATTACAACATTTTGGGATGCTGGGGTTAAGAAGTGTGTAAACAATGGTTTCCCAGAGATTGCAAACGGTCCCCGCGTCAGGGACGATAGCGATATCGAATCTTGTCAGCCAGATGAAGGCCGAAGGTATCGACATAGTGTCCTTCTCCATGGGAGAGCCCGATTTCACAACACCTTCCAACATAATCGATGCCGCATGCGACTCTCTGCATGCGGGTTTCACTCATTACACGCCTTCTACAGGAATACCGGAGCTCAGGAAGGCCATCGCCGATTACACGAAGAAGAACGACGATGTGCCCTGCGAAGCGAAGAACGTCCTCGTCACGCCCACCAAGCAGGCGATCTTCATGACCTGTCTGGCCTACATCGATCCGGGTGACGAGGTCATCCTTCCAGATCCCTCATGGGTGTCGTACGAGGCATGCATCCGCCTTGCCGGAGGAGTCCCTGTATACATCCCCACAAGGTTCGAGGACGGTTTCGTGGTGAATCCCGCTCTCATCGAGCAGGCCATAACCCCGAGGACCAGGATGATAATCCTGAACACCCCGACTAACCCCACCGGTGCAGTCATCCCCAAGGATACCCTCAAACAGATTGCGGACATCGCAACTAGCCATGATATCATGGTCATGTCGGACGAGATCTACAGCGCCATCATCTACGAGGGGAAGCACACATCCATGGCATCCTTCCCGGGAATGATGGATCGCACAATACTCATCTCCGGACTCTCAAAGACGTTCGCGATGACCGGATGGAGGCTCGGATGGGCCATCGCCTCCGAGGAGAACATCAAGAACATCAACAAGCTCCAATCCCATTCCATCTCATGCTGCACGTCCTTCGTTCAGAAGGCTGCGGTGGAGGCCCTCAACGGACCTCAGGATTCCAAGTTCGACATGGTCAAGGCATTCAGGAAGAGACGCGATCTGGCACTTGATCTCATCAGGGACATTCCCGGCATGGAGTGCAACACTCCCAACGGGGCATTCTACCTCTTCCCGAAGTACAACAAGGACATCCCCTCTGCGAAGCTCGCCGAGATCCTGCTCAAGGAAGGCCATGTCGCCGTCACCCCCGGAACCGCATTCGGACCCGGCGGAGAGGGATTCTTCAGGATCTCCTACGCCACATCCGAGGACCAGATCCAAGAGGGAGTCGCCAGGATCAAGAAGACCCTTTCGAGCCTTTGAGCCCCTGTTTGCGCCCGTTGGCGCGACACATGTGCGCGCGTACCTGCGACCTTATTTTATAGGACGTGTTGGTTACACAACCAATGTCGCTTATGCGAATGAGGGAATAATCTTGAGTAGAACGCTGTTTACCGTCGGACCTGTACATGTAGAGGCCGCGACCCTTCAGGCAATGACCAAACCTATGATCACACACCGCTGCAAGGAGTACAAGGAGCTCCACGCCGGTATCGTTGAGAAGATTCAAAAGGCTCTCAACACGGATATGGACGTCTTCCTCGTCGGAGGATCCGCCACCGTCATGCTCGAGGCCGCGATCAGGAACGGTGTCAACAGCAAATCTCTCGGACTGACCAACGGTTCCTTCGGGAACAGGTCCATAGAGCTCGGAGTCCTCAACGGAAAGGACGTCACCAAGGTGGAGGTCCCCTGGGGCAAGGCAATGAAGCCCGAGCACATCGCAGGAAAGGTCACCAAGGACATCGAGGCCGTACATTGGGTCAGCAACGAGTCCTCCACAGGAGTATTCAGCGATTCCTTGGCCCTGACTAAGGAGATCAGGGCACAGAACCCCGACGCGCTCACCATGATCGATGCGGTCACATCGGCTTTCGCCATGGACCTGAAGGTCAAGGACCTGGATGCGGATTCCATCGTCTTCGGTACTCAGAAGGCACTCGCACTCCCTCCCGGACTCGCCATCATGCTTTGCTCCGAGAGGCTCCTCGAGAAGGCCAAGACAGTCCCCAACCGCGGATTCTACGGCGACCTTCTGAAGATCAAGAAGCAGGCCGATGTGGATTACGCCCTCACCACACCCCCAGTCTCCCTCATGTACGCATTGGACTACCAGCTCGACAAGGCCCTCAAGGAGGGAATGCAGAACAGGTACGCCAGGCACCAGGAGATGGCCGACATGGTCAGGAACTGGGCGGACAAGAAGCTCAACGGAGTGTTCCCCGAGGAGGGATACCGCTCCAACTCCATCGGAGTCCTCAACAAGGGCGACATGGATTTCGACACATTCAATTCAAAGCTCAAGGCCAAGGGATACGAGATCTCCAACGGCTACGGCGATGTAAAGGAGAAGACGTTCAGGATCGGACACATGGGAGACACCACACCCGCCATGGTGAAGGAGCTCCTGTCCGCGATGGACGCCGTTCTGGAGGAATGAAAATGACAACCAAGATTCTGGTATCGGATCCCCTGGATGCAGAGGGACTGGAAATACTCAAGAAGTCCGGATTCCCCGTAGACGAGGTCTCCGGCCTGACAGAGGACGAGCTGTGCGCGAAGATCGGTGACTATGATGCTCTCATCATAAGGTCCGGAACCAAGGTGACCAAGAAGGTCATCGATGCGGGAAAGAAGCTCCGTGTCATCGGCCGTGCCGGAGTCGGTGTGGACAACATCGACGTGCCCTACGCCACAGACAAGGGAATCCTGGTCATGAACACCCCCTCCGCGAACATCCTGTCCGCGGCAGAGCACTCCTGCGCCATGCTCCTCGCTGTAGCAAGGAACATCCCCTTCGCACACGAGTCCATGCATAAGGGCGAGTGGAAGAGGTCCAAATACACCGGAGTCGAGCTCAACGGAAAGACCCTGGGAATCATCGGAGTCGGACGTGTAGGAGGAGAGGTCGCGAAACGCATGAAAGCGTTCAACATGACCATGATCGGATACGATCCCTTCCTCCCCAAGGAGGTCGCGGACTCGCTCGGAGTCAGGCTCACCACCCTCGAGGAGGTCATCAAGAACGCCGACTTCATGACGATCCACACACCCCTGCTCCCCGAGACCAGGAACATGATCTCCCTGCCCCAGTTCAAGATGATGAAGCCCACCGCGAGGATCGCCAACGTGGCCCGCGGAGGAATCGTCAACGAGGACGACCTCTACACAGCGCTGAAGGAGAAGATCATCGCAGGCGCAGCATTCGACGTATGGTGCAACGAGCCCCTGACCGACGACGAGAAGAAGCTCCTCGAGTTGGACAACCTCGTCACCACACCCCACCTGGGAGCATCCACCGTGGAGGCACAGGAGAGGGTCGCGATCGAGGTCGCCGAGCACGCAGTCATGTACCTCAAGGACGGAATCGTCTCCAACGCCATCAACGCACCCCGCGGATCCTTGGACAGCGAGACCGAGCCCTACATGCCTCTCGTCAAGAACATGGGTTCCATCATCCAGCAGATCGTTGGAAATCATCCCCTCAACAAGCTTGAGATCTCCTACTGCGGAAACCTCGCAGGTAAGCAGACCAAGCTCCTCACAGTCACCACCGTCATCGGATACCTGGAGGGAGTCATCGGCACAGCCAACATGATCAACGCCATGCCCGTTGCCAAATCCAAGGGAATCGAGATCTTCGAGTCCACCAAGGAGGAGTCCAAGGACTACGCATCCCTCGTGGAGATGAAGTTCACATACGACGGAAAGAACCGCTGCATCAGGGGAACCGTCATCGGCGGAAAGCCCAAGATCCTCGGAATGGACGAATATGTCACCGACATCTCCCTGGCAGACAGGATGATCATCCTCACATACAAGGACACTCCCGGAGTCATCGGAGCCGTCGGAAACGCCATCGGAGAGGAGGGCATCAACATCGCCCACATGGCGGTCGGAAGGTCCAACGGAAAGGCGACCATGTTCCTGACCATCGACGGAGACGTCCCCGAGGATGTCGTCAAGAAGGTCGGACAGAAGGTCGGTGTCGAAGAGATCCACTACATCAGGCTCGAGTGATAGCATGACCATCGTTACCGTCGATGACCTGACCCTCGCGATCAAGAACAGCATTGACGACTCCCACGCCATGGTGGAGGAGCAGGCTTACGAGCTCGCCCACCACGTCCTGAACTTCTTCGGATACTCGGACAGGATCATCGACAACGTCCTGGAGCCCGAGGACCGCGATGCATTCTACATGCTCGAGGACGGAGGCATCCTCACCACAGAGAGGGAGGAGACCACCCTTTACGACGGAAGGGAGTGGAGGATCCACTACTGGTTGTTCAAGAGGGACAAGATCGCCGACCTGATGGTCAACGCCAGGAGGAAGGTGAAGGACGAGGGCGATGAGGAATTCGTCTACTCCGACCTTCCCGACGACGTATGGCAGAGGGGCGGCGGAGAAGCCGAGTGAAGATGGATTACTTCCCTTACGAGTACCGTCCCGGCCAGAAGGAGCTGGTCAGCTTCATCGACCGTACGGTCCGCGACCGCAGATGCGCGGTCATAGAGGCCGGGACAGGTACCGGTAAGACCATCACATCGTTATGCGGGGCCCTTGGTTACGCCAAGGACCACGACATGAAGGTCGTCTATTTAACCAGGACCAAATCCCAGCAGAAGCAGGTCATCAGGGAATCCGCTGCCATCGGCAACGGGATTCTATGTGTCGCGGTGCAGGGACGTTCTGCGGCATCGTGTCCTCTGATGAGGGACGATCCAGATCTAGCTTCAGGAAATGCTGAAGAGATCTCGAAGCTCTGTTCGGTGTACAAGCGCAAGTCGGGCGGAGTATGCCATTGCAAGTTCTACAGCGGCATCGAGGAGGCGGATGTCGAGCATTGGGTGGAAATCATTCGCCAGCAGCATCCCGATCCAGAGGATTTCGCACTCATGTGCGAGGATGCGGGTCTCTGTCCTTACGAGCTTATGAAGCTCATCCTTCCGTATGCGGACGTCATCGCCGTTCCGTATCCTTTCGTGTTCATGCCCATGGTCCTCGACCGTTTCGTCGAGTGGATGGGCGTTCCGCTTTCAAGGACGATCCTGATCGTCGACGAGGCGCACAACCTTCCCGATTATCTACGCGACGTGCAGACCTTCGAGTACAGCGAACACGCCATGGACCTCGCCGCTAAGGAGGCCAAGGACCATGGGGATTTCGACCTCCATGAGGGCATCACCGTAACCGATCTCGTGGCCGTTATGAAGGAGATACTGGCTCATGCGGAGAAAGAGTATCTAATCGATGAGGACGGGATGCTCCCGCCTTACTTCCTTGAGGACGAGCTAATGAGCCGTTTGGGAGTGAGCTCCGTCACGATCTCACGCATGTGCAAGTCCATGGAGGAGATCGGCGACGGCATCATGGAGAAGAAGAAGGAGCGCAAGAAGCTCCCCCGTTCGTACATACATTCCATGTCCCGCTTCATCCGTGCTTGGATCGACGGGGACGAGGACAATTACGTCAGACTGATTGTCAAGGAGAAGGACAACCCTCTGTTCCAAGCCTACTGCATGGACCCTTCGGGGGCGGCCGGTCCCCTGATAGACTGTTTCTCATCGATCCACATGTCCGGTACGCTTCAGCCTCTGGATGCCTATGAGACCGAACTAGGTCTGGACAGGGTCAACAAGCTCTGCCTGGACGGCATATTCCCCAAGGAGAACCTCCTTACTTTGTACACCGACAAGGTTTCCATGAAGTACGAGGAGAGGGAGCTCCCCCAGAATTACGACACCCTGATGCAGATGATCGTGGACTGCGTGAACGCTGTCCATGTGAACACGGCCATATTCTTCCCGTCCTACGGTTTCATGGACAAGATAGTGGACGATGGTCTGGTCAGGTATCTGAACAGGGATGTGGTCTACGAGCAGAGGGGCATGTCGCAGCCCGAACTCATGAGTGTGTTCGAGAACTTCAAGACCTCTGACGGAGGTGTCCTGTTCTGCGTCACCGGAGGAAGGATCAGCGAAGGTCTGGACTTCCCCGACAAGTCCCTGGAGATGGCGATACTGATAGGCATCCCCTATCCAAAGCCCACCGCCAAGATGAGGGCCATGCGCAGATACTACGACATCAGGTTCGGGGACGGCATGAGGTACACCTCGACGATCCCCACCGTCAGGAAGATGAGGCAGTCCATAGGAAGGCTGATCAGGTCCGAGACGGACAGAGGTGTGGCCATAATCATGGACCGCAGGGTCGCCGGTCTGAAGGATATCGACGCGGAGCTCTGTCAGGACATCCCTTCCAAGGAGAGGGAGTTCTTCAGATATTCCAAGTACGACCTCTGAAAGACAGGAAAGTATCCTTTTTCAACCATGTTATCTACTAAAACCCCGATTTGGACTAGATGTGGACTGGAATTGACTTCCTGCTTGTCCTGCAGGACCTGAGGCTGTCCCTGCCCGATTTCGTCACGGACTTCTTCAACATCCTTGCGCGCCAGGAGTTCCAATATTTCATCCCCATACTGTTGGGAGCGGTCTTCCTCTGGTGCTTCGGCAAGAGGGAGGGCGAGTTCCTCCTCTTAAACTTCACATTCTCCAATCTGGTCGGATATCTGGCCAAGAACATAGCGAAGGTCCCCAGACCATGGGACATCGATCCAGACATCCAGCCCACCGCGGAATCCAAGAAGGGGGCTCCCGGATATTCGCTTCCCAGCGGACACACGACATCCTCTGTTTCAGGCTACGGTACCGCGGCCTATCTGTCCAAGAATACCATCCTTAGGACACTGTTCATAGTGATGGCGGTGCTGATCCCCTTCTCGAGGATGTACCTCGGTGTGCACACGCCAATGGATCTCATCGTGGCGATAATCATAGTCGCAGCGGTGTGCTTCGTCAACTACACGATACTGGCCTGGTCCCACGAGAGCGAGAGGAACCGTATGTATGTGCTTGTGGGCTATCTCATCGTAGCTATAGTGTTATCCGTCGCATGCGACCTGACCGCAGGCAAGTTCCTGTCCAACAAGATGGCCGGACTCAGCGTCGCCATCCCACTCTGTCTGCTGATCGAGGAGAGATTCGTCGGTTACGAGGTGCCTTCGGCATCCCTGAAGGACCGTCTGACCATCGCCATACCCGGATTGATCGTAGCCTTTGTGCTGATGGAGATCCTTGTCCGTATCCACACTTATGGGGTGATCGCAAGCACCTCGGCTGCTGCTGTATTCATAATTCTCGTGTATCCGTACCTGCTGAAGAGGTTTTCGGGCAGGTCTGCATGAAGGAGATAAGGCTTATCTACTAAAGGGAAGGTAATCCAGCCATGGAGATAACCGTCGATCCCGAGGTCGAACAGCTCATCAAGGACGCAGGCTGCGATTACCGCGTCTGTACAGCATGCCTCGGGCCAGCACTCGTGCCTACATCTGTGAAAGGACCTAAGGATACCGACATCCAGATACCGATAGGCAACAACGTTCTCTACATCTCCAGATATGTCGCGCGTTACATCTCGAAGGTCACCATCGACATGGTCTATGATGATGAGATCGATGCCTGTCCCGCGTTCCCTAACAGGTACCACGGATATCAGTGATACAACACGGCGCCGTCGGCGCATTCCTTAGCGAGAGCATCCAGATCGATCTTCTCGCTCATTGTGAGGACCTTTTCGGGATTGGCCTCGGTGATGGGTCTGGTCGGGACGATCATACATCCCGCGGTCTGTCTTATCGATATGTCGAAGAGTCCGGTCTCCTTCGAGATGTCGATGATCTCCAGCTTGTCCAGGCCTATAAGTGGCCTGACGACGGGGAAGTTCAGTCCTAGATTCTCCGATTTGATGTTCTTGAGGGTCTGCGAAGCGACCTGTCCCAAGGAGTCACCCATGATGATCCCGGAGGCACCGAGCTTCTTGGCCAGTTCCCTGGCGGTCCTCTGCATCACGCGCTTGCACATGACGCATTGATAGTGATAATCGCAGTTCTCCTTGATCTTGTTCTGATTCACACCATGGTTCGCCATGTAGAGCGGGAACTCCTTGCCGGTGACCTCCCTCAGGCGGTCGGCCAGAGCGGTGACGACATCAAGGGAACGGTCGTCTGTGTACGGACGGTTGTCCATGTGGAGAAGAATGACGTCCGCACCGCGCTTGCTCATAATGTACGAAGCGACGGGGGAGTCGATCCCGTTGGACATCAATGCAACTAGCTTCATCAGAGTTCCACGTCGCCGTAATCGTCGGCGAGCTTCCTGGGCATAGCG
This sequence comes from Candidatus Methanomethylophilaceae archaeon, assembly GCA_045588265.1. Lineage (GTDB taxonomy): Archaea > Thermoplasmatota > Thermoplasmata > Methanomassiliicoccales > Methanomethylophilaceae > Methanoprimaticola. Next base: position 3,319 of record JAZNDX010000011.1, on the reverse strand, counting down.
TACTTGCACTCGGGGCAGTAGAGACCGTCTCCCTTCTTGCTCCTGATCATCTCGGTCTTGCATTTGCTGCACTGTGCTCTAATGACTCCCAGGTGGTCGTCCTTGGTGGTGAGCTGGAGCGCGGGTTTGATCGCAGTGACCCTGGCCCTGATGTAATCTCCCTTCCTGAGCTCCTTGGAAACATCGTCGGTGTAGCCCTGGGAGATCTTGGAAACGTGGATGGTGGCGTATGTGTCGCCGCCGAGCCTCCTCTCGACGCCGTCCTTGACGTAGACGTCGGCGGTGGCCATTGTGCTCCTGATGTCCCCTACGACTCCGTAGACTATGTCGCCCACTGCAAGGATGTTCGGGGGGTTGGGGGAGACGACCCTTGCGACGCACTCTGCGTCATCCAGCACGAGCTCTCCGACCTGTGAAGCGTAAACGATACCGTTCTCAGCGAATGTCCCCTCAGCGGCCAGATACTCTTCTTCAGAGGCCACTTCCTCTCCGGGGAACACGAATTTGGATTCTGTCATTGAAATCACCTTATGTTGACGACCGCGACGTCAACCGTCTTCTTCGTCTTTGTATGGAATGAAAATGTATTATGGATGTCGTACTTATAAATTTTAGAGAATTCCACACGTCTGCCACGCTTCTCCACATATTCTGTGATGAAGTCCAGAGTGTTGGCCATGTGTATGGAGTAGACGCATTCCGACAGCTCCATCGCCCTGTCCAGGAAGGGTCTGTCCGCGTTCCTGTTCTGACATCCGAAGGGAGGGTTCATGAAGATTGTGTCCGCCCCTTCTTTTACATTAATAATATCTATATTATGGAAGGAGACCTCGGCCCCGAGGTCCTTCTTGTTCTTCTCCGCTATCCTCAATGCGGATTCCGATATGTCGAAGCCGTCAACCTGTGCGGCACCTAGCATCCATGCGCCGATGGAGAACATCCCCGTCCCGCAGCCCAGGTCCACGACCTTCAGGTTCTCTATGTCCCCTTTGGAATAGGCATCGAACAGTATGTCCGCAGCTATGGTGGCGGGGGTCATGTACTGCTCCAGGAACGGATCGGGATCCTCGAAGTTCCTGACCTTCTGCAGGCCCATCTCGAGATCCTTCTTCTTCATCATCTTCGGCTCACCGCCGGACTTCCGCCGGCATCCGCCTTTACGGCCTGCCACTATAAAACTACGAATCCCGAAGGGACCGTTGATTGACATCGGACATGGAATTTTACCATTTGTGCGACTGAAAACAAATCTCGTACATCAAAAAACGTTGGATAAGTTTACTTTTTATTTGATGAGAAATATCGGTCGAAACGCAGGAAAAAAGTAGTATTTCTGTAACCACAGGTGAAATTACTATGGCTATCAAGAACAAGTATCTGAAGGAAGTCTACGCAGATCTCGAGCAGCGCAACAAGGACCAGCCCGAGTTCCTACAGGCTGTGAAAGAGGTCCTGGAATCCCTTGAACCCGTCGTTAAGGCGAGGCCCGAGCTCCAGGAAGCCGGAATCATCGAGAGGATCGTCGAGCCCGAGAGGATCATCATGTTCCGTGTCTCATGGGTAGATGACAAGGGCAAAGTCCAGGTCAACCGCGGATACCGTGTACAGTTCAACCCGGCCATCGGACCCTACAAGGGAGGACTCAGGCTCCACCCGTCCGTCAACCTGTCCATCCTGAAGTTCCTCGGATTCGAGCAGATCTTCAAGAACAGCCTCACCACACTCCCCATCGGAGGAGGAAAGGGAGGATCGGACTTCGACCCCAAGGGCAAGTCCGACGCAGAGGTCATGCGCTTCTGCCAGTCATTCATGACAGAGCTCGCCAAGCACATCGGTGCGGACACCGACGTCCCCGCAGGAGACATCGGAGTCGGCGGAAGAGAGATCGGATACATGTTCGGTCAGTACAAGAGGCTCCAGAACGAGTTCACCGGAGTCCTTACCGGAAAGGCGATCCCCTGCGGAGGATCCCTGGCAAGGACAGAGGCGACAGGATACGGTCTCTGCTACTTCACCGAGGAGATGCTGAAGGACCACAAGGACTCCTTCAAGAAGAAGACAGTCGTCATCTCCGGATCCGGAAACGTCGCGACATACGCATGCCAGAAGGCAACCCAGCTGGGAGCCAAGGTCGTTGCGGTCTCCGACTCCAACGGATACATCTACGACCCCAAGGGAATCGACTACAAGATCATGAAGGAGATCAAGGAGGTCAAGAGGGACAGGATCAAGACCTACGTCAACTACTCCAAGACCGCCAAGTACACAGAGGGCTGCTCCGGAATCTGGACCATCCCCTGCGACATCGCACTCCCCTGTGCGACCCAGAACGAGCTGGACGAGAAGTCCGCCAAGATCCTGATCAAGAACGGCGTCAAGGCAGTCGCCGAGGGAGCCAACATGCCCAGCACACCCGGTGCGGTCGCAGCCTTCCAGAAGGCAGGCGTCCTCTTCGGCCCCGCAAAGGCCGCCAACGCCGGAGGAGTCGCAACATCCGCTCTCGAGATGAGTCAGAACAGCCAGAGGCTCGCCTGGACCTTCGACGAGGTAGATGCAAAGCTCCACGACATCATGGTCAACATCTACAAGCAGGCTTCCGAAGCAGCCAAGAAGTATGGAATGGAGGGCAACCTCGTCGCCGGTGCGAACATCGCCGGATTCGAGAAGGTCGCCAATGCCATGCTCTGGCAGGGAATCTCCTACTGATAAACTTCCAAAGGTGCCCTCGGGCACCTTCCTTTCTTTATAGAATAATCAATAGTTGGACGATAGGTCCTTCCGACTTGGATAAGTGGTGGATATAGAATCCATCCATTCCAAGGATCGAGGCCTCTCGTTTGTACATTTACAGACCTTCGATAGGTATCATTATTATATCTGAGGACGATATCGCCTTTTCGCAAATATGACTCGCATAGGCGAGGAAGTGGATGGCGACTAACGGGATGTAGTGAGTGATTACATCACGCTTGTACATTTACTGAAAACATAACCTATACGTTTAAATATAACGTAAAACTAATGACCTTTCAAGGATGTGCCTACTGGGTTTAAGATGTCGATAGTAGGTGTGTCTAACCCTAACAAACGATTTACCTCGAAACACGAAGGGATTCGTGATTCGGGTTCCCCTAATATCTATCCGGGTTCGGAGAAATCCGAGCCCGGATCCCCTATATTTTATTCCATTGATCTTTGACCAGCGCAAGCCATATTCTAGTGCATTTTGATAAAATCATCGCAAAGCTACCGCTAGAACATATGCTGCCGGAGGGCATTTCTGAAAGGTTTGGTGCTGTAGCCGCTTTATGGACGGTGT
>JAZNDX010000010.1:0-97028 GCA_045588265.1 Candidatus Methanomethylophilaceae archaeon | reverse complement strand
TGTTGACGTTGTTCAGTCTCTCGAAGGCATGGAACAGTCTCTGGCGGTACCTTTCCCTTCCTTCGAGCCCTTCTCGTACTTGGCCATCTTCCTGAGAATCTTCGATACCTGTCTTTCCGCTTGTATGTAGTTCTTCCTGTTCGGATATGCAATGCCCTCGGAGGTCACCACCATGTTCCTCAGGCCGAGATCTATGCCTATGGGTCTGGTCGGTTCGGTGAAGGTCTGTACGGCCGTTCCGCCACCCTTGGAATCCATCTCGAACGTCAACGCAGCCTCCCAGCGGTAATTGGGTCCCGCTCCCTTCCTTATGATGGTGCACGTCCTCACGGTGCCGCCGATCCTGCGGTATCCCCTGATCCTCACATCCGTCTTCCATGGACTCAGCCTGATATGATTAGGAGACAGCTTGAACCCCTTTTGCGGATAGGTGAACGAATCGTACCTCTTCCAGGACCTGAATCTGGGAAAGCCCGCATGCTCGGGACCCTCCTTCACACGCCTGAAGAATCCGTCGAACGCCCTGCTCAGACGGAAACAGACGTCGCAGAGAACCTGTGAATATACTGTCTTCAGCTTCGGATCTGCCTTCTTCATGTCAGGCAGAAGCTTCTCCAGATCGTATGCTGAAGGGTGCTTCCCGCCGTCCTTATGAATCTGTATGCAGTGTTCAAGGAGGTTGTTATATAGATCATGGCAGACATCCAGACAGTCGTTGAGCTGACGCTCCTGCTCCCTGTTGGGATATAATCTTACGACCAAGGTCCTCATCGTCCTGTCCATGGAATGCCTCCATGGAGCACACCGTACGGTCACTATAAGAAGTTAAGACCGAGGTCCCCGAAAGTGCAACCCGAAACACTCCCACCCAGACATCTCTTCTCCACTTTCGGTCCAGGTGCTTTAGGTTCTTAGATAGTTCTGTTAAATCATCAATTCTGACACTAAACCGAGGGTTTCCTCAATGCAGTTTCTAACAAATTGATTTTTATTACCAACACCATTGACGGGTCATGGCAATAGCGGATGGGGCCGGTATCAAAATCAAGGAAGACATCTACTGGATAGGCGGGGATGACAGGACAGCATCGCTGTTCGAGGGTTCTTTCCCTATCCCGGAAGGGGTGTCATACAACTCCTACGTCATCATGGATGACAAGACATGCCTTATGGATACCTGCGATTCCTCCATCGTCTCGAAATTCTGGAAGAATCTCCGCGGATTGCTTGGTGAGAGGCAGCTCGACTATCTCGTCATAGACCATATGGAACCCGATCACGGGGCGGCCATCACTCAGGTGCTCGAGACCTATCCCGAAGTCACGGTTGTCGGAAACAGCAAGACCTTCGATATGCTGAACAATTTCTATCAGATCGTGCCCAAGAACAAATTGGAGATCAAAGAAGGGGACGAACTCTGCCTGGGGAAGCACACCCTGAAATTCTATTTCGCAGTCATGGTCCACTGGCCCGAAGTCATGTTCGCATACGATCTGAAGGACAAGATACTGTTCTCTGCGGACGCTTTCGGAACGTTCAAGACACTCTCCGGTGCTCTATACGCCGATGAGGTCAATTTCGACAGAGATTACCTTGATGAAGCCAGGAGATACTACGCCAACATCGTCGGCAAATACGGTTCCAAGGTGCAGAGCATCTTCAGCAAACTGGAAGGGGTGCAGATCGATATGGTCTGCCCGCTCCACGGTCCCATCTGGAGGGGAGAGCACATCGGCTACATCATGGAGAAGTACATCATCTGGAGCCTCTACGAGCCCGAAGAGAAGGGCGTGGTCATCGCTTACACCTCCATGTACGGCAACACAGCCGCGGTGGCGGAAAAACTCGCGTTGATGCTGAAGAAGAGAGGTGTCGAGAAGATCAACATGTACGATGTCACCAGGACACACCCGTCCTTCGTTGTCGGGGATGCTTTCAGGTTCACCAATATCGTCTTGGCCGCACCCACCTACAACAACAACCTCCACCCCACGATGAGTGCGGTGCTAGAGGATATGGAGATAATGACCGTCCAGAACAGGAAGTACTCCATCATAGGCAACGGTTCATGGGCACCTCAGTCCCCCAAGATCTTGGAGGAAAGACTGTCGGCCATGAAAGACATGACCAAGGTCGGCGATACATTCGTGATCAAATCATCAATGCACCCTGGACAGACTGCTGAATTGGAGAAGCTAGCAGACGATATCGCCGCTTCCCTGAGATGATTTAAGATTTAGCTCTCAGCTTTATTAATTAGTTGGATGGTTAAATATGACCAGCAACTAATTATAACCCTGACTGGATTAGACGGTTATGGCCTTTACCATAAGACTCTGCCCTTATTGCGGAGGAGCCATCACTTCAGACGAATTCGGATACTACGTCTGCGGCGAATGCGAGAAGCGCACATTCAGGTCCAGATCCAACAGCAAGGCGTATCTTTTGAACAAGCCTTACGAGGAGGAGTTCTCCAGCATAGTGAACCTCATAGACAAGGATCCTGATGATGCGGTCTCGAAGATAGAGGCCATGATGAACGAGAACGAGGAACCGAACGCCGACCTGTATTTCACACGCGGTTTCGCCTACGCTGCGGATGGGGAGGAGGGAAAGGCCCACAACGATTGGAAGAAGGGACTCGACCTCATCACTGATTTCCGCTTCATAGATGCGTACATCGTCGGAGTATGCAAGCGTATCGTCGACATCATCATCATGAAGGAGCGCGAGTTCATCCAATTCAACCCCATCGAATACATCGACCAAATATCCACTGAATTCGGTGTCAAAGCTGGGGTACCCTGTAAGGGAATCTTCTATATCACGGTCTACAGGAACTTCAGGATGAAGAATCAGGCGGGAGAGCTGGATGAGGACGACGACATCTATCGCTCGATCATCCTCAAGCTCTTGAACAAGATACTTTCCTACGGTCGCGACTTCCGTACCGTCAACACGATCATCGAGGAGGTCCTTGAAGACTTCCATTACAATCCGGACACATATGTCGAGGACGACAATCTGAGGCTCCACATGTGCAGTCTTCTCAAATCCACTTATGAAAGGCTGAGCGAGAACTTCAGCGAAGAGCATATAGCCCGTATTTTCAGGCACTGGAATGATTCCAACATGTTCGATCTGGAGTACTGGATGGACGAGCTGATGAAGTCTGTGAGGGATGATAGCATCCTTCAGAAACTACGCTCCCTCGGATCCCCGAACAGGGAGGAGTTCGATCTGAGCACAGCAGTCGAGGATTATGCGAGGATGTTCCTTCTGCTCTCAGAGGACGGAAAGGACCTTTCACAGGATGTCTAATCCTTCCAGCAGGATCTTCAGACCGATCAGGATCAGTATTACTCCGCCTGTCAGTTCCGCTTCCTTACTAAACTTGTTGCCGACGATGCTTCCCAGCTTCACACCGGCCATCGAGATAACCATGGTTATGACGCCTATCACTAGGGCATCAGCCCATATGTTCCCGCCCTCCATTGCCAAAGAGATCCCTACCGCAAGTGCATCGATGCTCGTTGCTATGGCCAAAAGAAGCATGATCCTGAATCCGATATTATCGTCCAGATCCTCCTCATACTCGAAGAGCGCTTCACGGATCATGTTCAGTCCTATGATGAGAAGTAGACCGAATGCGACCCAATGATCAATATCTGCAATGTACTGATAGAAAGATTCGCCCAGATAATAGCCGATTATGGGCATCAGTCCCTGGAATCCTCCAAACCATATCCCGATAATCAAAATGGCCCTGATATCCGGTTTCTTCATCGCCAGACCTTTGCAGATAGAAACGGCAAAGGCATCCATCGCTAGACCTATTGCGATGAGGATGACGGATAATGGATCCATAATAGGTGCATCGAGTATCCCGTTAAAACCGTTGTTAGGGAGGTGGGTAAAGAACGTCAGTCAATTCTGCCCAATATCACTTAATTTACTAGGAAAATAATACCGCCATTAAGCCCGTTAATTACCCTTAATCCGATTGATTGTATACAATTGTGGCCAAACCTATTGGAAAACACTGCAGGTTGGATAGTTTTTATATATACTAAATCGCATGTTGGATGTATAATCCAATAGGTGCTATCATGCAAGCGAAGACACTCAGTGAGAAACATTGCGGGAGGTGCGGACACGACTGGACAAGCGGAATCGACATGCCCGCAAGATGCCCACACTGCGGAACTTATCACTGGTACGGTGAATCCACTACATACAGCTGCTTCGTCTGCGGGCATACATGGTTCTCCCGCACTACCAAGACACCTATGAGATGCCCTAAGTGTAAGACCCGTTCCTGGCAGAACGGTCCTAGGCGCTTCAATCCTAAGAGCATCGACACAGAAGATAACAACGTCCGTGTCATCATGGACATGTATCTCCACGGGAAAGGCTGTGTTTCTATCGCTATGACTACAGGCGTAGCGCTCTCCAGTGTCATCGATATCGTCAAGATAGCGGTATGCGACGGACGCCAGCCCAGAATGTGATTGTTCACATCTTTATTGAAAAACAAGAGAAAAGAAGGTCGCAGCACTGCAAGTGCCGCGACCGTTTTATTCACTCCAGTCTCTGGAGCATCTTCACGACAGTGTCGACGACATCTCTGCCCTTCTCGATCCTGTCCATAGCCTGGAGCTCGGTCATTCCCGGTCCGGTGACTCCGAATCCTACGGGCTTTCCGTACTCGAGACCGAGATCCATGATCTTCCTTGAGGCCTGACTTATGACAACCTCATCATGCTTGGTCTCGCCCGTGATTACAGCTCCGAGCGTGATGACTGCATCGATATCCTTGTCCTCAAGGAGCTTCTTTGTTGCCATCGGGATTTCGAAGCATCCGGGGACCTTGATCTCCTTGACAATCTTCACACCGAGGAACTCGGCCTCTGCCTTCGCCCTCTCCAGCATGAGCATCGTAATCTCATAGTTGAACTCAGCGACAACGGCTCCGATTTTGTATGCTTTCATTTTTCTCACCTATATCTTACGGGACCTTTATCGGCGAATCCCTGCCTAAGTCCTGTACCTGCCCTCTTAGTAAGACTCTCCGGGCGGAACAGTAGATCGTAAACGTTCAGCGCATGCTCCCTGGCCCTGCTGTCTGCCAGGAAAGCAAGCTCATCGTCATCCTTGGCCTCATCCTCATGGACGAAGACCTCGATTATGTGCTTGTTAGTCATCAATTGGGCCCTGATCAGACCTGTGGAGGCCTCATGGGCGCACATCTTGTCCTTCTGCATCGGACCGGGCATCCCCAACGCCATAACGATGTCGCAGTTCTGCTCCTCGATCAGCTTCTTGCAGGCAACGGGCAGATCCTTGACACCGGGGACGGTGTAACGGACGATCCTAAAACCAGTCCCTGCGTGCTGGAGCTCGTCGATTGCGGAATGTCCCATATCGAACCTTGCGAATGTCGTGTCCGCGATACCGATTATCTTCATTGGGAACCCATCCCCCTTATCTTTGCCATGATGCGCCTGGTAGCATTCAGGTCGTCGGCGCATTCATCTGCCCGTACGACATCGATGCCGTCGAATCCTCTGGCCTTGAGCCTTGCCTTCAATTCGGATTCATCGAAATTCTGGTCGTATCCGAGAACTATGATGTCCGGTTTCACCTTGGCCACGGTGTCCAGCATATCACCCTCTCCTCCGACGATGGCCTCATCCACAGGTTTGAGAGACTCGACTATCATCGCCCTCATGGCCTCAGGAGTCACAGGCTCGTGCTTGTTCTTCCTGACGGTCTTGTCGCTAGCGACGACCACTGTAAGATGATCTCCCAGGGACTTAGCCTGTCTGAGGTAGTATATGTGACCCGGATGGATCAGATCGAAGACTCCGGATGCCATCACTCTGACCATATCAAAGCTCCGGGTGGATTTTCTTGAATTCCTTCCACTGCGCAATCACTTCGTCACCGTCGATGATGATCATGTCATGCTCCTTGGCGTATTCGGCGACACTCGCCTTTGGCCTGGAACCGAAATCGTCCCCCATCATCTCGCAGATGGTCGCCGAAGGCATTACTCCTGCCATGTACATGAGGGCAGTACACAGTTCAGTGTGTCCGAAACGGGATTCCAGGATCTTTTCGGAGGTGTTGAGCAGATGAATGTGTCCGGGTGCCCTGAAGTTGGTACCCAATTCCTTCTTAACCTCTTCCAAAGGCTTGTCCGAGAACAGGACCTTTGCATACTCGCTGGCCGTCAATGCGCGGTCCTTGTCCGTGATACCGGTGTATGTCTTCCTGTGGTTGATGGTTACTCCGAACGAGGATTTGGTCCTGTCATAGGGAATATCTGTAGGGGCCATGGCCCTGAGAAGAGGATACTTCTCGCAGTCGTCCCAATACACGTCAGACATGAACGGAAGGCCTACCTCCATAGCTCTCTGGTAAGGAGTGGTGACACATATCAGTCCGCCTGCATCCTTCCTCATCTTCTGGATGATCTCGGGAGTTACGAACTGGGAAGCCACAGTCATGTCGCATTCCCTCTCCCTGTCGTCGAAATCGTATACGAGTATCGGTTTTCCTTTCCTAATATCCTCGAGGACACGCTCAAATTCCATATGAACACTATCTTTCTTATCAATGGTGCATATAATATAAGGTCTCAATCTACCAAAAAATTGGTAATAAACTGTTTTGCTACTATTTTTCTATTAGATTTGGACTGGATTGTCTCCAGGCAGCATACCACAAAAATAGAGCCCCAGCAAATGGTATAAATTGAAGTTCGCCTACGGGAGACTGATAACAATGGCCATAGAGGACGCCAAATTCATCAGAGAGAACGTCAAGGCTCATAACAAGTGGTTCGAGGAGTGCATCCCGATGATCGCATCCGAGAATCTCATGAGCCCTCTCGCCAAGGAAATGCTCATCTCCGATTTCGCTGACAGATATGCAGAGGGACTGCCTGGTAAACGCTACTATCAGGGTAACATCTACGTTGACAAGGTAGAGCTTAAGGCAATCGAGCTCGCAAAGAAGGTCTTTGACTGCGGATTCGCTGACCTCAGACCCATCTCAGGAACTGTCGCGAACATGGCTGCCCTGATGGCTTTCGCCAAACCTGGGGACATCATCACCACATGCGCACTGGACCAGGGTGCCCACATCTCCACATGCGAGTTCGGAGCATTCGGACAGAGGGGAGTCAACTCTGTCAACTATCCCTGGAACGAGTCCGACATGAACCTGGACATCGACGGTACCATCAAAGTCCTGAAGGCAGCGAAGCCCAAGGTCGCACAGTTCGGTCTGTCCGTCTTCCTGTTCCCTCCGCCAATCAAGGAGCTCCAGGACACGTTCAATGAGATCGGATGTCTGGTCTGGGAGGACTGCGCACACGTCCTCGGACTCATCGCAGGAAAGCAATTCCAGGATCCGTTCAAGGATGGAGTGAACATCGTTTCAGCCTCCACCCACAAGACATTCCCCGGACCCAACCACGGTATCCTTCTCGGTCAGAACCTCACTGAGGAGCAGGAGAAGAAACTCCAGCACGCAGCATTCCCCGGAGTCACATCCAGCCACCACCTCCATGCGATGGCAGCACTGGGAATCACCCTTGCCGAGATGGATGTCTTCGGAAAGGAGTACGCTGCTCAGGCATGCAAGAACTCCCGTGCACTCGGAGAGGCCCTCTACGAGCTCGGAGTGCCCGTCCTCTGCCCCGACCTCGGATTCACCAGATCCCACGCTATCGCGCTGGATGTCTCTGAATTCGGAGGAGGAAAGCTCTGTGCTCAGCTCCTCGAGGATGCGAACATCATCTGTAACAAGAACATGCTCCCCAGGGACACCAGCTCGGTCAACCCGTCCGGACTCAGGCTCGGATCGCAGGAGATGACCCGCCTCGGAATGAAGGAGAGCGAGATGAAAGAAGTTGCAGAGCTCATCGCAAGAGTCGTCAAGAAAAAGGAAGACCCTGCAAAGGTCAAAGAGGATGTCAAGGAACTCAAGAAGAACTTTGCCACCATCCAGTACTGCTTCCATGCAGGCGAGCCTGCCTACGAGTACCACGAACTGGTAGACTTCTGAAACCACATAAAAGAAGGGGAATATCCCCCTTCATTTTTGAAACAATAATAATCGTCTTTGAGACGTTACCACACTAACGCAACAGACAGACCAGTCTGTTCACCTATTCAAGATAGAATTAATGAAGGGGGTTATGCCCCCTTTTATGGTTTCAGCTACCTATAACACGGTAGAAGATGGGATCCTTATCATGATCGAATGAGAACTTGATGATCGCGGCATCCTCATTGATTGACACTCCGCTGACCTCTCCTCCATTCGAGAAATTGAACTGGATCTCATACTTCTTGCCGTCTAAGGTGAAGATAATAGAACCTACATCAGCGTCGTAATCCACAGAGGTTCCGGTTTTCATGGCCTTGACGTGGATTTCGGGGCTATCTCCGAGCTGGACTGATCCAGTATGATTGATGTCGATAACGTCAGTGAGTCCCGCATATTTGATACTGAAATTCATGATGTCTGTGGGGACCTCTCTCGTTCCTTTGATATCCAGGACATTGGATACCGAGGTGTTCAAGCAACCGAGGGTGACACTCTGATTAGAGATGGTCTGCCTTACTTCAAATACGGCCGATCCGTCATCCTTGATACTACCGTTCTCGAATACGATGCCTGCCGTTCCAGTAATGTACTCGATGTAATTCTTCTTATCAGATTTCTCAGCGATGACACCCTTTCCATCGACATAAATCTTTAAGGTAACGCCAGACAGCGGCTTGATGATGAAGACTGCTTTGGAGGGCAGTTCCGCATAACCATGGTCAATGTTGACCTCTTTGCCGCCGTTGCTGTCTGCGACGAAGATCGAAACGTATCCGATACCGCCGTCACTACCGAAGATTGTGTTAGCATCCGACCACTGGGCATAGAGTGTGGTCTTTGCTGGTGCTACGGAGTTCTCGTTGTAGTCGGTTCCGCTGCCATCAGCCTTGGTGTTCCAGACTACCCAGTGATAACCGTCCTTCTGGAAGGAACAAGTGTCTACACTTGTGGAATGTTGCGTGTATGTTGTCTTGCCATCTGGCAGTTTTCCTCCGTTCCCGTCATACAGGATACCATCGGAGGGGGCATCGCCACCGTTGTTACTGCTCATCGCGAAGAAAGCTATTCCTGCGACAGCAACAATTACCACTGCGACAATGGCTATTACGACCTTAGAATTCATGATAATGATTCTCCAGTCGTAATACGGTACCAGCGTATATATGCACTATGACAACCAGACTGAATAATGCCAACATTCAATTGGACCCAAGATGCGGGCCACGGCTCTGGGAATGAAAGCCTATTCGAAACCTAATGTCCAAGAAGCCCACTATTGAGAGGCAGTTCGTAAGATTACAACACTTACGACTGCTTATAGCAGAGATTTTGCCTTTTCTAAGACCTTTTCGATGTGTCCGTCGACCTTGACCTTCTTCCAGACCGCTTCAACTTTACCGTCTGCTCCGATGATGAAGGTCGTCCTGATGGTGCCGGTGGTCTCCTTTCCGTACATCATCTTGGTACCCCAGGCGCCTGCCTGCTCGAGCAGCTTGTGCTCAGGATCGCTGAGGAGCTTAATGGTCAGCTCTTTTGAGTCGACGAACTTCCTGTGTGAAGCCACCGAGTCCTTGCTGACCCCTATTACGGTCAATCCAAGGGCTTCGAACTCAGGGAGACTCTGGCTGAAGGCGACTGCCTGCCTTGTACAGCCCGATGTGTTGTCCTTGGGATAGAAGTACAGTACGTACCTCTTACCCTTCATCTGCTTGCTGTCGAATGTATCTCCATTCTCATCCTGGAGCCTGTAACTTGGGAACTTGTCTCCGACTTCCATTTCCTCACCTCAGAACATCGTTCCCTTGCGGTCCTTGATTATGGGCTCGAGATCGAGTTCCATGAAGGCCACAGGGTGCGTGATCTCATATCCGGTGACGACTTCGATGGCCATCTCTCCGAACATTCCGATCGGTTTTCCTTTGTAGCAGACTTCCGCTCCGCGTCCGTCTATGAATGTCTTGATGTCAGTGTTCTTCAGCTCATATTCGCATCCCATCTCCCTGAGAACTGATTCAGTGATGGATTTGATCTCGGTGAAAGAGACCTTGGAAGCTGTGTACATAGCACAGAGATGTGCCTGAATGAGATTGTCCCTCACGACGTTGCCCACTTCAAATATCTTCTGGGGAAGATCGCGGTGCTTGTTGTGCCTGAGGATGTTCATCAGACTGGGCATCAGATACGACCTGAGGCAGGTAACGTCCTCCGTGATCGGATTCAGAACTTTGACGTTCTCGATGTAGGGGAGCCTGGAGATCTCGAACTCCTCCTTGTCGTTGATCAGGGTGAGGGTCATGACCTCCATGAATCCGAGTCCGACCATGATGTCCCTGATATCTTCTGAGAATGCGTTGACAGGCTCCAAACCTCCAGATGTCTGGACGAGTGAATAACTGCCTCCGAAGTTCTCGAAACCGTATCCGATTCCAACGTCCTCGAAGAGGTCGACCTTGTGCATGATGTCCAACCTGTAAGGGGGAACTGTGATGCTGAGCCTGTCCCCGTCCGCCGATGCATCGAGGCCCATCTTCCTGAGGGCCTTCACCATGTCTGCCGATGTGAGTGCCGTTCCGAGGTACTTGTTGCATTCTGAAACGGAGATCTCATAGGTCTTTGGAGACAAGTCGGGCGACTGGAAGGCGTTCCCGTCCTCGTGCATGGTGACGGATTCGATCTTTCCTCCGCGCTCGGCCAGGGATGTGCAGACTATGTCCAGTGCACCTTTGACCGCCTTGCGGTCGAAACCGGTTACATCGATGAATAGATTGTGGGTGTCGGTTGTGACCGTTGTCAGGGAACCGTTGATGATGGGCGGGAATGACAGGACATTGTTGTCCTTGTCCAGAATGATCGGGTATTCCTTGTATCCCTGGAGAAGGTGGGCGTAGTCCCTGCCTTTCTCGTGCTTCGTGAGGATCTCTTCCATGTCCATCTCCTCGGTCTTTGCCAGAGGAACGAACCTGATGGAATGGGGCTCCGCAAGCCTGTATGTGAACGGAGCACTGACCTTATCCAGGTCGTGAATGCCTATCGCCAGCTTCTTCCTCTTCCTTCCGATGGTGGTGTGCAGCTTCTCCTGCATCTCCATGATGGACTTCAGCATGTTGTCGTCAATGTTCACTCCCCTGACGACTCCGCAAAGGAAGTAGGGCCTGACATCCTTGACCGATTTATCGATATAGACGTCCATTCCGGATTCCTTGACCTCGTAGGTCTTCATGCCCGGCTCTATGTCCAGGAATGCCCTCAGACCTCTGGCCGTCCCTTCGACGCTGTACAGGTCCGGACGGTCCGGGAAGAATTCCACCGACATGTCGTCGCATCCGGCTTCGGCATGCTCAATGTCAGCTCCGATCATGGGTATCCTATCAGCGAGCTTCTCCATCGGGATGTCCTGTCCGATGATGGAGCACAGGTCGCTGTACTTGAAGTTGATTACAGGCATAAGTCCTCGATGATGGAACCCCGATATATATTGTCGTGCGCGTGCGACTGTATTCTCCGGGCTTCAGATATCGATATCCAGCACCAATTCCACTTTGTAATCGGGATATTCGGACTGAATCTCGTTGTAGATCTGCGAATAGAGCGCTCCGCGGTCCTTGATGTCGTAATCGATGATGATGTCCATGTTGATGGTCTTGGACTCCTTGTCCGCTCTGAATCCGTGCACTTGTACGATGCCCTCATGGGACAGAGCTATCGAGGTGACCTTGTCCCTGATCTCGGCTATCTCCTCGCTCTCGTCCAGAACGTATATTCCGATACCGGCGACCAATACTCCGTGCTTCTGGTAGACGGTCTTTGCTATCTTTCTCTCAAGAGCGTCCAATTCCGACATGGTCATGGTGGAGGGTACCTCTACATGCATCGAGGCGACGATCCTGTTCGGACCGTAGTTGTGGAGTATGAGGTCGTAGACTCCGGACATGCCCTCTTCTTCGCACACCGTATTCTTGATGGCATCCACCAATTCGTTGTCGTTGCGCCTTCCGAGGACGTCATCCACGGCATCCCTGATCATCTCGATTCCTGCCTTGACAATGAACAGGGAGATCAGCACTCCGACATATGCCTCCAGGCTGATATCCCAAAACACGAATATCAGGGCCGAGAGGAGAACTGAGGAGGACAGCACCGCATCGAACAGTGCATCCTTACCTGAGGCCACGAGCGAGCTGGAATTGACCTTCTTACCGACACTCTGCACATATCTTCCCAGAATGACCTTCACTACGACTGCCGAAGCGACGATTATCAGGGAAACGGTAGAATAATCCGCCACCTCGGGATTGATGATCTTGTCTATGGATTCCGTCAGAGATGTGATACCTGCATAGAGGATGATGGCAGCGATTATCATCGTGGTGATGTACTCGATCCTGCCGTATCCCAAGGGGTGCTTCTTGTCAGGCTCCCTTCCCGCCAGTTTCGTTCCGATGATGGTGACGATGGAGGATAACGCATCAGTGAGATTGTTGACCGCATCCAAGGTTATCGCGATGGAGTTGGTCAGGATTCCGAAGACAGCCTTGAGCGATGCCAGCAGTACGTTGGCAAGAATACCTATGATACTGGTCTTTACGATTATCTTCTCTCTCGTCTGAGCGTCAATCGGCGGATTGGAATTCTCTGCCATGCGCTACCAGATGGTTTAGATAATAATACAATTTACGCAGTTTACCTGCCGAGAGCCTGATGGGCCTGTCCGAGTTGACCTGCCGCCTGTGCCGCCAATGTTGAAAGTTCTCCGGCGAGGACGGTCGAAGCTACGATCTCCGACAGCTTCCTGGCCCTTCCGTTGCCCTTACAGTCCAGCATGCTCAGTGCCTCGGCCTGACATGGAAGGGACGTTCCTCCTCCGACTGTTCCAACCTCCACCGCTGGCATGCGCACTGAGATATACAGGTCTCCGCCCACGTCCTCGCAAGACGTGAGCGTCATGCTCCCACCCACAACCTGGGCCGGATCCTGGCCTGTTGCCAGATACAGTGCAGCCACCATGTTTGCGGCATGGGCGTTGGCTCCCAGTGTCCCCGCCATGCTGCTTCCTACGAGGTTCTTCCTGTAGTTGGTCTCAACGATCGCTGAGGTCGTTGTATGCAGCTTGGATTCGACTATGTCCGCAGGGATCATGGCCTCGGCTATGACAGTCTTGCCTCTGCCAGATATCATGTTTATGGCCGCGGGTTTCTTGTCAGAGCACATGTTGCCCGATACCGAGACCATGACGGCCCCGGTCTCCCTCTCAATGAGCCTGCATACCGCTTCCGAGGCTATGGTGGCCATGTTCATGCCCATGGCATCCGCTGTATCGAATGACAACCTCATGTACAGGCTCCTTCCCTCCGGGAAGAATTCCATATCGACGAGTTTTCCGTGACTGGTTGTGGCCGACACCGCCTTGTCGATGGCGACCATGTTGGTTTTCACCCAATTCATCACCTGTTTCGAATGCCTTATTCCGTCGACTCTGAACACCGGTGCGCGCGTCATGGCATCCGAGAACAGGGCTGTACGGGCCCCTCCGCTGGCGTTTATGACGGACATGCCTCTTGAGATGGATGCGACGAGAGCACCCTCCGTAGTGGCCAGAGGGATGAGGAACTCTCCTTTGGCATACTCTCCATCGATCTTCATGGGGCCGGCGTAACCCAGAGGGATCTGGACGGTACCTATCATGTTCTCGATGTTCTTGGAGGCCTTCTCCGGATCGAAACCATAATTGCCGATGTTGTCAAGGGTCACTCCTGTGAATGATTCCGCAGCCTTGCGGCGGCTGTCAGCATCTGCTTTCGTCTTTCCGCGGTTCTTTAACCCGTCAGTGTCTGCCATGATGCTCGGGAATTGACTTAAAAATATAAAATAAGAAACACGGCTGGAAAGGGTTGACCCTCGGTACCGCAGTACCGAGGTTGAAGTTTGATCACTCGTTCCAGTTGAGACCGTTGGGGACTTCTGGGTGGTGGGTGTGGTTCCATTTCTGCATCACATACCAAATCGTGATGTAGATGATGGGGATGGCGATAGCTGCGATACTGTAGCCTATTCCCATGTCAGGGTTGACATATAGATACCAGAGAAGAGCTGGCAAGAATATGCAGAACTCTAGAATAACAACTCCGATAGATACTCCGAGGAATCCGCGGGGGCACTTGTACACCCTCTCGACATCCTTGAAACGGGGGTCTCTGCGCGACTTGATGAAAGCGAGCTAACAGAGTCCGTGTGCGATGACATATCCGGGACACGAAACGGCCAAGGTCTGACTTGCAGTGATTCCTGCGATAATGACAAGGAATCCGATTGCAGCCTGGAAGAGCAGAGCGTTGACCGGTACACCGTACTTGTTCGTCTTGGAGAGGAACATGGGCATGTGTCCGTTCGTTGCCATGACCTGAAGTGTCCTGGAGCATCCCTGCATTGCCCGCAGGGCTGACCCTATCCTCCTTCTTTACACCGGTCGTGATTCCCTTGACACCCTCCTCAAATTCAGAAGATTTCGGAACTACTTATTTAAATTATGAATCATTGTCGCCATCAATGTCAGATGGGGAAGACATCTATTGGAACTCATTTTTGCCCGCATTCTTCGACAGAATGAGTCTTGTGATGCGCAAAAATATGACCGATATCGTTTCTGATCACGGACTCACAAGCGCCCATGCAGTCTACCTCATTGCACTCCACATAAAGGATGGCCAGACTCTTGTCAGTCTCTCCCGCTTCCTTGACCTGGATACAGCTAACACGAACCGTGTCATCAAAGTCCTCAGGGAAAAGGAACTGGTCTACGATGACCGTAAATCGGAGAGCAGCAAGAAATACAACATCTATCTGACCGAAGAAGGCCACATACTGGCCAAAAAGGTCATGGACGGCATCACGGAACTCAACAACAGCTATTTCCGCGAGATCCCCCGCGAGGATATCCTTCACATGAGGAACACCCTCATCCGTGTACTTAACAACATGAACGTCGATATTGACAGTTACATGGGTTCGAAGTACGAGGATCCGTTCTACACTCATCTGCATATCATTCCGCCCGAGGACGGATATGAGGCCGAATCCCTGCGTCTGCCGGGTTCCAAGAAACACTAAGTGTCCGTTAACACCGTTTATATACAGAATGTTAGTGTGTTAATCCATCCAGCATCAGCATTATACTGAATCTTAAAGACTTGTGCTGGCTTAGAATCACATACAGATATTAGTTAAAACAGATGGATGTATCAAACTAGTGACTTTTTATACATAATTATTGATAACTGACGGATGAGCAATATTGTTGCGATTTCATGCAGTCCGAGACCAAACGGCAGTTCTGCACAGATCACAGATGCATTCCTAGACGGCGCTATGGGGCTTTCCACCAATCTGGTCACACTTCACAGGCCTGTCAAATTCAAGTCCATCCAGGATTGCCATCGCTGTATGGGATGCAAAAGCTCAGGAAAATGCGTCATCGACGACGACATCCGCGAAGTCCTCGACGACATAAAAACCGCAGATTGTGTGGTCTTCTCCACCCCCGTATACTTCGAGGGACCAAATGCTCTTTACAAGATGGTCGAGGATAGGATGTATTCTTTCCTCGACGTGAACAAGGTTTCTACACTGGAGCCCGGTAAGAAGGCTCTGCTTATCATCACAAGCTGCTATCCAGAATCAGATTTGGATAGGGTTGCAGAGACCCTTTCAAACAACCTGAAGACTATCGGATTCGAAATGCTTGACGTGATCACATATTGCGACAACTATGGAGAGAATCCAGTTAGTAAGAATGAAGAACTCATTCACAGGGCCAAGTCACTGGGTCGCAAGATGCGTAACACCCCGACCGTTTGAAGAAGCTATCTCTTACTCTCCTTCTCCCAGCCAATTCCGCATTATTAGTCGGTCAGTTCTTAGTTCCATTCTTCTTTTTGCTCTTTTTATCCCTGTACGGGATGAAAATGATCCATATCACTATCATCGACAGAACAGGTATGATTGCACGGGTCACATCGCCCAAGAGATAGTAAGCTACGATCATGCCCAGGACGCCGAATACCCCGAACCATCTGAGTATCGCTCCTCCGCCCAGCATGAGCGTGAACAGGATAAAGACCAGATAGATCAGGATCTGGATCAGGGTCTGGGATCCGATGGACATGAATGTATTGTCACCTACCGCTTCTGTGATGTAAGGAATGATGTACAAATCCGTGAAGTAGGGTACGGCGACGACGAACAGGAGTGTCATTACAACGCCTGCACAGAACTTCAGAATGAATCCCATACGATGCCGTAGAAGCAACGAACATAAGACATTTTACCTAGTGAGGGATTCCGCCATACGATGAGTTCGGACCCAGCATATGATGCATGCAGCAAAGCGAAGAGACAGTACGACAGCGGCAACATTCAGGGAGCGGTCGAAACCTTGGAAGAGTATCTGAAGAGCGACCCTCATAACTGCAAGGTCAGACTTCAGTTGGCGCAGCATATCATCTACGGACTCAAGAACAAGGAGTACGGGATGATGCAGCTGGACGTCATCTTGGATCTGGATCCCGATTACATTGATGCCCTGAAAGCTCAGATCTCCATCCTTGCAGAGGACAAGAAGAACAACAAGGTCACCAATGAGAAATTCCAGAAGCTCCTCGAGCTCGATCCGTCATCGGACCTATACAACACTTATGCTAGATTCCTCAGGAACCAGATGGTGGACTTCCCGAAGGCCGCTGAATACTATGAAAAGGCTATCGCGATGAACCCGAACAAGTACGAGTATCATCAGAACTACTCCGCCCTCCTTCTCAACGACATCAAGGACTATGAGAAGGCCAAGAAGGAACTGGAGATCCTGATGGAGATGAAACCCGGCGACTACAAGGTGAAACAGAACTACGACCGTCTTATGAGGGAGAAGTTCGACAAGAACGGCAACGTGAAGAAGTCCAGATTTGGATTCCTCAGACGCTGATCACAGTTTCGTACCGCAGTGGATGCATTTCTTCACCTTGCGGTTCATGTATCCGCAATGGCTGCATTGAGGGAACCCCCTGACTGACAGCGGATTGATACCGTCTCCGCGCCATCCAGACCTGACTATGGCCGAGTCTATCTTCTCCATGTCAGTGCTCAGCTCGTTGTTGTATCTCAGCATATCCTCGTTGAACATCAGGATGGCGTCGTCCCTCTCCTTCTCTATGATGTCCTGTTTCCCGTAGATGTCCTGAAGCTTATCGAGTTTCTTCTGTGTCTTGACCCTCACCATCTCTATCGGTTGGGTCCTGAGGACGCGGTTGAGCTTCTTCATCTCAGCATCCATTGCGGCCTGGATCTGCTCCGGTGTGAAATCCTCGAAAGGGCTGAATCCAAGCAGCCAATAGGTATTGAACCTGCGATCGGTGTACAGCTCGCTGCCTCCCTGAGGCAGTTCGACCTGTTCCTTTGATTCCTTGTTTCTCGAGAAAAAGCCCATGGGCACGCAACGCACATAGGTGCGTAAATAACCTATCACGGAATCTGGATGTAAAACGTCAAATATGGCTTTACACTCATTATTACATAGCAGCTCCAGCTGCGGTACGGAGGAAATCGATATGGCTGACGAGAAAAAGGAACGCAGGGACGGTCCTAAGCACGATTCATACAGGAAGGGTGACAGGCCATACAAGAAGGACGGACCAAAAGACCGCAAGGGCGGCCCCAGGGACCGTAAACCGTACGGGGACAGGAAGGATTTCAAAGGGAAGCCCAGAAGGGATTCCGGAGACCGTAATGACCGTCGCGAACGCGATGGGAAGAAAAGAGAGGTCGGATTCCGCAAGGATAGAAAGGATTATGACGACCGCCCGCGCAGAGAAGGCGGTTTCAAAGATAGGAGATCGGACGGGAGAAAGGAATTCCATAGGGAAGAGAGACCCCGCCGCGAGGAGAGCCCCGAACCGAGAAAACTTCTATTGCCCCAGGATGCATCGAGACTCCTCTACAGAGGCATCGACTGCCAGATAAACGGCAACGACGACCTTGCCATGATCATGTTCCTTCACGGTTCGGTGATGATGAGCGAGGGATGCGAGAACAATGCAGACCGCATCCTCAAGGCCGTTGGCAAAAATGAATTCACATCGCTCAGGACCAGGATAGGTCCGCAGTGCTCCGAGGACGCTCTAATAGAGTACGACTATCTGTGCATACGCAGGGATGGCTCCTATGACCGTACGTTCTTCGACAGCGAATACTCCAAACAGAACACCCATGCGATCTACCGCAAGATATGCCTGGAGGAGATTGATGGTGATGACCCCATCATAGATATTTTCGCTTCAAGATATCCGGATGACGACAAGAAGGTCATGAAAGGACTCGACCTCCTCAGGAGGAAGAAGGACTCTGTATCGGCGGAATCCCATCTCACAAGGATCGAGGACGGCATCAAGCTGAAGCAGTCCATCTATGTCATGTTCACACGCGCCATGAACGGCGATGCGAGAGCAGTGCAAGAGCTCAAACAGAACTCCAAGAAGGTGCCTGAGGCGGCATTCTTCAGCGAATTCCTGGCAGCAAGGGCAGAGGGCAACGAGATTGAATGGCTCAGGGCCAAGTACCCTCAGTACAAGGACCTCATCATCTCGAGGCAAGGCGAATTCAAGATCCAGGACGACCCGTTCGGAATGTATCTGAAGGCAAAGAATCTCGAGATGAAGAAGGAGGAGTACATGTCGGTCATGATGAACGCTGCGAGGGCGGGATGCCCCGAGGCCATAGACGAACTCTCTGGGAAGATGTTCAGGAATGATGTCAGGAAATGTCTCGCAGGGATACATCTCAAGAACAACGACCTGCCCAACCTGATCATTGTCTATCAGGCCGGCCTGGATGACATGTATTATCTGGACCAGTACTGCGGCGGAGACCAAGATAAGATCCTGGAGGTCGGGAAGGAACTGGGCAAGCAGAGCATCGCCAAAGAGATCGATTGGCTTAAGGACCATTACGACAAGGGCATGGAATTCTGCAGACAGGCCTTGGTCGACAAATCGACTGATGACTTTTACCGCTCCAAGAAGATGATCTACACCCTTCATGACATAGGGGCGGACAGAGAGGCCGCAGAGCTATACTTCGAGATGGAGGGAGATCCCGAGGTTCCTTCGGTCAAATGGCTGAAGAAGGTCTGCGGGGATGAGGATGTCAAGGAGTTCGTACGCAGACATTTCGAAGAGAGAGATGACATCGCAACCTTCGATTCCATATTCGAGGATGACGGCTACGAGAGACGTCCAAAACGGTCTTCAGGGAGACCAAACAAATCTTTTGGTAGGCAAAGACGTTGATTCTTTGCCCGAAAAAAGCAAATTGGATACAATTTAGACGCTAAAAAGCGGTAGCATTTATATACTGCTTATAAATCCCGTAAATCATGTGGGACCTTCACGTACAGAACATAGTAGCATCAACTCAGCTTTCCGATGGATTCGATCTGAACAAGATCATGGAGGGTCTTACCGATTCAAAATACGACCCCCACACATTCCCCGGACTCGTCTACAGGGTAAAAGAACCCAAGACATCTGTACTTCTCTTCAGGTCTGGAAAGGCCGTCTTCACCGGTTCCACCGACCTTCAGATGCTCGAGGCGTCTGTCAACAAGGTTCTCACCGACCTGAAGGCAATCGGACAGGATGTCTACGACAACCCCAAGACTGAGATTCAGAACATGGTCTCCTCAGCAGATCTCGGAAACGAGGTCAACCTGAACACCACCGCAATCACACTCGGACTCGAGAAGGTCGAATACGAGCCTGAGCAGTTCCCCGGTCTCGTCTACAGGATCAACGATCCCAAGGTCGTCATCCTTCTGTTCGGTTCCGGAAAGATCGTCATCGCCGGTGCCAAGAAGATCGAGGAGGCCGGAAGAGCCGTCGACAACCTTGCCGAGGAGCTCAGAAGCGCCGGACTCCTTCCGTGAAGCTACCAAATAACAATCCTTAGGCCGTCGAAAGACGGCCTTATCTCTCATTTTTTCCAATCAATCGCTGCTTCCGACGGAAGTGTCGTAAAAGAAACATCTGGATACAGTTTATTACTGATAATATCAATTTTTTAACTATCATTTGTCATCTTTAAGGTTTTAGTATAATTAGTAAATGTAACAGCTTTATTTTTGGCATAAGGGTTAAATATTCTCGGCGATAATAGGAGTATTACAGGGATTCGGTCAGGCTGTAGAGTGCATCCCATCCCTTCTTATTGCTGACCGGTCCCCCAACCTTCATCTTCTACTTTCACCGAAAATTATACCATATCCTTTTTTACGCGTGCGCGTATAGACCGCTCGTTAACCATGGTCATGGAAGGATTGGGTAAATCCCTCAGGAACGTCTTGGGACGTATCGGAAAGGCATCCGTCATCGATGAAGAGCTAGTGAAGGACCTCTGTAAGGACCTTCAGCGTGCATTGCTCGAAGCAGATGTCAACGTCAAATTGGTACTTGAGGTCACGAACAACGTGAAGGATCGTGCCCTCAACGAGCCCCCTGAAGCAGGAAGGAGCATGAAGGATCATGTCTCCAAGATCATCTATGAGGAACTTGTCAGGCTCGTCAACAACGGCGAGGGATTGAAGCTGACCCCTCAGACCATCATGATGGTCGGACTCTATGGTCAGGGTAAGACCACGACCACAGGTAAACTCGCATTCTACTTCATGAAGAAGGGATTCTCCGTCGGACTTATCGGTGCCGATGTATACAGGCCCGCAGCCCTTGACCAGCTGAAGCAGCTGGGAGAGAAGGTAGGAGTCGATGTCTACGGCGAACCCGGAGAGACCGATGCTGCAGGCATCGTTCAGAGAGGAAAGGAGCACTTCAAGAACAAGCAGATCGTGATCATCGATACTTCGGGACGTCATGCGCTTGAGGACGACCTCATCGATGAGATCAAGCGCATCGCAAAGGTTGCTCAGCCTGAAGAGAGGATCCTCGTACTCGACTCACAGGTCGGTCAGCAGGCAGGACCTCAGGCAGAGGCCTTCCACAACGCGGTCGGAGTCACAGGCGTCATCCTCACGAAGATGGACGGTACCTCTAAAGGAGGAGGAGCAATCTCTGCCATCCAGAAGACCAACGCCAGGATAGTGTTCCTGGGAACTGGAGAGCACATACGTGACCTGGAGGCATTCGATGCGAAGAGGTTCATCTCAAGGCTCTTGGGAATGGGAGATCTGTCCGCGTTGATGGAGCTCGCCTCACAGGAGATAGATGACGAAGAGGCCATGGAGCAGGTAGCCCGCAACATGATGACGGGCCGTTTCACTCTCAACGATATGTACTATCAGATGACCGCGATGAGCAAGATGGGAACGCTGGAGAAGCTCATGAGCCTCCTGCCCGGAATGAGTGCGGTCAGCGATCAGCTGGACTACGAGGCCACACAGAAGAAGCTGTCCGTCTTCAAGGTCATCATGGATTCGATGACCCCTGAGGAGAAGGAGGAGCCTTCCATCATTAAGTCCAAGCGTATCGACAGGATCGCCGCCGGAGCCGGTGTCACATCCCATGATGTCAAGGAACTGCTGAAGCAGTACACCAACAGCAAGAAGATGATGTCATCCGTCGGAAAGGACCGTAAGATGCGCAAACAGCTGATGAAGCAGATGGGCGGCATCGACATGGATGCCCTCAAGGACCTTCAGGGATCCGAATGAGATACTTTGTGATCACCGGGCACAAAGCAGTCACTACCGGTGATTTCAAACTGGACGACATAGCTGGCGGAGCCGGAAGGCTGGACATACTGGTCAGATGCGTCAACTCGGCATTCTTCCTGAGCCATGACCTCCGCAAGGACGTGGAGATCTACCTGGTCCTGGAAGGAGGTGACGATGCTCCAAAAACCGTTGTTTTCAAAGGAGCAGAACTCAGATACCTCAATCCGGATGAGAGGAGTACAGCATCGCTCATCAGGAACGCATTGCTGAAGAAGGTCCAGCCTGGAGAGGAGATAAGGTCTTCGCCCGGAGTCTACAACACCCGCATGTCATTCGCGGATGTTCTAGAGAAACTGTCGAAGGTCGGTTCATTCGTCTACCTCAAGGAGGATGGAGTGGATTGCAGGGATTACGAGTTCCCCGAGAACCCTATATTCGTACTCGGTGACAACCAGGACCCGACGACCGAAGAGGAGGAGATCCTCCAATCATATTCACCTGACAAGATCTGCATCGGACCGTACAGTCTGCATGCGGACCATTGCATGATAATAGTTCAGAACGAGGTCGACCGCAGGTCGGCATGAGGGATACAATGGCAGAGTATACAGAGAAGATTCCGCAGCACAGACACTGCGAGGCATGCGGAAGGGCATTCGTGGGCGAAGGGAAGTTCTGCAGCGAACAGTGCATGAGCACCTCCAGGGATGAGGTCAAGGGCAAACTACGCAAATACCTGATCCTGGAAGTGGTCCTAGTGGCCATCGTTGTCGTTGCACTCTGGTTCGGATGGAAATGATCGCCGCTGTAGCAGGTACCTTCAACATCCTCCACGACGGACACAAGGCACTGCTCGATAGAGCCTTCGAGGTCGGGGACAGAGTGATGATAGGTCTGACCTCTGACCGCATGGCATCCCAAGGCAGAAATGCATCGGTCAGCTTCGATGTGAGGAAGAAGGAACTGGAGCAATATCTCTCCTCCAGGGACAATTATACGATATTCGAGATAGACGACATCTATGGTCCGAAAGAGATCATGGATAACGTGGATATTCTTGTGGTCTCCGAGGAGACTCTGTCGAACGGCGAGAAGGTCAACGAGGAGAGAGCTTCACGTGGTATCAAACCACTACAGATGTCAGTAGTCCCCCTTGTCATATCGGACGATGGTAAGAAGATCAGCGCCTCATCGATTCTCGAGGGTCGCTACAGCCGTTCAGGTAAGAAGGATGTCATCGACATCGCCGTTGGCTCGGCCAATCCGGTCAAGGTAGCAGCGGTAAGGTCGATCATGGAGAGGATCTACGGAGAGGTCAGGATCACAGGCATTGATGTGCCCAGTGGTGTACCGCCCCAGCCTTTCGGCGACCAGACTCACCAGGGTTCCGTAAACAGAGCGAAGGCAGCCCTGGGCGATCATGACATGGCAGTAGGGATCGAAGCAGGAGTCTTCGAGATGCTCGACGGGCTCTATGACATCCAGCACTGCACTGTAATCACCAGGGACGGAAGGATGACCTTCGGCCAAGGCTCAGGATTCAGATACCCCGACAGCATCGCGGACCTGGTCAGGAAAGGGATGACAGTGGGTGAAGCCGTCAAGCAGGTCTACGGTAATACCGAGATCGGAAAGAAGCAGGGTGCGATCGGCCTTCTTAGCAACGGTCTGATCGACCGCAAGACTCTGACAGAACAATCAATCATAGCCGCTATGATCCCACGTCTGAGGAGTGATTGAATGTTCCTTAGAGAGAGGATTCCAGGCGATTCGAAATATCTGAGCGACAGATCCACGCTCAAAGGGCATGCCAAGAATGTCATCCTACCCAATGATGAGACGGAACTCCGTGAGGGTATCAGGTACTCAAGCAAGGGCAACACGAAGCTCACGATATCAGGCACCAGGATGTGCTCCCAGGGCGGGGCTGTACCTTGCGGAGGAGACGTCATGTCGATGGAGCGTCTCTCAGGTGTCATCGGTGCAGGAGTAGATGAGAGGGGAACATACCTCAGGGTCCTCCCCTGCACATCGATCTCATTGTTCAACAACTCGATCTCCAGCGGTCGTGTCTGTAGTCTCGACGAGTGCGACGTCCCCTTGGACAGCCTCAGATTCCCGGTCAAGGCCGAACCGGAGAACTCAGTGGGAGGCTGCATCGCGGTGAACCGCTCCAATATCCGGCCTTTTGTGAGAAGACTGAAGGTGGTCTTCTCTGACAGTACATTCGTCACATTCGAACGGGGCGAGTATATCGCCAGCGGAAGGAAGATGACATTCCCTGCTGGAAGGAATTTCTTCGCATTCGATCTGCCCTCATACGATTCGGATGCGGACTTCGGACCTAAGATATCATCGGACATGGACCTCATCGACCTGTTCGTAGGCTCTGAAGGGATATTTGGAGTCGTCACCGAAGCTGACATCTATCTGTCCGATATCGTGAAGGACGGTCCTACGGAGGAGTCGGGTAAGCTCAGCAACTTCCGCATAAAGGATCGCTACGGTCAGAAGGCGGTCGACGACCTCAGAAGAATCAAAGAGATACTAGACCCCAGCTATATCCTCAATATCGGCAATCTGCTGTAATGTGGTTTATTATACGCCGACTGAGATACCATAATGATGACATCAGACAGCCGCGAAGACTATCTCATCAGCATTCTGAGACTCAGCGATGGGGACAAGAACGTCAAAACCACTGAACTAGCAGAATTCATGGGTGTGTCCCCTGCCAGCGTCACAGAGATGACGAAGACACTCGCGGCGGAAGGGCTCGTGGTATACGAAAGGTACAGAGGTATCAAGCTGTCTGCCGAGGGTATGGCCATAGCCCGTCAGCTCCGTAAGAAGCACCATGTCATCGAGCACCTTTTGGTCGACTGCCTGGGCATGGAGCATCAGGATGCACATGACGAGGCACACAAGATCGAGCACACCATATCCGATGACACCAGCATAAGGATCTGCAATATGATAGGCAACCCCGTGGATGAGGACTGTCAGTACTGCACAGACCCCTGCAAGCGCTACAGCCAGGGCTCCACCAACATCATCCAGCTGAACAAGATGGCCAAGAACAAATCAGGCACCATATCTTATCTCAAATCAGAGAACAGTGAGGACATTCGCAGACTGAACTCAATCGGCTTCGTCCCCGGAAGAGAGGTGAAGATCGAATCCATCCTCATGGACGGCGGCGACAGAGTCATCAAGATCGGCGAAAACATGGTCGCGCTCAGTTACGACCTGGCATCCTCTGTGTTCGTAGATGTATCCTGAGATAAGAAACATCAAAAAAACGTTAAAGAAAACGGGGATCGACCCCGTTGAATTGTTCCGAATCAGCGGTGAGCAAAGATCATCGAGACGGATTTGGGATCCTTCTTCTCGATCCTCACGAATCCGATCCTCTCCAGCTGGACCATGTCATTGCTCTCGGATACGATATCAGATTCAATCTTTCCCGTCTGTACGGTTCCGTCGGGCATGACCAATGTGGCATCGATGCCGTCTGCTGCGACCCACTGTACTGCACGCACGCCTGTCTTCAGGATTGACACGTCATTGCCGATGTACTTCGCAGGTTTGCCATATTCGATGTTGCAGAGGTCCTTGAGCCTGATCTTCTTGTCCTTCTCGAAGAGCTCGGAGTCCGCCTCGGCGAGATATACTGTCCTGGGGGCATCAAGCTTGAACTTCCTCTCTCCCCTCTCAGGGTGATCCGGATGCTTGGGTGCGGCACCCTCGATCACGTCTATTCCGTCGATGTCGAATGCAGCGGGTTTCTCCACGTAGAAGTACCTGTTGGCATCGGTATCGATGATGTCCCTGTTCATTCCGTACAGGTTCTGCCAGGAGAATTCGATATCGACAGGTTTGATGCCTGACTCGACCCAGTATCTCCTGATCGCCTCGGGCCTGATTCCGCGCCTCTTCATTGCCCTGACGGTTCCGGTCCTGACGTCGTCCCATCCGGTGTACTCCCCGTCCTTGATGCTCTGCTTGATGATCGAGGTCTTGAGGACTGTGTCGGGGATGTTGACCAGACCGTAGTGGTAGTACTCGGGCTTCTTCCATCCGAAGTAATCGAAGATGTATTCCTGCCTGAAGGTGTTGTTCAGGTGGTCCTTTCCTCTGATGACGTGCGTCATGCCCATCTCATGGTCATCAATGGCCACAGAGAGGTTCATCATGGGATATGCGATGTATTTCTCGCCGGTCCTGGGGTGGGGGGTCCTCACGAGCCTGAGAGCCACGAAGTCCCTGACTGCTGGATTGGGATGGCAGATGTCTGTCTTGACGACCACCACTGCCTCTCCGTCCTGATAATCTCCAGCGAGGAACTTGTCGTATCTGTCGAGCTGTGTTTCCACAGGCAGGTCGTGGCAAGGGCATTTCTGCTTGTTCTCCTTGAGTTTCCTCCAATCGTCCCCGTTGCATGTGCAGACGTATGCGTGACCCATCTCCAGGAGCTTCCTGGTGTAGTCGTAGTACATCTCGAACCTGTCCGACTGGATGTACTGCTTGTTGCACTTGACGCCAAGCCAGTCCAGATCCTCCGGGATCATATCGTAGGCGTCGGGGTCGATCTTCTCTGGGTTGGTGTCCTCGAATCTGAGGATTAGGTCCCCGCCGTACCTCTTGACGTATTCGTCGTTGAGGATAGACACACGGGTGTGGCCGATATGAAGGGGTCCGGAAGGCCCTGGTGCGATACGCATTACAACTTTGCCGTTCACGTTCTGAAGGTCGGGAAGCTCGTACTTCCTCTCCTTCTTTTCCTTCACGAGCAGTGATGAATCTATCTCTTCCAAGGCCTTGGTCTGCGCCTCAAGGCCCATTGCGTTGACCTCTTCGACTATCTTGTTGGCAAGAGGCGTGATCTCCCCTGCCCTCGATCTCAGATCCGGACAGCTGCCCAGAATCTTTCCTACAACTGCTTTCGGATTCGCCGTACCTTTGAAGAACACCGCGTTCTGCAGTGCGAATTTCCTGATCGTCTGCTCGATCTCGTCGGACATAGAATTTCCGAATCTGTAAGCAGTATTTATGCAGTTATATCACACGCGTGTAAAAAGGGAAAAGTGGAGGCCCCCAAAGGGGCCTGTTTGAATCAGAAACAGAGAGTGGAAATCCACTCAGACTCGTTCTTGGAAACAACAGCGTCGACGCTTGCGAAGCATATCAACATCATGACGATATCGTCCCTGACATACTCGGGAAGCATTGCGAATGCGACCTCTGCGATCTTTGTGTCCGCACCTTCCTTCGCGAACTGTCCGAGCCTCTGTGTGAATTCCTCGGGGTCGAAAGGCGATCCGTGGCGGTGGATCGCGAGTCCCTGGATGACTGCGTACTCACTGATATCCAATTTGCCGTCCAGAGTCGCAACTTTGCATATGAAAGTCTCTACGAGTTCCCAGATCATAGGGAAAGCTCTGCTGTATCCATCCATTGTCTGTACTTTAGCTAAAAAGAATCCTCCGCGGTCAGCGGTATCGATCGAAACGAATTCCTTCAGCAGATCCTCGAAATTGGTCATAGACAAAGAATTTCGTTCCTAGTATTTAATGGAGGATACATCCAACTGAGTTCATCATTTTTTATAATGCCTTTTTCCATATTCAAATCACCGAAGGAGGCATTTTCAATGGGATTAATGAACAGCATCAAAGAGGGATTCAAGGAAGCGGACGACAAACTCGGGATCGTATATGACGGCGGTAAGGCCGAGGTCGAGATCGGCAAAGAGGAATCCAAGATCAGAGATGCAACTAGGGACATCGGGAAGAAGATGGTAGAATTCTTCGATGAGGGCAAGGAATACGACGAGGCCGTCATCAGGGAGTACTATCAGGTCATCCTCGTCTCCAGGAAGAAGATCGAGGAACTCAAAACTCAGCAGGATGAGTACAAGAACAAACTCAAGGACTGATCGAGGGCTCTGGTCCCTGACTTCCCCCGTCCTTCGACGAAGGACGGACTCTACCTTATTATTTTGTACTGCATTACCGGGGTCATGTCGGTCAAGGATTCGCTTTTCGGCGAAATCACAACAATCAAAACTCCTGTCGAGCCTGAATCGAAGGAAGTATCATGCGAACTCATGAAGGATCAGGACAAGACCGTCCTTTTCGAGAGTCTTAACGGGAAGAAGGCTGCAGGCAACATATTCTCCACCAGAGAGAAGATCGCCAAGGCTCTGAACATCCCCAAGGAGGATATCGTGAAGCACCTCCTTGAGGCCATAGGTTCCCCTCAGCCGTGTCAGATAGTCGATGACCCTTCGTTCCGCCAGTGCTCGCTGGATGTCGACCTCATGAAGCTCCCCATTCCCAAGTACTTCCCAGAGGACGGGGGACGCTACATCACATCAGGAGTAATCGTGGCCGAGTACGAAGGAAAGAAGAACGTCTCGTTCCACAGGATGATGATAATGGACGGGAAGCACATAGCGGTGAGGCTCGTTCCCAGACATCTGTTCACACTCTACAACCTGGCCAAGGAAAAGGGGGAGGAACTGAAGATCTCCATCTGTGTAGGCGCTCAGGCCGAGGTGCTTCTGGCCGCCGCGACATCCATGGATTTCGGAGCGGACGAGCTCGAGGTCGCCTCCTCCATGTTCATCAAAGGACACGGTTCAGCGCTCAAGACAGGAAAGTGCGACAACGGCATCGTGGTCCCGGCCGACACGGACTACGTGTTCGAAGGCAGGATAACTCTGAAAGAGACCACCGAAGGTCCGTTCGTGGACATCACGGGCACATACGACTTCGAGAGACAGCAGCCGGTGATAGAAATCGACAAGATCTGGAGCTGCAAGGACCCCGTGTTCCATCTGCTCCTCCCGGGAGGATACGAGCACTTCATGCTCATGGGACTACCGAGGGAGCCCATGATCCTCAAGACGGTCAGACAGGCCGTGCCCAGGGTCAAGAACGTCCGCCTCACGGAGGGAGGATGCTGCTGGCTGAACGGAGT
This sequence comes from Candidatus Methanomethylophilaceae archaeon, assembly GCA_045588265.1. GTDB lineage: Archaea > Thermoplasmatota > Thermoplasmata > Methanomassiliicoccales > Methanomethylophilaceae > Methanoprimaticola. The sequence continues at coordinate 68,215 of JAZNDX010000010.1, read as the reverse complement.
GGTATCGATCAAGAAGAACAAGGAAGGGGACGGTGTGAACGCCATAATGGCCGCATTCACAGGGCACCCGTCCATGAAGAGCGTCATCATAGTGGATGACGACATCGACATATTCAACGACCGCGAGGTTGAATGGGCCGTCGCCACGAGGATGCAGGCTGACAAGATCCTCAGGATACCGGGAGCGGCAGGTTCCTCACTGGACCCCAGTTCCCACGGCAAAACCACCTGGAAGGTCGGCTACGACGCCACCATCCCCTTGGATGCGGACAAGTCTCTGTTCGTCAAAGCTAAGCTGGATTGATCCTGTTATGGGGTGACCCCCCATAACCCTAAACCTTAGAAAACCGGGAACGTATCTAATATTCACACCCGTAATCACTCCTGCGGACCATGCAGATGGCCCGCAAGGGTGATGCAAAAATGAATAAGACAATGGCATTCATCGCCGTGATCCTGACCATGGTCACGGCATTCTTCGTCATCGCTACGGATAACGGCTCCGACGGTGCCGTCCCCAGCGGTTACACAGAGATAACAGATGCCAATACCATCAGCTATACTGACGAGACACTGCCTGGAACCAACATCTACATCTCCTCTGCATCGGTCAAAGCAGAGGCCTTCAAGGGCTGCACTAGCTTGGTAAATGTCGTACTCAGCGACAACGTAAGGATGCTGGGCGACAGTGCCTTCGAAGGCTGTTCGAGCCTTGCCTCGTTCAAAGCTCCCGGACTGAAGAACATAGGATACTATTGCTTCAAAGACACCGGAGCTGTGAACTTCGACTTCTCAGCGAAACTGACCGTAGTTGGCGCACATGCGTTTGAGAACTGCAGAGGTCCCGGACCCTACCTCCTGAACACGGGAGTGACAGAGATCAAGAGCGGCACTTACCTCGGCAGCAAGATCCAGATCGAGGACCTTAGGAGCGTGACCAAGATCGCATCCGATGCGTTCAGCGAAGGATATCCAAAGGGACAGGTATTGAATGAGGGACAGACGGCAGTTCTGACGAGCGTACCTACTATCACTTTCAAAGACGTGCACATTGTGGAGCTTACCAGCGTATACAACTCTAACTCAAAGGAATACAAGATCACATTCTACACCGGCTCCAGCAATGCTGTTTTCAAGTTCACGGATTCCAAAGGAACATCGACCGCTACCACCACGGCGAATCAGCTCGGCGGCAGCTGCTACTATTATTTCAACGGACAGTCGCTGCGCGTAGAGGGAGGAAGCTGGACCATCCACTTCCCCGAGATCACCGGACTGGACAACGATACCCATATCTCTGGAGAGGGAACCTACCAGATCCCGTATCCGAATGTGGCATCCAATCTGTTCAAATCATGGAAGATCAAAGGAGAGAACACGACCAGGACAACAATAACCGAATCGGAGTTCGCCAAACAGGGAAGCGACGTCTATCTTGAGATAACCTACCTGCCTTTCACAGTTACATACGACCATTCGGCACTGCCTGATGCTTCGGGACTTGCTTCCAGCCAATCCTTCAATGTAGGGGACAGCTATCCTTCGCTGTCCAGTGTATCGGGGTACGATTTCACCGGATGGTATGTTGGAGGCAAATACTACGAGGGCGGCAGCAAGATCACCACCTTCCGCGACCATACCGCCGTAAGCAGCTGGAATGCGAACACATTCACAGTATCGGTCATGTCCGAAGGCGTGAAGATCGGAACGAAGACCGTAGCGGCCAACACCGAACTACGCCTATCAGAGCTGTCGGTTACCGCACCCGATTCCAAGTGGTTCATGGGATGGAGCCTGGAATCAAACGGTGCGTTGTTGACCTCGGATCCTGTCATAAGCGGAAACTGCAGCATTTATGCGGTCTACGAGGACAAGACACAGTTCACCGTCCGCTATTTGGATGGAAGCACCGTCCTCGGAACGGTCAATGCGTACGACGGGGACACGGTTTACATTCAGCAGGATAATCCAACAATGGATGGCAAGACCTTCCAGAATTGGAAGTTGGGGGACACGGAGAGCAAACTGTACAAAGGCGACAGTATCAAGGTCACTGGAAACATGGACCTCAATGCTGTCTGGCTGACAGACAAGAAGACCGTCAAATATGTATTGGATGACTCGACAAAGACGGACATCTTCGACTACGGAGAGACCGTGACCGTCGGATGCGCTTCAGCGGCGAAGAGCGGCTTCATCCTCCAGGGATGGGGACTGTCCTCGACCGGAGATGTTCTTTACCGCGACGGCGACACCTTCATCATCAAGAACGATGTCAAGCTGTACCCCATCTGGTCGGAGATCGGCAAATTCACCGTTACCCTGCACGACCATGACGGGAAGACGACTGTGACCAAGGTCGAGCAGAACACCTCTTACATTCTGCCCAGCGATAGCGGTTGGGCTCAGCATATCTTCGACGGATGGGCGACCACCGCCGGTGGATCAATGAGTTACAGGACCGGCGATTCCGCCGTCATAACCAAGGATACCGATTTCTTCGAGATTTGGCATCTGGACCCGGCACAGGCCGTTCCCGACGTTGACAAACAGGAACCTGAGAAGGGTACCACCCCGGCTGAAGAGACCAAACCTGCCGAGGAATCACCTGCAAAGGACGACAAGAAGGATTCCGGAAGCAAGTCGGCTACAGACAATCCGCAGCCAAAGGAAGACAAGCCCCCCGCTGAGGACAAGCCCTCTGCGGAAACACAACCCAAATCCGAAACCACGACCCCCACAGAGACTCCAGCGAAGGACCAGCCTTCATCCGGAGATACCAAGAAATCGGGCACTGACAGCACACCGTCTGTCCCCTCCACCGTATCCCTCAGATTCATGGACGGGACCGACCTGATCGCCTCGTACGATCTCAACCTGTACAGCGTCCAGAACCTTTCGGTAGCCGGCACACCTTCCAAGACAGGGTATAAGTTCCTCGGATGGAGCGAGAACAGCAAGGCTCAGACAGCCTCTCTGACCTCCCAATCCACCAAGATGATCCTGAAGAACACCACCCTGTACGCCGTCTGGGAGAAACTCTTGACCGTGAGCTATCACGACGGGGACTCTGCTGACAACGTGTACTGCGAGAATGGCGATCAGATAATCCTGAAGACCGTACTCAAGGAAGGTTACGACTTCATAGGATGGACCGAGGACGGTTCGGCCACTCTGCTCACGAACAGGATCACAGTAACCAAGGATATGGACCTGTATCCGAAATGGGAGATGAATATTGTCGATACCCCTGCTATCGATTCGGAAACCCCCAAGGATACCCCCAAGACCGTGGTAGATCCCGACAAGGAGACCGACACGAACAAGGAATCACCGAAGGAGAACAACAGCTCGATCACCCTCATCGGCATTGGTGCGGCGGTGGCGGCAGTCGTCTCATCCATAGTGATCTTCCAGATTAGGAGGTCCTGAGAGTGGCGCAGAGGAAACATAAGAAGAATCATTTCCGGCGGAAACCAGCAGAACAGACCGTTCTGCTGATTGTGGACCATGAAACGATTTATACCGCCCTCTCCCTAGAGGGGCTTGAGTGAAATGGCCGCGATAAGACTGGGAAAGAATCACCTGAGGTGGTGCTACGAATGCAACCTTCCTATCTTGGAGAAGGAGCAATGTCCAGTCTGCGGAAGCTCCACCGAAGAGGTGGTCCTCACGCCCCCTGGGGACTCCAGGCCCGCCTTCGATCACGACATACAGTTGCTCAGGAGCATTCTCGACCGCGATTACGGAGAGGGTGCGGGCAGGGCGGTAATCCCCGACGGCCATGTCGTCATTCTCAACAAAGCTCCTTCCCTGGACAGGATGGACGAGGTTGTCATCGACGGTGCCGTCATCGCCTCTTTCAGATACGATATGGGCTCAGGCTGGAAGTTCGTGGCCAGGATGCAAGGGGCATACCGCATCGGCAAACATTTCTCGAAAGGATACGTGGTGTGCGACAAGGAGGCCGTTCCCTTCATCAGGGAGAGCAAGAACCTCATGGCCCCCGGTGTCGTCGACGCCGACCCCGATATCAAGTTCGGGGACGAGATCATAATAATAACTCCCGACAGGGAGATTATCGCAACCGGTATGGCCAAGATGACCGGCCCCGAGATGGTAGAATCCACTAAGGGTGTGGCTGTGAGGACCAGGTGGTACAGGCCCGAGACGTTCAGGGACCTGACGGACAAGAACAACTCCTGGGAAGAGGCTGTTAAGGCTAATGAAGGAGTCATCAAGAGGAGGGTCGACGAAGCCGTAGGATTCATCAAGAAGACGATGGAGAAGCAGAACCTTCCAACGATCGTATCATTCTCCGGAGGAAAAGACAGCCTTGCTTCGCTGCTCCTGACTTTGGACGCGGGATTGAAACTCCCTGTATTGTTCGTAGACACCGGATTGGAATTCGATGAGACTGTCCAGCATGTCCATGAGGTCTGTGAGAGGCATGGCCTACAGCTCATTGAGGAGAAGGCACCCACCGACGCGTTCTTCGGGAATCTGGTCTACTTCGGACCTCCCGCAAAGGATTACAGATGGTGCTGTAAGACCAACAAGCTCGGACCGACCGTGGGAGCCATCAACAAGCACTTCCCGGACGGAGTTCTGTCGTTCATCGGTCAGAGGAAATACGAATCCGAGCAGAGGAATTCCAAACCCAGGGTATGGAAGAACCCCTGGACCCCAGGACAGATAGGCGCATCCCCAATACAGAACTGGTGCGCCATGCATGTCTGGATGTACATTTTCTACAAGAAGGAGCCATACAACGTCTGGTACACGAGAGGACTTGACAGGATCGGCTGCTTCCTATGCCCGGCATCCGACCTTGCTGAGTTCGACGCGATAGCGGGACAAAGCAAGAGATGGGATGATTGGGATAAGTATCTCGACGAATACATGAAGGACCGCGGTCTTCCCAAGGAATGGAAGGAGTACAGCCTTTGGAGATGGAAGAGCGCCCCCAATTCGATAAAAGAGGAGGTTCAGAGAGTGTCCGGAAAAGAAGTATCGGAACTTACGAAACAGACGAAAGCACCAGAAAAGGGTCCCATCACGATAAAGGTCCAGGACGGATACTCGCCCTGTACCATCGGATACAGTATCGAGGCTGCCCTTTCCAGGCCCATCGATCTCGAGAAGGTCAGACCCTTCTGCCATGCCATCACATGGATCGTCCCCGATAAGATAGAAGGGGACTACATAGAATTGGGAAGTGCTACTCTCTACGCGGAAGGCTCCATAATCAGCAAGTCCGGATCCGAATTGGACGCCAGGAGGACCATCGACCACATCTTCCAGCTCATAATGCGCGGAGAACAGTGCGTCGGATGCGGCCTATGTGCGGCCAGATGCAGGCCGGGAGCACTCTACATGGAAGACGGCAAGGTCCACATACACGAGGATGAATGCATATTCTGCAGGGAATGCTTCGGCCCCTGTCCCTCGGTCAATTTCGCCAGAGGCGAAGAGTTCGAGCAATAAGCGCTAATTATCCGCTCTTCCATTCATCTATCATGAAGCTGACAGTGCGGATGTCCGACATCACCCAATCGGAGCCTGTAGTGCTCCTCAGCAGAGATGACTGTCTGGAATTGGGTGTGGACCAGAACGACCGCATCCGTATTACGGGTGAGCGCCCCATAGTGGCATCCCTGGTGATTACAGATAAGGTAGTCAGCAAGGGCACGATCAGTATGCCCTCCGCTATCATGGAACGCTGCGGAGCGTCCGACGGCGGAGAGGTAGAGGTGACGTACTCGCCTATGCCCGAATCCGCCAGATCGATTCGCAGGAAGATCAACGGGGAGGAACTGTCCAATGAGGAGATCGAATCCATCGTCAGCGATATCATGGACGGGAATCTCTCGGAGAAGGAGATTCTTGCTTTCGTCTCATCATTCAACATCAACAACTCAAGTCTTACCGAGATCGCATACCTGACCAGGTCCATGGCAGATACTGGATCAACCGTGGATTTCGGAAAGAAAACGGTGCTCGACTTCCACAGCCTGGGAGGAGTGCCCGGCAATAAGATAACGCCCATCGTGGTCTCCATAGTGGCATCAGAGGGACTTACAATTCCCAAGATGTCCTCGCGTGCGATAAGCAGCGCGTGCGGAACATCTGACTACGTCGACACATTCTGCGATGTGGAGATGGATACGGATGAGCTCCTAAGGGCAATCAAGAAGACAGACGGTGTCTTCGCCTGCGGCAATGAGAACTACGCTCCCGTAGGAAGCAAGATAATCAAGGCGGAACGCCCCATGGGCATAGACCCCTGGCCGGTCATGATGGCCTCGATAATGAGCAAAAAGGTGTCGATCGGCATCACCCACCTGCTTGTGGACATCCCCATGGGATCGGGTTCCAAGATTCACGACATCGAGACCGCCAAAAGATTCGCCAGGACCATCATCGACCTCGGAACCATCCTGGGCATACACATCGAATGCGCGGTGTCCCGTGCCGATCAGCCGATCGGAAAGGCTATCGGGCCGATACTGGAAGCACGCGAATGCATATCCGTCCTGGAGAACGGCCAGGGAGATCCCGACCTGATGGAGAAGGCATGCGGCATGGCCGGTATCCTGCTTGAGATGACAGGTGAAAAGGATGGATACGGCAAAGCATATGATATCCTGAAATCTGGACGTGCCCACCGCAAGTTCCTTGAGATAGTGGAGGCACAGAATGGTGACCCGAAAGTGAAGTCCAGCGATCTGATCCCGGGAAGCTTCGTCAAGGACGTTCATGCCAAGAGATCAGGGTTGGTACAATTCATCGATAATGCCGGAATGGTTGCCATCGCTAAAGGAGCGGGATGCCCCGACGATATCGGTGCCGGGATCGAATTGCTATGCAAGAGAGGCGACAGGGTCGAGAAAGGCGATACCCTGTTCAGGATCTATGCGGAGAACCAAGGGAAACTGGACCGTGCCATCGTATCGGCTAGATCCCGCCGTCCGATGGAAGTCCAGGAGAGGCCTGTCGAACCTTCGGGCGACATGATGATCGAGAGAATACCTTCCAAGGAGATGCTGGACCTCATCAGATTCACCAGGAAATGACGATTCTACCGTCCCTCCATAACTAAACTTTTTAAGTAATGGGCAGATGTGATGGCGATATCATGAAGGTGGATCCGGACGATCTTGCAGTCGCAATGGAGAATGATCCCGCTCTCATAGACGAGAACGATGCGATCAAATATCATACTGGACTGCAGGCCGTGAGCATGTACAGGGAGAGCCACGAGCTTTGGCTTAAAGGAGAGAAGGAAAAGGCCAGGGAGATCAACTACAAGGCCCACCAGCTCACAGGATGCGACATCCATCCCGGTGCAACGATCGGAAAGAGATTCTTCATCGACCATGCGACCGGAGTCGTGATAGGAGAGACTACGATCATCGGGGATGATGTTTCGATCTACCAGGGAGTGACGCTCGGAGGAGTATCCACCAACAAAGGAAAGAGACACCCCACCCTCGGCAGCCACATCGTCATCGGATGCAACGCTTCGGTACTCGGAAACATCACCATCGGCAACTATGTCCGTATCGGAGCAGGCTCTGTCGTCCTGAGCGATGTTCCCGACGACTGTACTGTCGTCGGCGTTCCCGGCAGGATCGTCAGATACAAAGGTCTGAAGGTCGAATGCGTGTTGGACCATAGCGATCTGCCTGATCCTGAAGAGGATGAAATCGATGAGCTCCGTCACGAGATAGAGGAACTGAAGAAACAGATCGCAGAACTCAAGAAATAAACCACAATCACAGGGATGCCGCAGGCCGATTGACCCGCGGCATTCCCGCTTTCTCCGTCCGAGACATTATTTATACCATTCTGGATACGACATCGATCACATGTCGCTGATGATCCATAACACCCTGACGAACTCCAAGGAGGAGTTCAGGACAATCGAACCCGGAAAAGTGAAGATGTACGTATGCGGAGTCACCGTATACGACGATATCCACATGGGACACGCCAGATGTATGATCGTGTTCGATACAGTCGTGCGCTACCTCAGATACCTGGGGTATCAGGTCACCCATGTCACGAACTTCACCGACGTGGACGATAAGATCATCAACAGGGCAGCCGCAGAGGGTATCGAACCCCTCGAGCTCTCGGCGAGATACATCGACAAATACTTCGAGGACGCGTCCAAGCTGGGGATCAACAAAGCGGACATCTATCCCAAGGCCAGCGAATGCATCGACGACATAATCAGAATGGTCCAGAAGATCATCGACAACGGCTTCGGATACGTCACCAGCGACGGCAGCGTATACTTCTCCATCGACAAGGTCCAGAACTACGGAAGGCTTGTCAAATCCAAACTCGAGGACATGTCATCCTCGGGACGTGTCCAGATGGACGATGAGAAGAAGAACCCCATGGATTTCGCGGTCTGGAAGGCAGCGAAGCCCGGAGAGTGCTCCTGGGATTCTCCCTGGGGAAAGGGAAGGCCTGGATGGCATATTGAGTGCTCGGCCATGATCTACAGATACCTCGGAGAGCAGATTGACATCCACGGAGGAGGGAACGACCTCATATTCCCTCACCACGAGAACGAGATCCTCCAGACAGAGGCCGTCACCGGAAAGCCCCTTGCCAACTACTGGATGCACAACGGTATGCTCCAGGTCAAGGGACACGGAATGACCAAGGAGGAGAAGATGTCGAAATCACTGGGTAACTTCTTCACCGTGAAGGATGTCGCTGCCAAGTACGATCCCCAGACTATCAGGTTCTACTTCCTCAACACCCACTACATGAGCCCCCTCCTCTACGGAGAGGACATGCTCGAGGAGGCCAAGGCCGCAGATTCCAGGATCATCAACAATTACAAGGACCTCAAATCCTACGTCAAGACAGCTCCCGAGGGGGATGCGGACGCAAACGACTGCTGCGACATCATCGAGCAGTACAGGCAGGCATTCAGGGATGCCATGGATGACGACTTCAACACCCGTCAGGCCATCGAGGTCATCTTCCAGATGGTCAGGGCAACGAACAAGGCCATGAACGAGAAGACCCTCTGCAAGAAGGCCGCACAGAAGCACATCGAACTCATGGACGAGTTCAACGGTATCCTGAACATCATCCCCGCACAGGACGGAGCGGACGACGGAACGCTGGACGATGTCATGAACATCCTCATCGACCTCCGCGCGGAGCTGAGAAAGAACAAGATGTACGACCTGGCGGACATGATCCGTGACAGGCTCAAAGATGCCGGCGTGGTTCTAGAAGATTCCAAAGACGGTGCGAAGTGGAAGAAGATCTGATCCTCCGATCAGGACTTCCCGAGTTTCTTCCTAGCATCGTTCAGGAGATCGCAGGATTTGCATCTCTTGCCCACGGTAGGCTCTCCGCATTTGCACAGATGCAGATTGGATGTGGTGTACTCCTTGTACAGCATCGGGCGCAAAGTATCGTATGAGGATACGATACTGTGCCTGGAACCGGGGGACCTGTCCTCGAGCTCATCCACTATGGACCTGTACTGATTCCTGAGTGCCTCCTGCCAATACGAGCACTCCCCGTCCCAGAACTCTATACCGTTGACCATTGCATACAGGAGGCTCTCCTTCTCCGGGATCAGCCTCAGCGGGAGGAATCTGGGGATCAGTCCCGGCTGGACCCTCTCATGGGGGCCGAGTCTCGCAAGCCTCTCAACATCCCCTCTGACGAAGTTCATCATTATGGACTGGGCCATGTCGTCAAGATTGTGACCGGTAGCTAGGAACTTCGCACCGATATTCCTGGCCTCATCGTTCATGAGCCTTCTGCGGAAAACCCCGCAGTACGTGCACGGGCTGCTGTCCCTGGACAACGGAGCGATCTCGTCCATGGTCACGCCCAATTCCGAGAACGAGCGCAGATGGAACTGGATGCCTTTTTCCTCGCAGAACCTCCTGACGATATCCACGCTGGGGGGACGGTATCCTTCTATTCCCTCATCGATGGTGATTGCATGCACGCCCACCTTGTTCCTGGGACCGAACACGTCGCTGACCAGCTTGAGTGCGACCATGCTGTCCTTTCCTCCGGACACGGCCACTGCTATCTGGTCTCCAGGGTAGACCTTGATCTGTTTCCTGATCTCCCTCTTGACCCTCTTCTCCACGAACCTTGAGAAATCCTCAGCGCAGAGATGCATGCCGTTGTAACGGATGAAGGTAATCGCTTCCGAGTTGCACTGATCACATTTCATCCGAATCATCTCTCTCCGAAAGCTCCGAATCGAGCATTTCCGCGACCTTCAGGGCAAGTACCTTCGACGGGATGTCCGGAAGGGATACCGTTGTGGTCCTGCCACCTTTTCCTGAGGATGATACGCGGGTCTTCACCAGACCGACCTTCTCGAGGTCCTGGACGTATCCCCAGAATTGGGTGTGTTTACGGGCGGGCACCTCGTACTCCTCGCATACTATAGCATAGGTTTTCTCCGCCGCGGATATGGTGATCATGACGTTCTGCTTCATCGCACGGGCGATGGCTAGGAGCGTCAGTTTCTTGTTCAGGTCCAAGGTCTCGATCTTGGATTCCGAGACCACGCTGTAGATCCCTGCCTTTGCCGCACGGATGTTCTCCACGGTGACCTCTCCTGCAGAATCCTCCTCCGCCAGATTGGCGGCTCTCTCGAGGATCTCGATGGCCATCCTGGCATCGCCGAACTCCTCCGAACTGTCCGCGATCTGGTCGAGCACATCCTCGCTGACCCTGCCTGGTAGAAGAGCTTCCTCGGCCCTCTCCTTCGCTATCTGCCTGAGCTCATCCCAACTATACCTGTCGAAACGGACCATGGTTGTGCGTTTGAATGTGGATGCAGATGCCTCATCCATCATCCCGTAGATCGATTGCTGTGAGATGAGAATGAGGGATACTGGTGCGGGCTTGTTCGAATCGTCCGAGAGCCTGGTGATCTGATAGAGGATATCGACGGTGGACTTCTTCAGCAGCACATCCACCTCATCGAGGATCACGACCAACGGTTTCTTGTTCTTGACAAGATGGTTCTTCAGCGTGCGGGCCATGTTCTCGACGGAGAATCCTCTCTCGGGATATCCCTTGTCGAAGTACCTGATCAGATTGAATATGACACCAGATTCCGAATTGTTGTTCCTGCAGTTGACATAGATGATGTCCAGGGCCATGCCCTTGTCCGAGCAGTAGTCCTTCATATCCTGGCAGAATCTCTTGGCCGTCACCGTCTTTCCGGTACCGACCGGACCCATCAGGAACGCATTGCATGCACGGTTGTATTCCACCAGCGGGCGGAAGAGTATCTCCAGGTCATGCATCTGCCCGTCCCTGTTGACCAGGTTCTTGGGAACGTAGTCATAATCGAACTTGGATGGGTCCTTGATGATACTGGATGATTTCTCGAACATCTGTGCACCTTTCGTGGTTTGTTGCTGGATGGAATCCACGTTTTCTGGGTGATTCGGCCATGTATTAGTCCAATAAAACCTTTTATTATAACGCACATGGCTAGTCGATTCCGATGAATGAGATTTGGACGGAGAAGTACAGGCCCAAGACCCTTGACGATGTAGTCGGTCAGAAGCACGTGACAGAGAGGCTCAAGGCCTACGTTTCCTCAAGGAACATGCCGCATCTCCTTTTCACAGGTCCCGCAGGTACCGGTAAGACGACCTGCTCATTGGCCCTGGCCAAATCCATGTTCGGGGATGAATGGAAGGGCAACTTCATCGAGCTCAACGCCTCGGATGAGAGGGGAATCGATGTGGTCCGCGGTAAGATCAAGGAATTCGCCAGGACCGCGCCTCTCGGAGGAGCGGAGTTCAAGATCATATTCATGGACGAGGCGGACGCCCTCACTTCGGACGCCCAGGCCGCACTCAGGAGGACGATGGAGAAGTTCTCCGGGATCTGCCGTTTCATCCTCTCATGCAACTACTCATCGAAGATCATCGATCCTATCCAATCCAGATGCGCTGTGTTCAGGTTCAAGCCCCTCACATCCGACGATGTCAAAGAATTCCTCCAGTCCATAGTGGACAAGGAGAACGTGGATATCGACGAGGATGCGATGAACGGTCTGATCCATGTCGCCAGAGGTGACATGAGGCGCGCTGTGAACTCCCTTCAGGTCGCCGCTTCCCTCGGAAAGAAGATCGATCTGGATGTCATCTATCAGACAACCGGTATGGCGAATCCCCAGGCGGTCAAGAGCATGATCGAGACTGCACTGGACGGGAACTTCATCAAGGCCCGTGACATGCTGGACGACATCATGATCACGTTCGGACTCTCGGGTCAGGACATAATCAAGCAGATACACTCAACGTTCTTCGATCTCAGCATAACCGATTCCGAGAAGGTAAGGTTCATGGACAAAACCGGAGAGATCGAGTTCCGTATCGTAGAGGGCAGTAACGAGAGGATCCAGCTCGAGGCACTTCTGGCCTATCTCGTCATGCTTGGCGGAAAATCGAGATGAACTTGGGAAGCATCTTCTCTTTAGCTTCCTGAAGGACCTCGTCAGAGGAGCACATCAGCAGTATCCCGTATCTGTCTACCAGATCTTTGTCGTACACTGCCCCAGCCTTCTCCGCTATGTGCATACCGGGCATGAAATCCCATATCTTGTTAAGGAACCTGACATGGATGTCGGTCCTGCCTGCGGCCAGATAGGTGAAGTCCACCGAAGCGGCACCGAAGACCTTGAACCTCGCTATGTCCGGATAGCAGTCGTGGAAGATGACTGCCTGCGCATCCCTGAATTCCTGAGAACGTCTGCTGAAATCCCCTGTAGATACCAAACACTGCTTCAACGGCCTCGGACCGCATGTGTGGATCCTCTTCCCATTCAGGAAAGCACCCTCTTCTGAAGCTGTGAACATCTCATCGAAGACAGGCAGATAGATGACCGATGCCTTTGCGACACCGTTCTCCATGAAACATCCCTGGATCCCGAAGAACGGTATCCCTCTGGAGTAGTTCATGGTCCCGTCGATGGGATCGATGGCCCAGGAGCGTTCAGACACCCCGGCCTCCGGGTTGGTCTCCTCGGAGATGATAGTATCATTCGGGAATTCACGGCGGATGTCCTCAATTATGGACCTCTCCGCCTTCAGATCCGAACCTGTGACGATATCGTACGTCCCTATGACCGTGGACTTCTCCTCTGCGGAACGGTCGCCGTTGATCACTATCCCTGCGGCCTTCCTGACTGCGGATACGAGTACGTCCAGCTCTTTCATGGGATCAGTAACGGTTGTCGAATATGCGGTTGGTCTTCTTCTCGCTTCTCGGAAGGTAGCCCAGGTTGACCGCTTTGGGTATGACGGTCACCCCTATCTTCGACTTGACCTTCTCCACAAGCTCCTGCTCCGCTTTCTCGCGTTCGGCTCCTTCTGCGGGGGTCTCGAAGTAGAGAGTTATCATGTCCTTCCCTTCGAGATGGTCGATCATGATCTGATACTCGCTGGTGGCATCCTTCATGGTGGCCAGCACTTCCTCGAACTGAGCGGGGAACATGTTGACACCTTTGACCTTGATCATATCGTCGGTACGTCCGACAATGATGTCTATCCTAGGGAATCTGGATCCGCACGGACAATCGCCGGGGATGATCCTGGTGAGGTCATGCGTCCTGTATCTTATCAGCGGTGCACCCTCTTTCCTGAGGGTGGTGATCACAAGCTCACCGGTCTCTCCGTCCGGAAGGTTCTTTCCGGTCTTCGGATCGATGATCTCGAAATAGATGTAGTCATCCCACATGTGGATACCGTTGCGGTAATCGCAGCTGATACCGATACCGGGACCATAGATCTCTGTGAGTCCGTAGATGTCGTAGAAATCCACTCCCAGTTCGTTGGCGATGCTGTTGCGCATCTTCTCTCCCCAGCGCTCGGAACCGATGATACCTTTCTTGAGGCACATCTTGTCCCTGATTCCGCGCTTCTTGATCTCCTCTGCGAGGAGAAGTGCATATGATGATGTGGCGCAGAGCACGGTGGATTGAAGGTCCTCCATCATGCGCAGCTGCTTTTCGGTGTTGCCGGGACCCATGGGGATCGCCATCGCTCCGAGTCTCTCGCAGCCGGCCTGGAATCCGATTCCAGCGGTCCACAGTCCGTAACCAGGTGTGATGTGGATACGGTCCTTGGAAGTCACTCCGGCCATGACGTAGCAGCGCTCGAAAATGATCGCCCAGTCCTCGACATCTTTCTTGGTGTAAGGGATGACGACAGGTGTTCCTGTGGTCCCTGATGATGAATGGATCCTCACAATGTCCTTCTCGGGAACTGCAGCGAGCCCCAGAGGATATGCCTCACGGAGGTCGGCCTTGTCAGTGAACGGGAGGGTTTCGAAATCCTCCTGCGTCTTGATCTTCTCGATATCGATATCCTTGTACTTCTTCGCATAGAATGCGCTGTGGGATTTGAGAGTGGACAACTCTCTGAGGATCATCTCCTTCTGATACTCATTCATCCTCAATTCAATTCACCGCTGTTTATCTTTTCCAGCAAAACTGCGGCCTCTTCAGAACCGCGATTGGCTGCCTTCACGAGCCACTTCTTTGCATTAGATAAACTGTGTGTCATCCCTTGACCAGAAATATGCATTTTACCGAGTTCGCACATCGCGTCCTCGGAGCCCAAGTCGGCAGCCTTTATCATGTATTTGGCCGCCTTGTTCGGATCCTTACTTACACCCCTGCCTTCAAGATACATCAAGCCCAGGCGGTATCCTGCCTTGGGGAATTCAGCATCGAAGCACCTTGTGTAGAATGATATCGCTTTAGGGTAATCGACAGGTATGCCGCGTCCCTCCTCGTTCATTACGGCCATGCGGTAGAGTGCGATGATGTTCCCCTCATCGGCGGCCCTCGAATACCAATAATAGGCCTTCTCCCAATCCTGCGGGATCCCCTCGACATCGGAATACATGAAACCTAGATTGAACATCGCCCTGGCATCGCCGAGATCGGCGGCCCTGTGATAGAGCTCCATCGCCTTGTCAAGATCAGCCCTCATACCTAATCCGTGAGCACGCATATGCCCCAGGTTGCAGATGGCCTCCGCATTGTTCTGATCAGCAGCGAGGCCGAACCATCTGGCTGCCTCTCTTCTGTCCTGGACCACGCCGTCGCCTTTGAAGAACAGATATCCCATCGCCACCTGTGCATCGGGGTCGCCGTCCTGGGCGGCCTTGAGGACATCCTGGAAACCCATGGGATTCACCTCTTGGATTTCATCAGGTTGAGCAATGCGGCGGCATCGGGATCTCCCTGCTTAGCCGCCATGTTGAGGTACTTCTTCGCGCGGATGTCGTTCTTCTTGACATACTTGCCCTCGTAGTACAGCTTACCTAGGTAGAACTGTGCCTCGTAGTAACCTTCATCGGCGGATTCCTGGAGGAGCTGCAATCCCTCTTCCACATCCTGCTTCACACCAGAACCGGTGACCTTGAACATCCCCAGGAAGGCCTTTGCCGAAGGGTGTCCTTGCTCTGCCGCCTGCGTATACCACAGGGCAGCCTCCTCGAGGTTCCTCTCCGTTCCCCTTCCCTCGTAATAGAAGCATCCGAGACAGTACTGAGAGTTGACCTCCCCCATCTCCGCTGCCTCCTTGAACCATTTGAGCGCCATCTCGTCGCTCTGCTCATAGTAATACCCGTTGCCGTACATGCATGCGAGGGCATACTGGGCATATCCGTTGCATCTGTTGGCGGCCTCGGTGAACCAATGGGCGGCCTTCTTGAGGTCCTTGGGGATCACCTGGCCCTCGAAGCACATATTGGCGAAGTCGACCATTCCCTGCTGGTAGCCGCTCTCACAGCTCTTCTCCAGCCATTTGACAGCCAAACTCGGGTCCCTGTTGACCCCCTGTCCGTATGCGTAGCACATTCCGATCTGATATTGTGCCTCGGAATGGCCCTGCTCCGCAGCCTTCTCGAAGAGACGCGCCGCCTTCTTCACATCCGTGTGGAATTTCTTCGGGACCATACAGATGCATCCGAGAGCAAACTGCGCATCCCTGTTGCCTGCCTCTGCCGCCTTCTCGTACCACTTGAAAGCCAGTTTCTCATCGGGATCCGTGTTGCAGAGGCCCTGGTCATACATCTGGCCTATGCGGTACATGGCTGTACCGTCCCCGCTGTCAGCCGCTTTGGAGAGCCATTTCAGAGCCAGTTCCTTGTCCTTCGGAATACCCTTTCCCATGAGATACATGAAACCTATCTTCGCCTGGGCCTCGGCATCTCCCTCCTCAGCACAGGTCAGATAGAATCTGACCGCCTCGGCATGACTCTTCTTCACCTTGTCGTTTCCCTTATCGTACATTGCGAATAGTTCGGCACAGGCAGCGGTATCCCTCTGTTCTCCGAGGAACCTTTTCGATATCAGCCCATCCATGACATCCTCGGGGTTCTTCTCGAACTCCTTGGCCACGATGCCTGCTTCGACGGAACCGCTTTCGGCAGCTTCAGAGAAACCCTTCTTCGCGGCTTCCTTGTCCTTCTGTATACCGCCCTCTCCCAGATATTGGAATAGGGAGAAGAGATACTTCGCGTCAGGATTGCCGGACGATGCCGACTTGGCCTCCTGAGCCGCCTTCAAAAGATCATAATCCTTCGAATGGGAATCCATCAGACTGCGTGCCGATAAGAAAGGTTCCGATACCATATAGCTGACCGTTTTCATGTTATTCGCGCGTTATATATGACGGTTTTTATTGAAGTGACGGGCCTTCAGAGGATTATCGCCAAAAGTGACGAAAATAGTATGTTATTGTACAGAATCCATGAACGCTTTTATCCATGATGCGATATTTCTACAACATGTACTCCGATTCGGATATGATGGAGCCTCTCGAGAAGGCCAAATTCATCATACGCAATAATTCTGAATCGGGATACTTGGACGCCTACAACATCCTCATGCGCGAATCAAAGAAGGACAGCGCGGAGGCGGATTATTATCTCGGACTCATGTACGCACGCGGACAAGGGGTACCGAAGAATTACGAATCGGCCTGTTCATGGTTCGAGAAAGGATTCGAAGGAGGTCATCCCGGCTGCGCCTACTACCTCGGGATGATCTATCTGAAGGGTCTGAGCGTGAACCGCGATTCACAGAAGGCCAAGGAATACTTCCTCATGGCCGCCGGCAGAGGAGATGTCCGTGCCGAATACGAGCTTGGGCTCATGCATTTCAAGGACGAGGATATCCCCCGCGACCTGGAAGTATCAGCGAGCTGGATGAAACAGGCCGCTGAACACGGCCATGTGGAGGCCCAGTTCGTTCTGGGCCAGTATTACAAGACAGGTGCAGGCGTCAAAGAGGACATACCTATGGCCGTCAGATGGCTGATGACAGCCGCCCTCAACGGACACCAGGGTGCCCAGGTTCTGCTCGGGAACATGTACAAGACCGGTGATGGAGTACCTCAGAACAGCGACGAGGCCGACCGCTGGTATGACATGGCCGACAGCAACAGATGATTCTAAAATTCTAAAGAAAAAGGGAGGGCCAAGCCCTCCGATAGTTTCACTTCAGTCCGACAATCTTTCCGTCGTCCTTGAGATCCATCCTCATGGCCGCGGGGACCTTGGGGAGACCGGGCATCAGGGTCAGCGTACCGCACTCGGGGACGATGAAACCTGCTCCAGCAGAGATGTTGATCTCCCTTACGTGGAGCTTCCATCCCTTGGGAACACCCTTGAGGGTCGAGACATCAGACAGAGATGCCTGCGTCTTGGCGATACAGATGGGCAGCTTTCCGAATCCGTCCTTCTCGTATCCCTCTATCCTCTTGTCCACGAGCGGGTCGTAGGTGACTCCGTCTGCTCCGTAGATCTTCTTAGCGATGATCTCAATCTTGTTCTTGATGGGCTGGTCGAGGTCGTAGAGGAACTTGAAATCAGTCTTACAGTTGTCGATGGTATCGACGACAGTCTGGGCGAGTTCCTTGGATCCCTCTCCTCCCTTGATGAATCCGTCGTTGAAGGCAACGGCGACTCCCATCTTCTTGCAGTGGTCGCGGATATAGTCCATCTGCTCCTGTGTGTCCTGGGCGAAGTGGTTGATTCCGACGACGACAGGCACTCCGTAGGAGCTCATGTTCTCGATGTGCTTGTCAAGGTTGCACATTCCCTTCTCGAGGGCATCGATGGTGAGTGTGGACTCGTCCTCCAGGACTCCTCCTCCATGGGTCATGAGAGCCTTCACTGTAGCGACTATTACGACGCATGAGGGCCTGAGACCGGATTCCCTGCACACGATGTCCATGAACTTCTCTCCTCCCAGATCGGAAGCGAAACCGGATTCCGTTACAACGTAGTCAGCCAGTTTCAGGGCCGTCTTGGTCGCGATAATAGAGTTGTTTCCGTGAGCGATGTTCGCGAAGGGGAATCCGTGGACGAACACAGGCTGTCCCTCTAGTGTCTGGACCAGGTTGGGGTTGATGGCATCCTTCAGGAGGACCATCATCGCTCCGACGCACTTGAGGTCCTTGACGGTGACTGGTTTGTTGTCATATGTGTATGCAACAACGATCCTCTCGAGCCTTGCTCTGAGGTCCGCGCGGTCCTTCGCAAGACAGAGGATGGCTGCTATCTCGGAAGCGGATGTGATGATAAATCCCGATTCGTGGGGGACTCCGCCCTTGATCTTGTCCTTTCCGAGTCCGGTGACGATGTTCCTTAGTTCGCGGACGTTCATGTCCACGGTCTTCCTCCAGACGACACGGGCAGGATCGATGTTGTAGGGGTTGTCCCTTACGAGCTCGTTGTCGACAATTGCTGAGAGCAAGTTGTGCGCTGCGGCTACGGCGTGGATGTCTCCTGTGAAGTGGAGATCGATATCCCACATGGGGTAGACCTGTGCGTATCCTCCTCCGGTCGCACCTCCCTTGATACCGAATGTTGGTCCCAAGGAGGGTTCCCTCAGTGCACCGACGACATTCTTTCCCAGTGCTCCGAGACCTTCCATGAGTCCGATGGATGTGACGGTCTTTCCCTCCCCTGCAGGGGTAGGGGTGATGGCCGTGACCATGATGAGCTTACCATCTTGTTTGTCCTTGAGCCTCTCAAGGTTCTCGATGGGTACCTTTGCGATGTACTTTCCGTAGGGACTGATGTCATCCTCGGTCAGTCCGAGTTTGGCAGCAATCTCTTTGATTGGTTTCGGATTCGCCTCATAAGCAATCTCGATATCGGTCAACATGAGTGGTGCCAATCATTGTGCGTAGATAATATTAGTCACAAGCTCGGCATCATGGTTCATAATTTCTTAGGTATGCCTAAAAATTTAAATACGTTTTAGTCATTCCTAAATTTGTGAACCAATGATGCAATACATCATAGGTCAAAGGAGAAAGCGTACTAAGCGCCGACATCCGACTGAAATCACTTAGTACCACTAACCGGGGATCGGGGGATCTCCGGACCTCAAACATCTTTGGGCATTAGGAAACGAAAGAACCGCCAAAACCTCTGAAGGATGTAACCGATAATCAATTGGTTCCGACGATTCCTAGTACAAAATTAGTAACCTCGGCCGGAGGCGGTAAGGCGCCTCCGGCAATATTTCCTTCACTTCTCAGACTCCGTTTTTAAGGCAGCTGAATAACAATCAAATGATAGTTAGGCAAGCTTAAATATGTAGTTTAGGATAGCCTTAAACATGAATGTATTGACCGTCCAATCCGCAGGCAGCAAAGCTTTTAGTGAATGCGCCAGCGGACCCTCTGTCCCTGTATCCTTCCTGAAGAAGGGTGAATCGGGAAAGGTCGTAAAGATCTCGGGCAAGAAGGAAGTCAAGACATTCCTCGAGGGTTTGGGATTCGTCCCCGGCACTTCTGTCAAGATGGTTAACAATGACAATTCCGGCCGTATCCTTGAAATCAGAGGCTCCAGGATAGCTATCGACAACGGCATGGCCATGAAGATCATGGTCTCCCAGTGAGTGACCCTCATGAAGACCCTCAGCGATGTTCCCATCGGCGGCTCCGCCAAGGTAAAGAAGCTGTATGGGGAAGGAGCTGTCAGAAGACATATTATGGACATGGGCATCACCAAGGGTGTTGACATCGAAATAAGGAAAGTCGCTCCTTTGGGGGATCCCATCGAGATCACGGTGCGCGGATATCAGCTCACTTTGAGAAAGGCGGATGCGGAACTCATTGAAGTCGAGTGACTCTGATGAGGACCTGGAATGACGCTGACGATTGCACTGGCTGGAAACCCGAACTGCGGGAAAACCACACTTTTCAATGCATTGACAGGGTCATCCCAGCGCGTCGGCAACTGGCCCGGCGTGACCATAGACAGAAAGGTAGGCAGAATCAAAGGAACGGATGCCGAACTGGTGGACCTTCCCGGGATCTATTCTCTGTCTCCGTATTCTCCCGAGGAGATCGTCTCCAGGGATTTCATAGTACACGAAAGGCCCGATGCCATCATCAACATCGTCGATGCCACGAACCTTGAGAGGAACATGTACCTCACCATGCAGATCATTGACATGGGAATACCGATGGTATTGGCCATGAACATGATGGATGAGGTCGAGAAACAAGGTGACCACATCGATGTGAACTTCATATCAGAATCCATCGGGATCCCGGTCATCCCCATCTCAGCCGCCAAAAAGGAGAACATCGACAAACTCGTCAAGACGATAGTCGATGTCGCTGAGAAGAGGAAGTGCCCACCGGATATCGTCTACGACGAATCTGTGGAAAGGGCGGTGAAGGCTGCAGAGGAGGCGCTCGAAGGGAAGGTGCCTGAGGAAAATGTGAGATTCTACGCGTTCAAATTGGTGGACGGCGACCCTCTGGTCAACGAGGAGTTCCCCGGCGCCAGGGATTCGATCAAAGAGGAGATCGAGACTCTCGAGAGGGAACATGACGACAGTGCCGACTCCATCATAGCCGACTGCAGGTACACAAGGATCGTGGAGATAGTCCACAAAGCGATCACCAAAGCACCCCGTGACGAACGCGGAACAATATCCGACCGTGTCGACAGGATAGTGACACACAAGATCGTCGGCATCCCGATATTCATAGTGATCATCGCGATCGTCTATTTCGTAGCATTATACGACGGTCCGCTGATGACCTCCCCAGGTGCATGGGCGACAGGTGCTCTGAACGACTGGTTCGACACATGCAGGGAAGATATCGCCGACTGGTGCCTGAACAATGACGTAAGCGAGATAACCACAGGCATCCTGACGGACGGAATAATGGCTGGAGTGGGAGCCGTATTGGGCTTCCTGCCTCAGATCGCCATCATGTTCACCTGCCTGATAATCTTGGAAGAGATCGGTTATATGGCGCGTGTCGCCTTTATCATGGACCGCATCTTCAGATACTTCAACCTCTCAGGAAAATCCTTTATCCCCCTTCTAGTAGGAACCGGCTGCGGAGTGCCCGGCGTCATGTCCTCAAGGACCATAGAGAGCGAATCCGACCGCCGTATCACCGCCATGACTGTCACGTTCATGCCGTGCAGCGCAAAGCTTCCCATAATATCGGCAATCGCAGGGGCCATGGCCGGAAACATGTGGGTGGCGGTCTACGCTTACTTCATGGGTATCGTTCTCGTCATCTTGTCCGGAATAGTCCTGAAGAAATTCCAGAAATTGTCTGGTAATCCCGCGCCTTTCATCATGGAACTTCCGCCGTATCACGTACCCAAGCTCTACGGCGTCCTCAAGGGGATAGCCGACAGATGCTGGTCATTCGTCAAGAAAGCCTTCACTATCGTCCTCTTGGCATCAGTCATCGTATGGTTCCTATGCCACTTCGACTTCGCGCTCAACTATCTGGATTCGGATGAACTGATGAACGAATCCATCCTCGCAACAATCGGCGGATACCTTGCATACATATTCGTCCCGCTCGGATGGGGCGAGAACTGGGAGCTAGCGGCATCCACGATCACCGGTCTCATGGCGAAGGAGAACATAGTCGCGACCCTCGGAGTGGTGCTTGTAGGTGATTCAGAGGCAGCAATGAGTTCTGTATCGGAGGCACTTGCAGTCCTGCTCGGTAATCAGGCCGCGATTCTGTCATTCTTCAGCTTCAACATTTTCTGCGCACCGTGCGTGGCTGCCATAGGCGCCATCCACAGGGAATTGGGCACATGGAAGGCTACGGGACTAGGCGTCCTCTATCAATGCACGGTTTCTTATCTCATCGCGATAATAGTCTATGTGATATACGGAGTGATCCTGGGAGTGGACATCGACTGGTTCTCGTATGTGCTGGCAGCGCTGAGCGTGGTCGTCCTGATCTACGTCCTGATATCAAAAGATCCATTCAGACAGAATAAGGAGGCTAGAGCATGAACGTCTATGAACTGCTGATAATCGCGGTTATTGCCGTGCTGGTGATCAACGCGATAGTTTTCCTTGTCAGAAGCAGGCGCAAAGGCAAGAACGGCTGCAGTTGCGAGAGATCCTGCAGCAATTGTCCCGGATGTTCAGCACCGAATGTGATCATAGAGGACGACTCCAAGAAAGAGTGATCCTATCTTGAAATCGCTGGACGAGATGGTTCGCTTTTCTTAATTTTTAGGCAGGACTAAATTTATAAATATAATTTAGTTATACCTAAAATGTAGAAACTGAGACTCTGCGGCTCCCCCCACCTTATCGGCGGCAGACTATTACTCCAGTAATCTAGAGTGACCTCAGAAAGCATGGATCACAGCTATGCAACGCTGTGTTCCGAGGATATGATAGAATGAGCACATTGAAAGAAACAGCCGTTGGTTCCACTGTAAGGGTGAAGAAACTAAACGGCGAAGGAGCCCTGAAGAGGCACATCATGGATATGGGGATCACAAAAGGTGTCGATATCTATGTACGCAAAGTGGCCCCGCTGGGAGATCCCATCGAGATCACAGTCCGCGGCTATGAACTCAGCCTCAGGAAGGAATATGCGGAGCTGATAGAGCTCGAATGAGCACCTATCACGTCTTTTTTGGAGGAATAATATGAGTTTTACAATAGCATTGGCCGGAAACCCGAACTGCGGTAAGACCACCCTGTTCAACGCATTGACGGGTGCCTCGCAGCGCGTGGGCAACTGGCCCGGAGTTACCATCGATAAGAAAGTGGGAAAGATCAAGGGCACCGATGCACAATTGGTCGACCTTCCCGGAATCTACTCCCTGTCTCCCTATTCGCCTGAGGAGATGGTGTCAAGGAACTTCATCGTCAATGAGAACCCTGATGCAATAATCAACATCGTGGATGCGACAAACCTCGAAAGGAACCTGTTCCTTACTCTCCAGCTCATCGACATGGACAAACCGCTAGTCGTCGCATTGAACATGATGGACGAAATCGAGAAACAGAACGACAAGATAGATGTCGAGAAGCTGTCCGAAGGTCTCGGAGTCCCCGTCGTACCCATCTCCGCCAAGGAGAAGAGGAACATCGACGAGCTCATCAGCAAGGTCGAGGAAGCCGCATCCGGAAAGGCTGAACCCAAGAAAATCAGGTATGATGACAAGATCGAATACGCTGTTTCCGAGGCCACCAAAGCGCTTCAGTCAATAACCTCAGTGGAGTGCTCCAGATTCTATGCCTTCAAGCTCATAGAAGGGGACTCTGCCGTTGAGGAACTGGCCCCGGGATCGAGACAATCCATCTCAGCCGTCATCGACGACCTTGAGAAGACATACGATGATGATGCAGAT
The DNA here is from genome assembly GCA_045588265.1 of Candidatus Methanomethylophilaceae archaeon. GTDB lineage: Archaea > Thermoplasmatota > Thermoplasmata > Methanomassiliicoccales > Methanomethylophilaceae > Methanoprimaticola. Next base: position 44,509 of record JAZNDX010000010.1, on the reverse strand, counting down.
TCCATCATCGCTGACAGCAGATACAAGAAGATATCCGATATAGTCGGTAGCGCTTATACAAAGGCTCCCAGAGATGAGAAGGGGACCTTGTCCGATCGTGTAGACAGGATTGTCACAAACAGGATCCTGGGCCTGCCCATATTCATAGGAATCATCTCTCTGGTGTACTTCATCGCCATGTACGACGGCGATCTGGGAACATCTCCCGGTGCCTGGGCCACCGGATGGCTTAACGACTTCATCGGTGAAGAGATAATACCTGCAGTAGAGCAATGGTGCATTGATTCCGGCGTCAGCGAACCGTTAATAGGATTACTGTGCGACGGTATACTCACAGGAGTGGGCGCCGTCATCGGTTTCCTCCCTCAGATGATAATACTGTTCATCTGTCTCGTCATCCTTGAGGAGGTAGGATACATGGCCCGTGCCGCATTCGTCATGGACCGTATCTTTAGATACTTCAACCTCTCTGGAAAGTCATTCATCCCCTTAATAGTCAGTACCGGCTGCGGAGTTCCTGGGGTCATGGCCACCAGGACCATCGAATCCGAAGCGGACCATCGTATCACCGCCATGACCTGCACATTTATGCCCTGCGGGGCCAAGCTGCCCGTGATCTCTGCTATTGCCGGAGCACTTGCCGGAAGCGTCTGGGTTGCGGTATTCGCCTATGTTATGGGTATTGTCATGGTGATCATGTCGGGAATCATCCTCAGGAAATTCAAGAAAATGGCCGGAACCCCGTCACCGTTCATCATGGAACTGCCTCCCTACCACATGCCTGGATTCGTTAGCAGCGCCAAGACCGTTTTCGACAGGAGTTGGGCATTCGTAAAGAAGGCGGGTACCATCATCCTGCTGGCCATGATCCTGGTTTGGTTCCTCAAATCATTCGACTGGTCCTTTAGCTTCATCGGAGCGGACCAGATGGACAACTCTATACTGGCCAGCATCGGAGGGGTATTGAACTATCTGTTCCTGCCTCTCGGATGGGGAGACAACTGGGAGCTTCCTGCGGCATCCCTTACCGGACTCATTGCCAAGGAAGACCTCATCGGAACGCTCGAACAGCTCATCGCAGAACCATTCGACATGGACATCTCCGATGCTCTGGCAGCAATGCTGACGCCTGCGGCCATCCTGTCGTTCTTCACCTTCAACATGTTCTGCGCGCCCTGCTTTGCCGCCATGGGAGCGATCCACAGGGAACTTGGAGACTGGAAATCGACCAGATTCGCATTCCTCTACCAATGTTTGCTTGCCTACTTCGTATCGGTCATCGTATACGTCATATACTCGGCAATCGACGGAAACCTGGGCAACATCGAAATGTATTCGATCATCTTCGCGATCATCGACTTCGCGATCATCGTCTACTTCCTGGTGGTCAAGGATCCTTTGAAGCCGTTACGCAGGGATAAGGTGGCAGAATGAGCAGCGGGGACCTCATAGTGCTTGCGATAGTCATCGCACTTGCGGCTGGAGCGATATACGTCCTTTGGAACAACCATCGCAAAGGAAAAAGCAGCTGCGGTTGCAACTGTTCAGGATGCTCGAAGGCAGGACAGTGCGGGTCTGCCGTCATTCCTGTCGACGGAAACAATACCTGCGACTGCTGCAAGAAGGAATGAAACCAATGGGGGAGAGATCCCCCTCTTTCCATCCACTTCAATCTGATAAGGGTTCTACATTCGGCATTTTATAGATAAAATGTGTAACTCAGACCATGAAATACAGATGCCCTATGTGCGGTTATATCTACGACGAAGAGGAGACTGGAGTCAAATTCGCAGACCTTCCTGATGACTGGGAGTGTCCTATCTGCGGAGAGCCCAAATCCGAATTCGTACCGGTAGAAGACTGATCACAGCCCATCTATCTTTATGAATTGGGTGTTCTGCTTCCTGCGAAGATCGTCCAAGAACTGTTTCGCCAGCTGGTTGCCCAGGTTTGCGGAACGCCCGAACCTTTCCATAGCTTTTTCCGGATCCTGCTGAATTCCGAGCCCTTCGAAGAGCATCCTTGCCGTCATGAACAGTGCATCCGCATCGCCCATCTCTGCCAGCTTGTCATAGAGTTCAAAGGCCTTCGCGAAATCCTGCGAAACGGCCCTTCCCTCGTAATACATCGTTCCGAGGTTGAACATTGCTGGCTCGAATCCCTGGTCAACGGCCTTCTGATACCATTCCAGAGCGGCCTTGTCTCCTCCCGGGATCTTTCCCTCCTCTATCAGCCTGGCGATCCTGAACTGAGCCTCAGGTATGCCTCCCTCGGCCGATTTCTTGAACCATCTTATGGAAGCTTCCTCATCCTTCTGGACACCTACACCCTCTGACAGCATGTAGCCGATCATGAACATGGATTGGGGATCGCCCGCTTCCGCTGAGAGCTTGTAGTAGTGCATGGCCTTCACCGGATCGGGGTCTGTCCCGTACCCGTAGAGGTAGATGGCCGCTATCTCTGGATATGCGAGCTCTATACCGCTGTCCGCTGCCTTCTCGAACCAGATTCTGCACTGTTCCTTGTCCTCGGGATATCCGTACGAACCCGTGTACATGCTGCCCAGCCTGAACATGGCGGGAGAATTGCCTGCTTCTGCAGACTTTCTATACAGCTCCACGGCGCCTTCGATATCCACAGGCGTTCCCATGCCGTTGATCTTCATCTCGGCCAATCCGAACCAGCCTTCAGGCGAACCAAGCTCGCCAGCGCGGGTGAAAAGCGCTACAGCCCTCTCAGGATTGGACTGATAGCAGTTGACCGCCTGCATGCAGTATTCTGACGGATCTTCCATAGTACCCTTATGGTTCTTTCGAAATAAAGCCAATCGGTATATCTATCTGTACATCCATGCCTGACGCATGATTAAAGGACCTCTGGTCTATGCGGCTGTGATTCTCGCTGCCATCCTTATGATCGTTTCTGCCGTCGTGATTCTAAACAGGGATTTGTTCTTGGAAAACACGGAACTTATTATGGGCATTTCTGGTGCTGTGGCATTGTGTGTCATCATAGTGATGATCATGATGTTAATTCGTACCAGGCAGAAGGCAAACTGAGGCCGGAATTCGGCCTTTTTTCGGGCTCTACGAAAATCGTTGCAAAGACATTTCACATTAACAAATTAAGCAGTCACCTTTTATACGCTACGAATTTCGTAGAACCGAATACTTTATATTTTATAGGTTGAAAGTAATCGCATTTTCGATGGGATTATGAAGGTAGGTATAGACCTCGGAACAACATACTCTGCAGTAGCAAGATATGATAAAGCGTCGAACAAGCCGATCATGCTGAACAACGCGTTCGGTAAAGAGATCACACCGTCTGTCATCTGTTTCTTGGATGACGGGGACATCCTTGTCGGTGAAGACGCCAAAGACATGCAGTCGAACGGAACAGGAGTCAACGCAGCGGCCTTCAAGCGCAACATGGGTGACGGATCCATCGTTGTCAGCTTCAACGGAAAGGACTACACTGCTGAGGACCTCTCGGCGATGCTCCTCAAGCACCTCATAGAGGATGCGGAGAAGGCAGCAGGCGAAAAGATCGATGAGGCGGTCATTACAGTGCCCGCATACTTCGAGGACGCTCAGAGGATCGCAACCAAGCGTGCCGGTGAATCATGCGGAATCAAGGTCCCCAAGATCATCAACGAGCCCACCGCGGCTGCGATCTCCTATGGATACAAGCATTCGGCTGACAAGACCCTTCTGGTCTACGATCTCGGAGGAGGAACCTTCGATGTCACCATCGTCAGGATCACAAAGGGAACAATCGAGGTCATCGGAACCAACGGTAACCACATACTCGGAGGAAAGGACTGGGATGCAGCGATCGTCAAATTCGTCTGCGACAGGTTCGCCAACGAGTTCGACGTCGACCCCAGGGACGACCTGCCTACCAAGAACGAACTCATCGTTGCCGCCGAGGGATACAAGAAGACACTCTCCATCGCAGAGAGCGTCACCATCCCCGTGAACTACGAGGGCTGCAGCGAGAAGTACACACTCACCAGGGACGAGTTCGAGTCCATGACCGAGCACCTGATGAACGCCACCAAGGATGTCTGCGAGGAACTGATAGAATCCCTCGGCATGCAGTGGACAGACATCGACGAGATCCTCCTGTGCGGAGGTTCCACAAGGATGCCCGGCGTCGCCAAGTTCCTCAAGAGCTTCACCGGACGCGAAGTAGTCACCCACGGAGACACCGACCTGGCAGTCGCAAAGGGAGCCGCTATCACCGCTGAGCTCTACAGCAGCAGCGCAACCGGAATGAGAGCCTCCATGCAGGTATCGGACGTCACCGCTCACAGTCTCGGAGCGCTCTCCGTCAGTCAGGACGGAACGAAGTACGTCAACGAGATCATGATCAAGAGGAACTCCAAGGTTCCCAGCACATGCAAGAAACAGTTCTCGATCAAACCCGGCAACATGACCGACAAGATCGAGGTCTACACCCTTCAGGGTGAGTCGAGGATCCCCTTGGACTGCAATGTGCTCGCAAAGGTCGTCATCTCCGGATTCTACAACGACGGAAGAGGCGTCGTCTTCGATATAGAATATAATTATGATGAGAATGGAATCGTCAACATCAGGGCATTCCAGGGCGAGGAGCCTTTGGATGTCAAGTCGGAACCTGTCCCCGAGGACATCAGGTGGATGGGCGGAAACCCGCACGACAAACCCTCCGATGTGAAGATCGCCAAGAACATTGCGATCTGCGTCGACCTTTCCAGGAGTATGGATGGAGAGCCCATCGAGGCCGCCAAGGATTCGATCCGCAGATTCGTACGCACCCTTGCCGAACCCAACACCAGATTCTCTCTGATCGGATTCGGTGACAAGGTCAAGGTCGTCCAGGAACTCAACAACGATACCGAGGTCATCATCAACTCCATCGAGGACCTGAAGGTCAAGATGCTCGGAAGAGGAACCGATGCAAGCCCGCTGGACACAGCAAGGGCCGTCATCGGCGGACAGCCGGGAGTAGGTATCATCGTAGTCCTGACGGACGGAATCTGGGGTAAGAGGGACAACGCAGTGGATCAGGCACTCAACTGCAGAGCCGACGGAATCACTATCATCGCCGTAGGACTCGGAGAAGCCGACACATCGTTCCTCAGGCAGATCGCCACAGTGGACGACGGAGCGCTGTTCACCACCATCGACAAGCTCGGTGACACCTTCGGTACCATCGCGACTGCGATCTCATCAGGCAACATGGGCCTTGCAGCCCGCGATAATATGGGTCTGGCTGCACGCTGAAGGAGTTACCATGGCTAGCAAGACAGACAACTACTGTCAGTTACTGGGCCTGGATCCCTTCAACGAGAGCAAGTACTCGCTTGACAAGATCAACGAGAAAATCGACAAGATGGAAGTCAAGTGGGCCAACGAGTTCAGGAACAAGCAGAACGATACCGGCCAGCGCTTCAAGTACCACAAGCTTGTTGACGAGGTCCCCGAGATCAGGCGCTGCATGGCGGACCCTCTCCTCAGGAAGAGGGTGTTCGCCGAGGGCAAGAAGAGTCTCGAAGGAAAGGTCCAAAGACTCAAGCTGGATTGTATCATCCTCACTGACGGAAGGTACATCATACTGCCCGGAGTCCTGGACAACTTCGTCAAGAGGCTCCACTGGGAAGGCGTCGACAAGAAGCAGGTCCTGAAACTGGCGAACATCTCCGAAGGAGGTGTTCCCAAGATCGTGAACGACAAGGTCATCAACGCCTTCACGAACCTCACGACCGTGGACGCCTACACTCCCGTCGAGATGCTCAACGTGCTGATCAACAACCCCGACCTGGAGATAAGGTGCGACCCCCTCACGGAGGGCAGTTCCCTCACCCAGATCAGGAACGCGTTCGACCTGTGCGAGAAGAGGGTCAACAGCGTCAGGCAGGAGCTCCTGCCCGACCAGGATTCATATATTTCTGTCCTGAGGAGTCTCAAGCTCATCATAGATTCGGACAAGGACATGAAGGACCTCATCAACTACGGTAGATGCAGCAAGGCCCTCGCCCCTGTCATGGAGATGATCGAGAAGGAGTACACCGGTCAGCAGATCACCAGGAATTACATCGACGACCTCCTGAACATCTACGTCAGGGGATTGGACCAAGACATGTGCCTGTACATCCTCCAGACGTTCTGCCACAAGAAGAGGATCGCCGCCAACTTCTCCAAGCTGGACAGCAGCATGATCAGATGCCCCGAGTGTAACAACATGGTCCCCGGCGGCAAGAACACCATGTTCTGTCCCTACTGCGGTAAGAACTTCAAGATCGTCTGTCCGCAGTGTAACACCGCGCAGCAGTCGAGCAACTCGATCTGTATCAAATGCGGATTCAACTTCAAGGATGGGGAGTCCAAGGCACAGAACCTTGCGCTCAGCTTCCGTATGGATCTTCAGAAGGGTAACCTCACGAAGGCCGAGAAGGACCTGGTGGCCCTGAAAGCGACCTATGCGACCTTCGCAGGCATCGCCGGCATGGAGGTGCAGCTCCGCAAGGAGCAGGGTACAATGAACACCCTGAGGAACATGGTTAACGACAGCCACAGGAGCAACAAGTACTACGCTGCCAAGAGCGCCGGAGACACCATCATGAACAGGTACCCCGGCGAGATCCAGAACTTCCCCGATGTCAAGCAGAAGTACGAGGAGGCATCGCAGCGCGTGCAGCATGCGGACGTCTTCGTACATCAGGCCGAGGCGGCAGAGAACAGGGACGAGATGCTCGCCCTGTACGTCAGCGCCGCAGAGGAATGTCCCGACCACCCCTCCGCCAAGGGAGTGCTCAAGCAGTATCCCCCCGCGGGACCTGTCGACCCTGTCGCACAGATCAAGGAGGGACGTCTGCTCATCAAATACGAACCACCCGTGGACAACAAGGGAGTGACCTATGCGATCTTCAGGGAGAAGAACTCCCTGCCCAACGTCACCGAGGACAGCCGTCCTATGGCCGAGATCCCCGGAACGTTCTACACCGACAAGACGCTCGAACCCGGTGTGGAGTACTACTACTCAGTATACTCGAAACGCTGGGGAATCCTTTCGAGGGAAGCGGCCCACTTCGGACCGGTCATATTCCTAGCAGAGGTGGAGAAGGTCACCATCGATCAGATCGACGGCGGACTCCGTCTCATGTACGAGAAGCCCCGCGGAGCGACACGCGTCCGCGTATGGAGAGGGGACAGCACCACAGGTACGAACGTGGAGATCCCCCTCAACGGAGAGACGGTGTACGACGATATCGGCCTCACAGGCGGACTGAAGTACCACTACCTGTTCGTAGCAGAGTACGAGACCCGCAACAAGGTCGAGAGGTCAGAGGGAGTGATATTCTCAGAGACTCCGCTCGATGCGCCCAAGCCCATACGCGACATGGGAATCCAGTGGAACAAGAACGACGGAACGTACACCGCCAGATGGAAGTCCAAGAACCCTGTCATGCTCTTCTGTTCCGAGAAGAAGTATGCCATCGCAGGCAACATGGTGAAGATGGAGGACATCAAAGCATGGATGACCGAGATCAAGACCATACAGGACTACGACGACGGAGCGAAGTTCAGCCTTCCCGACGGTACCGTGCAGTATATCTACCCCATAATCCCGCTCGGTACGATGGGAATCAAGGGAACCGAGGTCATGGTCGCGAACCTGAAGCCTTTCAGGGATGTCGAGAAGACGGTCAATAACAAGGACTGCCTCCTGACCATGAACTGGCCTGACAACGCCGTTGCCGCCAAGATCGTGATCTCCACCTCATCGGTGAAGGATTACAACGATCCCACTGCGGAGATAATCACCGTCAGCCGCGAGGAGTACAACGAGGAGAAGCTCATCAGGATACCCATGGGCAAATCCCCCAAGAAGTGCATCAACATCTTCGCGACCTACAACATCAACAACGACATCATCTACTCCAGAGGTATCGTCATCGATGTCTACTCAGCCGTTTGCAAGAAGATCCGCTACACACTGGATGCAGGCAAGAAGGGAGCCGTCCTCGAACTGACGACGGACCCGTCCGTCACCTACATCCCCCCTGTGGCCATCGTCCGTGTTGACGAGGGTATACCGCTCAGGAAGGAGGACGGGGAGGTCCTCTGGTCCGCCAAGGCTCCTCTGCCATTCACGGCAGGCAAATGCACCCTCAGCATCACGCTGGGAGGCCACTCGGATGCAGAGCACATGAGGGTCTTCTTCATCAACGAGGAGGACTACAACCTCTACAGATTCATACACCCGCTGTACAACAGGAGGCGTGATTGATATGGCAAAGAAAGAGGAACCGGTCAAGAAGAGGGATTACGTCTGTCCGTACTGCTTCACCAAAGTGGACATGAACAACATCCACTACGTGTGCACCGGACCGACCTGCGCCAAGACGTTCGCGGCCAACGCTCTCAGCACCAGGAACGAGAGGGCTATGCTCTACGTATCCAAGAACGGCGTCAACGAGATCGACCGCGAGAAGAGCCTGGTCTACGGAAGGGACCCCTTCGGACCGGATGCGATCATCGCCAAGCAGCACATCATCAGGAACGCGTCCGGGTTCTGCGACATCTGCAGGAGACCGGTATACGTCCGCGTGTGCCCCACCTGCCACAACATGATCCCACCGGGAGCGGAGGAGGAAGGTAACAAGATTTTCGTCATCCTCGGCCCCAAGGGTGTAGGAAAGAGTCACTACATAGCCGTGCTGATCAACCAGCTGAAGAACGTCATCTCGACGGAGTTCCACGGCGTGCTCAACGCAGCAAACGACAGTACGACCATCAAGTACAGGGACGTCTACTACCACAGACTGTTCGAGGAGAAGAGGAAGCTGCAGCCCACGCTGTCCTTCGGAAGCTCCCCGGATGCCCACGAACCCCTCATCTTCTTCCTGAGGATACTGAACGGGGACAAACCGCAGGTCTTCACCTTCGCCTTCTTCGACACGGCGGGAGAGGACCTCGTGAGCACCAATAGGATGATGCAGGTGAACCTTAACGCGTTCATCTCGCTGGCATCCGGAATTGTCTATCTGGTGGACCCCATGCAGGTCAAATACATCAACCAGAGGATCCACGTTGACAACAAGCCCAACGTAGGTCCCAACGCCACGGATATCCTGAACAACATCTGTCAGATTATCCGCAACAACAAGAAGCTCAAAGGCAAGGACAAGATAGACATCCCGATAGCGGTCAGTCTGACCAAGTCGGATGTCCTGATGAAGATCCCTGAGAATGAGGAGGAGAGCAAGGTCCTGTTCGGACTCGGCTCGGCCCTCCACATACCCCGCGAATACGGAAAGTACGATGCGGAGAACTTCGCCCAGATCGATGCAGAACTGGAAGAGTACATCAGGAGGACCGTCGGGCCCGAGTTCTTACAATTGGTACGCAGCTTCAAGGACTATTCGTTCTTCGCGGTCTCCGCGCTGGGTTGCAACCCCACAGGCAGTACGCTGCCCAGAGGTGTGTCCCCGCAGAGGGTCGAGGATCCGTTCCTTTGGCTGCTGAGCAGGGAGGGATTGAGATGAACGAGAGATTCAGCAATTTCCTGTCAGGGAAATTCCAGCAGACCGAACCCCGCCAAGGGGTCAGCGTGCGGGTCCCTGACGACACGGAGATTGAAGCACAGAGAGCAGAACAGACCAGAAAGGAGGAGGTATCGATCGCCGTTCCGTCGGACTACAGCGAGGAACTGAAGAACGATATCGCATCCCTGAAGGCTCAGATCGAGGAGCTCAGAGCGGAGATATCGGCCATGAGGGCGACATCCCCGGAGACGCCCGACCTGTCCGCATTCGTGACCTCCAGAGAGATGATCAAGAGCCTTACCAACGCGATCGACAGACAGAACGTCGAGATCACCAACAAGGCGCTTGTGAGCTCCATGGAGCAGATCGCGATCATGAGGGAAGACTTCTTCAAGCTCTGTGCAGGAATGGAAAAGAAGATCGACACTATGTCGGCCAAAGATGTCCTGGCATCTTTCCAGGCATACGAGGTGGACATGGAGAATATCCTGACTGATGGTGGGGTGTTCATCGGGCATTTCCCGTATGAGACACTGAATACGATCCATCAGCGCATCGTGGAGGTAGTACCTACGGACGACCATGAGAAGAACGGGAAGATCGCCGAGAGGCTTTCTGACGGTTACAAGCTCGGTAACAGGGTCCTTCTGAAAGAGAAGGTCTCCGTCTACAAGTACGTCGAGAACATGGTGCAGGAAACACCTTCCGAGGAGCCGAAACAGCCCGAACCGGTACCGGAGGCCAAACCGGCCGAAGATGCCCCGGCGGCGGAAGCTCCAGCAAAACCCGTTAAGAAAACATCTTCAAGAAAAAGAAGCTCTACAAAGAAGAGCGCCAACGTTAAGGAGGACAAAGAATGACAGAATATAGCATCGGTATTGACCTCGGTACGACATACTCGTGCCTTGCATACATTGATGAGGATGGGGACCCGGTAGTTGAGAAGAACTTCGAACAGGAAGACACAACACCTTCAGTCATCCTCTTCAACGAGAACGGAGAGATCATCGTCGGATCGCCCGCAAAGGACATGTCCGTCATGTACCCCCCAGAGAGAGTGATCACTTCCATCAAGAGACAGATGGGAACCGACTACACCGTCAACATCGACGGCGAGACCTACAACCCCATCATGCTCTCCGCAGTGATCCTCAGGAAGATGATCAACGACTTCAACGAGAACCACGGATGTGAGGTCAAGAAAGCGGTCATCACCTGCCCCGCATACTTCGGACAGAACGAGAGGGACGCCACCAAGACCGCAGGAACCATCGCCGGACTCGAGGACGTCACAGTCATCAACGAGCCCACCGCAGCAGCCATCTCCTTCGGATTCGGAAACGCTGACGGCGGAAAGAAGAGAGTACTCGTCTACGACCTCGGAGGAGGAACCTTCGATGTCACCATCCTTGAGATCGACGGAACATCGTTCACCGCAGTCGCTACCGACGGAGAGAGGTTCCTGGGAGGAAAGGACTGGGATGCAGTCATCTCCAACATCATCAAGCAGAAGATCTCCGAGGAGACCGGAATAGACAAGGACGCCCTCGATGAGAACGAGGATATCAAGCAGGCACTGGTCAACGATTCAGAGACCATCAAGAAGAGGCTGTCCACCGCGGAATCCACCAAGGGAACCCTGACAGTCGACGGACAGAAGGTCGTCTTCACCGTCACCAGAGAGGACTTCGAGACAGCTTCCAGAGGACTCATCCAGACCACCATCGAGATCATCGACCGTGTGCTCGAGTCCAAGAACTACACCATGGCAGACATCGATGAGGTCGTCCTCGTCGGAGGATCCTCCAGGATGCCTCAGGTCAAGAACAGCATCGCGGAGAAGTACCCTGCAGCAAAGATCAACATCTACGACCCCGACCAGTCCGTTGCAAAGGGAGCAGCCATCTTCTCCAAGTCCAACATGGTCATGCCCGACGCAGCCAACACCGCGGCCGCAGGCGAGGCAGCAGCCGTCGAGGGTGCGATCAACGTTCACAACGTCCTGTCCAAGACATTCGGAATCAAGGCAGTGTACGAGGACGGATCCGAGATGATTTCCAACATCATCTTCAGGAACGAGGTCCTGCCCATCGAGGCAGTCAAGACCTACTACCCCGTCGACGACGGTCAGAACACCATCATGGTCGAGATCTACGAGGACGCGGCATTCAACGACGACCTCGGAAAGAAGACCGAGATCATCGAGGGATCCCCTGTAGGAAACTTCATGATGGAGCTTCCCGTCGACGTGACCAAGAACACCCCGATCACCGTCAAGTTCACCGCGACCAACGAGGGTATCCTCATCGCATCCGTGGACTGCATGGAGCAGCACTCCGATTACCAGATCGAAAATGAGATGACCATGTCCGCCGACGAGATCAACAAGTCCATGGGACTCATGGACAAGGTCACCAACGCAAACTGATTAAAAATCCCGGAAAGGGGAGGGCACAGCCCCTCCCCATATCCGAATCTTTTGTTAAGAATTACAGAACTGACTGGAAGAGGATTCACTCTTCTTCATCCGGAGTGGGGACGATCACCACAGGGCAATCCGAGTTCTCCACCAGTTTCTGAGAAACGCTTCCCATGACCATCCTGTCAAGGCGCGACCTGTCAGGCCTGCCCACGACGATCGCGTCGCATTGGAACCTCTCTGCGACCTCCAAGATGACGTCATCAGGCTTACCGACCTCGATAATGGTATGAACGTCGCAGGACCCTCCCTGCATGGCCTTCTGCTGAGCGGCCTGCATGTACTCCTGTATGGTAGGGTCGATGTCCTCGGGGTCCATCTGCTCCTTGGTAGCTACTGTGAGGATATACAACGGTTCGTTGAGTCCTACGGATAATTTCGTTGCGTAATCCAAAGCCGCCTCCGTGTCAGCCTTGCCGTCATACGCTATCAGGATAGACATATCGGAGTATGAATCCATGACTAAGAGTAAAAACTTTAACCCAAAATAGGGGGTTTTTTAATAATGTATCAAACCCAGCAGGGATTATCGCCAATTGTTGGAATCTTCGCTTAAAAGAAGATTGAATTATATAGAAGAACAAACGAACATTCCTTATATCAGTGAATGATTCCAACAATTATGTTCGTATACATATTGGGCGGATTCCTAGGAAGTGGAAAGACCACCCTTCTGATGAAGCTAGCTTCCATGTACACAAAGCGTGGGCTAAAGACCGCTCTCCTGGTCAACGAATCTGGAGAGATCGGTGTGGATGGTGCCACCCTCAAAGCAGAGGGATATGATGCGATTGAACTCCCTGACGGATGCATATGCTGCTCCCTTTCCGGAACACTGCAGACTGCGCTGGTGAATATCGTGGACGATATCGATCCCGATATCATCATAATCGAGCCCACTGGACTGGCGCTTCCCCACAAGGTGAAGGAACTTGTCAAGAGCTCGGGTATCGAATCCGATGGGACCTACATCATAGGTATCTCCGATGTGGAGAGGTTCGAGCTCCTCGTAAGCAAGAAGGAGGAGTTCATAAAAAGGCAGATGATGGGTGCGGACTTCGTGCTCATCAACAAGAAGGATCTGGCCAAACCAGGCCAGGTCGAATCCATCAACGCATGGTTCAACAAAGAATTCCCGGACAAGAAGGTCATGGTCATCTCGGCCAAGACCGGAGAGAATCTGGATGCAGTTTACGAGATGATGAAATGAGCGGAGAGAAGACATCTTTGGAAGAGGCCGGCGGAGTCGCCACCGGAGTCACTGGAAGGATCGGATGCTGGAATGCGGATTCTGAAGCAAGGCTCTGCAGCGCGATGATGGTCGTCGGCAAATGGGTTCAGTCCGAAGCAGGAGTACTGCTCGGACACATCAAGGCAGCCGTCACATTGGACGACGGTTCCGGAATCACACTTAACCTTACAGACATGAGCAACGGCGTGGAGAAGCACGGAGAGCTCCCTCCCCAGGACAAGGTCAACTTCTCATTCATGTCGGCAGTCCTGGACGTGGACGAGCACGAGCTCCACCATGTCATGCATGATGCCATCGACGACAGCGGCCTGCTGTATGAGATCGACGAGCATGAATGCCACTGCCATCACCACCACGACCATGATGATGAGTGTTGCTGTCATGATCACGATCATGAGCATCACCATCACCACGGACATGAGCATGGAAAGACTGTCATCGTGAACAACTATTACGGGGACTACTACGCATGCTGCTGCAAGTGTTGCTGCGACTGCTGTGAGGATGATGACGATGAGTGCGGCTGTGAACACGAGCACCACCATCACCACCACGACCATGATGAGGAATGCTGCTGCCATGATCATGAGCATGAGCACCACCACCATGATCACGATGAGGAGTGCTGCGGTCACCACCACGAGCACGTCCACACCAAATCAGGCACAGTCATTGTCAACAACTACTACGGCGACTTCCATGAGTGCAAATGCAAGTGCTGTGAAGATGACGAGGATGAGTGCTGCTGTGGACACGAGCACCACCATCACCACCACGACCATGATGAGGAATGCTGCTGCCATGATCACGATCATGAGCATGAGCACCACCACCATGAACATGACCACGAGCACGAAGAGTGCGGCTGTGGTCACCACCACGACTGATAATTCTTAAACAAAAAAATGGTGGTCCGGAGGAGTCCGGACCACTTTATTCTGGTTTGTCAATCCATTACGTTCTGTTCTTCCAGATAGTTGAGGATCTTACGCCTCGTCTCTATGAACTCAGGATCGGTTCTGTCACGCGGCCTATCCCACGGAACTTCCACTATCTTGTAGATGGTGGACGGCCTCTTGGTGAGGATAATTACCCTGTCGGAAAGATACAAAGCTTCATCCACCGAATGAGTGACGAAAATGATCGTCCTCTCGCTGTGTGTGATGATCTTTGTGAGCTGGTCCTGCATGATATTCCTGGTCTGTGCGTCCAGGGCACCGAATGGTTCATCCATGAGGATGACTGCAGGATGCATCACCAATGCACGTGCGATTCCCACGCGCTGCTTCATACCTCCGGACAGTTCATGGATACGGGAGTCAGCGAATTTCTCCAGACCGACGGCCTTGATGTATCTCTCGGCTCTCTCTCTGCGTTCCTCCTTGGATACCCCTGCGACCTCCATTCCGAATTCGACGTTATGCCTCACGCTCCTCCACGGGAACAGCGCGAAATCCTGGAAGACCATTCCGCGGTCAGAACCGGGTGAAGAGCATTCATGGTCACCTATCATCACCTTACCGGATGTAGGCTGGAGCAGGCCTGCGATACAACGGAGTATTGTCGTCTTTCCGCATCCCGACGGACCTACGATGGAGATGAGCTCCCCCTTCTTGACATCGATCGTGAAATCATCCACGGCGACGGTCTCCTTCTCGTCGGTCTGATAGACTACGCGGAGGTTTTCGATGGACATCAGCGTATCGCCTTCTGGAATGTCTTTGTAAAGTTCATCAGTACGGTCAGCACGGACACGATCGGAACCCCATGCGTCCCCTTCAATCTTGATCTTCTGCTTAGCCATCAGGCATCCAACCCCATTCTCTTAGAGACCTTCTTAGAGACATACTCTGCAAGGCCTGTAGTCATCAATCCGAGCACTGCGATGATTATAATTCCGGCGAACGCCTGCGGGAAGGCTCCGTATGTGATCATGTTTGCCACATAGAATCCGATTCCTCCCAAAGGAGTTGCGTACAATTCCGCTGCAACGATACACATCCATCCGATTCCGAGACCGACCTTGATTCCGTTCATAAGGTAGGGGACGGTCGATGGTATCAGAACCTTCGAGAATATCTGGAGGTTGGATGCGCCCAGTGTCTTCGATGCATCGATGAGCACCGGATCGATCTTCGTCACACCGAAGATGATGTTGGTGAGAAGCGGGAAGAAAATACCGATGAAGACGACGAGCGTTGCACCGTTTATGTATCCGAAAAGCAGGATGAAGATAGGCGCCCAAGCGATAGGCGCAATGGGCCTCAGGACCTCGATCCATGGACTCACGAACTCTCTCAGGAACTTGAAATTACCAAGCAGAAGTCCAATCGGGAGGGCGATGACCAATGCGAGCAGGAATCCCTGTATGAACTTGCTCAGACTGGCCGATATGTAATCTCCTAAGCTTTTCCCTGTGACTATATCTCCATGCTGGATAAGATCCGCCAATGCTCCGAACGTCTCCCATGGATCTGGGATCGCCGCGTTATTGGCGATGACGGAGATAGCCCACCATATCATCAGGAACACGAACAGGGAAACAGCTATGATTATGCCGCCTCTGACCATCCTGTGATATTTGTTGTGCTCGTCGTATTTGAAAACCATCGACTCAACTCACATTCGTATCAAAGTATGATTAATAAGCGTTTTAGGAAAAAGTATCCCGGGACCATCCAGTCCCGGGAAGTTTTCTCAGGCTTCCTGAATGACCTTCTGATACTGAGGTTCCCAGATGATTCCACCGTTGATCGAAACATCAGTGATGATCAACTGGAAGTTGGAAAGATTGGTAACGTAGTACAGGGTGTCACTCTTGAGTGCCTCGCCGATGGTGTACATCGCGGTCTTCAGACCGAGCTCCTTGGCCAATGTCAAGAGCTGGATGTGCTGGATCGAGGTGGTGCCGGGGGTACCCATAATCAATCCGCCCCAAGCCTTAGCGTTGGCGGTGGACACGGTGAACACACCATCCTTTTCCTCGTAGAATGCGACTCCGTTCCTCATAGGGACAGCGGAGTTAACGTTGTCGAGGACTCCCTTGTCGATGTAGAGGCCTGATCCTTCACTGTTCACACGGGCAACGAGATTGTATGCTTTTCCGGCATCCTTGATGCCTGTTGAGTCGATGTATCCGTTGTTGACCATGTTGATGGTCGCGGGAGGCGCTCCCATCAGTCCAATAGTACAGTCTCCGTTGAGGAGCGATGTCGCGATTCCTCCTCCGTTCGTAGCCTGTGCGAATTCCACTTCGATTCCATAGGCCTTGAAGTATCCTTCTTTATCAGCCACATGTACTGCTATCTGGTGGATGTCTCCTGTGATGACAGCAACTTTGACCGTTACATTATCGTTGCTGACCAAAGAACTCTTGTGTCCGATGGCTTCCTTGAGGTATGTGTCGTCCACATAGTATCCCGCGAATGCAGCGGGGTTCGTAACGTCTTTGGTGAGAGCGTTGACCTCTTTGAGACCTGCGAGCAGATCTACCATGTCGGTTTCCAGAACATCCAGGTCTCCATCGTAGTCATCTGCATAGAGATATGCAATGTTCGCCAGAGCATCCTTGATCTCCTGTTCGGTAAGGCCGGGGACCTTCTCCTTTGCGAAGTTCACCAGGTTGATGTACTTGAAAGAAGAGGGGTGCTCGAGCGCATCCAGAACGTGCAGGACACCGTCATGGTAACCTGCAAGGAACTTCTCGAGGACCTCAGGGGATTCCTGAGCGAACTCATAATTAGCAGCTATTACACAGCATGTGTGGTCAGGGAAGAAGTTGTTGGTAAGTCCCAACTCGATATAATCCCTGTCCGTCTTGGGACCGTCACCGCCCTTCGGCCACATTACGAATGCAATGGCACCGACGATTATGACGGCCGCGACGATTACGACAATCAAGGTTTTCTTGTCCATTTGTATCACCTGTATGTCCGAGACAGATGTCTATATATTATCTCTTTGGGTAATGTTTGTACAATTAGGAAAAATATCAGAAAAGGCTCAATATTGTGAAAATTAACGTGGCTTTCACCATTTTGAATCTGCAGACAATTCACTGTACCGATTCTGGCCTGCGGATATCGGCGAATCTGAATTCCATCATCTTGGGAAGATCCTCGACTTTGACCTTCAGCTGACATCCCACCTTTCCAGCACTGAAATACATGTAGTCCTCGTCCTTCGCGGATTCATCGATTACAACGGTGACGGGGCGCTTCGTACAAAGCGGGGAGCAGCCTCCGTGCACATAGCCCATGAGCGGCAGGAGCTGATCCGATTTCAGCATCGACACTGATTTCTCACCCACGGATGCCGCTGCCTTCTTGAGATCCAATTCGCCAGAAACCGGGACCAGGAAACAATAATAGCATTTCTCCTTGCCCATGGTCATGAGGGATTTGAACACCCTGTTGGGATCCTGACCGTTTGCCTCGGCTATCTCCATTCCGTTGAGACCCTGACCGTCATAATAGATTGCCTCGTAAGGGATCTTGAGCCTGTCCAAATGCCTCATCGGATTGGTCTTTTCCATAGCCTCGCCGATCGATTGATTATCCCTCATGTAGATAATAGGTGGCTTCATCCGTACAATCTGCCAAACCTATCTATAATGTGAATTGAGATACAGCGGCCATGAGGATTCTAATCCGCGGTACTGTCCAGGGTGTCGGCTTCAGGCCCACCGTTTACCGTTCGGCCCAGAAGGTTGGAGCGTCGGGCAGTGTTTGGAACAACGGTTCGGACGTTGTCATCGATACTGATCGCGGATAGGAACTGCTGAAGGCGATAGAATCCGACCTCCCACCCCTGGCCAAGATTGATCGTGTCGAATGTCAGGAATCGGATTACAGAGGGGTCAAGGGATTCACCATCGACCTGTCCAAGCAATTGGGTGAGGGTGCCTCCATACCGGCGGACAGCGCGGTCTGCGATGACTGTCTGAAGGAGATGATGTCCCCTGGTAGGCGCAGGAAGTATCCCTTCACCACATGCACCAACTGCGGCCCCCGTTTCACACTTCTCAAAGGGATGCCCTACGACCGTCCGCTGACTTCCATGGACGAGTTCCCGCTTTGTCCAGATTGCATGAAGGAATTCAAGGACCCTGCTGACAGAAGGTTCCATCACCAGACGATCTGCTGTCCGAGATGTGGCCCTGGATACAGACTGGAGAACGATAAGGCCCCGATGAATACTGCTGACCCCATCGCATCCCTTGCAAAGAGTCTGGATGCGGGCTGCATAGCGGTCGTCAAAGGCTGGGGAGGGATGCACATATGCTGCACTCTGGACAACCTCGGCAAGCTCAGGGACTGGTACGGCAGGAAGGAGAAACCCTTCGCCATAATGGCGCGTGACATGGAATCCCTGAGGGAGTACGGCGACCCGTCCCCGTTCGAGGAGATTCTGCTCACGTCGCCCAACAGACCTATAGTCCTTGTCAGGAAGAAGGAATCGGAGCTGACGGAACTGGCATCGCCCGGTCTAGACAACATAGGGATGTTCCTCCCCTATACGGGGATGCACCATCTTCTGTTCTCGAATCTCAAGCACAACGCTCTGGTCATGACATCTGCCAATATCCCTGGGGAACCGATGATAGTCGATGACGTGAGGATCAAGGAACTGGGTGCGGACCTGTACCTGCTGCACGATCAGCCCATCCTCAACCGTGCCGACGACACCGTGGTAAGGGCATTCGGCACGAATACGCAATACATCCGCAGATCAAGGGGCAATGTGCCTTATCATCTTCCCATATCGAGCAAAGGATGTACCGTAGGTCTCGGGCCCCAGGAGAACCTTACGGCAGCTGTATCCCTGGACGGCAACATCTGGCCTACCCAGTATATCGGCAACGGGGAGAAGATCGGTGTGCCCGAATACCTCGAGGAGGCAGTCAGGACACAGATAGGGTTCCTGAACTGCAAGCCGTCGATCTTCGCCATAGACCTTCATCCGGGATACTCGAACAGACCCTTGGGGAAGAGGCTCAGTCAGGAGTTTGGAGCGGATCTGATCGAGGTACAGCACCACTGGGCACATGCAGCATCCCTTATGGTGGATTCAGGGGTGGAATCATGCATCGCTCTGACCCTTGACGGAACAGGTCATGGTGACGACGGGACGGCTTGGGGAGGAGAAGTCCTCAACGCAGATTTCGATTCATACAAGAGGATAGCACACCTGGAGACCATACCGCTGCTTGGATCGGAGAGAGCACTCTACGACCTCAGGAGGCTCAAATTCGCCATCGATGAGATGAACGGCACGGAGAACAACAGCTTCACGGACAAGGAAGCCTTCGTCCTCAGGAAACTCATGGACAACAGCGTGCGCACCTCCTCGTTAGGAAGGATACTGGATGCCCTATCGTATTGGCTTGGTGTATGCGAATACAGGACGTACGACGGAGAGCCCGCGATGAAACTGGAGCCTCTGCTCGCAAGAGGGAAACTAGTAGAAGGTTTCGAGACCGAAACGGTCAACGGGTGTATAAGGACGGCCCATCTTTTCCATAAGACCAAGGAGAGGAGGGAGGACGTGGCCTATTCGATCGTCTATAACATCATGGATGAGCTCGTACAGTCAGCCTCAGAAGAAGCGGATTCCTCCGGTATCGAGAACATAGGACTCACAGGAGGCGTATCTTACAACGCTCCGATCACCAGCATGTTCAATGAGCTAGTTTCTAAGACAGATCACCAGATCCTGCTGCACAACGAGGTACCCAATGGTGACGGCGGCGTATCGATAGGCCAGACTGCCATCGCAGCGCACAGACTTTGACAAAAGAATCTTTAAAGGTTGGAGGCTACATCCATCCATATACCTATATTTCTGGAAGACATGTCCAACTCTCAGATAGGAATGAGCAATGTTTTATTCATACTTCTGGACGGGGCAGAGGACCACCCGAATCCGCTTCTGGATGGAAAGAAGCCATATGAAGTCGCGGATATGCCGTTCCTGAAATCCAAGGCGTGTCACAAGTACACGACAACGGGACGTGGATACACACATCTCTTCCTCAACGAATTCTTCACTGGCCACCCGCCGGAGATGTCCAGAGCAGCGATCGAGGCCATGGGCGTAGGGCTTCTCGACATCAAGGATCCGAAGAGGACAGCCTACAGGCTCAGTCCAGCAGAGATCCACAACAATACGATCCACTGGTCCTATCACGCAGAAGAATTCAAGGAGAGACTCATAGCATCGGTGGACAGGAACCTATGCATTCTGAAGGAATACGATCCCCAGATCAGATACTTCATCGGAGGCAGGGCCATCCTCACCATGGAATCCGACTATGTCCCCGAACTCCCCGGACCGCCGGTGGATGCCCCTCTGGTGAGGATCCCCGGAAAGCTGGGAGAGTTCCTGAAGGCCGTGTGGACTGACATGGACGGGATCACGGATTACCCCTGGGGATGCGGAAAGTTCGGTAAACAGTATGACATAGTCCCTTCTATAAACAACATGACCGTCATCTCCAACAGCCCTACCGCTTTGGGAGTATGCGCCTCGCTGGGATGCAATTTCAAGCATGTGGAGAACGTGGAGGACAGGTTCCCTGAGGCCAAGGAGGCCCTGAAGCACGGGGACGTATTCCTCCATATCGATGAGGTTGACGAGTACAGCCATCAGAAGGATCCTTTCAAGAAGAAGGAGATCCTGGAGAGAACGGACAGGCTCATGTCGGAGTACTTCTCCGATGTCGACAATATAATCTACTTCGTGGACCACGGCACATCGTGCGTCACCGGAGAACATATCTTAATGAATGTACCGCTATGGACCACAATCGACCTGAACAAACCGGAGGATGAAATTCTCCCGTTGAACACACTCGTCGAGACCCTGCTGGCCAACAAAAGGTGAATCAAATGACAGAATTCAGTATACCGCCCTCCCTGGGAATGTACGGGGATGAGAAGATCGCAAAAGACATCCTTTCCCGCATCTGGGGGAAGAGAGGCGTGTTCACATGCACTGTGGCCAGTACCATGACGTCCAGCATCCCTGGGGTCTCCGATGCCGGAGACACTCCTGAACTGACGCTCTACACCGGTGCTGCCGATGCAGAACTGCTGGTCAACGGCAAGACCACCTGTATCAAAGGAGTGCCCATCAATCCCGGAGGAATCCCCACACCCGCCACTCTGACCAAGGCTGCCCTGGACCTTTCGGGAATGCAGTTCTTCATCGTGGACGGCGGATGCTACGTCGATCCGGATATCCCCCGTTTTTACCTCGGAGGCAAATGCGGTCAGAAGATCACCACCGCTCACGCTGTCGAGAACGTCAGGACCATCTACGAGAGAGGGTACAGGCTCGGAGAGCAGCTGGCCAAGGACAACGCATTCGTCATAATCAGCGAGAGCTGCGCCGGAGGAACTACAACTGCACTGGCAGTCATGACCGCGATGGGCGTCCTGAAGGAGAATCTGGTAAGCAGCAGTTCTCCCAAGAACCCGAAGGAACTCAAGAGCAAGCTTGTCAAGGAAGCCCTCGAAACCGCTGGCATCTCCCCCGGAGATTATGCAGATAACCCTCTGAAGGCCATCGAGTGCTTTGGCGACCCCATGATGCCTGCCAACGTAGGTATCCTCTGCGGTGCAGCGAAGCATGTTCCTGTGATCGTAGGAGGAGGGACACAACTCGCAGCAGTCATGGCGGCAGCAGTCAAGCTCCACCCCGAAATCGTCGGTAACTTCATGCAGGGAACCACCAGGTGGCTGATGAACGATCCCAACTCCAACATGAAGAAGATCATGGACTGCATCTCTGACAGGATCCCAATCCTCTATGTGAACGTGGATTACTCGGACAGTCCCTACGAAGGTCTACAGGCATACGAGTGGGGATACATCAAGGAAGGTACGGGATGCGGAGGATCCTCGGTAGGTGCCATCATCACAAGTGCCGGAAAGATCACCGCGGACGACCTGGAAGATAAGGTCCACGAGATCTACAAGGGAATCATGGAATTCGACTGATCATTCCCTGTGATAGGAACGGGCCAGATCCAGCTCCAGCTGTGTATTGACGTTGACGGATAGCTCGGGCCAGTTCGTCTCATAGAGTGTCTCCGACAGATACTCCCCTGCAAGGGTCTTCTTCCTGTCGATGACCGACACTCCGGAAAGAACCCAATGCTTGCCCCTTTCCTCGCGAACGTATGATGGAGTGATGCCGATACCGCGGACGATCTTCTCATCTATCACCGCAAGAAGGGAGTCCATCGTCCTCGGGTTGAAGTAATCCACGATACTGTCAAAGATCTCTGATGTTATTAGCGGAAGATCCGAAGGTGTGGTAAGAACATAGTCTCCATTCAGGCAGCCCAGTGCCTGATGGAGATCGCCCATGAAATCATCGCCTGATGTCCTGACGGTCTCCACGCCGATGCTCTTGAGATACTTCTCCGTCTCCAGAGTGTTGTCGCTCACTGAGACCAGTATACGATCGACGTTCCTGGCCCCTTTCAAAGCGTCTATGACCCTCTCCACGGTGCATTTATCGCCGACCTTCATCATCGGCTTCTCGATTCCGCACTTGCCCATGCGGGTACCTTTTCCTCCTGCATGGACCAGCGCCTCCATCTCAAATCACCGTTAGGTAGAGCTGGATGAAGAGCATTATGAAGAACACAAGGAAAGGCCTGGACACCTCGTTGGTCGCTCCGAGTATATCCCCGTTGACCATCCCGAAGACCCTGTTGGCCGTCCTTGCCATCACGCATCCGACTATGGCCGAGATGACCATTCCGAACACGGCTGTGATGAGCATCACCGGCAGGATCTCATCCCAGGGGATCTCTGAATAGATGTTGAGGAAGAGCCCGCCTACTGCGAAAAGGATGACAAGCGCGATTAAACTGACGAACACACCGAGAACGGCTGAACGGGACGTTGTCCTCTCGACCTGCCTGGCTGCCATTCCGTTACCCGGTTTTCCCAGGGATGCGGCGATGACCATCGCATTCTTCACGAAGACTTCGATGGCAGGGAACACCAGTATCATCAAGGCCCTGTTTCCGAACATAGAATAGAATGCAACGCTGCACAGTACCGTTATCAGCGCCACTCCGATTCCGCCGGCACCGACGAGAGTGTCCTTCAGGGCACGTATATGATCAGACTGCTGACCGGAGACGATCATCCCGTCACCGAAATCCGTAAGACCGTCGAAATGAAGGAATTTGCTTCCTGCATATACGGTCAGAAGTACGAGGACTGCCGTCACCAGACCATTTCCGAAACCTATGGTCTCAGAAAGCACGAGCATGATTATCGAGACAATCATCACAAGGAATCCGAAAATGAGACCTACCAGAGGCGTGAGATGGAACCTCGTCTCCATATCATCCATGTCCTCCTGCGTGATATTCATGTGGAAGATCGTATAGAATGATACCAGTGCTCTTAACGCGCCCATTGGAAATCCCCGAATGCCTGGATGGATGTTCTGACCAGTACACATCTGATGTGTTCTTCGCTTATATAGGTAACACAGAGAGTATGAGGTCCTCAAAGAACAGTTGAACTTGTATCCCCAGGAATGCGTACAGAGGGAAGCATATCAGCAGGATGAACAGGATCGACGTCAGCTCGACCAGCCTCATGCAGCGCTGGACATCCTTCGTGGTCGGAAGAGGGCCCTGACCCATGACATAGACATCCTTCTTCTCCATCGAGATCCCCAATGCCGCGGAGACTGCGGTCATGGGCCATCCGCTGTTGGGGCTGGGGGTCTTTGTGTGCTCAGCCCTTGCTGCAGGCACAGCCGCCCTCCAATCCATTCTCATGAACAATGCTGCCAGGGCAACGAACAGAGGCGAGACCCTGGATGTAAGCCAACCCAAGACATCATCGAACTTGGCAGGGAAGAATCCGAGCCTTCCATACTTGTCATTCAGGTATCCCCACATGGCATCCATGAGGTTGGCACACCTGAACATTATTGATCCGAGTATGCCCAGGAGTCCAAAGTAGAAGGTGGGCGACAGGATGCTGTCCACCAGATTCTCCGATATGGTCTCGCAGCAAGATGATGCGATATGCTCCGGATCCATCCCCTTGGTGTTGCGGCTGACGATCATCTGGACCTTTGCTGCTGCATCCTCTACCCTGCCGGCATCCAGATCCTCGCAGATCGGGTCGCAGTGCTTCCTGAAAGAGAATATGGCGAACTGAATCTTGAAGATGAACGCTGATATGATGATCCAAGCGACCTCTCCCAAGACATCGTCGTATGCGGATACCAGTCCGTGGACCAATGCGATGAGGAGGATCCCTATGCCTCCGAATATGATGAAGACGAGGAGATAGCTCAGGAAACCGAGTACGGATGTGAACGCCCTGTCCCTGGTCTTGATCCTTCTGTCGATCGCGTCCAGTATGTTCCCCATCCATCTGAGCGGATGGATGGCGTTGGGGACATCGCCTATGAAACGGTCGATCAATATGGCCAGTATGACGATTGCCAACGCATCCAGCCATAGTTCCAAGAGATCACCCGTTTATGACAGAATCCACGGCTGCCAAGAAACGGCAGTTGCGCTCCCTGTCCTTGACGCTGTACCTCACATATGATGAGAACTCGGGTCCGAAGGAAGAACAGTCCCTCACCATGATGCCATGGGAGAGCATCTTCTTCTGGAATACCGAACAGTCCATGTCCAGCGGACTGATGTCATTGAAATAGAAGAACGAATCCGATACAGGTCCAGCAGGGAACCCGATGCTGTTGAGGGAAGAGTTCAGGATCTCTGATTCCTCACCCATCACTGCGGCCGCATGGTCCACATAGTCCAGGTAATCTCTGAGAAGGACATTGGCCACGGTCTGCTCGATCTGACCGACATTCCAGGTCATCCTGACCTTCTCCATCTCGGCTATGATGTCCGGGTTGGACAGTCCGAACCCGATCCTGATCCCGGGTATGGCGAAGGACTTCGTGAGAGATGTCGCGACAACCAGATTGCTGAACTTGTCGACCATGCCTGATAGCGTGATGTCAGCGTATCCTGGGACCAGCTCGAGAAGAGTCTCGTCGAGGAACACCAGAACTCCGCGGTCCTCGCACTCCCTGACGATGCTCATGATCTTATCCCTGGGCTCCACCCTTCCGGTGGGGTTGTTGGGATTGCAGATGTAAAGTGCCTTGCTGTTCTCCCCTACGTTGTACATCAGGGCATCCAGATCGATCCTGAAATCATCCTCAGGCTTGAGCTCGTTCCAAAGGATGTTCGCACCTACGATCCTGCACTGCTGCGCATATTCGGCAAAACTGGGCCTGTTGAGGACGACCGTATCCCCCGGCTTGAAGAATGTGTTGGGGAAGTTCCTGATGATGTCTGAGGATCCCGCTCCCACGGTGATACAATCCGTGTCGATGTTGAAGGCCTTGGATACAGTCTCTTTCAACTCTGCACATGTGTCATCAGGATAATGGCCGATGTCCTTGACCGCAGAGGCGATTATCTCGTCTATGTTCTCTGGCGGTCCGAATGGATTGAGGTTGTGACTGAAGTCCTCTACACCCTCCAATCTCCATGCCTGTCCTCCGTGGACAGTCTTAGGCAGCTCTGATAGCTCCTTCCTTGGCAGGATACGGCCCTTCATAATGCAGGATATCACAATTCGATATAATAAAGGATTTAACCAGCAGGCTGACGGCCCCTTTCGTACCTGCTGGAGTCGGTGTTTAATATCGCGACACCGTAGAACGGATATGAACGGTTCCCCGAGCAGAACGGCCGATACGGACGGATGGACGAGCGCAGAGATCAATGAGGATTACGGCAACGATCTGCTGAACTGCTGTCTTAAGATCCAACGCTACAACAGCAGCGTCATGGACCGCGACGGCATGATCTCGGCCATGGAGGACATCTCTGGCCGCAAATTGGAGGAGGGGACTCTAGTCGTTTTCCCGTTCAGATGCGACCTCGGTTACAACGTCCATCTCGGAAAGGGCGTGATCGTGAATTACAACTGCACGTTCCTAGACACCGCCAGTATAACCATCGGCGACTACAGCAAGATTGGCCCGGACTGCCATTTTGTCACTGCAACCCACCCCATGGACTATCTGGGAAGGAGAAAGCACTTGGTGAAGGGCGAACCAATAACAGTCGGAAAGGATTGCTGGATCGAGGCCAACGTGACTATTGTCCCTGGCGTAAAGATAGGGGACAGATGCGTGATAGGTGCGGGTTCGGTGGTCACGAAGGATGTGCCTGACGATTCTGTATACGCCGGAAATCCTGCGCATTCGATTAAGAAATAATGTATTATAGAGAACTAGCGGGCCCGTCGGGATTCGAACCCGAGTCCGGAGCTCCGGAGGCCCCTATGCTATCCAAGCTATACTACGGGCCCATTGGAGAAAGAAAAGGTATTTGCCGGGGTTAGATACTCCCCGGCGATCCTGTGCCTCCTTTTGAGAGGGAGGAGGCGAATGAAGAATTTACCTTTCTCAGTCCTTCTTGGTGAACTCGGTGTATCCGCAGCATCCGCAGGATACACGGTCCTTGTGGACTGCCATGAATGTTCCGGGTCCGCACTTGGGACAGAACTGTTTGGTCCTTGTGACGGTGTTTCCGTCGACCTGATATGCACTTGATTTCTTGATTGCTGCCTTGGGTGCTGCTGCTTTTGCCATCGTAATCACTCCTCAGCTGCGGGCTCTGCTGCCTCGGGGGCCTTTGCCTCGATGCCGTTCCTCTTCAGGAGGTACTCCCTGTCGTACTCGAGTGCTGCCTCTTTGGACTCGTAGACCTTTGCGTATCCCTTGGACATGCCCCTTCCGTAGACGGACTCGATGTTGTCGACGACGACACAGTCCCTCTTGGACTTGCATTCCTTGGCGATTGCCTCAGCAACGGCGTTCCTTCCGGGTGTGCTCTCTCCGTTGTGGTCGAGAGTGAAGTACACCTCTACCCTCTTGTACAGGGGGTTCTCTTTCTTGTTTGTGATTTCCATCTTCATTCTGCTTCCTCCATTCTGAACATCATCTGTTCGATCTTGGATTTGATGCTTTCATCCGTGGTGATGCGCATCATGCATTTTCCGGGCCATCCGTAGACGATATCGGTGCCCATCGGTGCGAGCAGGATCACAGGCATCAGCGCCAGATCCTCCTCCCCGATGACCTTTATCAGTCCACCGGACCCTTCGATGCGTCCGCGGATGCTCTCGACCAGTTCCCTGGTGATCTTTCCCGCGGGGTTGACGACCTCATCCTTCTCCTCGTCCTCGACGAGGGAGGCGAACTCGGTCATCTCACGGCGCTCGGTGATCCCGTCGTATATCGACAGGAAAGGCCTGATGCCGTGTCTTCTGAACGTCAGGGATACCACGTCCCCGACGGTGATTAAGGTTGTTTGAGCGTGAAACGTTTCAAGATCGCTGTCGTACAGTTCCGTTCCCAGCGGTTCCTTGAACATCTGCCTGTCTTTCTCAGGCAGGACAAGGTCCCTCTCGAACATCAGCGTACCTTGAGAGCGTACTTTCCGTTGGCTGAGATTCCCATCTTCTTGGCGATCTCCGATTTCTCGAAATCGAGAACCGCGAGGTATCCCTGCCATTCCTTCGAGGTCTGTCCGCCGCAGCGGGGACACACATCCTCTTCGGAGATGAAACTGCACTGCTTGCATGCCCTCTGGACTATTACTGCCATCACTCATCACCTTCCGATTCCTTGTGCTTCTTTGCATCCTCTTCGATCCACTGGAGCTTTCCGAGACCGGGCTGCCTCATGGTGAGTCCGATCTTACTGTCCTGCGGGTTCTTCTCGTTGAGATCGATGCTGACGACCCTTGCCCTTACTATGTCTCCCACTGCAAGGAATCTTCCGCTGTCCTTTCCAACGAGTCTCTGGTTGGTCTCGTCGATGTCCACACGGTCATCCATTACCTGGCTGATGTGGAGGAGTCCATCGAGGGGACCGAATCTGACGAAAGCGCCGAACTTGAGGACCTCTACGACCACTCCCTCGACGATCTCGTTCTCTTTGGGCTTGAAGACGATCTGATCGAACTTCACCGTTTGATAGACTGCACCGTCTCCGTGAACGATGCGTCCCGGACCCTCTGTCCTGACATTCCTGATCAGTACTGTGAAGGTCTTGTCCTCGCTGAATCTGCCCTCGTAGGCGTCCCATGTGAGTCTGTCGATGACATTGTCGATGTCCTCTTTGAGTTCGACCGGTGGGATACGGACGACCTTTTCGACTTCTGTAAGCATGTACATAGCGTGCCCTCTGATAACCCACGTTAGTGAGGACTCTTATATAAACTATGCTCACGCGTAATATAGGAGTTAGAATCTGGATGAAAAGTGAAATGAGGGGGATATTCCCCCTCGGTTTCTTACGTTCAGACGAACAGGACTGCGGTCACCAGACAAATGGTGGACAGCAGCTTGACGAGAACGTGGATGGAAGGTCCTGCGGTGTCCTTGAAGGGATCTCCGATGGTGTCTCCGACGACGGCCGCCGCGTGTGCAGGCGACTTCTTTCCGCCGTGGTTACCCTCTTCGATGTACTTCTTGGCGTTGTCCCAAGCTCCTCCTCCGTTGTTGAGGAAGTTAGCCATCAGGATTCCGACGATGGTACCGACCATGATGAGAGCTCCGACAGACTGGTATGCCTCTACGTAGTCTCCGAGTGCGTACCTCATGATGAGTCCGAAGATGACCGGCACGAGGATCGGAAGGAGAGCTGGGACGACCATTGTCTTGAGTGCTCCACGGGTTGCGATATCGACACACTTTGCGTAGTCGGGCTCGGAAGTACCTGCAAGGATTCCCTTGTCCTCACGGAACTGCCTGCGGACCTCCTCGACCATCTCACCGGCTGCTTTGGAGACAGCACGGATTGCGAGGGATGCGAAGAAGAACACGAGCACGGCTCCGATGAGTCCACCGACGAAGATGAGGGGGTCACCGAGGTTGACCTGGAAGACCTCACTGAGATCATGAAGTCCTTTAACCTCCATGATAATCTCAAAGAATGCGGCGAACAGCAGGAATGCTGCGAGTGCTGCAGATGCCATTGCATATCCCTTGGTAAGGGCCTTGGTGGTGTTTCCTGCAGCGTCGAGTTTGTCGGTCCTGTCCCTGACTTCCTCAGGCTGGTTGGACATCTCGGCGATTCCTCCGGCGTTGTCGGTGATGGGTCCGAATGTATCCTCTGCAAGGATGAAGGCGGAAGACGCGAGCATTGCGATGGTTCCAATTGCGGTTCCGTAGAATCCAAAGGTCATGGGATCCATCTTGATTCCCAATAACTCGGGAGCTGCGGTGTATCCGAGCATGTAGGTTGCGATGATAGCGATAACTATACAGACGACGGGCAGGACGGTGGACTCCATTCCGACCGAGATACCCTCGATGACGTTCGTAGCTGCTCCGGTCTCGGATGCTGCTGCGATTCCCTTGACAGGCTTGTGGTCACCGGTGTAGTACTGTGTGAGGTAAACGATTGCAAGACCGAGTGCGATACCGATGAGCCCTGCAATGAAGAAGTGTACCCAGTAATCCTCTCCGAGCAGATAGTATGTACCGACTGCAAGGAATATGACGTTCAGAGCGATGGTGACGTAGTAACCCTTGTTGAGGGACTTGACGACATCGTCATCCTCTTTCATCCTGACGACTGCGATTCCAACGAGGGAAGCGATGAGTCCGAATGCCATGAGGACAAGAGGGAGGAAAACCCAGTTGTTGCCGAGCATGGGGGCGGCAGATACAACGGCGGTACCGATGACCATCGAACCGATGATCTCTGCTGCTGTGGACTCGAAGATGTCTGCTCCACGTCCTGCACAGTCTCCGACGTTGTCTCCGACAAGGTCTGCGACGACTGCAGGGTTCCTGGGGTCATCCTCGGGGATTCCGGCCTCGACCTTTCCGACGAGATCGGATCCGACATCTGCTGCTTTGGTGTAGATTCCTCCACCCAGCTGAGCGAAGAGAGCTGCGAAGGATGCTCCGAAGGCATATCCGACGACAGCGTGGAGTGTGGGAGTCATGGAGGGAACGAGTCCGTCTCCGTCTCCGATGAGAGCGTTGTAGATCAGAACGACCATGAAGAGTCCGAAGAGGGACAGTGCGGACACTGCGATTCCGGAGAGTGCTCCTCCCCTGAAGGATGTCTTGAATGCCTCACCAAGCGACCTCTTGGCTGCCGCGGATGTTCTGATGTTTGAGTTGACCGAGACCTTCATTCCGATGAATCCGGAGAGGATCGAGAATGCGGCACCGATCACGAATGCGATTGCCACCTTGTAGTTCAGGTAGTTGGAGAAGGGTTCTCCGACGAACGTACAGAGGGCGATTATGACTGCGAGTATTGCAATCACGATTCCGATTGTCTTGTACTGGCGCTTCAGGTAAGCCATTGCACCAGTCTCGATCGCATTTGAGACCTTCTGCATCTCGGGGGTGCCCTTGTCTTTGGCCCAGACATCCCTGAAGAAGTATGCTGCGAAGATCAATGCGATAATTGTCGCAACCGGGATCATGAATAGCAGATTCTCTGTAGCGAAAATATCGACTATCATTTCATAACCCCTATCTTTTGGTTGATTCGAGTGATATCGTCCTCATATATAAGTACACGAGATAAAAACGGGTACCTATAAAGGATAAGACAGCGCCCTTCAAAGCAATACCCTTTTAATCATCATCCCACTAGCCGTCCTACAAGAGACGATAAAATGTCGAAGGAAGCAGAACTCGAACTCATCGAAGTTGAGGATATCAAGGTCAAGAAAGGAATGACGGTGGACGAGCTCATGAGATACATGAGCGGCGCAGGCGGATTCACAGCACAGAAGCTGGCCGATGCCACTGACATCCTTGAGAGGATGGAAAAGGACAAGGACTGTCTGAAGATCCTCTCGTTCCCTGCATGTATCATGGCCACCGGAACCCGTGGTGTCCTTGTTGACATGGTCAGGAACAAGAGAGTGGACCTGATCATCACCACCTGCGGATGCCTCGACCATGACATCTCCAGGACCTACGAGCACTACTACCACGGAGACTTCATGATGGATGATGCCAAGCTGAGGGAGGAATATGAGATCTCAAGGCTCGGTAATGTCCTGGTTCCTGACGACTGCTACGGAGAGGTCCTTGAGGGAGAGATCCTCCCCATGTTCGACGAGATCTTCGAGGGCAAGGACTCGATGACCACCCACGAGATCATCTGGGAGGTCGGAAAGAGGATGAACGACGAGAACTCGCTCATGTACTGGGCATGGAAGAACCAGATTCCCATCGTCGTCCCCGGAATCACAGACGGATCCTTCGGATGCCAGCTCTGGATGTACTATCAGACTCACAGGAAGTTCAGGATCGACCTCTTCGGTGACGAGCAGATGCTCTCCGAGATGACCAACCACGCCACCAACACGGGTGCCCTCATGATCGGTGGAGGAATCTCCAAGCACCACGTCATCTGGTGGAACCAGTTCCGCGGCGGATTGGACTACGCAGTATACCTAACCACGGCCGAGGAGTACGACGGTTCCCTTTCAGGAGCCAGGCTCAGAGAGGCCATCTCCTGGGGTAAAGTCAAGCCTGAAGCGAAGAAGATGACCGTCGAGGGAGATGCAACCATCACCCTGCCGATGATCTACGCATCACTGGTGGACAGACTCTGATGTCAGAGAAGGTACTGTTCCTGGATGGCGACGGGGTAGGACCTCCCGTCCTGCATTCCGCAGAACGCATTATCAAGGCTGTCACGGATTCAGTGGAGATAATCCACGGCGAGATAGGCAGATCCGCCTTCGACAGTACGGGGCAGTACCTTCCCCATGAGACCATGGACCTCCTGGATGAATGCAACATTATCATGAGCGGCCCAGCTTACACAGCTGATAACGGAAAAGATCCGCTCGAATCGCTCATCGTTCATCTTGACCTCTTCGCCAGGGTAAGATACTTTAAGACGCTCTCGCCCGATCTGGGCGTGGACGGCATGGACGTCGTCCTATGGAGCAGCAACAACAACGTCGACACCGAAATCTCGGAGGTGCCTGACCTGGACGGGGTCACTCTGTCCAAATACGTCAAGAACAACGCGTACAACAGGATGATGACCCTTGCGCTGAGCGACGTGGAGACCAGGAAACTGGAAAAGATCTCGTGTCTGCTCAGGGACGACTTCTTCCCGATGAGCAGCGACATGTTCAGGGAATCCTTCGAATCCATCTTTTCTTCCGATATATACAAGACGAAGGTAATCAACGTCAGGGATTGGGCAGCCCATGCCATAAAATTCCCAGGCGAAGAGCAGTGCATCGTCTGTGTCGACCTCTACAACCAGGTCGTCGCAGGAATCCTCGGTGGATTGACCGGATATGATCATCTCGGACCACTCTATTTCGCAGGGAACGATTACGTCCTCTACAAGCCCTGCAACAAACCTACCTACGATGAGACCATAAAGGAAGGTTACGAGAATCCGACATCCGCCATAATCTCGGCATCCATAATGCTCAGGAACTTCGGTTTGAAGAACGAGTGCGACGACATCATGAACGCCCTGTGCGACACTTATGCGGCGAAGAAGAGGACACCCGATGTGAACGGAGACCTCACCAACGAGGAGTTCACCAACGAAATTATAGACCGTCTTTGACATCTTAACCAGTCTCCGCCATGATAGGAGTTTTAACTTTGTAATAGATTTCATGGCTCATGATAGATGCCGGGCACAGGGACTGTGTAGAAGCAGCTTTGAACCATGAGAAGACCGATAGGACTCCCGTCAACAACTTCGTTCTCGCGACGGCGGCACGTAGCGCCGGCATGACCGTGGATGCGGCCAGATGGGATCCGAAGATATCAGCCAAGGTATCGGTCGACCATGCTGTGAAGACGAAATCCGATTTCGTCAAGCCCGTCCTGGACTCCCAGGTGCCCTTCATGGACCTCGGCATGCAGGTCCGCTTCCCCGAAGATGACTACGGTCAGATCCTGAAGCCCATCGCAGAGGATGCGGAACAGATCGACCAGCTGGCCTTCTTCGACCCAAACGTGGCATCGGAATGCCCCAACTTCCAGAAGGTGTTCGTCGATGCCCTAGAGGAGACCTCTAGGATCCTGCCCGAGGATCTACACATATGCGGACTGTCCTGGGGACCCATAACCTCCTCCGGATACATCATGGGTGTAGAGAACATGGTCATGGGCATGCTGATGGAGCCCGACATGGTCAAGAAGCTCATCAGTAAGACGACACCGTTCGTGTCCGCTATGCAGACCCGCATGCTCGAAGCGGGTGCGACTGTCATGTGGATGGCCGACCCCACATCGTCCGAGGACCTGATTTCCCCGGACATGTTCCATGAGTTCTCAGCTCCTTACATAACGCAGATCGTCAAGGACGTCAACAACATGGATTCGAGCGTCCACACCTTCGTCCACATATGCGGGAACACGCTGAAGGTCCTGAAGGAGATGCCCCAGACGGGTGCGGACTGCCTCAGCTTCGACCATGCCGTCGATCCCGCGAAGGCCAAGGAGACCGCCGGAAGGAACATCTCAATCATGGGTAACGTCGATCCCGTGCAGGTAATGATGATGGGCAACCCCGAATCCATCACCTCGGCATGCTACGATGTCATCGAAGCTGCAGGTCAGGAAGGCGGCTTCATACTGGCCCCCGGATGCGAGACGCCTATCTCCACATCGGACGAGAACGTGCTGGCGATGGGCGAGGCTGCCAGGACCTATTGGTCCAGGTGACCTACGGGAAACCTTTATTAACAACATCTATATCTCTGGGGTACTGAGTGCAAGGGTAGTCAAGCATGGCCAACGACGCTAGCTTGAGGGGCTAGTCCTTAGTGGTCCGCGAGTTCAAATCTCGTCCCTTGCACCATTCTCATTTTCTCGGTTTGTTGTGAGATGCATCGATATGTGTATTCTGGCGCAATTCGAAGCAAATACCTATCGTTATTCGATAGACGATAATCATTCAGTAGCAAAAACAAATAAGGACAATTCAGAGCAGAAGGATCTCATCGGTAGCATATGATCGGTCAGACCATTGGTAAAAAGCTACCGCTAATGAATCCCAGCAAACCCTGAGTATTAGGAGACAAGGGATGTTCATCCCTTACCGTATACCGCAACGATGGCTTCACCCTTGGTCGTAATATCGAACTTGTTCCTCTTCTGATGGTTCTCCACCACCCAACCCTTGTCAAGCATCGGTGTGATGTAGTTGCGCCTGAGGAACATGCGCTCCTTCTGCGAGTCCTCAGTCCTTGTCTTCTTCACCTCAGGGGTGTAGTCCCAAATTCCTTTCTCTTTCAGAGCTTCAATGATCTCATTGAAATTCAGATGCTTGTTGTCTATCTCTTGGCCTTTGAAAACCTCCAAGCATGCAACATGTTTATCGTTGGGTACCTCTGGACCAAATGTCATCACCATAGTCGGATCTGTCACGGATGATGTTCTGCCCGTCGGCTTGCCATCGACGGTATATGCCTTCATCGCTTCATCCAGATCCATACTCCTGGTCTTCGTTCTGACGCTGAATGCTATCAGATCGTCGTCCTGCATCGCTGCGAGCATCGCACCTGCGATATACTCGGGCGTACCGGAAGAGATATTGACATAGATGATGGAACCATCATCTCTAGCCCTCTCCTCCGCGACTATGTCGAGTATTGTCCTGAGCATTTCCTGATAATCCATGATGTTAGAGCAGTTGACGAATGTTTCGGCCTTTGTGCAGGCCTTGATCTGTCTACACGCCTCCTCCAGGAAGGTGTTGTAGAACAACTCATCCGGACTGCCCTCCCCTGTATCACAATGGGAAATGATGTGCACGCGGGCGGCTTCGTAGAACTTCACCGGCTCGACCACCTTGACAACCTCGGTGGTTAGACAGCAAATCACCACGGCCTCCTTCTTTCCTGATGGGTTCATACGAATCACCTAATCTAACATCTGCCCGTTATGTATAAAAGTATTAGTAACGTTAAACTATACTTTTTCCATTATGTTTAAATACTGATGGATGGAACAATTATTATCAGTTGGATATTAACTTTGATAATGGACAAAATTTACTAGGTGTTATATAGAAGTGTTTTCACGAATTTACTTACTACTTTTTTCCGCAGTATAAATAGCTTCCAAAAACGACCTGCATGATGCTTCCCGGTCTTTGCCTATCGCACCTCTCAGCCTCTTCGTCGGCGTCACGACAGACCAGGTAGAATTGTCTGAATCGCCCAGGAACGTGAGCTTCGCACGGATGTCTCCCAGATCCCAGATGAACACCGCCTCATACGGTTCCTCCGCTGAATAGATGAACTCCATTCCGTCGAAAAGTGAATAATCGCCGTCGCATACGTCTTTCAGAGCCTCGCAGAACATACCCGCCTGTTCCGCCAGATTGTATGTTTCCATGTCCAAGACATAAGACCTCATGACGTAAACGGGATCAGCGACCATCGATGTCAACTCCAGAAACGATAATGAGTGGGCCCGCCCGGATTCACACCCTTTAAGGCCAGCATCTTCGGAAAAATGCTTATTTTTCCGAAAATTCCGGTCATAACTTAGGCGTGGGCCGATTTGGGCAACTACACCTTCCCTTAAATACCCTTGGGAACGAAGAACAAGCTCCGCAACGCTGCGGAGAAGAGTAGGAAGGTGCAGAAATGACACACGATCAGAGCATTGAAGCCGATGCAGGCAGTCCTTCGGTCCTTCAACCGAAGCACTCGAAGAAGACGAAGATAGCCTCCTTCAGCAGGAGAGATGTCGCCGTCACGATGAAGATGGTATCCCAGTTCGACAGGGATGCCGGAGAATACAACAAACCGACACCGAAGATTTCACTCGTTGTCAACGGGAAATACAACAGGATCCTCGCCGACCCTGGCCTCCTGAAGGATCTCGGATGCTTCCTGATGGAATTGGGCGAGGCCATAGACGGCCTGGACCTTCCAATGGAGACAACATGTGCGGAGGAGATCAGGCGCAGGGTGCAGCGCTGTCAGGAGATGACGGTATGAGCAGGCACAAGGGCAAGCACAGGATCCACCAGATCCTCAGGGAGCACCCCGGATGCATTCCATGGCCGATCCCCGACCTCACGAAGATGGATACGTTCTACTGCGATGCGGAGGTTGCGGATGAGCTCGTACCTCTGCTCAGGAAGAACGGATTCATTCCGAGGTCCATCGTGCTGGATGATACCGAAGAGATCGGATTCGGACCGGATTTCGATGTGATCGAATGCATCGAGGACCCCGACGAGGATTCGACAGATACCGACGAGGAGGGGATGCCATTCACAGGACCCAAAGCCGAGAGGAGGACATCCCTCTTCCTATCGGCAGTATCGGACCTTGACCCCTACATCACGGAGGAGGATCGCCCGTCGGACGCGTGAGCGGACGGCGCGCACCCGAGCTAGCCTTAGCGAAGCGAGGGTGCGGGCGACAGGGGGTCAAGGCGGCTTGGGCGCGTAGGTCCATCGGACCAGCGCCCGCCGCCTGCCCCCGTACTAACGAACAGTTCAGGAAACGTATTATCATGGATTCTTTGGAGAGCTACGATCTGCAGCAGGAGGACAGGAGGGCAAGATACCTCGCCTCCAAGATGGAGAAGGCCGAACGTGAAGCGATAGCCATCCAGGCTGCCCTCTCCGAACACATCATCACCTCTTATGTCAGGAACCTCCCCGTACAGGATCCTACGTATCCTGCCATAGAGTACCTTAAACTTTCAGAGAAAGTGGGTACGTCGATATGGGACGTCTACAGGAAGGTCATGGAAGGGCAGAGGGACTTCGCATGTAAGGACGGGAGCCATGTGAGATTCCGTCCCAACACGGGCAAGCATTTCATGCACTGGGCTATGCCCGGCCATGACAGGGAGAGGCCGAAGAGATGCGGCTGCGGGTTCATCCGCAACAGGTCCGGCAGCCTCGTCTACACAGCATGCCCGGGACATCCCGAGCATTACTGCAAGGGCAAGCGCAGGCACTGCTGGTCCATGAGATGCCCCGAATGCATGAACGACACTGCCATAAAGAGGGCGATAAAGGTCGAGAAGCAGCTCCTGGCGTACAAGAGGATCCTCGAGAAAGGCGGCCATCGCGTCGGCGACATAGGACATTTCGTCATATCCCCTCCCCAGGAGGCGATGAAATGCGCCATGCAGACCTATGAGGATTACAATGCCGTATGCAAATGGATCGAGGACGACCTCCAGGCCATCGGCGCCAAGGCCGGCGTGACCTTCTTCCACCCATGGAGGATGCAGAACGACGCCTGGCTCCGCTCACCCCATTTCCACATCCTTGAGTTCGGCAGGCTGGACACCAAGCTGTTCCTGGAGACCCATCCCAGATGGATAATCAAGAAGATACACCCCAAGGAGAAGATCAGGTCCATCAGGTACACCGCAGCATATCTCCTGACGCATACCGGCCAGGCTTACGTGGAAAAAGATCCGGATGACGTTGATTGGGCGGAGGCCGTGGTGGACTACATGCTCCCCGGCCATAAGAAGGGGAAGTCCAGCTACTCCAACAGGGATTACGATCAGTTATCGCAGGGAAAGGGCCGCATGGTCGGGGACATCTCGGGGATGGACTGGGAGCAATGGACCATGGACAGGCTCACCAGGGACACCAGACTCAGATACTGGGGAGGCGTCGCAAGGAATAAGATCAAGGTGGTCACCATCCACAGGCAATATAAGGTCAGGATATGCAAGGAATGCGGACACCTGCTGAGGGTGTACGAGGGCTCCGAGGACCTGGAGGGACATTATGTCAGATACATCCAGGACAATCAGATCCTGTGCTTCGCACACGATTTCACGACCGTCCGCAACTTCTTCCTGAAGTACAAGGAGCAGATGAGGGAGGAGGACCTGACACCGTCGGACGTGGCGAGGATGATGCCCTGTGCGGTCTCAACGCTGGAGCTCTTCCCTGACAACGGCGATCTGGTGATGAACGGGCCCTTCGACGAGCCGGACGAGAAGTTCATCCGCAGACAGGAAGCGGCATACGGAGAGGTCTCATGCTGATGAGCCCCTCATGGATGTCAATGATAGGTCAGCGGATGCTGTACAGGACCGGACATCCATCGGACATGAACAGACATACGAACAAGCCGTGCGGTCTGGACCGCACTCCGGGACCGTACCGGAACAACAAACGGCAGATCATGACAGAATACGAGAAGATGTATAGAAACGACGGCCTGTACGCATATGGAGCGGACAGGCCTCCGGTATCCGATCCGGCCTTCCGCAAAAAGGCGGACTCGATGACCGATGAACTGACGGAGAGGCTCATGAGGAGCCTCGGGAACGATCCATTCATGACCCTGGATGTCCTTTTGATATCTGCGGCGAAGGTGTTGCACGGGAAGTGCATCGAGGATCTCTACGAGGATTACGCCCCGGCCCATGTCCACGACGTATCATGCAGGAACATGCACACACGCCTGGATGGGTACTACGCCCATCTGGTGAACCAGAGGCTCGGGCCCGTGCCGATCTGCGAGGACCCGGTGGTCCCTGGCGATATCTATCGCAAGGCATTGTACGGAGACATCCCCATCGATGCGGAGGAGGAGGAGGGATCACAGGACGATCTGTAAATAGAGGCCTGAGGTGGATCTGCTGGAAACCATGAAGTCGGATAGAAAGCCGACGGATATGCAGCAGATACCCTTCGGACCCATCTCGATCGCGATGAGCATCAAAATCCGATGATCGTACCGTGCCGAACAATCATTAAATTAGGCATCCGCCATAGAAGAGGACGATGGGAATGGATATCGAGAATATCGACACCGAATGGAAGGAATCGTGGGCTTCCAAGTATCTCAAGACGATAGCGGCGTTCCATAACACGTCCGGAGGGCGCATGATCATCGGACGCAGGGACGACGGCACGTACATAGGTGTTCCCAACATCAGGAAGCAGACCAAGGAGGTGGCGGACACCATCCGCAATACTCTCCACATAGTCTCCACCACGAAGGCGGTCGTCATCGATGGAAAGGACTGCATAATCGTCGATGTTCCTAAAGGCGACAGGATCGTAGATTACGACGGTAAGTTCTATCTCCGCGTGGGCAACACCACTCAGGTGATAGAGAACGACGACCTCAAGAAGATCCTTCTGAAGGAGAACGGGCTCCAGTGGCTGGACCAGCCGTGCAAGATATCTCTGGACGACATCTCGAAGAAAGCGATCAACTACTTCATCAAGAAGGCCAAGTCTGTCAAGAGGATACCATCAACGGTGAGATCATCCGATGTCGAAGGAGTCCTCAAGAGATTCAATCTTCTTTATGAGGGCGAACCTTCCCTCGGCGCGGCCCTGCTGTTCTCTGACGACCCCATGAGATTCAATTCCGGAGCCTATGTTAAGATAGGTGTCTTCGATTCCAAGGACCTTTTGGTCAGGGATGAATGTTTCTACGGACCGTTGATATCCATGCCTGACAGGGTGATAGAGGCATTGTATGACAAATACATCCCTCCAAGATACGGATTCGGTAACGGCTCTGCATCCAGGTACTACATCTATGATTATCCCGAGGATGCTGTCAGAGAACTGCTGGTGAATGCGATTGTCCACATGGACTTCTCCAAGCAGGAGCCGATCACCGTCAGGGTGTATCCGGACAGATTGAGGATATTCAGTTTCGGCGGTCTTCCGGAAGGATGGGACGTGTACAAGCTTACCCACTCCCGCGATTCTGTTCGCAGGAACAAGCATCTCTCGGAGGTCTTCTACGCCGTCGGATTGGTGGAGAATTGGGGCCAGGGGATCACAAAGGTCCTGGAGGTCTGCGAATCCAACGGAAATCCTGTACCGGAATTCAACTCCACATCGGAGGGCCTCGAGGTCTTCATCTATCCGATCGGATCCGATAGTAAAGGATCGGATATATCCGAGATTGAAAGGACAGGTTATGATACCAAGGACAGGGCTATCCTGCAATCCATTCTGGGCAACCCTGCGATCACGATTAACGGCATATCGAAGGCCACATCAATCCCGTACAGTACGGTCGAGAAGAGAGTATCCAATCTATCATCGAAAGGCGTATTATCCAGGAAGGGCAGCAACAAGAATGGAAAATGGATCGTTAACGAGAGTTTGCTGTAAGTCCTCCATTTATCCCTCCATTTATCCCTCCATTTGTGTATAACATAAACTTCAAGGTCAACGACAGATTCGTCGTATCCTTGGTGCAATCCAAGACCTCCGAACCTGCTGTTGCCGAGATTCCGAATCCAGACGGTCTTTCGGACAGGATAGATATCCGGATAATCGAGTTGATCCGCAGGGACCCTTCCATCTTAGCCAAACAGATGTCCGAGTCTACCGGCGTCACCGTTAGGACGATACGCAGACATCTATCTTCTTTGACCGAGAAGGGATACATCAGCAGAGCAGGGACCACCCGTGAAGGGAGGTTCCTTATCCTCTATGATATGGCAAACGATTCTTCGGACACCGACTGATGTCACCAATATGTCACCAATATGTCACCAATGCAAGTGTTGCAAATCGAGTGAGTTGGCATGGTGCGTGACCATATCGGCCATCATTCAAACTTCATATGGATCTCTGCGGCACGTGTCGGTCTAAATAAGCTTCCTCAGAGGTCTGCACATTTCCCCATATATCTATGATGACTGGACATCGGAAAGACAATATGGCCTCCGAATGAACTCATTCATAACTCTTCGATTCCTTTATCCACCAAATAGCGGCGCTGGACAACAAGATGATAATGGTCGTCTCGGGAGAGATTATGTTAGCTATCGCATCGAGGATACTGCCTGGTAAACCGCCTACGTTCAATCCTATATCCCTTATGATCCTGACAAAGATAGGAACTATGAACACCAGGACCAGAATCGCCTTGGCGCACTCTTTTATAGGATCGTTCTTTTCCCCCATACCCAAAGCACGGGATCCCCGCAATATAATGCTTTTTCACGTATCCCATTTTTAACCGAAGGAATGACAACATTCTCAGAAAATTAAGGCCGACCTCAGATGATCGAAATTCACTGGTGAAATCGTCTGTATGAATCGTCTGGACCCATCTTCTGTGGAACGGCCCTGTTCAGATTTATTGTTTGAATAGGGTCTTCCGACCCCTGTTTCATCAGATCTCCATCATGACCTGGTCCAGCCACTTCTTTACAATCTCCCCGCCTGGACATCTGGACATGATGTCCGTGATCTCCTTCTTCCTCTCGAGAACATCTATACCGAAGTCGGTCTTGATGTTGGCGATCTCATACAGGAGACAGTAATCAAAGACCCCGTTGGGTACATCATCCCTGAGGAATCTTCTGTTCATGATCACGACCCTCATCAGGCATGAGCTCTGACCTGCTTTCGAAACGGATTCGCCCTTGGACCAGAACAGCTTCAGTCCGTCGATCTCCTCGATGAGTCCGGCATCCACCAATCTGTGGTAGGCATCC
Source organism: Candidatus Methanomethylophilaceae archaeon (assembly GCA_045588265.1). GTDB lineage: Archaea > Thermoplasmatota > Thermoplasmata > Methanomassiliicoccales > Methanomethylophilaceae > Methanoprimaticola. The sequence goes on along the minus strand of JAZNDX010000010.1, from coordinate 2,714 downwards.
CACAGTCTGATATCATCTGCATTTTCAATATCGCCGATGGTCCTGATCCTCTCGATGTATTTCTCCTGATTCAGCTCCCTGAACTCATCGGATTTCAACCAATCCTTGACGCATTCGGGGTAATCCGTTTCCTCCTCGGCGCGGATCTTCGAGAATATCGTTCTCGCGATGCCTTCGATGACCTCGATCGGTGCCTCCTCGAGATAATCGGAGACGCTGAAGTTCGCGAAGTCGCACGAGCGGATCCATTTCAATTTGAGGTCTCTGAAGGGCGAGAACTCTGCGCTCACATTCTCCAATCCGAAATCGTTTCCGACCTTCTGGAAGGTCATGTTCAGTTCTTCAGATGTCACCATCTTGTTCAACTCCTTTTTTCTTAGGGGCCTCTTGAACCCCGGAACGGAGCTGGGAGCGAGGGGATTATGCGGACGCGGCGAACAAAGACAAACTTTCAAGCAGAATAAGTGAGACGCAGGACACAATATTGCCCCTCGCGATGAGTGAAGGGGTGAGAGGTGCCCCGAAAAATGAGCAGGATGGCGACATCTCGGAAGCGAATCGAGCGGTATCCATGTTCCGGACCTCATCATTCTTCGGATCAGGCCGTATCCGGTATCATTCCGATGATTCTTGCTACATAATGATCTCCTTCGCTCGATGCATGTAGGGTCTGCCTCCGATGAGCAGCGCACCATTAGATCTAGGCTATCGAGAGAGATGATCTAGGACATAATCCGATCATCAATCATTCTAAGGACTTGGTCAGATGGTCTCGCGTAAGGAATATGTGGAAAGGTCTGACGCATCAGCGATGCAATAGTCTTCTTCGCCCTGCTGTTCAGTAGACAGTCGGTATCGGTGATTCCCTGTCTGGATTGAATGTTTCTATCCGAAGATGAAAGCCTATGGTATCAGCGTCAGCCGGACAGGGCGGGACTTGGGCCTCTATGAGAGGCCCCTCCCTTTCGTCCACCCATTGGATATCACAGACGGGTGGACTTTGATCCCCCTGGACCGGCGACGCTCTGCCTTGACTCCGGGTATCGGGTCCCGGAATCGGGGGGTCTCCGGGACCCGTCCGTCCTTCCGGGCGGATAGGGGGCGGGGGGCGCCCCTAGGCATTCAGGACAGGGGCGATATCGTGACTGCCTCCCCTGTATACATGCGGAATGCCGGCCGCGATGTACCTTCATCCCTCCCTGGGGAGGGGTCCCCTTCCCGCGCGCATTCTCCGGATCGGCGCGTTCGGGGGATTGTGTTCATGCATCCTTGCGGCTTGCAGAGTTCAGGAATCTTCGAATACAGACTGTCTTCGGCCATCGCCAAGGGTGCAGTCAAGCTCCAAGACCTTCAATCCGACAGCCCTCCCTTTGCCGGTGAGACCGTACAGCATCCTTCCGCACTCATCGTTGCCGGCCGCCCGTATCAGTCCGATCTCCTGCAGTTCGCGGACCGCCCTTTCCGTTTCGTCTCCTTCGAAGGGCATGCCCTCCTGGGGCCCGTCCATCAGAAGGGACAATACGGTGAGGGTCCCGCCGGAATCCAGGCGGGAGAGCGTATCATTCCTCATGGGGCTCTTCCGCGGGAGCCAAGCCTTCCCTTTCACCGATGACGGCGGTATATGTGACGGAATCCTTCACCCTCTCTTCCGGTTCGGGGGTCCAGCGCTGGATAGCATGGCCGTCACCGAGAGATATTGGCGGCATCTCGAGCCTGCCGTTGTATCTGAACCTGCGCACCAGGACGGAATCGGAATCTGCTTCCCATCCGTCGGGTATCATGTCCATCTTCCCGTCCCCGAGATCCAAGGTGACCGTGAATCTCCTGGCGAGGAAGAACCACAGCAGGAACAGTGCGATCAGGATCATCGCGACCAGTATGATCCAGAACCAGATGCAATGGTCTCCGCCGGTCGACGGACTGCCGTCGTCGTAGCTGACCGCATAGTGGCTGAAGTGCGAGACTCCGAAGAGCACGCCCTCGTCTTCTACGTATCTGAAATCCATCGATTGTATCGGATCGGCATCCAGATACCAAACGGAGAGCCTGTCTGGCGTCCACCCTTCCTTCATGGCGTAGTCGATGATGACAGTGACCTCCTTGGGGAAGGTGACCGTGACCCTCTCCTCGCCTTCCAGGATGTATATCTCGTAGGCTCTGACGTTAGGGAGGTCAGGAATGACGATGTCGGGCTCCTCGGATATCTCCACGGGTATGACTACGAACTCCAGATCCTCTCCGTATCCGATGTCCTCCAGCACCTCCCACGGGAATTGAAGCGTGACATCCCCTTCGATCGCGGTCAGGGTACCGTGCCCCTCAGCCATCGCAGAGATCACGGCCGCGGGTACGAGCACGCGGGAATCCGTCCGTATCACTACGTCCGGGACCGATCCCGCTTCTGTTATCCTCTCGATGAACGGGACGACGATGGCGGCCTGGTCATCGGTCACGCTGTGCGATGTCCCTATGTCGATGGTTATCGGACCCGAGGGAGTCATGGTGTCCTTCTCGTAGACCAGGGTGACCGAGCCTCCTTCCGATGTCTGGATTGTTTCCTCGACGCTCTTCCCGGAGGAGGGACTTACGGTCACCGTGACGGTGCTGTTCCTGTTCCCGTGGGTGTCAGAAGCAGAGATGGATGCGGTGCCTTCGTTCACTGCCGTTACCACTCCGTGGTCCACGGTGGCCACCGATTCGTCCGACGACCTCCA
>JAZNDX010000009.1:0-14113 GCA_045588265.1 Candidatus Methanomethylophilaceae archaeon | reverse complement strand
TGTTGACGTTGTTCAGTCTCTCGAAGGCATGGAACAGTCTCTGGCGGTACCTTTCCCTTCCTTCGAGCCCTTCTCGTACTTGGCCATCTTCCTGAGAATCTTCGATACCTGTCTTTCCGCTTGTATGTAGTTCTTCCTGTTGGGATAGGTTGCACCATCCGATGTCACCACCATGTTCTTAAGACCTAGGTCTATGCCTATGGGCCTGGTCGGTTCGATGAAGGTCTGTACGGCCCTTCCGCCACCCTTGGAATCCATCTCGAATGTCAGCGCAGCCTCCCAGCGGTAATTGGGTCCCGCTCCCTTCCTTATGATGGTGCACGTCCTCACGGTGCCGCCGATCCTGCGGTATCCCCTGATCCTCACATCCGTCTTCCATGGGCTCAGCCTGATATGATTAGGAGACAGCTTGAACCCCTTTTGCGGATAGGTGAACGAATCGTACCTCTTCCAGGACCTGAATCTGGGGAAGCCGGCATGCTCGGGATCCTCCTTCACGCGTCTGAAGAATCCGTCGAACGCCCTGCTCAGACGGAAACAGACGTCGCAGAGAACCTGTGAATATACTGTCTTCAGCTTCGGTTCTTCCTTCTTCATGTCAGGCAGAAGTTTCTCCAGATCGTATGCTGAAGGGTGCTTCCCGCCGTCCTTATGAATCCGTATGCAGTGTTCAAGGAGGTTGTTGTATAGATCATGGCAAACGAACAGGCAGTCGCTGAGCTGACGCTCCTGCTCCCTGTTGGGATATAATCTTACGACCAAGGTCCTCATTGTCCTGTCCATGGAATGCCTCCATGGAATACACCGAGGGATTAGTATAAGAAGCTACGAAGGGGGCCTCCGAAAGTGCAATCGAAAAACTACCTATCCAGACATCCCTTTTCCACTTTCGGTCCAGGTGCTTTAGGTTCTTAGATAGTTCTGTTAAATCATCAATTCTGACACTAAACCGAGGGTTTCCTCAATGCACACGTAATCTAAGGAAGGAAGACTTATAACCGACCTCACATTCGCCTGTTCCAAGGAATCTGCGTAACAATCGTAAGCTTCGGCGGAAACAGCAGATCCTGCCGAGGCAACGATATGCAAGAATACAGATTACCGTGGAATGCTAGGGAAGGGATCATCTATGGATGCGTCATAGCAGGCCTTTCCTCACTTATCATAGGCGGATACAACGTCTACGACAATATGGGATACACTTTGGAGACCTTCGGGGATTTTGTGGCCAACTACATAGTCATCTGGCCCGTGATGTTCCTCGTCGCATTCACGCTGGCGAACACGATAGTGGGATGGACGGCTAAGAAGATAGTCCACAGATACATCGGGCCGAACGACAGCTCCAACGCATACCTCTGCTTCAACCTGATCGCATGTGTGCTGCTGATGTCCGTAATCCTCACATTCCTGGGCGGGCTTGTGGGAGAGACCATCGGATTCCTCTTGGGCGGGACCCCCATCGATGTCGTGGAGCTCGCCGAGAACTGGCCCCTGATATGGCCGAGGAACTTCTGCATCGCATTCTGGGTTGAGATGCTCATAGCCCAGCCTGCTGCACGTTTGGTGATGGTCAGGATGCACAGGGCGAAGATGGGCGACGTAGTATCTTGAAAACAATCAGATTTCAATAATCTGGCACATTTGAAAAAATAAGGGGGATTTGCCCCCTTTCTATTTTTAAAGAAGCTTGTTTGATTCCAGCCATTTGCGGATACTGTTTCCGCTGTCGGCGACACGGCTTCCGTTGATGGGGAGGCCATCAGCGACAGTCGAATTAGGACATGCTGCGGAGATGTCCTTCTCGCTGCGCCCCATGCCGCTACCCTCGTTAGTACACAGGGGCAGGATCATCTTTCCCGAGAGGTCATAGCCATCGAGGAAGGTCAGCACCGCCATAGGAACGGTACCCCAATAGTTGGGATAGCCCAGGATCACCGTGTCGTATGCGGACATGTCATAAGGGAAGTCGTTGATCTCCGGCCTCGCCTTGCTGTTCAGATCCCTCTTGGCCTCATCGATGCATTTGTCATATTCTTTGGAGTAGGGTTTCTTCATCTCGATCTTGAACATGTCCGCATCGATCATGTCCGCGATCTTCTTCACCGCTATCTCGGTGTTCCCCACATCGACATATCTGTAGCTTCCGCCGAAGTAGTTCTCATCCGCCCTTGAGAAGAATGCGACCAGTGTCTTTGACATCACAATCACCTTAAACATATCTGATATGCGTTTGTTAGATTAAGAATACGACGTGCGACACGATTGTGCTGTTGCGGAAAAACTGAAGGTCATCCATCATAATCTATAACTGGAAAACCAACCAGAAACCGTTATTAGTTAACAAATTCTGACGGTCTACAGAGGCTTCAAAAGCGATGAATCGCTACATCCCGCTCATCCTGGTCATCTGCCTGGTCACATTCATGGACTACATGGATTCCACCATCATATTCATAGCGGGGCCGGCGGTCTCTTTGTTCTTCGAAGTAGGGGTCTCGGACGGATCTTGGCTTGTGATGGGGTATGACCTGATCCTATGCGCCATGCTCATCCCGCTCTCGAAGCTGGCCAAGCGCGGTCATGCCAGGAACATGCTGATCGTCGGCCTCAGCATATTCATCGTCGGAACGGTGATGTGCTTCTTCTCGGATTTCAACTACTGGGTGCTCATAGCGTTCAGGGTCATTGAGGGGATAGGTGCGGTCCTGTGTGCCGCGACCCTGCCCATCCTGATCGTCACGATGTTCCCGGAGGATATGCAGGGACGTGTGACCGGGGCCATGCTCACCGGTGCAGGGGTTTCGATGATTCTCGCACCGATACTGGGCGGATGGCTGACCGGCGAGATCGGCTGGCAGTACATCTTCCTTGTGAACGTGCCTATCTGTATAGCCGCCCTCATCCTGTCGATCAGATACGTCCCCAAGAACACCCGGAGCGGAAGGGCGCATTTCGATATCAAGGGAATGCTGCTCTCAGTGATATTCGTAGTATCGATGCTGATGTTCTTCGAGGATGTCGTCGACGGAGGCCTCATTGTCATCGCCTACGCTGCTGTCTGTGTGATGAGCGGCTGCCTGCTTGTGCTGCACATAAGGGCACACGGGGACAATGGGATCATCAGCCATTCCATCCTGGCCAACAAGGAATTCAGAATATTGTCCACATCGATGCTGCTGGCCGTCATGCTCATAGAGGGGATGCTGTTCCTTATCCCCTACTATCTGGAGATCGGTTGGGGTATGAGCGCCTTCGAAAGCGGAGTGTTCTATGCCATCATATCCGTGTCAGTCGTCTTCATCTCCATTCCAGTCGGAAGGATCTGCGAAACGAAAGGATGCAGGAACGTCCTGACCTTAGGGTGCATATTATCGGCAGCGTTCAGCCTGCTGTTCATCTTCATGGAGGAGAGCTGGGGGTCCGTCATACTCGTCCTCACACTGCTGACGCTGGGAACAGCCTATGCGATCTACGAGACCGCCCATTACGTCAGACTTATCAGGCATATGCCCGGACCTCTCAAGGACGAGGCAGCAACCTTCGGAACCATGATCTCCTTCCTGGGCGCATCGCTGGGAGTGTCCATATTCGACATATTCGTCGACGTAGCGATCTCGCAGGGGCTAGGAACCGGATTCCGCTTCTGCTGCATGGTGTGCATAGTTATGGCCGCTCTTGGAGCTATACTGACGCTGTCCGTCAGGAACATGAAGGATGGGGCAGCCTCGGAAAGTAGCTGAAAGACCGTTTGTCATCCCATGCTGTACATCCTGCGGAGGTCCACCAGGTCGATGCCGTTGTTCTCTGCATACGCCCGGAGATCGCTCGTGAATCCGGCACGCGAGAACAGGCAGTATCTCCTGTTGTAGCACCCTTCCATCCTATCCGATGCTTCCACTAGCCTTTCCAATTCCCTCATTCCGGTCTCCTCGTTGCCGAACCTGCATTCGCATACAAGATGGAATTCGTTGCCGCCGTCCCTGCAATGTGCCACAATGTCAATAATTGGATCTTTTTCCAACCTCTTCTCCCACCAGGAACCCATTTCCGTACATCTGTAATTGTCGGCGACATACTGCCTGCACATGGTCTCGAATGCGGACCCGTAGAAGTCTATGAGCGGATGGAGCATGGCCTTGTAGCCCACGTCCCTATCGGGATCGGTGACTGCCGTCATATTAGGGATAATAATATCATTATAGACGCGGACAAGCCCGTTCGATATGCGGTAGATCTTCTCCTTCTTGTTCGCCCCGCACATCGGATTGATCTGCGATACGATGCCCAACATCTCCAAGTTGCTGAGGTTCTGATAGCATGCCGTGGTGGTCTGTCCTGTAATGTCGGCTATCTCCCTGCCGGTGGCGTGACCTTCGGATATCGCCCTGAGGATCCTCATGTTTGTGTCCGCAGGTTGCATGTCGACCGCGGCCATGCGCCTGACCTCCTCCAGAAGGGGGGCCCCGGGTCCGACCAGGGAGTTCTTGATACATTCCTCTATGTCGTTCCCCCACATCATCTGATGATAGTATGGGATGCCCCCGGCGATGGAGTATATCCTCAGGAGGTTCTGCTCGGAGAGATAGGGATGGAATGCCCGGCATTCCCCGTAACGCAGAGGCTCCACAGGCAGCTTTGCCTGGAAGCTTCCGTACAGCGGCGAGGACTTGTTCTGGAGGATATTCCTCATGGCCTTTCCGGAGGATCCGCATACGATGAGTAGCGCTTTCATCCCCTTCAGCCCGATGTCGATGAACTTCCGTAGGCTAGCATCGGATGCCTTATCTGCAACGCTAAGCAGGGAGTAATCGTCGAAAACGATGACCAGACGTTCTCCTCCGGCGAAGATGCTCATAATGCGCTCGAGCACATCCCCAAGGCTCTTCGAACCGTTCCCCTCGGTCCCTGTGAAGGCGTCCAAAGACCGGTCGAACGACCGGAGTGACCCTTCAAAAGAGCCTTCGACGGCAGTAAGGATGATGTGCGTCTTGTCCCGGCAGAACTCGCGGACCAATGCGGTCTTCCCTACGCGGCGTCTGCCCCAGACGGCAACGGTCTTGGTTTCAGGATCGGCGAACGCTCTGTTGAGTTCCCTGATCTCCGCCCCTCTCCCGATAAGTCTGGCCATCGGTTAGTGATGCACCTTTGAATAGATATAGATTAGCATATAGAAGTTTTAACTTTTACATTAATTTTATAGAAGTTATAACTTTTATATCTGAAAACCCGAAAGAATTACTTATCGGAAGGCCATCACGCCAGCATGGACAAGGAACTGCTCTTCGAGTTCATCAACAGGGACATGGCCGACATGTTCGTCGCCGGTTTGATAGAGGATATGAGCAGCCGCCTTACAGAGGAAGAGTTCAAGGATTGTATCCGCAACGCCTTCGCCGAGATAGCTAAGCGTAGCTCCGATTACGAGTATGAAGTGGAGCGTGCGATAGAGAACACGAGGTTCGACGTCGAGAGCGCGTACTACGATGATGAGGATGACGACGACCTGGTCCCTTCGGCCGGGCCCAACCTCAAGGAGAGGTACAGCTTCGTGAAAGTCATGTTCGCCGCCGACCTGGACAACGAGGCCATCGCCATATGCAACGGCATATCCGAGGGATTGCTCAGCGTATCCGAGAACAAGAAGTACGAGAGATACCACGACGATCTCACCAAGCTAAGACTGCAACTTCTCGACTGCATGGAAAAGAAAGAATACGCCAGATGGTTCAAACTATGAAATCATGAGAGGCGATCGGTACGGTACAGTTGCTGAGATCGGACCGTCAAGAGCTGGAGACCATGCTGGGGGAGCCCAGGAAGGCCGTCCGCAGCATGTTCCTTCCGTTTTTGATAGCATTTGCGATCATCGAAGCGAATCAGTTCATCGACACTTTTTGGATATCGGGTCTGGGCACTCAGTCCGCATCCGCCATATCGACCGTAGTTCCCTTCTACGTATTGCTGATGAGCGCGGGAATAGGGATATCCGTCGGGGCTACGACGACCGTCGCATTCCGTGTCGGAAAGGGCGATAACGGCATGGCCGAAAAACTCGCCGCGAACGCGTTCACCCTGGGGATTTTGATGTCAATCATGGCATCCGTGATCCTCTTTTTCGGACTGGATCCGGCCATGGACCTGCTCGGGGTGGACAGCATAAGGAGGGAATGTTGGGATTACATGCTGCCCCTCATCCTCATGTCGACGCCGTTGATCTGCCTGCTTATTCTAGGAGGAACGCTAAGAGGAGAAGGTGCCGCGAGGAAGTCCACCATCATACAGATCTCCGCCGCTGCGTTCAACATGATATTGGACCCCATCTTGATCTACACATTCGACATGGGGATAATGGGTGCGGGATTGGCGACCGGTCTCGCATCGCTCATCTCGCTGATCGTCGGGCTGTCATGGTATGCGAGAAAGAAGACCGTATTGCACCTCAAGCGCACCGATTTCAGGATCGACGGCTCCATCATGAAAGAGCTCATGGCGGTGGGAGGTTCGAGGACCGTGAACGAGCTCATCGCAAGTGCGATGACCTTCATTCAAAGGATATTCTTCGTCGTCGCGGGAGGCACCGCTGCAGTGCTTCTTTACAACTATCCGTGGAGGTTCATCACGCTGTTCAATCTCCCCGGCAGAGCGTTCGAGAACAGCCTCATCCCCGTGGGTTCAGCGGCCTATGGCCAGAGCGACACGGAGAAGATGTGGACGGCGTACAAGTACTGCTTCAAACTGACCGCAGCATTCTCTGTCGCGGCGATGATCTTCATCATCGTTTTCGCCGAGCCTCTGATGTCGATAATGGCCTACGAACCGAGCATGAAGGAGATGATGCCGAAGCTCGTTTGGTGTCTCGGATTGTCCGCGATTATGCTGCCTTTCCTTGCGCTTAGAGGAGTGGGTGCCGCACTGCTGCAGGCGATGAAAAAGGCGAAGGTCCCGATGTACTTCGACCTGTTCTGGGGATCGGTGAGGATGGCGCTCTACGCCCTGAGCGCATACGGTCTTCTCGGCGTCGATCCATTCGACGGCATCATCTACATCATGGTGATAGTCTACTCTATCAGCGGCGTAATGATGAACATACTGGCCGTTTGGCAGTTCAGGAAACTGAGACGGATTCTCTGATCATTCGTTCCTCGCATTCTTCAGAGGATAGAATGTCTTAACAGGGAACCACTCGATCTTCTCACCCGCTGCATCGATCAACTCTTCGCTGTACCCGATGCAATCGAGAACATCATAATCAGAATAATTCCCGTTGCAATAGGCGGGCCACTCTTTGAATGTCGTGACACCTACCCAATCTTCGCCCTTCAGCATCCTCAGCACTTTCTTGGCCTCATCGACACATACCGGCACCCCTTCCTCGTACAGCGCTATCGCTATGCGAACGAAATCTCCGCGATCCCAGCTTCCGTTAAGGATGTAATAGTACCCTCCCCCGTCAAAGCAGGTATGCAGCGACATTCTGGAAAAACTGTGTCCGCCGCGTATCTCCCAAGCATGTCCGTCACAGTTGCCGGTAAGCCATTTGTAGTATGCATCCGGGTCATCATGATCCTTTTCCTCTAAAGGGTTCAAGGCCCAGCACTCAAAATGATGCCGCTGTCTGAACAAATCGGATTCCCCGCTTCCATCCCCGCGGGCGCGATAGCAAAACTTGCACATCTCAAGGTATTCATTCACGGTCATCTCAGGGATCCTCTCTACAGGAACATCCTCGATTCCCGCATTGACCATCTCCTCGAACTTGGAGATCTGCTCAGCGGTCAGTCCGTCCAGATCCCTTTCCTTGGTGATGTATCCACTTTCCCACAGATCCGTTCTTCTCATGATCCCTCTACGATACTTCAGGGGGAGATTCTCCAATACGTCCCTCTCATAAGTTCCTGCCTTTATCTCATCCACACGCTGCCTTACCGCGGTAACTAGCCACTCCAGCAAAGGTATATGGCACCAGGCATGCGGATAATCATCGCCTCTATCCGGAGTGAAGGCAGTCTGATCGATGCTTATCCATCTGCCATACTGTCCGGCATCCGCACATCTAACAACATACCAGTTGTATTCATCAGGGTAATTCGATTCCCATATCTCTTCAAATTCCTCATAGGGAATCCCCTCTTCCTCGTAATACTCGTAATCATCGAAATCTTCGATGGTCCCTCTGGGGACCTTTATCCACATAGCCCTCAGATGATCGTAACTATCACATTCGGGCAGTTCTTTGACGATCGCTTCTATCTTGTCGAATAATTCTTTCTCGGCCTTTTCCGACAGCGCAAACTCCTCATATCTATTGGTGAGGTAATGCTTGAGGGCAGGCGCAGTCATCTTGACCAGGCCCGGTACTGATTCTACCATTGGTTATTCTCTCCCATTTGACTTGGTGTCAAACGATACAGAGAGTTTAGGGTCAGCCTATGTTGTCCTCGCCCCATTCGACGAAATTGTTCAGCAACGGAACCATGGATTCGCCCTTTTCCGATAGATAGTATTCAACCCTCGGGGGCTTTTGATTGTAATCTTTCCGAATGATCAAACCATCATCCTCCAATGATTTTAGGGTCAATGCTAGTGACCTAAATGTCACGGGATCGATCATCCTTTTCAGCTCGTTGTATCTCATAGATCCGTTCAGCGACAGGCAGTATAGGATAGGTACCCTGTATCTTCCCTGAACCATTGACATCGTGTAATAGAGCCCCTTATTCTCGATCCTATGTATTCCGATGGCGATCTTCTCTTCATCCATGGTCCTTTTTACACTATACTTAAGTATAGCGTATGCAGTATATTAGACTATGCATCAAATTGATAATAGTAATGCTGGCACATACGTAGAACTCTTGGAACGATACCATGGATCGCAGATGGAATTACCGTGCATACAATAGATCCTTGCAGAAGGATTGCGGACATAATCATCACAGCATCCAATCCGCCTCCAGATGTGCGGAAGTGCTAGGATGGGAGTTCGACTCCATCGTGATCAGAGTCCATAACAATGAATATCGCAAACACAACGGAATTCCGAAAAAAGAATCGCGCAGAGAGAAACAGGCTCAGATATCGCCGCAGAATGTTAGAAAAAAGCAAAAAGCAAGACACCGCAGACGTGTGGACCTAGGGATTCCTAAAAGAAGGATCCCCGACCACCCCATCATTCTGAAAAAGAAACCTCAGCCGGAGGCAAAGATAACGGAGGTCGAGTTCCGCAGAAGCATCTCCTATTTCGAAGAACTCATCGGCTTCGATAGCGAACTGTTGGGCAGCGATACAGATCCCGCTATCATCGAAATACATAAGAAGGCAGTGTCTGGCGATGCCTACTATCAATATCGTATGGGTGCATACTATGAAGAGAACCGCATCTCATGCACAAAGATGGTATATTGGTATGCAGAGTCCGCCCTGAACGGTTGCAGATTTGCTGAAGATGCCCTCGAGAGAGTATTTTGGTCGGATGATGGCGAAAGCATCGACGACACGGTTGAAAAACTGGAGTCGGAATCGAAAAGAGGGTGCTTCCAATCAATGGTAAAGCTAGCGGAGATCTGCTCATCGGAATTCTATCATTACTATGACCTGTCCAAGGCAAGATTGTTGTATTGGGAAGCATCGAAACTCGACGTATGCGCCTTCAGATACCTAGCCTTGGAGTATGTCCTTTCAGGGAAACGTATCGTAGGGAGGGATCTGATCAAGAAATCATTAGACGGATGGAACCCTCTGGAAGGACAGTATCTGATGGGCATCATCCAATACTATCATCCGGAAGATTCCTTTGATCAAGAATTCGGATAGAACCGCCTGAAGAGAAGCGGTAGAGAAGGATACGTCCCTTCACTGCTGGCGCTGGGAGACATATTCGCCAAATGTGATAATGAAGATAATCTCGCTATCGCTATTGGATACTATACCGAAGCAGCAGAAAGAGGGGATATGAGAGCCATGTGCAGACTGATCGGCATATACGAGAATAAGGGCTGTATGGAAAAGGTCGATATGTGGAAGAACAAACTCCATGAAGCCGACTCCGAAATGTCGAATTATGAATGGAAGCACTATGCACTGACGAGATTATGATTGATACCTGAACAGTTGTACATTATCTTGTTTTATATCGTGCTATAATGTTTTCCCGTTCATGACGGAAGGTCAACCGAACACGAAGATCATCCTTTTCGCCCTGGTCCTAGGGACGTTCATGACGGCTCTCGACGCCACCATCGTTTCCGTGGCGCTGCCTACAATGGCCGAAGAATTATTGGAAGCCGGACATGATACGTCGAACATCTCATGGGTGCTCCTGATCTACACGCTGATGCTCTGCTGCTTCATACTGCTGTGGTCGAAGCTCGGTTCGAACAAGGGGTACAAGAAGGTCTTCATGACGGGTGTCGGAGTGTTCGCGGCATCGTCGCTCATGATAGGTCTCTGCGGGTTCTTCCCGAGGTTGGGATTGAACGCAATTATCTTACTGCGTGCGGTGCAGGGATTGGGTGCCGGAATGGTCACCGCGATGTCGCTCGCGATGGTGTCCTCGTACCTTCCGAAAGAGATCAGAGGATCGTCGATCGGAGCGGTCACTTTGGCCGCTTCCGCAGGTACCGCATTCGGTCCTGCGATAGGTGGAATCCTCACCACTTTCCATTGGTCGTACATCTTCTTCATCAACGTCCCGATCGGACTGCTCTGCCTGTTCCTCTGCTTCAGGTACATGCATGTAAAAGAGAACCTCGAGAACGCGGGAAGCAAGTTGGATTACGTCGGTGTCGCACTGCTTTTCGTGATGCTCTTCTCGCTCATCTACTACCTCAACAAGGGACCCGATATCGGATGGACTTCGGAGTTCGGAATCGCACTCATATTCGTCATGATGATCGCAGCGGGATTGGTGTTCTGGTGGGAGCAGAGGACGAAGGATCCTCTTGTCAATCTGAACCTCATCAGGAACCCTATGATTCTGAGGAGCGTGACGGTCACTATGATGCTGTTCATGGCGATGGCAGGAAGCTATCTCCTGCTGCCTTACTACCTGCAGTTCGTGCAGGGTTACGAGACCATGGAATACGGTTTCATCCTCATCGCGAATTCTATAGGAATGATGGTCATGGGACCCATCGTCGGAAGACTCGCGGACCGTACGGGGAAGAACAAAAGGTTCATAGTCGCTGGTGCACTGGTCTGTGCCGCCGGATTCTACATGATGATGCTGTACAATGACGGTACTGGACTGGGATGGATCCTGCTCTCGCTGTTCGTGATGGGTGCGGGGATTGGAATGGCCATGGTGGCCTGCACGAACCTGTCGTTCGAGTACATATCCGAGGGTCAGAACGGACAGCTGTCGGGAATAACGAACACGTTCAGGCAGGCGGGAAGTTCTACGGGTGTCGCGATACTCAACGCAGTGTTCATGGCATTCATCGTGACCGTTCCCGCGGTCGATCTCATACCCGGTTTTAAACATGCATTCTTCATCGCGATGATCATCGCGCTGCTTGCATTCGTTGTAGGGATGGGATTAAGGGACAAGGAGAGGAGCCCCTCTTCCTGATACTCAAGCTCTCAATTGGTATATGGTATGACTGAACGGCTGCGGTGCCTGACCTCGACTGTTATGAACATTTTCTCCATCTTCGCTGGGTGCGAGATTCGATAGGGGGCTGACAGGTCAATCCGCCGGCCCTCTCAATTTATTGTCATTGATAAATCCACTCTCGGGATACATGCTCTTCAAGAAGTTCATCGTGAGACATACGTTGATGAACAAGGCTACAGGGCTGCTCCTGTCCCTACTCCCGTTCACATTGCCGTACGTAGAGTTCACATACACTGCAACCGTCTTGTGTGCCGTAGCCACATCAACGGCCATCCAGGAAAGCCATCTGATCAGGACGGAGGGTCCCGGATATAACTTACAGATGCCAGAGAATTGAATTAATTATTAGAACACAGCACAATCGAGGTTTACTACAGATTCTGATAAACTGCTAACAAACTTTTTATTCTTAGGTCTTTGCTTATTTAATATACATTAGGAGTTCGGCTTCGGCAGAGACTCTAGGACGGCCTGAATGTGTCCGTCAATGTGGTAAGAGTGATATCATGAATCATAATAGAGATAAAATTGCCATCGCATCGCTGTTCATAGTTGGTGTAGTGATGGTATCCGCAGTGGTGATCTATGATGACAATCAAGACTTGGATGCCGATTTGCATCTCTCGGGTCAATTGGGCGGCGTAGATTGGGTGTACAATAACGGAACAATCGATGTCTTTCCGTCGAAGAATCCTGCTCCAGGGTATGAAATGGGAGTCATGGCACACTCCGATAATTTTTGGTGGGGGTTAGAGTATGATTCTCAATACCCCGGGCGCGCAGATCTGATAAGGGTCTATGTCAAAGAGGGTGTGACATCTTTATCAAGCGATTCATTCAGTTGGACCGGCTGTAACAATCATAATTCTGAAGGAATGGGCTTGAGGGATGTCTCTCTCCCGAACACTCTAACCACGATCGGTGATAGGACATTTTGGTACAGTATAATTGAGGATCTTACTATTCCGATGAATGTCACCGAGATCGGTAACAGGGCTTTTTTTGCCAATGAACTGAAAAGTGTCACGGTGATGCCTAAGATCCCGCCGAAAATAGGAACAGAAGTGTTCACCGGCAACTACTACCTTACTCAGATAAATGTTCCTGCAAGTTCTTTGGAAGCCTATAAGGCCGCGCCGGGATGGAGCGATTACGCGGATAAAATGGTCCCTGTCGAGTTCGAATATCCGACCTCGGGGACCATAATGAACATAGACTGGAAGATCCAAGATGGCTCTCTTACCCTTTCCAAGAACCCCAATGATGAGGACGGCAGGATATTATTCACTAAGAATATCTGGAAATCCGCTGGAGTTTACGACATCAAGAAGGTCGTGATCGGCGATGGCATAACGAACGTCCCGACAGGTATGTTCAGCGGAACGGACATCGAATCCGTTGTCATAGGAGAGGATGTAGAGGTCATTGAAACATCTGCGTTCAAAGGCTGTAAAAAATTGTATGATGTCATCATCGGAGGATCCGTTAAGACAATAGAACAGGCAGCATTCATGGACTGTACCAGTCTTGAAAGCATAGTCATCGGAGATTCTGTTGAAGTGATCTACAGCTATGCTTTCAATGGAGTTCCTCTGAAGTCTTTGTATCTACCATCGAATGCCATGATAATCGATGGTCTGTTCAGCAGATCGTTCGATATAAGAGAATGGTATGATACAGATGGAAGATGGTTGATAGGCAATCAGATCGGCGGACATCTGTTCGAAATCGATGGCAGTGTCGCTAAAGCGGTGACAGCCGGTGACGGTCAAGATAAAGAGCCGGTAGATGATTTAGCGACGGGCTTCACAGACACGGCACGCAAGTACCTGGAAGTAATGATCTTCGAACTGAAGTACAACCTCAGAGAATGGTTCACGCCGTTGCGCAATTTTCAACTATTCTGAAACCATTTGATGACGGCAGCTATCCCGCTGGTGACTGTCAGTGGGATAGCTGTTCTCGATGAGAACAGCTTCTCCGCACTGCCCTTTCCTTGTACACCTCCATGATCCGTTTCCTGTATCCTCTGTTCAGGTCCAAGACGGCGGAATCGATATGCGAGGAGCTGACCTCATTCTCAGTTACCGTTTTCGTGAAGAGGAACGGTGAGAAAAGACGCGTGTGGAGCAACTTCGGACCGATATTGAGGGCAATTTTCGGAGAACGGACGTCGATTCCGGTCCCAAAAGAACCGGGTCAGACGTCCCCAGACTCGTTCCGATGGCTTCGGAGAGCTAACTGAGAACGTGATTTCGATGGGTCGATCGACATGGATCCAGCAAATGCTAGGTCAAAGGTCACGTAAGTGTCAGACACGGGATTTAACGGAATTTTTTATGCAAATTATTACAATTGGTAATGTGATACTTTTTAGTTGATATTTTATATTTATACTCCCATATCGTTTATGATGATCAAGATGGGAGAAAGAGGGCCTAAACAGAAGTTCTTGGAGATCTCGTGCCCGAACGAGGAATGCAGGAATTTCGGCAG
>JAZNDX010000008.1:0-19104 GCA_045588265.1 Candidatus Methanomethylophilaceae archaeon | reverse complement strand
CCGAGTCTGCCGAAATTCCTGCATTCCTCGTTCGGGCACGAGATCTCCAAGAACTTCTGTTTAGGCCCTCTTTCTCCCATCTTGATCATCATAAACGATATGGGAGTATAAATATAAAATATCAACTAAAAAGTATCACATTACCATTCTCATTTTTGTAAACAATATGAGCCTGGGGCTGCATCGGTTACTGAAAGAATAGCTGCTTTGGAGCAAGCCCATGATGAAGGATTCAAAACATGGGTAAGTATCGAACCATACCCAACTCCAAATATAATGCAACAAGATTTAGACAGACTTTTGCAATCTGTGTCATTTGTCGATCATTTTGTTTTTGGAAGGTTGAATTATAATTCGCTTGTTTCTAAGTTTCCTGACTATCAGAATTTTTATAATAATTGTGTAAAAACTGTTGTTGATTATTGTAAAAAAAATAACAAAACATATCATATTAAGAAAAAAACTCTTAATCATGATCAATTATAATTCTCTGAATAATAAAAGAAAAACTGACAAAAATGAGAACATATTAGATATTTTGTGAAATTTTCACAAATATTATATTGTGATACCTAATTATCATGATTATGTTGCTCTCATTCTCCGTTGAGAATTACAGATGTTTCAAGGACAAGGTCACATTGAGCATGAAGGCTACAGCCGACAAACGCCACCCACAGAATCTATCAATGCTCGATCTTGAGAATATAAAAGTTCTAAAGACCGCAGGTTTGTACGGTTCCAACGCTTCTGGAAAGACTACTATAGTGGGTGCTATCCATCTGATGAGGGACTTCATTTTGATGTCCAATTCCTACAACCAGAATCAGAAGTTCAGCCATGCGCCATTCGCATTCGATCCCAAATGCCTGTCCAGGCCATCCTCATTTGAAATGGAGTTCATTAATAATGGAGTTCGTTTCATATATGGGTTCAGCTACCTCAGTGATAGGATTTGTGAGGAGCATCTTTACACTTATCCTAATAGAAAGAAGAAAGTTATCTTCGAGAGGAAGGAGTCGGAGTACAAGTTCCATTCAGATGTCAAATTGAGGAGTGACATTTCTAAGAGAATGGATACCAAGAAGCTTTACCTTTCATTCGCATCCCAGTTCAATGATCCTGAGTGCAAAGCAGCGATGGAGTGGTTCTCCGATAAGCTTCTTCCGATGGTGGATTACAACGTCGATCAGAGTCTTGATATCTTATTCAACATGATTCAGAACGATTTGGGATTCAGAGAGCATATATTGAGAGCATTGAAGATAGCTGATTTTGGAATCACAGGCCTCAGTGACACTCCTCAGTTAATTAACGTGAATTCCTCGGCCGTGCCGATAAAGTTACACAACTACATGGTACAACATACCGTGGCTGGAACCGATACTCCATTGCCACTGATAATGGAGTCCAAGGGTACAATTCGTTTCTTGGCAGTCATCGGGCCGGTCATCGATGCTTTAACGAGAGGAACCACGATAGTCATCGACGAGATGGATCTAAGTTTCCACACAGATTTGAGCAAATGGATCGTGGGCCTCTTCAACGATCCCGAGGAGAACAGGAAGAACGCTCAATTGATATTCAATACCCATGACGCAGAACTACTGGACCAATCGGCAGTACGTCGCGATCAGGTATGGATAGTCTCCAGGGATTACAAGACGTCAGCATCCTCTTTGACGAACCTCAGAGAGCTGAAGATTCGTAATGATCTAGATATTCGCAAGGCATATCTAAATGGTTCATTGGGAGGTACGCCGTTTATTGAGCCTGAGAGGCTGATGAAATGACCTATCCCCTCCCGACGGTCCTGATAATCACCGAGGGACTGACAGAGAAAAAGTACTTGTCCCATCTAAAGAGGAGGGATGCGGGGTTTGTAGTTCATGTTGTGGAATCTCCGAGGAAGGACGCACTCAGTATAGTGAACCATTGCAAGAAAGAAGCATCCAACAGGGGGCTATCCACGAAAAGGGGCGATAGATTGTTCTGCGTGATAGATGTAGACTATAATTCAAAGCAAAAACTGATGAAGGCCATAGAAACGGCTCGCAGGAGCAAGATAGAGGCTATACTTTCCAATCCATGTTTCGAGGTATTCTTTCTCTACCATTTCATGGAAAATGTCCCGTCATTCAGTACGCCTGATGAGGCCGTCGACCTGCTGAAGAAATACATCCCAGATTATTCGAAAGACAACGATTATTGGCATCTGCTATACGATAAACAAGAATCTGCTCTCAAAAGAGTGCCGAGAGAACTGGATGATATTGAATTAAGGCTAGGTGCAGCCTCTGGAACGAACATAGGATTATTGTTCGATGAGGTGTGCTGTTTGGATGAATAAATGCACCCAATAAATGCTGATTCTAGGGGAGAACTACGGTTTTGGGTTGAATTATTCCAATCAATCAGTTATACTTGGTATCATATGGAGGCACGATTCAAATGAAGATGTTCGGCACGAACGGGATACGCGGAGTCGCCAACGACTACCTCAGCTGTGAACTGTCCATGAAAGTGGGAAGGGCCATCGCCTACGTCCTCGGCCCCGGACCTATCGCGATAGCTATGGACACACGCGTCTCCTCGCCGATGATCACCTCCGTCGTCTCTGCAGGAATCATGTCCATGGGAGTGGACGTCATCGATCTTGGAATGGTCCCTACACCTGCACTCCAGTACTTCGTCAAGACACACGACAATGTCACTGCTGGAGTCATGATAACCGCATCCCACAATCCGCCAGAGTTCAACGGAATCAAATGCGTCTCTGGCGATGGTACCGAATGCTCCCACGAGGAGGAATCCGCCATCGAAGATGCCTATGATATGGACCTTCAGACCGTTGAATGGCAGAAGGTTGGCAGTATGTCCCGCGTGGAAGATGCCGGTGAGAGGTACATCGATGCCATCGTATCCAAGGTCGATGTCGAAGCAATAAGAAAGGCCGACCTCAAGATAGTCCTGGACTGCGCCAACGGCGCATCCGTCCACACCTCACCTCTTCTCTTAGAAAAACTGGGAGTCTCCGCAGTCGTCCTGAACGGCGAGCCAGACGGTATGTTCCCCGGACACTACAGCGAACCAGTTGAGGAGAACCTTTCCGAACTGAAGGAGACAGTCAAGGGGATCCATGCCGACCTCGGAATCGCTCACGACGGGGATGCCGACCGTGTCGTCTTCGTCTCCGATACAGGTACCTACCTTCCAGGAGATATCGGACTAGCACTTTTATCGATCCTCTATGTCAAGATCAGCAAGAACAAGCAGCTGGTCTCCACGGTAGCCCTATCCAACATGGTGGAGGATGCCGTCAGAGAGGCCGGAGGAGAGACGATCCGCACCGCCGTAGGCTCTCCCATAGTTGCAAGGAAGATGATCGAGACCGGAGCCCCTATCGGAGGAGAGGATAACGGCGGCATAATACTCGCCGACCACCAGTTCTGCCGTGACGGTGCGATGGCAGCCGCTAGGATGATGGAGTTCGTCGCGAAGAACGGCTCCGTTCAGGCTCAGGTCGATAAGCTTCCCAAATATTGCACCATCAAATCCACCGTTTATTGTCCGGACGACAAGAAATCTCAGCTCCTGGTCCAGATGGCCACCGGCCACTCCGCAGAGAAGCTGGACACTACCGACGGACTGAAGATATCATACGACGACGGATGGGTCCTGCTCCGCCCCTCAGGAACGGAACCAAAGTTCAGGATCTACTCCGAATCCATGTACCCCGATGTCGCCAAAGATAGATCGGAGAGGTTCGTGGAAGAGGTCAAGGACATCCTCTCATCCTGACCATAACCGTTTATAGTCGCGCGACAGTCGCACCATCATTGAGCGGAGGCCAATCGGCCCCGCATTTGACAATCCAAAGGTGTCATTATGGAGAAAGCAAAGAAGATTTGGCTCGACGGAAACATCGTCAACTGGGAGGATGCCAAGGTGCACGTCCTCTGTCACGCGCTCAACTACGGTACAGGTATCTTCGAGGGTATCAGGGTCTACAGCACCCCTAAGGGACCCGCCGTGTTCAGGCTTAAGGACCACATCAAGAGACTCATGGACGGATGCAAGATCATGGGCATCGAGCCCAAGGTCAACGGCCAGCTCATGACCGCCGAGGACATCATCGAGGCACACAAGGAAATCATCAGGGAGAACGCGAAGCTCGGTTTCACCACCGACTACATCAAGCCCACCGTCTTCCTCTCAGGAGAGGAGGTCGGACTCAACCCCACAAAGGTGCCCTCCTCTCTGTCCATCTGCTGTGTCTACATGGGATCCTACCTCGGCGAGGGCGCAAGCGCCGGAGCCAAGCTCATCACGTCATCCTGGCACAGGCCCGACAACCTCTGTTCCCCAGCTGGAGCGAAGGTGAACGGAACCTACGTCACATCCACCCTCGCCAAGAGGGAGGCCATCCGTCAGGGAGCTGATGAAGCAGTGATGCTCAACTCCTGCGGACACGTCGCTGAGTGTACCGGAGAGAACATCTTCATCTACCGCAAGGGAGTCATCTACACCCCTTCGGTCTCGGAGAGCATCCTCGAGGGAATCACCAGGGACTCCATCATCAAGGTCGCCAGGGACATGGGCTACACCGTAATCGAAAAGGAGATCTCCAGATCCGAGCTCATCTCAGCAGATGAGGTCTGGATGACCGGAACCGCAGCCGAGATCGGACCCGTCACCATGATCGACGGAAGGGTCATCGGGGACGGAAAGGTCGGCAAGGTGGCAACGGAGATCCACAAGAAGTTCATCGAGATCACCACCGGAAAGGATTCCAAGTACGATGCGTGGCTCGACTACGTGAACTGAAACTTTTCAGCCCCCGTAAGGGGGCATCTTTTTTTCTATAGGTGTATCACATACAACTCGAACATTGCATTCGAAGGCGTATCGGGAATCAGCGTTTCTGCCCTATTTGCAATTGTAAATGATGCAGAATAATAGTAAAATTTATATATTAATAACGAAAGACATAGGTATGCACGTCTATGACTACAGTTTCCTCAAGGGCTCCAAGGTGGATTCAGATACCATGGGGAGAGTAGGGAATATAGAACGCATAGACGCATCCATGGATACACCTAACGTTTTGGATGAGACCGTCCGTGATGCTCTGGAATTGCGTGCCATGATAATGTCCGTGGCCGATTCCAATGCCATTGAAGGCATCTATACGGACGAGACCCGCTTGGCAGGCATCATCTCAGGAAACACCGCTCCCAAAGGGCACAATGAGGAAGAGATAGCTGGATACCGCGATGCGCTGAGGCTCATACATCAGGATCACGAAAGCATCGACATAAGCATCGATTCGATATTGGAGATCTATTCAGTACTGATGGGTCAGAACCCCAACGCATACTTAGGATTCAAGACGAAGGACAACGCGATAGTCGAGAGGGACCCATCGGGGAGGATAAACAAGGTCCATGAGCTCGTCCCGGCAGCAGAGGTCGAGGACAATCTCCAGCAGCTCATCTGGGCGTTCCGCGAGGCCAGGGACGATACGGACATCAGCAATCTTCTGCTGATCCCCTGCTTCATCGACGATTTCCTTATGATCCATCCTTTCGCAGACGGGAACGGACGCATGTCCCGTCTCCTGACAACATTGCTCCTGTGCAAGGAAGGATACGAGGTATGCAGATACGTCTCCATGGAGTCCAAGATCAACAACAGCAAGAGGGACTACTATGAGGCCTTGGAGGAATCTCAGGACGGGTGGTTCGACAACGCCAACGATTACATGCCGTTCATCTCGTATTTCCTGACCCAGCTGTTCCTCTGCTACAGGGAGATGAATCTGGCGATGGCATCGGAGATCAGGGCGCATGTCAAATCGGGGGGTTTGGAGCAATTCATGGAGAGGACGGTCATACCGATGTCCAAGAGGGATCTTTGCAGCTTATTCCCATCATTGTCCGAATCAACCGTGGAGCGGGTGCTGGCCAACATGATGGGGGATGGAAGGATCGAGAAGATCGGCGGTTCGAGGAGCACGAGGTATCTGCCGAAGCACAGATGAGTCATTCCTTATTTTCGGAGCACTCACCCTTTTATATGATAATAAGATAGCAGGGATGCTCTTACAGAGCCGATGAATAATGATGGCGCCTTTGTGCGCCGGAAAGAGGTAATTGAAATGTCTGTATTTGTTAAATTCGAGACTCCCAAGGAGCTCTCCGACAAGGCATACGCTCTCGCTGAGGCAGCTCGCGACGGCGGTAAGATCAAGAAGGGAACAAACGAGGTCACAAAGGCCGTCGAGCGCGGAACCGCAGCAATGGTCATCATGGCCGTCGACGTCGAGCCCCCAGAGATCCTGGCCCACATGCCCGCTCTCTGTGACGAGAGGAACGTTCCCTACGTGTACGTCCCCAGCAAGGTCGAGCTTGGAGCCGCCATCGGACTCAACAAGCCCGCAGCATCCGTCGCCATCATGGACGTCGGAAAGGGAAAAGCACTTTGTGATGAGATCGCTCAGGCAACCGCAGCCCTCAAGAACTGAGGTGAGCTGAATGGTCGACACTGACAGCATCCCTTCTGAGGTCGTCGAGATCATCGGAAGGACCGGAATGACCGGAGAAGCCACTCAGGTCAAGGTCCGTGTCCTCGATGGACGTGACAAGGGAAGGATCATTACAAGGAACATCATGGGTCCTGTCAGAATGGGTGACATCCTCATGCTGAGGGAGACATCCAGAGAAGCCAGGAAACTGGGTATGAGGTGATTTCGATGGTAGACACATCCAGGAGATGCTCCTTCTGCGGAGCCCCCATCGAGCCCGGTACCGGCAAGATGTTCGTCAAGAAGGACGGATCCATCCTCTTCTTCGACACCAACAAGTGCTACAAGAACATGATCGAGCTGAAGAGGGTCGCTCGTACCACCGAGTGGACCGAGAAGGCAGCCAAAGAGAAGGCGGCCAGGCTCAAGGCAGCTGAGAAGAAGGAGTGAGTTCCATGGCTATGGAGCAGACCTACCTCATGGTGAAGCCCGACGGAGTCCAGCGCGGACTCTGCGGGGAGATCCTCTCACGCTTCGAGAAGAAAGGACTGAAGATCGTCGGTCTCAAGTTCATGGTCATCCCCAAGGACGTCGCTGAGAAGCACTACGGGGAGCACAAGGACAAGCCCTTCTTCCCCTCGCTGATCAACTACATCACCTCCGGACCCGTCATGGCGATGGTCCTCGAGGGAGAGGATGCAGTCCAGATCTGCAGGAACATGATGGGCAAGACCAAGCCGATCGAGTCCGCACCCGGAACCATCCGCGGCGATTACGCAATGGTGACCGGATGCAACATCATCCACGGATCGGATTCAGTAGAGTCCGCTAAGAGGGAGATCTCCATCTTCTTCAAGCCCGAGGAGCTTGTCACATACGACAGGACCGTGGACAAGTGGATCTACGAGTGAGCACAGTAGAATCAAACTCATTCCCCTCCGGAAGGAGGGGTCACACCCCTTTCAGCGGTACGCTGATTAACGACACTTTAAAAAAGTGTCAGCTAGATTTGGATTACATGGATTGTGGTGGCTATGGCGATAAGACAACCGGTTGTGAGCGTTCTTGGTCACGTGGACCATGGTAAGACAAAGCTTTTGGACAGGATCAGGGGAACTTCGGTGCAGGCCCGCGAGGCAGGCGCCATAACGCAGCACATCGGTGCTACCGAGGTCCCCATCGAGCACATCTACAAGGTGTGCAACCAGCTCATCGGGAACAAGAAGTTCGGTGTTCCCGGATTGTTGTTCATAGACACCCCCGGACATCATTCTTTCATAACGCTCCGCGCAAGGGGAGGTTCCCTTGCGGACATCGCCGTCCTGGTCATAGACATCAGGGAAGGCATCATGCCCCAGACCATCGAATCCATCAGGATCCTGAGGCAGTACAAGACCCCGTTCGTCATAGCCCTGAACAAGGTCGACACCATCGAGGGATGGATCTCCGAGGAGGGAAGGCCCTTCATACTGTCGGAGAAGCAGCAGCAGGCCCACACCATAGAGGTGTTCAACGACAAGCTCTACACAGTCATCGCCCAGCTCTCGGAGCAAGGCATCTACGCGGACAGGTACGACAGGATTGACGATTTCACGAAGAACGTGGCATTGGTCCCCATCTCCGCTAAGGAGGGCGAGGGAGTGCCCGACCTGTTGCTGGTCCTCATCGGACTGGCCCAGCGCTTCCTGGAATCCCAGCTGGAGAAGGGAGAGGGTCCCGGAAAGGGAACCATCCTGGAGATCAAGGAAGAGAAGGGACTCGGAAAGACCCTGGACATGATCCTCTATTCAGGTACCATCAAGAAAGGAGATATGGTCGCTCTCGGAACCAGGGGAGCACCCGTCGTGACCAAGGTCAAGGCGATCCTCAAACCCAAACCGCTGGATGAGATCCGCGACCCCAGGGACAGGTTCGATTCCGTTCCCGTGCTGCATGCGGCGGCGGGAGTCAAGATCTCCTGCCAGAATGTGGAGGGCGTCATCGCAGGCGCCCCTATGCTGGTCGTCAAGAACGAGAAGGATCCCGCGATCAAGACGCTCCAGGAGGAGTCCACCGTCAAGATCGAGACCACCGAGAACGGTATCTCCATCAAAGCAGATGCGGTAGGTTCGCTGGAGGCGCTTGCCTTTGAGGCCAAGGCCAACAATATCCCCATCAGGAAGTACGGCGTGGGAGAGATCACACGCAGGGACATCGTCGAGGCGGCATACGGCGATAAGAAGAACTGTGTTCTTCTGGGATTCAATTCGACACTTTCAAAGGATGCGGAGGCGGAGCTCGCCCTGCACCCTGAACTCAAGGTTCTCACGAACCAGATTGTCTACAAGCTCATCGAGGATTACATCGAATGGGTGGACGAGACCAAACGTCAGGCAGAGGGAGACAAGAGAGCAGAGTTCTCGTTCCCTGCCAAGTTCAAGATCCTGCCCAACTGCATATTCCGCGCCAATAAACCGGCCATCGTCGGTGTCAGGGTGCTTGCGGGAAGGATCAGACCTGGAGAGAACCTCATCGGCCCCGACGGGCGCGACTGCGGAAAGATAAAGTCGATCCACACAGGAGAGGAGACTCTTAAGGAGGCCAAGCAGGGCGAGGAGGTCGCAGTCGGTATCGACGGAGTCACCGCCGGCAGGCAGATTAACGAGGAGGACGTCATCTACGTGGACCTTATCGGATCAGCCATCAAGCCGCTGAAGGAGATGGATCTCACCGAGGACGAGAAGATGACCTTGGAGGAGACCATCGCCATCAAGAGGAAGGACGAGCCTTTCTGGGGAATGTGATTTCCCGTACTTTTTCTCCATAAATCAGGCGATTTGACCGATGCATTACAGGGCATTCTAACAATGTTTAGCCAACTGTCTGGCTGATTAAAATAGTCAATTTAAGTTGTACTAATTTTTTAATATTATCAACTATTAATACTTACTATTGGAGAATACATCCAATTAAATGAGGTTTTAATCATGGATAAGAAGATACTCATAGCAATCGTGGTCGTTGCCGTAGTGGCAATCGCCGCAGTTGCTCATTCGTTCTCATGAACAACGGAGGATCGTCTGACAAGCCCGAATACATCACGGACGACGATACAAACAGACTCCTCGTTTTCGGAAACGTCAACAATGACAACTATCTGGACAAGTCCGATCTGACCATGCTCGAGAAGATGGTCAACGGAGGCATGTCCTGGAGTCTCAAGACATACCCCTACGCCGATGTCAACACCGACGGAACAGTCAACAACGACGACATCACACTTTTGAAGAAATTCCTCAACGGAGAGAAGGCCACGATGTACTATCTGGATTGGAATCTCGAGATCAGCAGTGTCCCCTTCCCTCTTGCAGGTAACTTCGCAGTACCTTACGACTCCTCGCTCTGGATCGGACAGATCGTCGGATTCTACGACGATGTCGTATACATGTCCCGTCCCGACAGTTTCGTTGAGAATTTGAGAGAGGACATGTTCCCCGGCGCAGCCGAGAGGATCGAGGCACAGGGTGGAACCCAGAAGTACGCCTACGACGTCGAGAGGCTCATCAACGCCAACGTCAAGGTCGCACTCGGAGACACCAACGCTCTGACCACAGAGACCATCGAGAAGCTCAGGAAAGCAGGAATCTCCCCCGTTCTCCTTCCCGAGAACAGGGAGCACAACGGACTCAACTGGTCCAACTCCGTCATCACCCTCGGAGCCATGATGAACAAGCAGGAGAACACCAAGCAGTACATCAAGTACCTTGAGGAAGTCTCCACAGAGATCGAGAAGGCAGTCGAGAAGGCTACCGAGTCTCAGACAAAGAAGTCCTATCTGCTCGTCTACTGCGACCCCTATGAGCCCGGATGGTACGTCGACATCAGGGGAACCGACCCTGAACTCTACGGAGATGTCGTGACCTGCGAGAAGCTCCCGCTGTACAGCGCAATGGAGCCTCAGGGAGACGGTTACATCCAGACCAGCGTCGAGAACATCCTCGCAATCAACCCCGATGTCATCATCTTCAGTACATGGGGACCGTTCATGGAGGACTACACCCTTGATGAGTATAAGGCACTGGTGCACGAGAAGCTGGACTACCTGAAGGAGAGCAAGGCATACAAGGACGGCCAGTGCTACTCCATCTCCTATGAGGTGTACGGAACACTCCCCGGAATCTCCGGACTGATCTACCTCGGAGCACAGATCTGGCCCGACCTCTTCAGCGAGGCCGAGGGACTTGCCTACATCCAGGAGTACTTCGACAAGTTCACTGCGATCTCCGGTACCGATGTTACCACCGTGACCAGTCTCTTGCCCCTCACCCAGGAAGAAATCGCCTGAGACAAACCATGACCCCTCCTCTCCGGAGGGGTCTTACCTCTTTTGAAGAGGTGATTTCTAATGAGAGAATTCAACCTGTCCGACGACAAGCTTCTCAGCAAATCCGTCGTCGATGCAGTGGACAGTTGGGATGAGCCCGTAGCAGGAGATTCAGGTCTGGGCGTCACGATCCAGACATACATGCGCAACCGCATGAAGAAGTACGTCTTCGTCATAGCCTGTTTCGTAGCCATCATTTTCGTTGCGGGATACACCGTGACCATCGGAAGCGTCCAGATATCATTCGTGGAGGCCTACCAGACCATCTGGAACCATCTGACGGGAAACATCAGCGATACATCCGTGGATTTCGTCATATGGGATCTCCGTATGCCACGTGTGATCGGAGGAATATTCGCAGGAGTTGGACTCGCAGTCTGCGGAGTCGTGATGCAGAACACCCTGAAGAACCCCTTGGCCGACCCATACACCACAGGAGTATCGTCAGGAGCATCCCTCGGAGCGACAGTCACACTGACGGTCTTCGGCGGTGCCCTCGGTTCATGGTACGGTGCTATCGGAGCATTCATCTTCGCATTGGTGCCCGTGGCCATCATGATCGGAATCACGAAGATGAAGGATGCATCCGCCACGACCATGGTCATGGCCGGAATCGGTATCATGTACATCTTCAACGCAGTCACAACGATGATGATGATGTCGACCAACTCGCAGACCATGCAGGCCATCTACAATTGGCAGGTCGGTACGCTCGACCTCCTTGCATGGGAGCAGCTCCCCGTTCTGATAGTGGTCGTGGTGATAGGTGTCATCATCAGTATGCTGATCTCCGGAAAGCTCAACGTTCTCGCTACTGGTGACGAGAGCGCCAAGGCGATGGGAATCAATGCTGACAGGATGCGTATCTGGTGCCTTATCTTGGTAGGAGTCGTATCCGCGGCCGTCGTTGCATTCACCGGACTGATCGGATTCGTCGGATTGGTCGCGCCCCATATCACTAGACTGTTCATAGGATCGGACAACAAGTTCCTGATCCCTGCCGCCGGAGTGTTCGGAGGTATGCTGATGATCATAGCTGACGCCGTAGGAAGGATCATCCTGTTCCCGGAGGTCATCCAGGTCGGAGTCATCATGTCGTTCATCGGTGGACCTGTGTTCCTCGCGCTGCTGCTTGGATCAAAGAAGAAGATGTGGTGACCATGACGGAGATAGTATTGGACAATGTAACGTTCGGATACACTGAGGACCACCCCATCATCCAGAACATCAGCCTGAAGATAGACGAGCCGGGACTGTATTGCATCCTCGGACCGAACGGAGTAGGAAAATCCACTCTGGTCAAGTGCGTGAACAAGATCCTAGTGCCCACTTCGGGAACGGTCACCATAGACGGCACCGATATCATGGAGATGTCTCACGCAGAGATCTCCAAGTACATTGGTTATGTTCCTGTATCGACCAACGAGGCATTCGCCATGTCCGTATTGGACACAATCATGGTCGGAAGGTACAACCACCGCAGGTGGGGTTCCGAGAAGGTGGATCTGGAGATGGTCTACCGTGCGATGAAGCTGCTACGCATCAGGAATCTTGCGAACAGGAACTTCAACGCGCTGTCCGCAGGACAGCACCAGAAAGTATCCATCGCCAGAGGTATCGTGCAGGAGACGCCTGTACTGATCCTCGATGAGCCCACGGCCAATCTGGATATCAAATACCAGGTGTACGTGATCGAGCTTCTGAGAGCATTCGCTGAGAAGAAGGGGGTCGCAGTTCTGACGATCAGTCACGATCTCAACATCACAGCAAAGTACGCCCACAAGGTGATCATGCTGGCAAGGCCCGGAGTGGTTTACAAGGTCGGTACCCCTCAGGAGGTCATGACCAAGGAGAACGTGGAGACCGTCTACGGTATCCAGTGTGATGTGCAGGACCATGACGGATATCCATTGCTGGTCTTCGGCGGGGCCTTGATCGATGATGACGACTCCGTCCCGGAGGATGGATCGTTCGAGAAGGAGAGCGGGTTCTGGTTCAACATGAAGAACCTGTTCTAATCAGATCTGAAGAAGCACCACCGCGAAAAGAAGAAATGAGCGGCCTTCAGGCCGTAAACGGATTACCGGATGCCGCGGTGCGGCACCCGGGTATTTTTATTGTTTTACCTGAGATGCTTCTGGGCTTCCTCCACGGTAGCACCGTGCAGGACGATGTCCGATACGGCGCTCATCATTCCGCGCACGTTCTTGTGCTGGAAGATGTTCCTTCCCATGGACACACCGTGTCCTCCCGCTTCGAGGGAGTCGTGGACCATGTTCAGCACATCCAGGTCGGAATCCATCTTGGGTCCTCCGGCGATCACGACAGGGACCACGGTCCCTTTCACGACCTCTCTGAACGTGTCGATGTCACCGGTGTAGCTGCATTTGACGAGGTCAGCACCCAATTCCGTCGCGACCCTTGCCGCATGAGCTATGGCCTGCGGGTCGAACGAGTCCTTGATCTTGGGTCCGCGGGGGTATGTCATAGCGATCAGAGGCATTCCCCACTGGCGGCACTTCCTGGAGACCATTCCCATGTCGGATAGCATCTGGGGCTCGCACTCAGCACCGACGTTGATGTGTATGGAAACGGCATCGGCACCCATGGCGAGTGCTTCTTCCACAGTGGCGACCAGTACCTTGTTGTTGGAATTGACACCGATGTCTGTGGACGCGGAAAGGTGCAGGATGAGACCGACATCGTGACCCGATGTCCTGTGTCCGAGAGGGACTATTCCCTTGTGCATGAGGACAGCGGTCGCTCCGCCTTCTACCACATCGTTGACCGTGGTTTTCATATCCGTCAGTCCGGCGATGGGGCCAACGCTGATCCCGTGGTCCATTGGGACTATTACAGCGTTCCCGCTCGCTCTGTCCATTATCCTCTCGATCCTGATGTTCTTTCCGTACATTTCTGTCACCGTGCTACGTGTTAGCACGCCACACTATAGTAGCGTCGTATTTAACCGTTTGGTTAATTTGATTGTTGACCGCAGTATGGGCCCTTTATATTGATAAAGACCGCGTAGGCAATCGGTGATATTTCTTGACAAAGAAAATCGTTAAGAGAGAGAATAGGACCGAACCATATTATGACCAACCGTTCAAGAATATTATGTCTGACGGTGTGTTGACATCCAACATTCTTGGAGAGCTAGTAGAAGAACTCAAGGGAAAAGATCCTGAATTTATCATGTCATGTTTGGACTTAACTAAAGAGAAGAAGATAAGGATGAGGAATTCGGAGTCATTCTCAAAAGTCAACGGTCCGATATACAGAGATCTGGTCTATGATGTTGTTATACCCGGAGAGAATGAAATCAAAGTAATTGTCAATCTGGAAGCTCAACTCGATCCTAGTCCTGGATATCCCTTGGAGGCAAGAGCCATGTATTATCTTGGCAGAAGCTTGAGCGATCAGAAGGCAGAGGTAGGGGATGATTATTCTCAACTGAGTAAAGTTTACTCAATTTGGTTTGTAATGGATTCTCCGAAGGATATGTGCAATTCAATCATTAGGCATAGGATGATAGGAAGATATGACGAGGGGTTTGAATCATCAGTAGACATCAAATCTTGTGACTATGCAGAGGTTGTTTTGGTTTATTTGGGAAAGCTAGGCGATAAGAGAGTAACTACAGTAGGGTTGTTGAATACCGTCTTTTCAAAGGAAATCGGCAAAGAAGAGAGGACCAGACGCATCAGGGAAGATTATAAAATCGATTTAGACGAATCTATATTCGACGAGGTAGAGGAACTTATGGTTAATCTTGATGAAGATTACAAGAAGTATATGGCCCGTCTCGGAAAAGAGCAGGGTTTGGCAGAAGGCAGAGCTGAAGGCAGAGCTGAAGGCATAAAAGAAGAAAGGAACAAGACGGTAGGGATTCTTGCTATCAACGTTGGCAATATAATGAAGCAGGAATCAGTTTCCTTCGATGAAGCATTCAAAAGAACCGGTTTTCCAGAAGAATACCGTGAAGATGTCAGAGTTAAGGTAGAATCTTCTTGAACACCAAGGCTGGGCACGCCCAGTCATCTCAACTATATTCATTCTTCAACAATCTTTATAAAGCATTCTTTATTACACGCCTAATACAGGTGTTCAAATGGCAGAATTCAAAGCTGTTGTTAACGACAAGAAAACCGGGAAGTCCTACAATGTGGCTGTCTCCGGTCACCACGCGAACTCTCTGATCGGAATCGCCATCGGAGAGACAGTCGACGGAGTCTTCTTTGGTCTCCCCGAGTACAAGATCAAGATCACCGGCGGATCCGACTCCAACGGTACCCCCATGAGGAAGGACCTCCCCGGAAACAAGAGGATAAAGCTCCTGCTCTCCGACGGAAAGGGATTCCACGAGAGGTACGACGGAGAGAGGAAGAGGACCGCAATCCGCGGAAACACAATCTCCGCAGAGATCGTCCAGATCAACGCCGTCATCGAAGAGTACGGACCCAAGTCCATCGAGGAGTGTCTCAACCCCGAGGCACCCGCGGAGAACTGATGAAAGTCCCAAAGCAGCCCGAGATCAACATCGGGATGATCGGTCACGTCGACCACGGTAAGACAACCCTTACCAAGGCCCTCTCCGGAGAATGGACCGACCGTCATTCTGAAGAGTTGAAGAGAGGAATCTCCATCCGTCTCGGGTACGCAGACGTAGCATTCTACAAGTGTCCTGAGTGCCAGGGCGCCGCAGCGTACGGTACGACAAAGAAGTGCAAGAACTGCGGTGCAGATGCAGAGTATCTCAGAGCGGTGTCCTTTGTGGACGCTCCCGGGCACGAGACCCTGATGGCGACAATGCTGTCGGGAGCCGCCCTCATGGACGGAGCGCTTCTGCTCGTTGCAGCCAACGAGAGGTGCCCCCAGCCCCAGACCAAGGAGCATCTGATGGCCCTGTCGATCATCGGTATCGACAAGATCATCATCGTCCAGAACAAGATCGACATCGTCACCAGGGAACAGGCCATCGAGAACTACAAACAGATAAAGGAGTTCGTCAAGGGAACGATCGCTGAGAACGCTCCGATCATCCCCATATCCGCCAACCGCGGTGTGAACATCGACATGCTGATCCAGGCCATCGAGGATAACATCGTGGCCAAGATCAAGAGGGACGCCAAGGCATCGCCTCTGATGCACGTCGCTCGTTCGTTCGACATCAACTCCCCCGGTACCAAACCGGAGGACCTGAAGGGAGGAGTCCTGGGAGGAACGCTCATCCAGGGAACCCTGAAGGTCGGTGATGAGATCGAGATATCGCCAGGAAGGAAGACAGAGGTCGCAGGAAAGCCGGTGTACGAGAGGATCACCGCGAAGGTCACATCCCTCGAGGCCGGAGGACGTTCGGTCAAATCGGTCGTCCCCGGAGGACTCATCGCCATCGGTACCGGACTGGATGCTTCTATCACGAAGTCAGACGGACTCACAGGAAGGGTCATCGGTGTCCCCGGTGAGCTTCCGGCTGTCGTCCACGACTTCAAGATGAAGACCACCCTGCTCGACCGTGTCGTAGGTTCTTCAGCCGAGCTGTCCGTCGAGGATATCAAGAGCAACGAGCCCCTGATGCTCAGCGTCGGTACCGCCACAACGGTCGGTGTCGTCAAGAGCGCCAGGAACAACTCCGCAGAGGTCGTCCTGAAGATCCCGGTGTGCATACTGCCCGGACAGAGGGTGGCCATCTCAAGAAGGATCTCCAACAAGTGGAGATTGATTGGTTACGGTATCGTCGATCAGTGAGATCATGCAGACCGTCGTACTCGACACAAACGCCTTACTCATGCCTTTTGAGATCAAGATGAACCTCGACCTCGCCTTGAGGGATCTCCTCGGCGAGGTCAGGATCGTCGTTCCCGGACCTCTGGTCGGGGAACTTAAGCATATGGACCACAGATATGCGAAAGCGGCCATAGCATTGGCACGCAAATACGAGATCATCCCCACCGAATACACCGGAGACAACGCCGTAGTGGAGATGGCAGCCAAGACTGGCGGTTACGTTCTTACCAACGACAAGGAGCTGAGGAGAAGGCTCAGGAAGGAAGGGGTGCCCATAATCATGCTCCGTTCCGGTACGCACCTTGTCATCGATTCATATCAGGGCGACGAATGATCACTTGTACAGGTCGCTCTCCTGGACAACATAGCCGTAGTTCATCGCAAGCATGTGCGACAGCAGCAGGAGATTCGCATTCGAGATCATCGAGAGAAGATACGTGTCGGTCAGCATGGAGTACATGTCATCGTCGGAATAGCGCTTGACGAGTTCGGAGATCTGATAGAATGAGTTCAGGATGTTCTCTGTGTATTCTTCGCAGTCATATCTCTCGGTCGCTGCCGCGATGGCCGGTCTGAAGTGGTTGATGAACACTGTTTCGTCGTCTGTGTACAGGTACAGGTCGGAGACGAAGACTATCGGCCCTCCGTATTCCTCTATGATGTCTGTGAATAGTTTGTCGTTGGTCCATGCCGCATAAAGGAATCTGGCGAAGTCGTATTCCACGTTCTCGTAGTAGTACTCCCTGGTGCCGAGGCTGGAGAAGAACTTCTCGCTGAATCCGGTGACGAAATCGGACATGTATGTGAATCCTCCGATGCTGTTGAACGCTGACATGTCCAGTTTTTCGGCGACCTCTCTGGTGTAATATTTGGCCACGGTATCCATCATGCCCGTGCTCTTCACGGGGTCATGGGCGTAGTTGGTGAGCTGATGTCCGTATCTCACGAATCCGTAGGCTTTCGGAGGAACGTATGTGACCAGGTCGTCATCGTTCACCACATACCATATGTTGTCGTAACGGGGGTCTGTGGGGGATGTATATTCCCCGCCCTCTTCGTAGTATCCGCACAGCGGGGTCTCGAATGAGAAACAGTAGAAGTCCTTCTGCTCAAGTTCGATATTCCCTATCTTGTCGTGGACCTTTCCTTCTGCTATCGCATCGGAGATGTAGGCGCCCACAAGGTTGGAACCTGCACCGGTCCTGCTGTATCCGGTGACCATTATCTTGGTCTTCCCGGTGATGTCGTTGTCCTTGATGAATTCCTTGAGGACTCTCAATCCCTCGTCGCGCACCATGCAGAATCCTCTATGCTCTCCGCTCTCGCCCAGCATAACATTCGTAGCGAATTCTGCGGAGTATTTCGCTCCGTTCATCACCAGGAAGATCACGGTGTAATCCCCGTACTGCTTGGAACCTATGGCGACATCGGTGGACGTCATGGTGGCCTTCTCATGATACGTCTCGTTGGGGACGGCGTTGGCACAGCCTATGTCCTTGAGCAGTTTGATGACCGATTCCGATCTGTCATCAGCAATTATGCCTGAGGACATCTCCAGGCACAGCGCGAAGGCCAGCAGGTCCATGTTCCTTTCCGTAGAGGGTTTGTCGAAGAAGCTGTCGCCGTAGTATGTGGGAAGCTTATGATTCTCGCTCATCTGCCTCTCGTATGATGTGAATTCGTACTCCTTCACATCTGTGTACTGCCTGTGGTCGTAACGGAGGAGTTCGATGGAGAATCCCGTGTTCGCATCCATCTCCATCATCGGGATGCCTTCCTTGAGGTATCCGTTCAGGGAGTCATTGTCGATATTGCTGAATCTGAAGATGTAATCGTAAGGGATGCTTTCTATGGAGATGCTGAAGATCACCACTCCAGAAGCCCTCTGCACCTTCACGGTCTCGGACCATCCTGTGAGATCCCCGGTGTATCCGATGCGTATGTTCTCCTTGAGCTTCGTATCCTCGGCTATCGGTATTTCCTTATCGTCCGAATCTAGGAAAGAGAACTGGTCCAACTGTCTGTCGTTGTCCACCGTGCCTTCGACGACGACGTAGCCCTCCCCTGTCAGGAAGACCAGCGATGCCACTGAAACTATGGCTATCGCAGCGATCACCGTGATAAGGATATGGCTCTTCTTCATTCGATCAGGTTCCATAATCGTTCTTAACGATTATAAAACCGCAGTCACAGGGGTCCTGTTATCGTAATTTTCTGATGTTTTCTCTAAAAGAAAAAGTCATCATTTCCCTCAAGTCCCAGACATGATCCGTCAGACCCATCATCATCGCCGGCGTGATCTTCTTCGACCCAGAGCTCAAACTGGAATGCGGTCTGCAGAAGTTGTAGAAGACCTTGAACACCAGACAGGATTGCTGCAACGCATCCAGGTCTTTCGAGAACGTCTGTGAGATCCTCTTCAGCCTGG
>JAZNDX010000007.1:0-55161 GCA_045588265.1 Candidatus Methanomethylophilaceae archaeon | reverse complement strand
GGGTAGGGAAAATGGCATTCTGAAAACTCATCTTGGGAGGTCTTTGATCGAAGTTCGAAAAACCTTCGCATCAGCGAAAGCTTTTTCTCACGTCTAAAGGATGCAATCGCAAGAGGCCACTTTTAATGGAGGAAACCCCTTACTTCTCATGACTTATCGATGCTGGCGGAATCGCCGTTTGTTAATCTCCAAATTATTAAGTACGCCACGCTGATACTGCAACGATGGCTCAGAGCTGGTATTCTGTCGTGGATGAGGAAATGGCATCCGTCGACGAGATGATCAGGAAGGGGGTGAGGTCCTCGTATCCCGAACTTAACGAGATGTGCGAGAACGCTCTAAACTCCCGCTACCATGAGGTAAGGCCAGCTCTCAGTATTCTATCATATTATGTGAACGGAGGAAAGGAGGCTTCAGAGGCCGTTGCCAACGCCGTATGCTTCGAAGCATCGTTCGACGGTCTCCACCTGCACGACAGGATCGACCCCAACGGAAAGGTCCTTCCCGGCAGGAAGAAGAAGCTGTTCTCCAAGGAGCCCTCCACTACTAAAGTCGTCGTCGCCGGGGATTTCATGTATGTCATGGGATTCCGTCAGGCATATTCCCGTTCTCCCAAGGCTGTCCCCTACATGATGCAGGCATCAGCCACTATCAGCAACGCCATATTCGACCTTACCGACAGGATGCGCGATACGGGCATCTCGGAGGAGGATGTATGGGATCTGATGAGGAGGAAGAGCGCGGTAGAATTCCAGATCATCATGGAGAGCGCAGCGGCCCAGGCCGGATCAGGGGAGGATTCCCTTGCAAGGATGAGAGAGTGCGGCATGCAGATCGGTTCGGCGGTGCAGATACGCACCGATATGGACGATCTCTTCGGCATCGACGGGGAGAAGCCCCTCTGCCATACCCTCACGATGGGATACCCCACACTGGCGCTCTTTTACGCCATGAACGACTCTGCCATTGGGCAGAAGGTCAAGGACGCATACGCTAAGGAGGATCTCGATCCAAAGGCGGCCAGGGAGGTCGCGGAGCTGATCAAGGGTTCCGATACGGTGTCCAAATGCGAGCAGGCAATCGAGGGATGCAGGAAGAAGGCCCTGACCCTCATCGACGAGCTGCCCGATTCAGAATACAGAACAGCTCTGAATGAGTTCCTCCAGACCATCTGAGGGATACAATGGACGAGGTCGATGTTCTAATAGTGGGTTCGGGACCTGCAGGAAGTGTCGCAGCGAGATACGCGGCCATGAAAGGGGCCAGCGTCATGTTCCTGGAGAGGCGCCCTACAGTCGGTGTTCCCGTCAGGTGCGGAGAGTTCATGCCCTCCGACGAGGAGATCCACAACATGTTCCCCAAGCTCACTGATATGGACTCCCTATTCGACATCCCCGAGGACCTCCGCTGTCTGAACACGGTCGGTATCGATCTCATCAATCCTGACGGGAAGGTCACTGTGCTGGACTTCAACGGATACACCACCGACAGGGACAGGTTCGATCAGTATCTGGCCAAACGCGCCCAGGAGGAAGGAGCGGTCCTCAGCACCGACCATGCGTTCCAGAAGATCGAGGACGGCATCGCAAGGACCAGCAAGGGCGACATCAAGTACAAGGTGATCATCGGTGCGGACGGACCCGGATCGATGGTGGCAAGGAACCTGGGGCTCCAGAAGAACAGGAACCCCTATCCTGCGATGACTGCCCAGGTCAAAGGGGACTACGGAAATCATACTCAGATGTTCTTCGGAGGGATCGCACCCGGAGCATATGGATGGATCATCCCCAAGGACGGACGTGCAAACGTCGGTGTGGGGATGTCCCCCAAGTTTTCGAGCGGTTCACTGAGGACCTATTTCGACAAGTTCATGGACAGGAACGGGCTCGAACCCGTTACCAAGGTCCAGGGAAAGTATGTGCCCAGCGAGGGACCCATCCCCAAGACCGTATCCGGCAACGGAATGGTCGTCGGAGATGCGGCAGGACAGGTCATCTCCGTTAACGGCGGGGGCATCCCTCTGGCCATGATCGCAGGTCGTATCTGCGGTAACGTGGCTGGTGACAACATCATGAACGGATCCTCCCTTCAGGCATACGAGACCGAATGGAGGGACATAATGGAGAAACCCCTCAAGCTGGCCGCATTCAACAAGAAGCTTGCGGACACCTTCGCATTCAGGTCCGACTTCACCACCAAGATGTGCATGGGCATCCTCGGAAAGCGCAGGATGGGCAACCTCATCAGGTGCAAGAGGATCTTCCCGTGATCATT
Source organism: Candidatus Methanomethylophilaceae archaeon (assembly GCA_045588265.1). GTDB lineage: Archaea > Thermoplasmatota > Thermoplasmata > Methanomassiliicoccales > Methanomethylophilaceae > Methanoprimaticola. Next base: position 52,887 of record JAZNDX010000007.1, on the reverse strand, counting down.
TCTTCCTGCAGGCCTTCATCGGCGAACCGCATATCGGGCATTCAGGATACTTCTCCTTGAACCATTTCCCGCAGCCTATGCACTTGTAGTTCCACTTGACGACCTTCTCGATTCCCTTCATCCCGACAGGCTTGAAGCCTATGCCCATGATCTTCGCAACGTTCTGAATGGAGTAGTCGTCGGACCAGATGGTCCCGTTGACGTCAAGGGCAAGTGCCAGCACTGTCATATCGACAGGCGAAAGCCTCCCAAGGTCGCCGCTCTTCTTGGCCGCTTCCTCGACCTTCGAGAGGGACTCCTGAGTGCATTCCGAAACGTGCACCATGTCGCCCCACAGGGCAAGGCGGGGATCCTCGTACTTCTCGAGTTCCCTGATGACGCCCGGAGGGCACACGTGTTCCTCCTGCGGAAGGGCATCCATCGAAAAGAATGCGGAACTGTCCAATACGAGCATGCTCACACCATCGACGAAGGGATAGAAAAACGATACCCATTATTATGAGAATCCGATATCGAGGTCAGAAGGTACACCCATGGATGTCCTAGAGGTAATCGGAATAATGCTGTTCGGCGTGTGGCTTTTCCTGCCTGCGATGATACCAAACACGACAGCCGTCTTCTTCGGAAAGATGTCGAAGACGAAGATCGATTTCGGAAGGACATGGAGAGGCAAGAGGATCTTCGGGGACGGCAAGTCCTGGGGAGGATTCTTCGGAGGCGCCCTGACAGGAGTCGCACTCGGTTTCCTGATCATAGGGATCAACAACCTCTTCGGAGTGGGGGACGACGGAGGATACGGACCATACTGGAGCAATTTGGGCGTCCTGATCTGTCTTGCGTTCGGATCCCTTCTCGGGGACCTTACCGGAGCATTCATCAAGAGGAGGTTCGGAATGGAGAGGGGCCAGAAGGCGCCCATCCTCGACCAGTACGATTTCGTCGCAGGAGCATTCCTCATCACTGCCCTGTTCTTCCCGGACTGGGTTTACACTTACTACATCGAGGGATGGCATCTGGCCGCCCTGATATTCATACTGGTCATCATGTTCGCGGTGCACCGTATCACGAACATAATCGGTTACAAGATCGGACTCAAGAAGGAACCCTGGTGATTCAAATGAGCGAATTGACAACAGCATTGAGGGACTGTGGAGCACTCCAGTTCGGAGACTTCACACTGGCTTCCGGAGCCAAGAGCGAATACTACATCGATATCAAGAAGGCGAGCACGAATCCTAAGGTGCTCTACATGATCTCGATCCTCATGGCAGAGAAGATGCAGGACGAGAACCTCCGCCCCGACAGGATCGCGGGAGTCGTTCTGGGATCCGTTCCGCTGGCAGCGGCGCTGTCCCTTGCTACAGGCATCCCGTACGTCATGGTCCGCAAGGAGAAGAAGGACCACGGCACAGGAAAGCTCATCGAGGGAGACCTCAACCCCGGGGATAAGGCCCTTGTGGTCGAGGATGTCGTTACCACCGCAGGATCGAGCATAGCCGCCATCAAGACGCTCCGTGAGAACGGTGCAGTCGTTGATACGGCGATGTCCGTCATCGACCGCGAGAGCGGCGGAGAGGAGAACTATGCCGAGATAGGCGTCAAGTTCCTTTCCCTGGTGAAGGCCTCAGAGATCCTGAAGGAAAAGAAATGAGGCCCGAACCCGACTGCCGCCTGTGCGGTCTGTGCGAGGGACGCACCAACATAGTGCTTCCCGACGGTACGTACGATACCGGCATAGTCTTCGTGGGAGAGGCACCGGGAGAGAACGAGGACATGGAAGGAAGGCCGTTCGTGGGCCGTTCCGGGAAGATCCTCGAGGGAATGATGAAGGATGCGGGTTTCTCCCGCTCCGATGTGCTGATAACGAATACGGTCAAATGCAGACCGCCTGGGAACAGGGATCCCACGCATGAGGAGATGCAGGCATGCAGACCTTTCCTCGAATCGGAGCTCTATGATGCTGAGGTCGTCATCGGCCTCGGGAAGTCCGCATGCAGGGACCTCATGGGCTACGAGGGGAAGATGGACGAGATAGTCAATGTTCCTACGACCATTCGTGTGAGGGACAGGGATGTCAAGTTCATCCCCACATACCACCCTGCAGCGACAATATACAACAAGGTGTCCAGGGAGGAGCTCCGCAGGACCATAGAGACGGTAGGAGGGATGCTGAGATGAGATACACGGGATTCATGATCGACATGGACGGTACAGTGTACAAGGGAGGGGACCTCATACCCGGGGCCACCGACTTCATCGCCGCCCTCAAGGCCAAAGGGATACCGTTCGTCTTCCTGACCAACAATTCATCCCATTCGCGCGATTATTATTACAATAAACTGGTCCGCATGGGCTTCGACGTCTCGATGGAGAACGTTCTGACGTCCAACATAGCGACCATCAGGTTCGTCCTGACAGAGCGCCCCGGAAAGAGGGTCTACGTGGTCGGATCGCCCGATGTCGTTGAGGAAGTAAGGTCTGCGGGTATCAATGTCGTCGAGGAGGATCCCGACATAGTTTACCTCACCTTCGACCGCACCATCGACTACGACAAGATCAACAAGGCGTACAAGGCGCTCTGCAAGGGGGCCGAACTTATCGCCACCCACCCCGACGATGTCTGCCCTACGGAGACGGATTACGACATCGACATCGGACCCTTCATAAGGATGTTCGAACAGATGTGCCAGACTACTGCAGTTGTCATCGGTAAACCGAGCAATCTGATGCTCGAGATGGCAGCCCGCGAGATGGGAGTGGACCCCAAGGGGACGGTCATGGTAGGCGACCGTCTGTACACCGATATCAGGATGGGCAACCTGGCGGGAACAGCGACGATCCTCGTCCTTTCGGGAGAGACGAGCAGGAAGGATCTCGAGGGCTCCGACGTGACCCCGACGCATGTATTGGATTCGGTAGCGGATATTCCTTCCATGCTAGAATGAGCCAAAAGGGGCCTTTTTCTCCACTTATTTATATATTTAGTTGCGCATGTTATCTTAATGTGCGCGCGAGCGTTCGGATGCACACGCAAGCGATGAAAGCACGTTAAAGGGATGCAGCTGCTGTAGCGGTTGCCCTCCAACGGAGGGAATGGATGCACTTAAAGACAGTCGAGATGGAGAATTTCAAATCGTTCGGTGGGAAGGTAGTAGTACCGCTGATGGAAGGTTACACTGCGGTCACCGGACCCAACGGTTCCGGAAAATCCAACATCACCGACGCCATCCTTTTCGTGCTGGGCCCTAAGAGCCCCAAGGCCGTACGTGCTGGAAGGCTCACAGATCTCATATTCGACGGTGGACGGAGCAAGAACAAGGCATCCTACATGAAAGTCTCCCTCATCTTCGACAACAGGGACCGCATCATGCCCTGGGACGCGGATGAGGTCAAACTCACCCGTTACATCAAGATGTCCGACAACGGACAGGATTACAACTCATATTTCTACATCAACGACCAGAAGTCCACACTTACAGAGTTCGACAACCTGCTCACCAAGGCCAGGATCAGCGCGGAAGGTTACAACCTGGTCCAGCAGGGAGATGTCACCCAGATCGTCCAGATGGGTAACACCCAGAGGAGAGGCATCCTCGACAGCATCTCAGGTATCGCCAGCTTCGATGCGGATATCGAGAAGGCCAGGAATGAGAAGAAAGAGGCGAACGCCAACCTGGACAGGATCAACATCGTCGTCGGCGAGCTCACCGAGGACGTCAAGAAGCTGGAGAAGGACCGCGAGGCCGCCGAGAAGTACGTGGAGCTCAAGGACACTCTGGACATGGCCAAGGCCCAGTACTCCCACAGGAAGCTCCAGATGGCCAAGGCATCCTACGATGCCACATCGGAGCAGATCGAGAAGCTCAACGCAAACGTCCAGAGGTATTCGGCGGAGAAGGCCGAGCTTGAGAAGAAGAGGGACGGCAAGAAGCAGGAGATCGCGGACGTCGAGATGGAGATCGCCGCGAAGGCCGGACCCGAGTACACCGAGCTCAAGAAGAAGATCGAGGACGTGAAGGTCGCATACGCCACCAAGAAGGACAAGGTGGAGTTCACCGAGGAGAAGATAGAGGAGAACAAGACCTTCAGGAAGAACTTCGAGGAGCGCATCTCCGAGAACGAGAGGAGCATAGTCTCCCTCGAGGAGAACAAGAAGGATCTGGAGATCAAGCTCTTCCAGGCCGAGAGGGACAAGGACGTCCAGTCCGAGGAGGAGTGCAAGATCTCCGACATGATCTCGAGCTCGGGAGGGGAGCAGAAGGAGCTCCAGGACCGTCTGGCGAAGATAGAGGCGGATGCAGAGGAGTGCTCCAATGATCTCCTGGACGCCCAGGCTAAGTTCTCCAAGGCGGAGACAGCATCAGAGGAGGCCCACAGGAACGTGGCTTCATTGGACGAGAAGGTCCAGAACATCGATTTCGAGATCAAGGACGCCAAATGGAGCCTCGATCAGATCAAGTCCGAGGCCGGACCGAGCCTCGAGGACTACGGACAGAAGGTACTGGAGGCCAGGAAGAAGGAGGCCGAGCTGGAGAAGCAGGAGGCCGAGCTCAGCGCCGTCTACAGGAAGGTGGACGAGGAGTACAAGGCCCTCCAGGCGGAGAAGAAAGTCTCCGACAGGATGAACCAGGGGAGCATGGCGGTCGAGGCCATACTGGCCCTCAGGAACAGGGGAGAGATGCCCGGAATCCACGGAACCATCCAGGAGCTGGCAACGGTCGATCCCGGATTCGAGACGGCGCTGTCCGTCGCGGCCGGAGGTAAGATGCAGGCCGTCGTAGTTGACGACGACCAGGTCGCGACCGATGCGATCGCATATCTGAAGAAGGAGAGGCTCGGAAGGGTCACGTTCCTCCCGCTCACCAAGATGATGGGCGGAAAGCCGAGGGCGAAGGCCATCATGAGCGAGAAGGATTCAGAGGGCTACGCGATAGACCTCATCGATTTCAACCAGAAGTACTACAACGCATTCTGGTACGTCCTCGGGGACACGCTGGTCGTCAAGGACATGGACACCGCCCGCAGGATCATGGGCGGAATCAGGATAGTCACCAAGGCAGGAGAGCTCATCGAGGCATCAGGAGCCATGGTTGGAGGTACCATCAACCAGCAGAAGCTGATGAAGTTCGGTGCGGCCTCCGAGGACAAGCTGACGGAGCTGGGAGAGAAGCTCAGGAAGGCATCCGATGCCTTGGACAACGTCAGGCAGGAGCTCAGGAAGGTCCGCGACGAGATCCGCACAGCGGACGATGAGATGAGGGCCAACTCCACCGCCGGAATGGAGCAGAGGGAGAAGGTCGCCGGTCTCAAGGCAAGGATCACCGAGTTGGAGAAGACCAAGAAGGACGCCCAGAAGGACCTGCAGGACGCCAGGGCCAAGACGGCCGCGGCGGATTCCGAACTGGCAGAGACCAGGAAGGTCTTCACAATGCTCACCGAGCGCATGACGCTCTATACCGATCAGAAGAACAGGGTCAAGGACCGCATCGCCGAGATAGCTCCAGCCGACCTGCAGAACAGGATACAGAAGGTCAGGGACACGCTCCACAAGCTCACCGAGGCCATATCCGAACTGAAGCTGCAGATAGGCGGAGTCGACACCGAGATAGTCGGTTACAGGAAGCAGAACGAGTCCACCCAGATACAGCTCGATGCCGTCATAAAGGACATCGAGGAGGGATACAGGACCATCGAGGAGAACACCGCGGAGATGAACCGTCTCAAGGTGGATCTGGACGCCCTGCGTGCCATAGAGACGGAGATGGAGAGCGGTCTGTCCCACCTCCGCGACAAGAAGGACGGTCTCCTGGCCGAGATGTACGAGTTCGAGAACCAGGTCAGGGAGAAGGCGACCAGCATAGAGAACACCAACGCCTCCGTCCAGAGGTTCTCGGCACAGCTGGGGGTCATCATGCAGGAGATCACCCAGTACCAGGCCGAGGTCGATGCCATAACATTCGAGGTGGCCCAGCCCATCCCCTCCGAGGAGGAGATCAGGCGCACCATCAGGAACTGTGAGTCCTCATTGGAGAAGCTAGGAAACGTCAACCTCCGCGCCATCGAGGACTACGAGGAGAAGAAGGCCCGTCTGGACATGCTCAACGAGCAGGTCAAGGCCCTCAACAAGAACATCGCCGACCTGACGGCACTCACAGATTCTCTGACGGCCAAGAAGAAGGGCCTGTTCATGGAGTCCTACAGGGCGGTCGACGAGAACTTCAAGAAGATATACGCTCAGCTCTCCGGCGGAGGAGAGGCATACATGGCGCTGGAGGACGAGGACGACCCGTTCAACGGCGGTCTCATAATCAATGCGAAGCCCAGGAACGGAAAGCTCCTGAGGCTGGAGGCGCTGTCGGGAGGAGAGAAATCTTTGACGGCGTTGTCCTTCATCTTCGCCATCCAGGAATACCAGCCCTCGCCCTTCTACGTGCTGGACGAGGTCGACATGTTCCTGGACTCTGTGAACTCGGAGATGGTGGCCCAGAGGGTCAAGGAGAGCTCGCAGAAAGCACAGTTCATACAGGTGTCCCTGAGGAAGGTCGCGTTAGCGGTCGCCGATCAGCTGATCGGAGTCACCAGGCCACCCACGGGAATCAGCAAGATCATAATACAGCCCGATCTGGCTGAGGTCTCTAGATACGAGGAAGAGGCTGTAAACGACAAAGAGGCGATCTGAAATGGATGGGAACATTAGGATTGAGGATTTGGAGCAGCACCTGCTGTTCCACAAGGCAATGAGCGAGAACACCGAGACCTATCAGAGGATAGGCGGATACATGGACATCCTGTCGAAGGCGGAGTCCGGGGAGAAGCTCCCCGACCCGGTCGACGAGGCTATCAGGTCCGTGTTCAGCCTGGTCCTGGAGAACGGAATCGACCCCTGGGAGATCGACTTGTCGGAGTTCGTGAGACTGTACAACAACAAGGTGGTCGCGGACGCATTCGACATGATCGTGGCCGGAAAGCTGATGCTGATGGCATGGAAGATCCTCAGGATGCAGTCGGACTCCACCAGGGTTAGGTCCGAGCCTCCGATACAGGACTTCGAGATGGACATCGATGACAGCTTCTTCTACGAGAACGAGGACGACATGGTCGTTCCCGAAGTGGTGCTCACCGGAGCATTCCAGAAGGAGCCCATGCGCCCTGTGACGATGTACGAGCTCATCGACGCCTTCGAGGAGGCCAGGGAGGAGATCGAGGTCCAGCAGGAGAGGGAGCGCGTAAGGCGCGAGCTCAAGGCCAAGGAACCCTCCAAGTTCGACAACAAGGCCCACGAGGAGGACGACCGCAGGGACGTCGAGGAGGTCTGGGAGAGGATCCAGAAGCTCGGAATGGGACAGATCTGCATAGAGGACCTGTACACCAACGACTTGAAGGAGAACCTCAAGACGTTCGTGTCCGTGCTGCACCTGGTCAGGGTGGGACGTCTCGATGTCTGGCAGGAGACCCTGCCCTACGGCGACATCTTCGTCGAGATCATAACCGAGGGAGCCTCCGGTACCATCGAGGACAACACGGGACGCATCGAAGCGGTGATGTGACGTGAACGTAAAGGGAGCCGTCGAGGCGGCGCTCTATTCAAGTCCGGAGACCCTCCGCATTTCCGATATAGCAGCAAAGACAGGATTCCCTGTCGAGGAGGTCAGGACAGCAATTCTGGACCTCCGCAGGGAGTACGAGGAGAGGGATTCCGCCATCCAGATCGCCAAGATAGGCGCCGAGTACAGGATGATGCTCAGACCAGAGTACACCGAGGTCACCGGCACCTTCGCCAAGGCGGAGCTCTCCGGAGGCGCGCTGCGCACATTGACTACGATAGCATACTACCAGCCCGTGCTCCAGTCCAAGCTGCTGGACCTGCGCGGACCCCGCGTCTACGACGACGTCCACACCCTTGTGGATATGGATTTCGTCGCCAAGAAGAGGGCGGGGAATACCTGGGAGCTCACCACCACCAAGAAGTTCGCCGAGTACTTCGGCATCGGGAGCACCAGGCCCTCGGACATCAAGAAATGGATCGAGCAGAGGGCCACCAACCTTCAGGATGCGCCCGACAAGGAGTGACAAATTCCCATCCTGGGGGTCATAATTGACCCCCCGTCCTCCTAAGGTATATATCGGACCAATCATTTCTGACCTAAGCCGATATGCCGGCCCGTGATATTGTTAATGGGCTGGTGTCGACGAAAGGCTGTTCCGATGACCCTGATCGCTGGAAGTAATACTGTCAAAGGTACCATCAATGATGGTATGGATGTTGAGTTCGCTCTCAAACTGGGCAAGGCCCTGGGAACGATTTACGGATCCCCTATCGCAGTGGCGATGGACGGAAGGAACTCCAACATCATGTTGAAGACCGCGCTCGTGGCCGGAATAATGTCAGTTGGATGCGACATCCACGATCTCGGTTCTGTCCCGACACCCCTTATGCAGTTCTACATGGTGCTCCATCCCGAAGTTAAGGGAGGAGTGACCATCACGGCATCCTTCGCACGTCTGGAGATCAACGGATTCAGGGTGATGAAGGCCAACGGTATCGAGGATCCCATCTTCGACGAGCATTCTGTCGAGGAGATCATGGCCAACAACACGCAGGTGCCCGGACTCCAGGTCGGGGAGACCTACCTTGTGGCCGACTTCAAGGAGAAGTACATCGACTACATCCTGTCCGAGGTCGACGAGGACATGATCAGGAACGCAGGCCTGAAGATCTGTCTGGACTGCCGCAACACCGTCGTGGCGAACATCGTCAACGCGATCATGATGAGGCTTTCTGTTGAATGCATATTCATCGGGGGCGACACGTCCGTCATGGACGGTACGAGGCTGATCAAGCTCGGCCATGTGGTCAAGGGCCAGGAATTGGACCTCGGAGTCTCTCTGGAGATGGATGCGGACCATTGTCTGTTCACGACCGCCGAGGGTACCCCTGTCCAGGGGGACAAGTCCTTCGCTGTTCTTGTCAAATCAATTCTGGCCGAGAACAAGGGAAAGGTCGTCATGCCCATCAACTCCTCTACGCTTATGGAGGACATCGTCACTGAGAATGGCGGGCTTGTGCTCCACTGCACCATAGGCGAACAGACCGTCGTGAGGAAGGTCAAGGAGAATCAGGCCGTACTTGGAGGGGACATCTTCGGATGCATAGTCATCCCCGGTCCGTTCTGTACCTGCGACTCCATCGAGGCGATGGTCAGGATGATCGCAATCATAGCGAAAGAGGGACCGCTGGCACAGCTGATAAAGGACCTCCCCGACTACTTCATTTCCAGAGGGGCGATCGACTACGATGCAGAGAAGGTCCCCGAGCTCCTTCAGAAGTTCAAGAGCTCCTATGAGGGATTCAACATGGATCTCATGGACGGAGTGAAGGTCTACCGCGACGGAGGATGGATTCTCGTAAGGCAGTCCAACGTCAAAGGTGTTGTCAAGATCTATTCCCAGGCAAGGTCCAAGGAAGAGGCTGACCAGACCGTCAAAGATACGATCAACAAGCTTATGATGCTCTGAAGTTCACTGCCTGAGATTCTTGGAGTGGACCGCTACAGCCTCGTTGATGAGCCTTGCGGCAAGTATAGAAGTTATCCCCGCGGGATCTGCAGGCGGGCATACCTCGCAGACATCGAAGCCAACCAGTCTGTCTCCGACCGCATTGATGACCTTTTTGACATCGTATGGGTGGAGACCGAAGGGCTCTGGGGTTCCAGTTCCCGGTGCGTATGCGGGATCGATTCCGTCGATGTCTATTGTCAGGTAGATGTGCTCGTGCTTGACGCTGTCGAGCGCCTTCTTGATGGCCCACTCGATACCGTTGTCGAAGATCTCGTAGGCGCTTATGAATGGGATTACATCATCCCTGTCCAGTTCCTCCTCGCCGATGGCGCGGCATCCCAGTACGTAGGTGTTCTCCACACCGACATGGTCCGCCGCACGCCTCATGATGCATGCGTGGCTTAGAGGTGTTCCCAGATATTCGTCCCTGGAGTCCAGGTGGGCGTCGATCGAGATGACGGCTATGTCATTCGCATCGAAGTTCTTCACGACGGGGATGTTCACAGAATGCTCCCCGCCGATGGTGATCGGGAACTTACCGTCCCTGATCGCCGGTCCGACGGCGAAATCCACCTCCTGCACCATGTCCTCGGGCATGACGAAGTCGTCAACGTTCCCGTAGTCGCATATCGCAGGCAGTTCCTGGTGGACACCGTGCTCGAAATGTATCTCTTCAAAATTGTAGGAGGCCCGCCTGATGGCGGTGGGTCCCTCCCTTGCGCCCGCTTTGAAGCAGGCGGTATGATCATACTGGACTCCGAATATGACGATGTCAGCGTCCTCGTATTCCGAGTCCGCCCCCGCATATCCGAGTCCATATGATATTTTACCAGTCCTCACATGAACTTGTATCTGCCCATCGCGACGAGGTAAAGGACTTCTGCTCCTTCCTCGATCTTCTGCTCCGCGTCGGAGTTCATAACGATGGAGAGGTTCTCGAAGGTCTCGAGATCCATGACGAGTGCCTCGTCTCCGGTGATGGACAGGATCTGTCCCTTCCTCTTGTCGATCATGGGGACCTGAACTTTTGTGCTGACAGGTCCAACGATGGATTTCTTTGCGCCGGTGAAGATGCTGACTGCATCGATGTTCGCCTTTGCGGATCCGTGCTTTCCGGGCTTGGATGTCGTAATCTTGACGATCTTACAAGGCTCTTCGTCAACGTTGACATACCTTCCCTCTTTCAGCTCTCTGATCTCTTTCATCTCCCACATTGGTTTCACTATCCTTTGGAAATATTCGATCCGACACTCATGGCCGGAAGTTCACTTCCCTCTTGGAAGCGAACACATGCAAGTCGTAAGCGTTTACTGACCTCATGTTATCTGGCAAGGACTATGGCGACTGTCCTTATAATAGTATTTAGAAAGACGCGTGCGATTGTACAAATCGGTTGACTAATGCCTAGGATAATCCCCGACTCTTCAAAGTGTCGGTTTTACTGTCCATTTTCCTCAGATTATGGTAAGTAAGCGAGAGGTCATCTGACTAACTTACCAATGTTCGCAAGAAATAGTAAGTAAATCAGTGCCTTCTCGGCTTTCCCCTGTTCCTGGGCTTGTTCTTCTTCTGGGGCTTTTTGGGGGCTTCGGGATACCTGCGCTTGATATCCTCCACCCTGGCCATGAACTCCTCGTTCAATCTGTCCCCGCAGAACTCTCCATGGTATTGGTCGACCTTGGCCGCGATGAGGATCTTACCGGCAAGGGCACGAGCGATGTTCCCTCTCTGCCAGTAGGGTGCCTTGTGTACCTCCGGGTGCTGGTAGATGACCCCGTGCTTTGGGGGCCTCTTGCCGGACTTGAGATGCCTGAACATGGCCTTCTCCGCTCCGAGCAATTGGACTGTTGATGAAGGTAGAGATGAGAGTCTCTCAAGACCTCCCGATAGTGAGATCAGCCTTGCCGCCAGAGGTCCTCCGACTATGGCGCACATGTTCGGACAGGTCTCCTCGACGATCTCCTGGATGTAGGCCTCGGTCCTCTCCTCGTCGTCGTACAGACGGTACAGTGTATCGGCCAGGTCCATCACGGCACGCATGTCGCTGTCGTTGAAGTCCGCTCCGATGGACTGAATGTCGATCCCCAGTTCCTCTATGATCGCGTCCCTGTCGCCGTAGCGTGCGATGAGGTCCGCGTACTTGGAATCCTTAGCGTAATCGGCGAGTTCCGGGAAGTGCATCCCGTACCACTCGTGGAGTCTCTCGTTGTAAAGATTGATCGTGGCGATCTGGTCGTCCAGATTCCTTATGGCCTGGACCAGGTTCTTGTCCCTTGGGACGGGCTCGGATGTCCTGAGCTTCCCGAGGCCCATCATGACCTCGTGCATGAACGCATCTTCGTATCCGAATTTCTGGGGTGTGAGGAACGACGAATCGAACAGTTCGGGCTTACCGAGTTCGGACTGCCTCCTGTCGCCGACCATCAGTTTCTCGGGGACCATTGCAGCAAGTTCCCTCTCCTCGTCCAGGATCCCTCCCCTCTGGACGGCGGCCAGCTTCTCCGCTACCGCCTGGGCGTCCTTGGGCATCAGTCTCTTCTCTACGATGCTGTGCGACCTCTCGTCGATGAGGAAGACTCCGAACCATTTCGTTACCAGTATCGCCATGCTATCACATCTTGGAAAGTTTGGTTATCTCCCTCTTGGGGAGGTCGGTGACGTCCTCGCCGCAGAGCAGCTGGAGTTTGGCCTGGAATTCCAGTTCCTCCATCCTGTTGTACGCTTCCTCGAGCGTCCTGCCCTGTGTGATCGCACCGTGCCTGGCCAGGAGCATGGCCTTGTACTGCCCATGATCCCTCACAGCCTCCACCAGCTTCTTGGATCCGGGAGTGTAGTAGTCTATCATGGGCACCTCTCCCAGGAGGAGAACCCCTTCGGGCGTGATGTTGCTCTTGATGTTCTCCCCTTTGACCGCCAGCGTGACGCAGTGGAGCGGATGGCAGTGTATGACCGCGTTGGTGTCGTAGTTCATGTTGTACAGCGCCAGATGGAACTTGTGCTCTATCGAGGGCTTTCCAGTCGAGAGGACCTTACCTTTGGAATCGATGAGGACCAGGTCCTCCGGTTCAAGCATCCCCTTGTTCCTGCCGGAAGGCGTGATGAGTATCTCGGAATCGTTGATCCTGACGCTCATGTTCCCTCCCGCGGAGACGGTGAGCTGCCTGTCGTAGAGCATCCTGCAGATCTTCACCAGTTCCTGCCTGGCGTACCTCTCGTTCATCTCATCTCACCTTATGGATCTCGCTGGGCTTCAGTATACCCTTCTCGGTGATGAATCCGGTGACCAGCTCTGCCGGTGTGACATCGAATGCAGGGTTCAGGGCCTTGGAGCCTACCGGGGCGATCCTGGTGCCTGCGAGCATCGTGACCTCTGTCTCTGACCTCTGCTCGATGACGATGTCCTTCCCGGTCTTGGTGTTGAAATCGAATGTGGAGATGGGTGCGGCGACGTAGAACGGGATCCCGAAGTGCTTCGCGACGATGGCCTTGTCGAATGTACCGATCTTGTTGGCGAAGTCTCCGTTCTCCGCTATCCTGTCCGCTCCGGTGATGATCATGTCCACTCCTTTGGACATGTAGTATGCGGAAGCTCCGTCGGGAATGATCGCGTGGTCTATTCCCTCCTGGTTGAGCTCCCAGGCGGTGAGCTGCATTCCCTGTAGACGGGGTCTGGTCTCTGATGCGTAGACGAAGAACTTCTTGCCCTGGTCATGAGCTCTCCTCATGGGTGCGAGAGCAGTACCTACATCCACGGTGGCCAGAGCTCCTGCGTTGCAGTGCGTCATCAGGGTCATTCCGTCCTTGATGAGCTCCGCTCCGTACTCTCCGATCTTGGTGCATTTGTCGACCATCATCTGGGCGTAGTCGTTGGCTGCCTTGGCGGGTTTCTCTCCCTCTTTCAGCTTTGCGTACATGTAGTCCACGGCGTAGAACAGGTCGTTCGCGGTGGGCCTGGCAGCCTTGATGTTCTCAGCGGCCTCCTCGAGGTTGCATCCCTTCAGTGCCGCCATGCACATGGCGTATGCGGCGGTGGCACCTATGGAGGGGGCACCGCGAGTGGTCATGTTGCGTATGGCCTCCGCTATGTCCATGTAGTCCTCGAAATCTACTATGACAATCTTTGCTGGGAGCTCCCTCTGATCGATCATGCGGACTTTTCCGTTCTCATACCAGACCGCTCTGATATCGCATTTCTGTCCATCTACTGTGGCCTTCATCTTTGCACCTGCCCGTCCATCGGTTCTGACATATACAAACATTGTTGTCGTTTCCCGCGCGAGTGTCCAGGAATGGTACGTTAAAATGGTTGTAGCGATGCGAAAGTTTAATATACGAACCGCATACGGAGTCTTATGGCAGAGGATAGCTCTAGGAACTTCGAATTGTACATTACCCTGAAGGGAACGGTACAAGTCTCCAACGATGTCAAGTTGAAGATCCTGCATGAATTGGCAGAGCAGGATCTATCGCTGACAGAGATCGCCAAGAGAGTTTCCAAAGCACAGTCCACAATATCAGTTCATCTGGACACCATGGTAGAGGAGCAGCTTATCAGCGTCCATGACGACCTTCAGGACAGTCGTAAGAAGTACTACACCCTGATATCGCTGCCGTTCGGTAAATCCGTGGATTCCTCTGACGAGTCCAGGGAGGTCGCTTTCAAGATCCTCGCCAAGGTAGCCCAGGACCCGGAGAAGATGCTCAAGAGCCTTCCCCGTTTCATATTCCTCGGATTCGACGGAATGGGATTGAACGTCGATCCCATGGCCAACATTCTCGGTTTCATCCACGGCGCCAGCATGTCAGGAACCCTCAACGGGCCTACGCTGGAGGACACTATCGATAACGCCCGCAATTACTTCAAGCAGATGGGATTGGGCGAGGTCAGCATATTCTCGTCCAAGCCGCTGACGATCATCGTCAAGGACAGTGTCCCGTTGACGGAAGGAGCGGCGAAATGTCTCATCCAGTACTGCGGAGGATTCTTCTCTAAGGTCATGGAGGACGCCACCGGCAGGCCGTACGAGATGGTCAGCAGCGAGGTGTTCGGTTCCGATTACAACTATGTGAGGTTCGTCCTGGAGCCAAAGGAGCACAGGATGCCCTTACTCGTAGGCGGGCTTGAAGGAGAGTAAGGCCCCGTTGCCGAGCATCTGGCAGTCTTCTAGAATTAATTTGATACCGCCCTCGGCCACCCAACCGTCCCCATCGCAGGGGGTCGGAGCATCCTTTCCGCCTATTACGAGTCCTCCGACGAACACGGTGTAACGGTCGACCATCCTGTTCCTGAAGAGCGAGGATATGGTCTTCCCGCCGCCTTCGACGAGGATGTTCTCGATGCCCATTTCCGCCAGTTCTTCCATCGCCTTTTCCAAGTCTATGGTATCTGTGCCAGCGCGGATAATCTTGTCACAATCCCAGGTGATGTCGCACCTCTCTGTGGTGATCATGATCGTGGGTGCGCGGTCGTTCAGGACTTGCGCGGTAGGAGGCGTCCTTCCGTGAGGGTCGATGACGATGCGGACGGGGTTCGTGTCGTAATCCCTGTCCTTGAGTGTGAGATGAGGGTCGTCGGCGAGAACCGTCCCGACACCTACCAAAATGGAATCGTATTGCTTCCTGAGCCCCTTGACGCGGGTCTTGTCCTCATCCGAGGAAATGCGGACCTGCGTACGGTCGTCGCCGGCGATCTTCCCGTCGGCCGACATGGCGCAGTTAACGTGGATGAATGGCCTCATTGTTCTCTCCGGGAGTGACGGTGAACCTGTAGATGTTGTCCTTCCTCTCGACTCCGAACTTGACGTCCAGGAACGATTCCAGAGTATCCATCTGGCTCAGGAGGTGCTTACTGATCCTCGAGACGCTGAATCCGCTCTTTCCCTGGGCCATCGCCATGTACGGGAGGACCTGGTCCGCGGTGTGCACATCCATGGTCGCTCCGCTGGTCATCTCCCTGATGAGATCGGCCGCCGCATCCTCTCCTGCCTTGTCGGCGGTATGTCCGCGGGACGTCAGTGCGTTGCTTCCGAGGAGACCGTTCTCGAACTCCGCCGTCAAGACTATGCCTGCTCCGCGGGAGTCCCCGTCGGTCTTCTGAATGTCGAACTCCACGTCAGCATAGGGCTCCAGGGCCTTCTTGCAGCTGACGATCATGTCCCTGTTGATCCAATCGGGAAGACGCTGGCTGAAGCAGATTCCTGTGATCTTCTTCAGCTCTCCGAGCTCCTCTATGTCCAGGGGCTTGATGGTGTCTATGGGGTCCAGGGTCGTGATGACGCGGCCTCCTCCCTGAGGGTAGAATCCGCGGTCGATGATCTTGACGTTCGCCTCGATGCCCATCCTCCTCATGAGGGGGAAGAGCAGGGTCTGATACGAATCGATGGGCGGCGCCCACATGACGTTTGTACCACCGCTTATGTCCACGGTGAGCCTCTTCCTGTGGTTCCTTCCAGCCAGCATCATCGCCTGAAGCACCAGGCTCAGGCTGCCTGCTGTACCGATGTTCATGTCTATGTCGTATTTCTGTTCGTTGCCGGGAGTGAAAAGAAGCTCCCTCGAACCGATGGTGTTGCCCTCAACCGTGGAACCTGCCATCTGTGCGACGGCATCGACGGCAGCGCAGTGCTGCTTGGACAGACCGTTGGTGGGCCTGTTCTCCCTGATACGGGTGAGGTGAGTCGTGATCCCGGTGACGGTAGCCATGGCTACTGATGTGCGGACCATCTGTCCACCACCTTCGCCTCTTGAACCGTCGATTTCCAGGACTGTCATAGGTTATCCGTATGCTTAACAGTTAAAAAAAGGGTATGAGTGCGATAGCCGGGAGTCGAACCCGGGTCAGGTGCTTGGGAAGCACCGATCATAGCCGTTGGACCACTATCGCAACGCCATCGTCATCATGAGTTCGACTAATAAAGATGTCGAACAGCCTGTGTGAACTCATCTCTGAAGCGGATAATCGGTCACGCCAGGGCATCCTGGTCGGCGAGGTATCTCTTCGATATGACATTGAAATCCCTGTCCAATTCGTACACCAGAGGTATCCCGTTAGGGATCTCCACTCCGGGTATGTCCTCGTCGGATATGCCTTCGATGTACTTCACCAGGCCGCGTAGCGAATTACCGTGTGCTACGATGATAACTTTCTCTCCAGCCAGCATCTGGGGTTTGATGACGTCGTCGAAATACGGGACCACTCTGGCGACGGTGTCCTTCAGACACTCGGTCAGTGGGAGCTCATCTGCGGGGATCCCTTCGTACTGCTTCTGATTGGCGGGGTTCCTCTCATCACTGGGATCCAGCGCCGGTGGGGGAACGTCATAGGATCTGCGCCAGATCTTGACCTGCTCCTCTCCGTATTTCTTCGCCGTCTCTTCCTTGTTGAGTCCTTGCAGGGCACCGTAATGCCTCTCGTTGAGCTTCCATGTCTTGATAACGGGAAGCCATTCGAGGTCCGTCTCGTCCAGTACGATGTCGAGCGTGTGGATCGCACGCTTCAGATAGGATGTGTAGCAGACATCGAATTCGAACCCCTCTTCCTTCAGCAGCTTGCCGGCATTCTCAGCTTCCAACCTGCCGTTGTCGGAGAGGTCCACATCCGTCCAGCCTGTGAAAAGGTTCAGTTTGTTCCATTCGCTCTCGCCGTGGCGGATGAGTACGAGCGTCATCGTTTCAGGTTCGTCATCTCCCGAATCATCTATAACGTGCAGGACGACGAAGATGGCTGCCACAGAGATGCCAACAAGCACTACAGCCTTGATCCAAGTGGGGATGGCGTCATTCATTAAGCAATCATCCGACTCGGCGTATTTATGAATAAGCCCTAAAAGCCCGCCGTCCCAGCGATTTTTATATCATTTGTTCATTAGGAGGATTGCGGACTCGTGGTCTAGGGGTTATGACGTCGCCTTCACACGGCGGAGGTCGCCGGTTCAAATCCGGCCGGGTCCACCATCTTATTTTCTAAAAAATGTATTTTGTACACATGTGTGCAATTTTAGGCTTGTATGATAGTTGCTATTAAATATCAACAATTATTACGTGGGATTAAGCATCCATCCATGCGGCTGTGATGGGCCGAGAAGGCATGAATGATGCAAGATCGCGGGCGGTTATTCCTCCTACTTTCACCACTCCCCGCCCGCGTTTCCTACCTAATTTTCCTCTCAAAACATCCATCATATCCATGCTAATGTACATAACTGTACATTATTTTGTCAACTTATCAGGTTATTATATATACATCCTAGTGTTTACTAGGATTATACATCCATCCATCAAGTCTCCATTACGATGGGAGGTTGTATGAAGTCGCGGGCGGTTTATTCCTCCTTTCCTTTACCATTTCCCGCCCGCGACCTCCCTCAAATTTATCAAAAATTAAATACGGTAACCTATTCCAGAGACATATCGGACTCGTGGTCTAGGGGTTATGACGTCGCCCTTACAAGGCGAAGGCCGCCGGTTCAATTCCGGCCGGGTCCACCATTATTTTCTGATCTTGAAAGAATAAATGTATAATTTTGTACATTATTTTCTTTATAAGCGATAAACCCAATTATGTTAGTGGTAACAATTTCCTATATCGTAAAATTTGTCCATTTCGTTCCAATTATCCGCCGAACGTGAGAACCTGCGAAAAAGGATGGACACAATTGCCTGCCTAAACATCATACCGCATAGTTTTATCCAAGTGATAGATACCTACACACATCATGGCAGACGTACCCGATTTCCAGACCACCGAGGAAGGCAGGCAGTATGAGAGTGAGGTAATGATCATCCTCAGCGCCGAGAAGAAGGACTACCCCAACTATTTCGGGGGACTCAAGGTCGCTTCAGGCCGCGAATTCAAGATTTGCAGCCCCATCGATCCCACAATTGAGTACGGGATCTTCCAGGAGCCCGAAGAAGGCACGATGGAGGAAGCCGTCGGAGCCGCGGTCAAGGCAGCGGAATCCTGGGGAAAGGTCGACATAGCGGAGAGGGCCAGATACTTCCAGGCAGTCCCTGGAGTCCTTAAGGCCAGAAGGATGCACTATGCCGCGTCCATCACAGTCAGCTGCGGAATGATCCGCCAGGATGCTCTGAAAGAGGTCGATTCTGCCATAGAGGCCGTTGAGAGGATTTTGAAAGAGGCTTCGGAGATCGGAAAGAGGAAGCCCATGGGAGTCTGGGCCGTCATCAGTTCGCCCAACTCCCCGTTCGCATCGCCTGTGGCGTTCGCCGTTGCTGCCATGATCGCCGGTAACGCCGTTGTGATGAACCCTTCCAAGTACTGCCCCATGCCGATCCACCTGTTCTACAACCTGATGGAGAAATACCAGCTTCCGGACGGAGTCCTCAACCTCATTGTGGACAGGAAGGAGTACACCACACCCGAGCTGGTGGACGACACCCGCATTGCTGGAGTGGTCGCCACCGGAGGAGGGGACAGGCTCGAGGACCTGATGTTCATGCAGATCGATGACGACCTCGCATTCGTCAACGAGCTGAAGGGAATGAATCCCGTCATAGTCTACAGACCTTCCGATATGAAGGCCACCGTGAAGAACATCATGGATTCCGCATTCGCATACAGTGGACAGAGCATATTCTCATGCTCCAAGGTCATCATGATGCGTGAGGACCATGCTAAGTTCACAGAGCTCCTCTCGGAGTACATGAAGGACCTGAAGACCGACGATCCCGTCAACGACACCACCCATGTCGGTCCGCTCATCAACAACGACGAGGCCAAGAGATTCAACGATCTGGCTCTGCAGTATATGCCGTTCACCATCGCCAAGGGTATGCCCGTGCCGAAGGACCTTCCCGAGAACTATGTCGCACCCATCGCGATCAGCGGATTGGAGAAGGAGGACGACCTCAACTATATCGATACCGCCCTTCCGATCCTGAACATCGTGGTCGTGGATTCTGTGGACGCGTTCTTCCAGGAGATCGAGGACAGCGAGTGCGGACAGTCCGCAGGTCTGTTTACCAAGGATCCCAAGCTCATCGAGCGCTTCAAGAACGAGGTCGATGTGCCTCAGAAGTTCATCAACGAGAGCAGCCGCAGCCTCAGGCCGGCATTCGATGCCAGGCTGGAAAGGTTCGTCAAGTGATCATATCGTCTTGACGTTCCAGGTACAGGCCTTTGCGGCCGATGTCAGAGGGGACATCTCATTCCTGTTCAGAGGTTTGGACTTATCCTGTCTGAAGATGAACATGCAGCATCCGTCGCATTCCTTCGCTATGGCTGAGATAGAATCCTTGTCGTGCTCCCATGCGTTCACTGTGACGGCGTACTTGAGACCGTTGTCGTTCAGGATGGAGATGCATCTCCTCTGATCATCCGTGATCTCTCTTCCTATCAGAAGGTCCAAGGTGTGTGCGTATCCGGCACCGATGAGATCGTCCAGATTGCCCGGGTCCCTCCCGTCTGTGATGATCATCACCTTCAGTCCGCGTGGCTTAACCTGCCTGATCATCTTATACAGGTCGGGGAATGCGAGGGGATCTGAATAGGAGGCCACTCCGAGATAATCTATCGAACCCTTGTCGCTCTCCAATATAGATATTATATTATCAATATCGGACTCCGCGCCTTCCGATACATGGATCACTGACATGAACTAGTCGGTGACAGTGACGGTGTCTATCCTGGTGAAACCGGTGATGGGCATGCTATCACCTTATTGATTTCAGAAGCGCTCCGATGGTCTCGCAGCTGTCTGCATCGAGGTCGTCGGCTATGACTATGGCATCGTCCACGAGGAACGAAACCAGCGCCATCGTCATCGCATATTCTCCTGACCAGGTCCTCACTGCTACGGAATGCCTTGCCTGCGGTATCTTCTCCGACAGCCTCTTCAGGTCGGTACAGAGCTCGAGGCATTGTTTCATGTTCCTCATCACTGGGTCCAGAACGAGTTCCTCCAGGCCCATCCCCTCCGCCTTTTCGGCCAGATCCATGAGTCCTTCCAGATTCTCAGAGCTGAGGCATAGGGGACAGCCGAACGTCTTCGAGATGAGTGCGAACTGCTCCAGATTCGCCTGGTTGGCCCCGATAATGATGGGCCTCCGATCCATGACATGGACAAGTGCCTTCGAGATGTTGGCAGGATAATCGGATTCTATCATGATCGCTCCGTCCCAGAGCTCCCCTACGAGCTGGACTAGGGATGAGAACGGTTCCGTAGCGAAACTGTCGTTCCTCACGCAGATGGCGTCGGGGACTCCCGAAGACCTCTTCCTCTTGGTGAGCTCGGCTATCCTCTTGCATGCCGTATTGGCATCGGTCATGTCGGAGATCGTGAGGGCCATCATAGGTCTGCCAGCTCCTCCCCGTAGACGCGGGCCATATCTGCCGCTCCGGGGCCTTTCATGACGACCATGTCCGCCCCAGACATCATGACGGCCAGGGCGACGGTGGCCTCGTGCATGGAGGCCATCCTTGCGGTTACATCCTCGCCGTGCGCATCCCATGAGGATGTGACGTCGCATACGATCGTGTGGTTGGAATCCTCCTGTCCGCTCAGGCCTCTGAGCCTGTAGGAGCTGATCCTTTCCCTGAGACCCTTCAGGACAGGGCCCATTATGCCCTTCCCGAGGTCCACCATAATCCTCTCAGCGCCTCTTGAGGCCATTTCCCTGCAGAGCTCCTGCGGGGATGTGCCGTCGCATTTGGCGACTATGATGTGGCGGTTAGGGCAGTCGGCCAGCTCGAGGCTCTGTTCCCTGTCCCTGCAGCCTATGATCATTACGGAATCGTCCACCAGCGTGGCCGCTTCCCTCAATATCTTGGAATCGCCGCAGATCATGACCGGCAGCCTTGTCCTGTCGACGATCCTCTTCACCATCTCCGGTGTTCCTTTGTCCCCGAGCCTGAGGCAGACTCCGTCCGCTCCCAGCTCCTTCCACATGACCGCCCATTCCTCCGGGTCGGTCTGACGCCCCGAGAACATGGATGCTGCGGATTCTGGGTAGCCTTCCAGGGTGTCCAATACCTCTCCGTAGATGACCGGCCTTCTGTGCCTGGCGTTGTCCAGGTCCAGGAATGCGGGGCTCCTCGCTCCGCCGATGACGTAGTCTCCCCTACCGACTATGAGCTCTTCGATCTCCGCCGCATAGGTACGGGAGGTCTTCGGGAGACGCATCGTATCACGCGAGTTCTGTGAATTCTTTGAGTGTGAATATGCCGTTGAGCTTCTCCAGCTCCTTCGGCAGGAGTTCCTTGATCTCCGGGATCGACTTGTTGCTCATACCGACGTCCATGACGAGCTCGAGGCTCATTGTCTCGTAGCAGATCTTGACCTTGCTGAACACCGAGATGAGGTTGACGTTCCAATTCGCCAGCACTCCCAGGGCATCGGTGATGCTTCCGGGGCAGTCGGGGATCTCGAGACCTACCTTCACTAGCTTGGTCTCCTTCTTGAAAAGTGTGATGGAGCAGACCCATGAGTCGGCGTCCATGGTGATGAGGACGTTCTTGCCGTCGATGTCCGGCAGGATGTCTCCGTAGACCTTGCCGATGTCGAAGCAGCCGTTCTCGATGGTGGTGGGGTATCCGCGCCTGATTTCCTCCTTTCCGCTCTCCTCGACCTTGCCCTTGAACAGCCTTCCGATGTCCGCGGGTTTCAGCTCGATCCTCTTGATCTTGGAGACGGAAGGGTCGTTAGCTGCCTTCAGCGCCCTGAACTGCTCGAGCATGAGTTCTCCCTCTCCGGCGAAGTTCATGTCCGCCATGAGCTTCCATACGATGACCGTGTCGGATATTCCGTTGAGAGAGACCGAGTTCAGAATGTTGATCTCCTTCTCGGCGAGGAAGTGTGCCGCCTGAGCGCTCGATCCGGGCACATCGTCCATGTACATGGTGATGTGAGTGAGGGTACGGTAGTTCTCCTGAGGGAACATCGAGAGCATTATCTCGTAGTCCTTGGGTCCGTGGGCCGGATGCTTGAAGAGGGTGCTGTACACGCAGCCCCCGTCTACGATACCGATCGTATCGGATATCCAGTTGTCAACCTTTATGGACGAGCCATCTACCTTCGCGAATTCCCAAATCTTCATCGGAGACCCTTCGACACCCGATTGGTATCTTTCATCATATAACTTATGCCCTGATGGAACCATGACAGTTTTTTTCTATGTTTTCTATAATTCTTAGAGTATGATTGATACCTACGGTCTGACCGAGCTCCTCAGGAAGCTTAGTACCCATTCTACCAAGGTGTTGATCATAGCCATGGCATTGTTCATGCTGGTCTATTCGGTCTCGTGCATCTTCCTCCAGCTGGATTCAGATCTGTTCGGCGGGGACCTGATCATCGTAGCCTTCGTCATCACGGTGGCCATGTCCGTGCTGACGATCTTCACGAAGAAGATCGATGTCTTCAGATTAGTAGGATTGTTCGCTCTGATGCTCGCCATTCAGAGGTTCTATGTCAAATTCATGGGCTTCTCTTGGGATAACAACACATACACGGTCCTCTTCGACCTTTATTTCATGGGCCTGGCCATCAATCTGATGGTGACTGGTGTATCGTTCACGTTCGGGAAGGTGATCAGACGCAACTCGATGATGATAACCTCCATACTCATGGCTATATACGAGTTCATCGTCCTGGAGTTCTTCTCCGCTCCCCCTACGGTAGGAGAGGCGGGCTTCTACTATGCGTATCTGATATGCCTCATCGGGATGTATCTGTGCATAGCGGGTCTGATGGATATGGACCTGATAAGGAACTCCACCAGGGACGCAAGGTACTCGAAGTCCCTGGAGGCGTTCCGCAACGAATATCAGTACGACCGCGGTTCGGCCGTCACGCCTGAGGTCGCGAGGGCTTTGGTCGATCGCAGTTCATCTCTTTGGAAACCCGGTCCCGGGGAGCCCGTGGAAGCGGAGATGCGTTTCGTCATCGAAGGATTCAGCACGGTCACTTATGTCATTGTTCAGAAATGGTACGGGGACGACAGGCTGTTCTTCACGGTCCACGATTCTCCCGGGAGCATACTTTTTGCTAACAGGTTCGCAGTGGACGGCATAAAGCTCGCGGACAGAAAATTGACATTGGTAGGAAAGGACGGCACTAACGCCACCATATGGGTGAGGGATTGACATGAAGGTCGCCGAGGCATGGAAGGAACATCAGGACAACAAGGGCCTGAACCTCTACTCCCGGGCGGTTATGGTCGTTCTAGGGGTGGTGATGATAGTCGTAGGTCTGGTGACCCTGACCAAGATGATAATGGATTCGGGGTCCACTATCGACTTCAACGCCTATCCGATTCTCATCGTGTCGGGCGCTCTCGTGATATTTCTCTCGAACAAGCCGGCGAGCAATGCCGTCCTCATAGTGGGTGTATCGCTGGCACTGTGCGTCTTCGTGAGGATGCTGTATACCATCAACGACCGTCCGCTGACTTACACGATCCCGGTCGCAGCGTTCTGTTTCATATTGATACTTAGTTCCGTCTCGTACTACGTCGGTAATCGTCACAACGCCTGGAGGATCATGGTCCTGGTCATCGTGCACATAGTGAACTGCGTTGCTAACATCCTGTTCGTGCTGTATATGACGAAATCATGGAGCAATGTGTTCGACGGATGTCTGGAGGATATAATGGCCATCTTGTTCTGCTGCGTATTTGTCTATTTCCTTCAGCAGCCGGCGGTTAGGGAGGATTCAATAAACGTCCTGATGAGGACCGGCGTTGGAGCTCTGGAGGCCGTGGCGATATCCCGTTCTACCATCTACATAACCGAATCGTCGCTCTCGGAGATGCTTGGCCAGACCAGGACGACTTGGACGTATTTCGAGGACGGCCCCGTGGCCTCCGAGGGAAGGTCGGAGATAGTGGACGGGAAGAAGACGTTCCAATGCACCAGCAGGATATGGAGGGATGAGGACTTCATACGCGTTTCACTGAACCGCGACGGGTCCGCGCTCACTTACGGTTCTGGTTTCGAGATACGTTCCGTTCAGTATGCGTATGAGGAAATGGGACGGTTCGTCTATCTTTACGGCAGAGAAGGATACTTCGTCAAACTGATGCTGGTCAGTGATTTGGAACAGATGGTCGAGGTCGATGAGGACGACGATCAGGATCAGTACTTCTTCCCCGAGAGGTCGAACTGATTCTTTGGGGACGTCAGAGGCTGAGTCCAGACGGGCTGTTCCTCCGATTGGTATTGCATGTCCTTGGCAATGTTGTGCAGGCTTCCTGCATAATCCCTGTCGGAGGCTATCCTCCTGATGGTATCCGAGTCGTCACCTGAACGGGATTCCATACCGGACATTTTTAGGGCCTCATCCATCAGGTCGGCGGCCTCGTTGAGCAGTTGCTCCGCTTTTAGGAGTTTCTCTGAACGGTCCATCTCAATCCTTCCTGGTGATGATGTACCTTGCAGGTCTGGAAGCATCGCTCTTCGCGGAATATCCGCATTTCTTGCAGTCCCTGGAGATCTCCACAGTCTTCCAATCCAAGGTCCTGTTCTTCACGGATTCCAGTTTTCCCTTGCACACAGGGCAGACCTGATACGGGACGGAACCGTTCTTGTGGGCGTACCTTATCTCAAGGTCGAAAAGTCCTCTCTCGATCCCCACTTTGCGTATCCTCTCCCCGCTGACGCGGAAGTTCTCATCCACGCACATCAGCTCCGTCAGGACCAGCTCGTTCAGGACGTTCTGGGAGCGTACCCTGGGAGAGCGCGTGAGACAGTTCTCTATCGCTTTTGCGATATCATCGTCTTTGGGGATCCTGTAAGACATCGGGAAGACATCGGTTTACGGATATATCGTCTCTACCATAGAGGATGTTCTGCTTTTCTAAACCTTTTTAGGCTGAATAGTTCATTTCCGACCGTTCCCATGCGTGTCGACTTCATACAGGACAAGGACGCCGATGACATCAGTGTCATCGTGCACGCCCCCTCCCGCTCTAAAGATGTGGACGAGCTGATAGAGGCCATAAGGAACTATGCGCCCACGCCGCTGTCAGGGTATTCTGAGGGAGTCGTCACCAAACTGAATAAGGATTCCATCATCCGCATCTATTCCAAGGACAAGAGGGTGTACGCGGACACGTTGGAAGAATCCTATCTGATCAAGAGTACGCTGTATCAGCTGGAGGCAGACCTTCCCAGGCAGTTCGTAAGGATATCCAATTCGGAGATTGTTAATTCAGACAAGATAATCAGATTGGATCTGAATCTGGCAGGGACCATCAAGGTGTATCTCCAGGGTGACATCCAGACACGCGTATCCAGAAGGTACATCTCTAAGGTGAAGGAGGTGCTGATGTGAACGTCAGCAAGGATCTGATCAGGCTGGCGGCCCTCGGGTTCGTGCTGGGGATGGTCATCGGCGACATCATGGTGGTTGCTTTCACCGCTTCCGAGGGAATGTCCTTGGCGGCACCCGAGCTCATCGATGAGTTCGGTGAATTGCCCGCAATTATCATACAGACATTGCTCTCAGGGGTCTTGGGATGCATATGTTTCGGTGCGACCATAGTATATTACAAGGATGAATACAGCATACTTGCGGCCACGTGCATCCATATGGTGATTGCATTCCTGACCCTGATTCCGATCTCCAATTTCCTATGGTGGACCGGACGTGTGATGGAGGGTAACATCGTCGTCCTGGCGATGGGAATCTGCGCGTATGTGATGGTTTGGTTCTCAGTCTATATGTCGTACCGCATTCAGATTCAGAAGATCAACGAGACTCTCGAAAGAAGGAATTCCGGCAAGCAGTGATGCCGTTTATCTTCGTAAAGATACCGTCCGTCTTCGTGTCGGAATAAACCTTTATCTCACCACCTTAGAATCAATGGATAGGTGATGTGATTTGGACATGAGGAAGATGATTCCTGTCGTTGCTATGATCGGCGTCCTGGTGATGCTTATCTGGGGTTATCTGGATTCTTTCAAGTACAGTTGGCTGGCCATAATGGTCGCAGGTATAGTCATCGTAGCCATCTCGATTTATGAGAAGGACAGACAAAACAAGCAAACAAAATGATATTCGGGCTATCTACAACCCGATTCAACTTCTTAGGGTGTCGAACATGACCTCGATCAATGAAGATAACGGAAGATATCGATATACCGTTCATCCTCTGATATCAACCATCTGTCGTTCAGTCCGATGTAACACTTTTTAGAATGTCAATCGTCAGACATCCAGTAATCTTCTGAAAGGGAAGGATATGATGAGTGGCAATAGGTTGAACAAGGGAACGTCCGGCAATGGATCGGATCGTTCTGTGATAATGCCGTTCGCAGTGATCGCATTGCTTGTCATGGCATCCGCTATGGTTCTCCTCGTCGATGATGGAGTACAGGTGGAAGCGGAAGGCGGCAGCTGCGGCAGCGGTTTGACATGGGAACTTAGCGGTGACACGCTCAAGATTTCGAAGACAGGTGAAGGCACCGGAGAGATGACTGATTTCCACAAGGACAACAAGCCGCCATGGTATGAGAAGGATTATTCCAAGGCAGTCATCGGAGACGGAGTCAAGTCGATAGGCACCTACGCATTCCGCGAATCGAAGATGGTGGAGATCACCATTGCGGATTCGGTCGCCGCCATCGGTGAGGGCGCCTTTGCCCTGTGCGGATCGCTCGAAGAGATTGAGGTGCCCGCATCGGTGAAAGCCATCGAATACGGAACGTTCCTCAAATGCGTGAAACTGGAGGTGGTAAACCTCCCGAGAACGCTCACTTCGATCGGGGAGGATGCGTTCTACGGATGTCATTCGCTTCCGTATGTAGAGCTCCCAGCAGATCTGGAAGTCATTGGCGAACAGGCATTCGCCGACTGTCAGAGTCTCATCACCGCATTGATCCCGTCTAAGGTCAAGGAGATAGGGCCATGCGCCTATGCGGACTGCCCCTATCTGCAATATGCCCTCTTCATGCCGGGATGCACGATGATAGCGGAGGCGATGTTCTACATGTCCAACGGCCTTGAGATGGTCTACATACCGTCGACCGTGAAGGATATAGGCGAGAGCGCGTTCGACAGCGTCGCATTCTACGATAATGATGGTACCACCCTTCTTTCCTACAAGGACCTTCCCGGATACGAATACAAGGGCGGGAACGAGAAGCTGGTGAGGGTCAGCGAGAGGAGCATAATCATCGCCGAGGGAGAATGCGGAAACGGTGTGACGTGGACCTATGACGACGCAGGCAATCTGGTGATCTCCAAGACCGGAAGCGGCAACGGTGCCATGTGGGACTACGATACCAAAGAGAAGAAGACTCCCTGGTATCAGCAGGGTTTCCAGGTTAACACAGTGTTGATCAACGAAGGCGTCACCAGCATAGGGAACTATGCGCTGAACGGCGCCGCTACATTGACGTACGTGTCGATACCTTCGACCGTGAAGACCATAGGGGACAAGGCATTCGCATACTGTGTCCAGCTGTCCGAGATCGAAATCCCTGAGGGAGTGACATCCATAGGGGCCAACGCATTCGATTGGTGCATGAAGCTCAGCGATGTCTCTCTGCCGTCGACCCTGGATACATTCGGGGACAAGGCGTTCTCCGGGTGCAGGAATCTGGAAGAGATAACGATCCCGGGAAGTCTCAAGAACTGGGGTAAGGAACCGTTCGACAGCTGCGGACTCGTCAAAGTGGTCATATCTGAAGGTGTGACGACTGTGGGAGCAGGCGCATTCAGCATGAGCATGGACCTCAGTCAGGTCACCCTGCCCTCTTCGCTCAAATCGATAGGCGACGGGGCGTTCAAGGACTGTATGGACCTGACAAGCATCATCCTCCCCTCTAAACTGGAGACCATCGGTGCCGAAGCGTTCGCCATGGACGACTTGGAGAGCGTCGAGATACCTGGATCCGTCAGGACCATAGGGGAAGGTGCCTTCAAGAGCAATTGGGACCTCACGGCTGTGAAGCTCAACAGCGGTCTGGAGACCATCGGACCGAGCGCATTCTCTGGAATCGACATAACGGAGATCACAATCCCCGATACGGTCAAGACCATCGGCGCCAGTGCATTCTACAACTGCAAGTACCTCACCACAGCGAAGCTGTCCTCTTCCCTGGGATCCATTCCAGAGAAGGCATTCAGCGGCTGTACCGTTCTGAAGACCGTCAACATCCCTGCGGGTGTGAAGACTATCGGCAAGGCGGCATTCGAGGACTGTCAGGCCCTGCAGGCCATCCTGCTGCCTGACAGTGTATCTGCCATCGAGGATGAGGCATTCAGCGGATGTATGCATGCCACGGACCTCACCCTATCAAAGGATCTCAAGACCATAGGCAACAAGGCATTCTACAAATGCGGCGACCTCAAGAACCTGGTGCTCCCTGATTCAGTGAAATCGATAGGGGAGTACTCGTTCTACGGCTGTGCGAGCCTTTCAACGATCACCATCAACGTCGGAATAACCGATATCCCGCAGTATGCCTTCGCAGAGTGCCTGTGGACACTCAAGATCAATCTGCCATCAGGACTGAAGACCATAGGCGACCACGCATTCTACAAATGTGCATTCGTCAGCGAGCTCTCCATACCCATGACCGTGACGACCATAGGTCCGAACGCCTTCGAGCTTTGGGAAGGAATCAAGTCTGTGAAGATCCCGGCAAGCGTGAGTTCCATCGGAACCTCCGCTTTCGGAGAGACGCAGTTCTATGATACCGACGGTGCCACCGCTCTGAACTACAAGGACCTGCCAGGACACTCCTATTCCGGAGATGTGAAGAAGATGGTCAGGGACCAGGAGAGGTCGCCTCTCGTGGATGAGGGAGACTGCGGAAACGGAGTCAGGTGGATGTACTATTCCGACGGTGCATTGGACATCGTGAAGATCATCAACAGCACCACGGCTAAGATGGATGACTACAGTTTCGACAACCCCGCACCCTGGGCCGAGTATGAGATCTCGAAGATCGGTATCGACGGAGGAATCACCAACATCGGTTCATGTGCATTCGTGTACTGCGGATCCGTGACTGAGATGGAATTACCCGACAGCATCACGGATATCGGCGACTACGCGTTCTACAGATGCATCTCGATTGTCGATCTGGTGCTGCCCAAGGATCTGAATACCATAGGCAGGGAGGCATTCGCCGGGTGCACAGCGATCGAATACATCAATTTCCCGTCAGTGGATGCCGTCGGAGATGGTGCATTCGAAGGCCTGAGCTTCTTCGTCGGGGACAAGGAGGTCGAACCGACCGCCAAGAACCTATCCGACAGGATCTGGGAAGGATTGGGAGACGGTCTACTCTACACCGAGGATTCCCCCTCGTCCGGAATCGATCTATGGATCATCGTTGTCGCAGTGGTCGTGGTCATCGCCATAATTGCGATAGCTCTCTACATCAGATCGAGATGAGCAAAAACCCTCCCGGGCGACCGGGAGACAACTTCTTTATTGAATGTCTACAATTCTTTGATGTCATGAAAGATGAACGGTTCGGGCGGTTCAATCATTACTTTTTGCGGTTCTCTCTGACGTTATGTCTCTGTTTGGCTGTATTCCTGACAGGATGTGCTGTTGAAGTCGAGTCCAGCGATGCCGATGAGCAGGACATGGCTGAGCCGGTTCTGCTGGACTCCCCCAGTGATACTTCCAATTCGGACAGTTCATCTATCTTTTCATACGAATCCATCAAGAAGACGATCATCAGGATAATCGATGCCGCCGTGGAATTGGCCGATTCCCACGAGGGCAAGACCGGAGAGACCATCAACATCAATTCTCAGATCGATGTGACCGCATCCAGCGGCCCTTACAAGATCTGGAGCGGAAACATATACAAGTTCTCGAGCAAAGGTTCCATCGACGTCAAAGAAGGCGGTGTGCTATGGTTCGGGACCAGTTTCATGGTGGAGGGAGAACCTGCGACCATCCACATGGATAAGGGTTCCTCACTGAGTGTGTTCGGCGTCAATATCGAGATCCCGGCGGATGTCGACATAGTCCTCGACGGGTACCTGAAATTCGACGTGGACCTTATAGCAGATGTCGCCGCGCTCAATGTCGACACCTCGATCGAAGGAGATGTGGACCTGGAAGGTACACTCAAGGTCAACGGTTATACCATTCAGGGGAGGGACGGGAGTGAGTTCTCTATCGATTTGCAGGTCATATCGACCCTCGATTCCGGTTCGGCGATCAAGAACCTCAAGGACATAACGGATCTAGTGTTCAGCATCGAGAACGGTATGACCTTCGATATCAAGCTCAACGATCTGAATGTTAACTTCGGGGGATCGCTTTTCAATATCGATGCCTCCGGAAGAACGGTTGAGGTCGCGATCGAATCCCCGTTGGGTGAGGAAGGTTTCATAGTGAAGAAGATCAACGTGGCGCGTCTTGTCGGCGAAGTGAAGTTCCTGATGGGGATCATGGATAACATCGTACTGGCCATCAGCAACATCTCAACGATTGAAGAGGGCGGGAGAACGATGTTCTCCATACAGGACTTCAAGTATTCCATAGAATCGCTTGCCGAGGTCAGGGAGAACATCAGGTTCAATTACGCTCAGATCTCCCTTGATTTCGGTGAGAGGGCAGAACTCACAATCCACAGCGGGAATATGGATACGCTCATGGGATATATGGACAT
This sequence comes from Candidatus Methanomethylophilaceae archaeon, assembly GCA_045588265.1. GTDB lineage: Archaea > Thermoplasmatota > Thermoplasmata > Methanomassiliicoccales > Methanomethylophilaceae > Methanoprimaticola. Next base: position 21,728 of record JAZNDX010000007.1, on the reverse strand, counting down.
GGACGTCACCGTTCTCGAAGGAGGCTACTTCTACTGCGGTTCTACGAAATATACCGGCAGTCTCAATGCGGCCAACAGGGATTGTGTCTCAGGCGACCTGGAGGTGCCATACCGCAGCATCACCCATCTCGTCATAGGGGATGAGATGGACATTCGTTTCGCAGGGGATGAGGATGCATACCTGTCTATCTTTGTCGACCTGAATCTGCAGACACGCATCTATCCAGCAGAAGGATTGGAATTGCTGGAGTTCCATTCGGAACGTTACGTGGAGTATGTCAAGGACGAATTCTTCTCATACGCCGTCCCCGTATCGCTGAAAGGGATATATCACGCAGAATTGGGGGAGAGGGAGTATACCATATATTTCGATGATACGGAAGTATTCAAGAAGGCCCGTGCGACCACTGTGGTGGACCTCCCGCAGCCCGAGCCTCGGCTGGGGATGAAGTTCCTCGGATGGAACGACAACATCTTCACCTACAGGGACAAGTACGAGATGCCGGCCCATGATGTCTTCATGACATCGATATGGACCGGGTTCGACGACAAGATCACGATGGGAGAGGACTATCTCAAGGTCACCTCCAATCACGATGCCGTCGAAATCAGAGAGGACAGGATGGGGCTGATAAGGTCCTACTTTGAGAAAGGGCAGGTGAGCTTCCTGCGCATACAGACTCCCACAATCCTCATCGATATAGACGGGGCCTCAGTGCTGAAGACTGAAGGTGCGGTCTCACTCATCCTGACGGTCTGCTATCCAAGCGCGATCCCCGAATATGAGAAGTCTATCGAACCGGGGATGCTTTACATTGTCGAGTTATTGGACGATAACGGTGTGTTCGAATCGACCACAGGTACTTACACAATCTCAGTGACCTATCATAATCTGTTGGAGAAGGACAACGTCGTCAGGATGTACAGCATGGATGATGTCGGCCGTCTCACCGAATTGGAGGGGACGTACGAGATCATCAGTGGCACGGAAGAGGAGCAATCGTACGCGAACGTAACCTTCACGACGAATTCGGTCCCGTTCACTGTCATAAAATCATCCTATGAGCCTGACGTCGGTGCAGCCAGGACGATGCTCCTGATATCCCTTCTGCCGGTCCTCATCGTCGGGCTGATCCTTGCCTTCATCACCAGGAGGCGCTGAACCCATGCAGAGAGATACGCGGGGCATGAGGATACTTAAGAGGTCTAAGGGTTGGGCAGTCTACTTGCTAGCTGCAGTCCTGATATCTGTCGGCGCCTATGAGCTCTACCTTGTTTATACTGCGGATTACAGCGATCAATGGGGATTCATCGATGAGACGTATTCGGCGATAATCAAGATAGTGATGGCGGAGTTCATCCTCTTCGATCCGAAGAAGAACGTCCTAAGGGCGGTGGGATTCTACGCCATATCCTTGGGAATAACTAGGGTGATTTCCGCGATCTCGACACTGTCCTTCGTGAGCGACATATCGCTGGCTGTCGGCGGCATAACCCTGTTCATGGGAGCGAACATCCTGATCTCAGGATACAGCTACCTGAAGGACACCACCCGCGGGCGTACGGGCATGATCATTGGTACCGGATCCCTGGCCCTGCTTCAGACGATCATGCTGATGCTCTCCTATGAGTCGTACAGGATGACGGGATTCATCAAGTTCGATGAGCTGATCCCGTCGATACTCTTGCTGTTCCAATACATCGTTCTCCTCCTAATCCTGGATACGGAAGAGGTCAGGTACGGTACCCTCATGGAGAAGACCAACACGAGGGTCGAGAGCATACGTGTGACCAACACCGTAGAGAACGACTTCGCTCTCAGGAAAGAGGATGCAGAGGTCATGGTCAACATGTTCTCGGACAGGAGCTCATGGCAGCAGCCGACCATCGGCGGGAGGGTCGAATCCGAGAAGAGGGTCCTCATGGTTGACGGCAGGATACAGTCCTGGATGATCCTCCAGAAGTGGAAAGGCTCGGACAAGATCTACGCAACCATGGCCAACGATCCCGACGGTTCCATACTCGCGGCGAAAAGATTCACGATACACAGGGTGGTATCAGACAATGACGGTGAGGAGATAACCTCTGTGCGTCTCTATGACGATACTTCGCTCATTATGCAGCTCGCGGTCGAGAGGCCCAAGAAGAATAGTGGAGGTATGCATCAATGAACCGCACAGAGGCGCTGACCTCCCTCATGGGCATCATCATTGTGATTACAGGCGCGTATTTCCTATACGTGGCCTTGCAGCCGGAATACGAACGTTATCCCGGTGAGCTGACGGCAAATATCATCCTCATCGCAGGAGGAGCGCTGCTGGCCCTGTTCTTGAGGAAGGATCTGAGGAGATCGACGGTCTTGGCCATGATCACCATAGCTCTTTCCACCATCGCAGGGTCTGTGTACTACATCTTCTACACGGATGAGTCCATGCAGATCATCCTGTCGAATGTATTCGTCATCCTCAGCGTCGTTCTCATCTATTACTCGATCTCGCTGATCTTCAATACGACTGCAGGGAACACCAAAGGACTGATTTGTCTGGGTGTACTGGCACTGGTGCAGCTTGCTCCCATCGTCTACAAACTGTACATGGGCGACGATCCCATTGAGCTTGTCAAGGACAATGTGGATAGGGTAGTCCGCGGATCCTCATTCCTGATAGTCATATTCATCCTTACCAGAAAGGACATGACCCTGGAGAATCTTCCCAGAAGGATGGACCGTAACTCCACGTATCTGTATAGCGAAGAAGCTACCTCTCCGAACGCCTTCATCGACAAACGCGACTTCGAGAAACTCATTGACATTCCGAAGGATGGCTGGAAGATCTGCAAGTTCGGCCCGGTGGATTCGGAGTACATCATCCCCCTATACAACACATCCTCGTCGCTGCGCCTCCAGAAGTGGAAGGCAGGGGGCGATATCCAGATGGCCGTCTGTTCCGGAGACGGGGAGTCATACACGGTTTCGATGACCATTCCGATGAGGTCTGTAGTTCTTGATGACCCGGACCGTAATAAGGCCAGCAAGATAAGGGTATACGGTGACGACGGGGTGTTCGTGGACCTGTTGATACGCGACCTCGAGGATCTGCCGAAGGGCTACATAGAGAACTACAGATACAACAAGCGGAAGGCCCGTGCAAGAAAGAAGAAAAAGAAGTGATTCCGCTTAGGAAACGGTATTCCGATTTCATTAATTACGGGAAGTCCATAGGCCCTTTGAAGCGGGGGTAGCCGAGTTGGCCAAAGGCGCGGGACTTAAGATCCCGTCCTTAGTGGTTCATGGGTTCGAATCCCATCCCCCGCACTTTTGTTTAATCGTTTTTTCTCTCAGTATATAATGTCTTTAATAGGATGAGGGTATTCAAAATTCAACGGAGTAATACGCTTGCCTGGTGAAACAAAGAAATCAAAGCCTGTTCAGAAGCCCGCCCAGAAACCGGCCACACAGCAGAAACCCGCACCGCAGAAGCCTGCTGCACCCAAACCGGCAGCACCGAAACCAGCCGCACCCAAGGTCATCGTCGCCAAGACGGTCCCCCAGAAGGCTGTTTCTCAAGCCAATTCCTATTCTGGTGAGAAGACTGGAGCGAAGAAGAACAAGCCTGTGAGGACCAAGGAGTCCACAAAGAAGCAGTCGATGCTGAACACCCATAAACTGGCCCCGTTCAAGTATGACATGAACGAGGTCCTGTCCGCATCGAGGATGGACCCAGCCAAGGCATCATCGTTCTTAGCCTCGGTCATCGCAAAGGCTTCACGTATCTCCACAAAGACCGCGAAGGAGTTCGCAAAGACATACCTCGATGAGGGAGACCTCACCAAGGACGAGTATGACAAGATCTGCAAACTCCTCGACAGGTACAGCAAGTTCCGCTGAAGGGGGTAATGCCCATGGCTTCCGAGGAGATACTCCAAAAGACCCTGAAGAATGCCGACGGCAAACCCTTCCAGAAATACAAAGGTCTCCAGAACAACTTCGTGCTGGAGAACTACGAGATCATTTTCGACGACATCCAGAACGACAGGGCGGGACATACCGCCATGCGCGTCAGGGTGCCCCATAAGAAGGCCGGATTCCCAGCAGACATGTATGATACCAAGAAGAGGGAGATTGCTCTCAGGGACCTCATCGCCAGGCGTTTCAGGGAGGCAGCGCGCACCCATGCGAGGTCGCCCATACCGAAGACCTCCGGAGGAGAGGTGTACATCCCCCGTCCGGGACAGGAGATCCTGGAGAGAGGGAGCATAGCGATCACCCAATACTTCGTGGAGGCACGCTTCACAGTGGACCTTCCCGCGGACGGGAACAAGGTCAGCGCTATGGCGATGAACCTCCTTCTGGAGAGGATCGACAGGATAGTCTCTGAATCGATGTACTTCTCCGCCTACAAGCAATCCAAGGTCTACAACCATCTGCAGACCTATGAGAATGCGGAATTCATCAGGGAGAATCTCAAAGCAAAAGGCTTGGTCGCATTCATCGCGGACGGGGCCGTCCTTCCCAGGAGGGATGACGATCTGGCACCGATGATCGATGCGGTGCCTTTCTCATGCTCCGATGACCTTAGAGTCGTATTCGATGTCCCTTACGGTGAGCCTATTGCGGGAGCAGGGATACCGAAGGGATTCACGGTGATCTCCGGTAACAGCAGGAGCGGGAAATCCACTCTCATGGATGCAGTCTATGCCGGAGTGTACGATCACATCCCCGGTGACGGAAGGGAGTATGTCATCACATCTCCCGATGCCGCTTTCATAATCTCGGAGCCTAACCGTCCTGCGGATTCGGTGGACATCTCCGCTTTTGTGAAGGGGACTCCCGAGTTCGAGGATACGGCCTCGGCGAAGAGGGAGTTCGTTTCCTCACCTATGTCAGAGCTGCTGTCGGTATCTGAAGCAGTAGAGATGGGCTCTGAGCTGTTATTGGTAGACGAGGAGTTCTCCAACCCATGCGTGTTGAGGAAGGGATTCCTGGCCGAAGATGAGAAGATCACGCCGCTATCGGACCTAGGTCATTCCATGGGTGAGGCCGGGGTCTCGATGATCATGATCTCCGGCGACGAATCCGCGATAAGGTCCGCGGACACGGTCCTTGTCATGAAAGACCACAGGCTTTCAAAGACAGAAATGCAGAGGAAGGCATCAGATGCCCAATTCTCAAGACCGGCCGTAAGGCATCCCGTGTCCAAAGGTATCGTGTATCAGAAGGGCCACAGGGATGTGAATGTCAATGCGCAGGAGATCCGCACGATCGAGATCGGTGAGTTCAAGGTGCATGTCCCCACAGCTGCTTTCTTTGATATCTCGCAGACCGATGCCGCAGCGGACGCCGTGGCCATGATGAAGGATCTGATGGACGGGTCCAAGAGCATGAAGGAAGTATGCGAATCCGTCATAGCGATGATGAAGGCCGAGGATGATTCCACAGACAACGGTTCCGGGATGCATCACGCCCAGATAAGGGCGATAGACCTGGCTTCGGTCGTGAACAGGCATCCTCAGATGCTTGCGATCCAGAAGAGATGATTGCCCCCACTTGACGCAATAACACGGTGTCAAAGGCATATGGCCATATAGATTGGCAGATACAGCAGTTTTCCGTCTTTTTTGATGTCGCCCATGTGGAGGACATAGCACTGACCAAGGTATTTCGAATATGTGTTCATCAGACTATCGAGTGATGCGTGTTTCTTGCTGTTACCTGTCTTCACTTCGATTGCAGAGATCTTGCTTCCGTCCTTTATCAGGAAATCTACTTCCGAGCGGTTTCTATCCTTTGTCCCGTCGTCCTTTTTCTTGTAAAATGCAAAGAAGAAAAGCTTGTGCCCGTTGGCCCTGAGGATCTGAGCGACCATGTTTTCTGCGAACATACCCTCGTTCAGATGGAGACGGTCCTGTAGGATATCGATGTATACCTCATGTTCGGTGACTTCGCCGCTGTCTATCGCCATGCTTACTAGGAGGCCTGTATCTCCAGAGTACATTTTCATCGTGGCTAGGTCTTTGTTCAAGCCTAATGCGATGTTCGGTTCACTGGAATTGTAACAGGTGTTTACAATCATCGAATCCTCCAGCCAATAGATGGGGTCCTCATAGTTGGCGAATCTGCCATTTTTATCGATATCTGCGAGATTGAACACCTTGTCATGCTTCGATAACTGTGCGGGTATGGATTCGTAGACCGCTGTTGTCTTCCTCTTATTCGCCTTCGCACGTTTACCTATGTCCTCTTTGTACAGGCTGATTATTTGTCTTTTGATGAATTCTGTTTTGGAAAAATCATTTGTGGTCACATATTCCAAAATGGCTTTCGGCATCCCTCCTGTGATCATGTATTTCCTGAATGTGTCCATGAATGTTGCATGTACATCATCGCCGAAAGGCTTCATGGTAATGAAGTGTTCTCTGATGGCGGGAACAGTGACTTCGTCGCCCATCGCCCAGCAGAATTCTTCGAAATCCATGGGGAACATCTGTATCTTCTCTTCTTCAGAGGGGATGATTATGTCCTTCACGTTCTCGTGTATGGATATAAGCGAGCCTGTTTCTATGTAATCATATCTGCCATCTTCCACCAGGAACTTTATAGCTTCTCTGGCCCTTGGCCATTTCTGCACTTCGTCAAAGATTATGAGAGTATCGCGCTCAATGAACTTCGTAGATGTAAGGTTGGAGAGTTTCTGAAGCAACATAGGGATATCGTGGACGTCGTTGATGAATAGATTCTTGATACGTGGCGTCGTATTGCTGAAATTAATCAGCACATATGATGTGTATTCTTTCTCGCCGAATTCCTTGACAATATAACTCTTCCCTACACGACGTGCCCCCTCAATGAGAAGGGCAGTACTGCCTTTACGCTCGTTCTTCCATTCGATAAGACGTTCGTAAATCTTTCTTCTCATGATAATCTGATTATCTGCTATCTTAATAAAGAAATCGCAGATTCTTCACGTTATCTTAATTCATTAATCAGAAATAATTAACGTTATCTTAATTGGTTTGGATTCAAGTAAATACAAAGAATAGGTAATTCTTCGTATTTCATCTTCTGTTGTAACTGTCCGAGAAACGGTTGAAGACAGTCTGTGCGTAGTTCGTCATGTGAACCTGGTCCGCTTTCGCTCCGGGGTTGTTGTCCGGGACGATGAATCCTCTGATGGGGTATTCCTTGTCGCAGTATGGGCATCTGACGTTGGGGCAGTTCTGATCAGCCTTAGGACAGTACTTGCATGCAATCGCCCTTGACTGGAAGAGACTGAATTCCCTTCCGCAGTTGGGACACAGGTACCTGCGTGCGGCTACCTTCAGGTCGTTGTTGATACCTGCTGCTCTCTCCTCAGGAGTATTCCAGATGAACTGGCGCGGGGAGATAGGCGTGTTGTAGCTGGGCTGATCGGGATCGTATGACATGTTCAGTTTCCTTTGGCTGCTGAGATGACTTCCTTGACCTTGGAGATGTCCGTGCCGTTCTCCAGAAGGGTTCCGGTCACGATGATGTCGGCCCCTGCTGCCCTGGCTGCTGCTGCGGCCTCGGGTGTCCTGATTCCTCCACCGATGATGAGGGGGAGGTCGACGTAGGTCTTGATAGCTTTGATCATCGCAGGGGGTACGGGCCTGTCGGCTCCTGATCCTGCCTCGAAGTAGATGAATTCGAATCCAAACATCTTGCAGGCCATTGCGTATGCGACGGCCTTCTCGATCTCGTCCTGTCCGACGACCTTGGCACTGGAGACCCTTGCAACGGTCATTCCAGGCTCGACGATGACGTATCCCATTGAGATGGATTCGAGTCCGAGTTTCATGATGATGGGTGCTGCGGCGACCTGTCCGAAGGTGACGAATCTGGGGTCTGCCGCGTTGACGATCTGCATGAAGAACACTGCATCCAGCTCCTTGTTGAGGGAGTCGGGCGTTCCTCCGAAAAGGATGACGGGGAGTCCGGAAGCCTCCTTGACCGCTTTGGCAGTGGCTGAGAGGTTTTCCATGGTGATTCCGCTGGATCCGCCTACGAAGATTATGTCCGAGCCTGCTTCTTTCATTGCCTTGGCCATCTCGCCAGCTTTCTCAGCGGGCTGTTTGTCAGGGTCTATGAGTGCGGCATGGATCGTGCCGTTAGCGATTTTATCCAGCATGTATTGTTTGACCGTCATCGTGAATCACATCTGACACCCTTATAGGGGTGCGTTGTGCGCAATATGCGCGTTTTATATAAAAAAGGGTGTGAGACAAGTCACCATCTTATGTGGCTGTGGATAGAGATGTCCGATCTCTCCCCGCACTTATGGCAGGGGATGCCGGTCGGGAAATGATCCATCCTTTCCATGGCCTTCTTGCATTTGGGGCACCTGTGGCCAGTGACGAAGAATATCGTGGGTTCAAGGACGTCCTTGTCGTGGATGACCAGCGAATCATAGCTCTTGGTGTATCCGCATTTGCATCTGAAGATATCGGCCTGGAAGTGGTAGCTGCACCCTTTGTTGTCCTCCAGTACCTTCTTTGCTTTCTTCCCGTACTTGCCAGCCATTATTTCCGCGCGAGTCTCTTTGTCGCCCCATCCTTTGCATTCGTAGAAGCCGACGCTAAGAGTCATCTCGTTGCCGCATGCTGAACAGGTGTAGGTGTATTCCTCTCCCATCGGAGATTGTTATGGGTTCCGACAATTTGTACTTTCCAATGGAGGCTACATTTTCCAATGCAGTCAGCAATCAATTCTGGAAGATGTGATAATGCCTGGTCAGTGTACCGTGGACTCTCTGCAGGAACATGTGCTCCAGCGTCATGCCGGGGATCTCCAGAGGTTGCGGTAGGACTATCCCTGCCTTGTGACCTTTCTTCAGGCACTTGGGGATGACCTCTCCGGCACGGTTGTAGAGTTTGGTGATGTTCTCCCCGCCGGTCTTGGTGCTCCTTCCGTAGGGCGGATCCGTGCATATCGCATCCATGTCGGGGAACCTCTCTGCGATGTCTCCGATATCGAGCACATCGAAATCGTGCATCTTCAGACCGTAGAAGTCCAGGTTCTCTTGGCATCCAATGATCATGTCCTCGTCGAAATCCGATGCAACTGCCTTCATACCCATTTCGGCAGCTTCTATGACGATACCGCCGGTCCCGCAGAACGGATCCAGGACTGTCTGTCCGCGTTTGACCTCGGCCATGTTGATGAGTGCCCTGGCGTATTTGGGGTGGATCGAGATCGGGGAGAAGAACGGTCTCTCTGCCACCTTCCTCTTCTCCAGAAGGTCCTTCTCGGTGACTTTCTCCTCGATGTACAGATGGACCTTGTCGCACATCTGCATCCTGACGATTATGTCGGGGTCCTTCAGATCGACATCGTTGTGCTTCGACAGAAGACCGCCAGCGTTGCGGATTAGCTTCTGTGAATCGACATCCTTCATCATTCCCTCGAACCTTTTGGCGCGGATGGCGAAGGTACCTTCCGGGAGTTCGATGTCGGCCAGACCTGAGATGTCGTCCGGTGTGTATTCCCCAAGGTATCTGCCGATGCTGTGAGACATGGCGATTCTGTCCGCTATGGAATCCAGACAGTTCTCGTCGAACGAAGCTATGGCGTAACCCGGACCGCTGGCGATGATGTCGCACGAGTCGGTCTCGGCCTTGAGACAGCCTTTCACCTCGGCGATAGGCATGTCCTTGGACTCGCCGGACAGTTCGAAGAAGTATTGGGGGCTCACGCCCCCGCTTAGTGTTTAGTCCTTAATACCGTCTTCGGTGACCATGAAGACAGCTTCGCCTTCTGGCAGGTTGGGAGAATCGATGAGTCTTGCGATCCTCTTTCCGGCCTTACCCTTCCTCAGATAGATACGGAAGGTGGCAGTGTGTCCCACGATGTGTCCACCGATAGGCCTGGTAGGGTCTCCGAAGAACGCATCGGGCTTCGCCGCGACCTGGTTGGTCACTGCGATGACCGCATTGTTCAGAGTTGCGAAGTTGAGCAGATCGTGCATGTGACGGTTGAGGATCTGCTGCCTCTCGGCGAGCGCTCCCCTTCCAACGTACTCCGCTCTGAAGTGCGATGTGAGCGAGTCAACGATGAGCAGCTTGACCTTCATGGTCTGTGCGAGCTCAAGCGCCTTGTCCACCAGCAATACCTGGTGCTGCGAGTTGAATGCTCTTGCGACGTGTATCCTCTTCAGGGCCTCGTCGGGGTCGGCACCCAGATAGTTTGCCATCTGGATGATCCTCTCGGGCCTGAAGGTGTTCTCTGTATCGATGATGATGACATCCGAGTCGAAACCGCCCTTCTCCTCGGGGAGTGTGGCGTTGACTGCCAGTTGGAAGCAGACCTGCGTCTTGCAGCTTCCGAACTCTCCGAAAAGCTCCACGATCGACTGCGTCTCGAGTCCTCCTGCGAGGAGCTCGTCGAATGCTTTCGATCCGGTCGTGAGCTTGGTGATCGATTTACGTCTCTCCAGGATGTCTTCTCCTGTCTCGAAACCGCCAATGTCCGCGCAAAGCTTGGCACCCTCTATGATGTCCATTGCCTTCTTCTCCCCGATCTCGCAAGTCTCTGCAAGTTCGGACGGGGAAGCAACTGCGATGGCCATCAATTCGTTGTATCCTGCTTCACGGAGTTTTTCTGCTATGGCTGGTCCTACTCCTGGTATATCTTCAAGGGTTTTTGTGGCCATTGTGATTCCTCAGAACATCATCATCGGCTCACTATTTAAAGTTGAGAAGAGGGTGACCGAAAGTGCAACCCGAAAAAGCATGTGCCAGACATTCGGTTTCCACTTTCGGAATCGATGCTTAAGGTTCCTAGATAGCGATGTTAAAAATGTGAAAATAAAGGGTCCGAGGCCCCCTTACGGAGGCCGTCGGAACGTTCATTCGATGTACTTGTTCTGCTTCATCCTCTCGAGCGCTTTCCTGATACGCTCGACAGGCTCGGTGACGGTCATTCTGATGTAGCCTTCGCAGCTCTCGCCGAAACCGGTTCCGGGGGTGAGGATGATTCCGATCTCGTTCATCTTCTGCACGAAGTCCTCGGACTTCATTCCGCAGTTGAACCATACGTAGAAGGTACCCTTGGGCATCTTCACGTCGAAACCCAGTTCCCTGAGTCCGTCTACGAGGACCTTTCTCCTCTCGGAGTAGATAGCCATGTTCTTCTCAATGGCCTCGGGCCTCTCCCCATTGGGTCCGTAGAGCCCCAGCGCTTTGATTCCCGCCTTCTGGATGAAGATGGGTGCTCCGGAATCCATCTGTCCCTTGCACTTCTTCAGTCCCGCGACGAGGTCGGGGTTTCCTACGGCGTATCCGAGCCTGAACCCGGTCATGTTGAACGTCTTGGAGAAGGATCCGAACTCGATGCAGTCGGGTCCGGCCTGGAGTGCCGAAGGTGCCTGGTATCCGTCGTAGACCATCTCGCTGTACGCGTTGTCGTAGCAGAAGATGGTACCGTTCTCCTGACACCAGTCGTAGACTTTCTTCAGGTATGTGACGTCGCAGGTGGCTCCCGTGGGGTTGTTCGGATAGTTGAGGTACAGCATCCTCGCGTTCTTGGGGCACTCGTCGACGTCCAGAAGCCAGTCCTTCTCCGCCTTCAGAGGGACCTTGACGCATTTGGCGTTGTTGAACACCGTGGATGCTCCCGAGTATACGGGGTATCCGGGCGAGGGTGCGATGATGGTCTCCCCGTCGTTGACGAAGGCCTGGGCGATGTTGAAGATCGCCTCCTTGGAGCCGATGGTTATGCACACCTGCGTGTCGGGGTCGATGTCCAGTCCGTACTTCTTCTTGTACCACTGGGCGACCGCCACGCGGAGGTCCTTCTCTCCTGCGGAGGATGAGTACTTCTGGTTGCTGTTGACCTTTGCCTGCTTGCTCATCTCCTCGACGATCACGTCGGGTACGGGCAGGTCGGGGTCGCCGATACCGAAATTGATCATATCCCATCCAAGGGCCTTCTTCTCCGCCCAGAGTTTCTCGAGCCTCACGAAGAGGTAGGGCGGTATCTTCTGGAGCCTTTCGGCCTGTTCGTATTTTGCCATGATCGTCACTCCGAATATTCCTCGGGGAGGTCTCCCTCGAACACAAGGTCCGCAGGTCCTTCCATCAGGACGTACTTCAGATCCTTGTCGACGGTGACCTTCAGCCATCCTCCGGGCAGGTGCACGTCAACGGGTTCGCCGAACGGCACGAGTCCGTTCAATGCTGCCGCTACGGTACTCGCGCATGCACCTGTTCCGCATGCCAGGGTCCAACCCGCACCTCTCTCGAAGACCCTGATGTAGATCTTCCCGTCGATGATCTTACAGAACTCCACGTTGGTCTTCCTGGGGAAGAGCCTGTGGGATTCCAGAAGGGGACCCAATGTGTCGATGGTCTTGTCGTCCATCTCTTGGAATGTTATGAAATGGGGGTTTCCCATGGAGACGGCGTTCGCCTTGAAGAAGTACCTCATGAGTGCGAAGTCCTCGTCGATGTAGCGTCCGTCCCAATCGATGGGGATGGACCTTCCGTCGAGTATGGGTGCTCCCATGTTTATGGTCACTCCCACGGCCTTTCCGTCCTCGATGGTCAGCTTGGCGCTGAGGTCGCCGGCCATGGTGTGTATGGAGAACTCCTCCTTGTCGACTATGCCGTAGTTGTACGCGTGGACCGCGACGCATCTGATCCCGTTGCCGCACATCTCAGCCTCGGTCCCGTCGGCATTGATTATCCTCATGGTGATATCCGTCCCTTCTCCGGGAAGGATGTACAGGACTCCGTCCCCTCCGATACCGAAGTGGCGGTCGCAGGCGCATCTGCACCATTCATTGTCTATCTTCAAGTCGCCGTCGCTTCCGTCCAGCAGGATGAAGTCGTTGCCTATCCCGTGATATTTCCAGAAATGCATCACATCAGCCTCTCGGGTATCCTCTGGTGTCTCCAGAGCTCTTCGATCGTCTCGGGCTCGCGGATCAGCTCCGCCTTCCCGTCGTTCACCAGAACCTCTGCGCACAGAGGTCTGGAGTTGTAGTTGCTGGACATGGAGAATCCGTACGCTCCGGCGTTGTAGATCGCGACGATGTCCCCGGGCTTGGGCTCGGGCAGCACGCGGTCGTGGGCCATGTAATCTCCCGACTCGCATATCGGTCCGACGACGTCGTACCTGTCCACGCATGCCTTGCCGAACTTGTTGGCCATGGCGACGTAGTGGAACGAGTCGTAGAATGCCGGCCTTATCAGGGTGTTGAATCCCGCGTCGCATCCGATGTATTTCTTGGTCCCTGCGTCCTTGACGTCGTTGACCTTCGTGAGGAGGACCACAGCATCGCATACGATGTATCTGCCGGGCTCGATGACCAGGGTCTTGATGTCCGTCTGCTGCTCGATCATGTCGGTGATCTCCGACGCGAGCTCGTTGAGGTCCATCTCGTCCTCCTGGGGCTTGTAGGGCACTCCGATGCCTCCTCCCATGTCGATGAAGTCGAGGTCGATTCCGAGCTCCTTGATCTCGTTGACCAGGTCCACGATGACCTGCATCATGTCGAGGAAGGGTTCCACGGACTGTCCGCCGGAACCTATGTGGGCGTGTATGCCCCTTATCTTGAATCCCAGGTCCTTCGCCCTGGCGTAGGTGTCGATGACCTCCTTCAGGGGGATACCGAACTTGGCCCCCTTGGAGCCTGTTATGACCTTGTCGCTGTGGCCGGAACCTATCCCGGGTGTGATACGGAAGGATATCTCGTGCTGGGGCGAGATCTGCGCCAGCCTCTCCATCTCGCAGACGGAGTCGATGTTGATCATGACCCCAAGCTCCGCGACCTCCTTCAGCTCCTTGTCGCTGACGTTCACTCCGGTGTACATGATCCTGTCGGGGGTGAATCCAGCCTTCAGACAGGTCTTGACCTCTCCGATGGAGACCGCGTCGATGCCCGCGCCTTCCTGCTCGAGGATCCTGAGGATCGCCAGGTTGGTGTTGGCCTTGCAGGCGTAGTGAATCTTAGTATCCATGTATCTGGAGAACGCTCCGTGGATGTTCCTGTAGTTCTCCCTTATCCTTGCTTCGTCGCAGACGTAGATAGGGGATCCGAACTCCTCCACGAGCTCTACGGCTGACTTGCCGGCAATCATCATGACGCCGTCCTTGCATTCGAAATCACGCATCATTGCGAATCACCCTATGTACTTGGCGTGGAGGACCGCGACCACGTCCATGACCATTCCCATGGGCACGACGAAGTTCAGCGAGACCTCGGAGGCTCCCTCGGAGATCATCTCTACGTTGACCCCGGCCTCCTTCACCGCGGTGAAGATCTCCCCGGTCACGCCGCACTTGGAGAGCAAGTCGTCCCCTACGCAGCATACCAGAGACACATTGTTCTTGACGTCTATCCTTTCGATATCGTTGCCCGACATGTTGTTCAGGCTCTCGATAACCCCTGCCACTTCCTTGTTGTCGATGAGGACGGCTATGGTGGATAGCGAAGTTGAGATTGAGTAGATTATGACGTTGTCCTGGGCGATCTCGTTGATGATGGATGCGGCCAGTTCAGGCCTGTACGCGATCTCCGCAGAACTGATGGTCAGGATGGCCAGGTCGTTCTTGGTTGCGACGCTCTTGAGCAGTCCCTTGCCCTTCTTCCTCAGACTGTGGATGAGGGTACCGGGCTCCTGGGGCCTGAACGAGTTCCTGACCTTTAGCGGGATGCGCTTGATCCTCACGGGCTCGATGGTCCTGGGGTGCAGAACCTTCGCTCCGAAGTAGGCCAGTTCAGCGGCCTCGCCGAAGGTCATCTCCTCGATCTTGATTGCATTCTTGATGATCCTGGGGTCGGCGGTCATGAAACCGTCCACATCCGTCCAGATCTCCAGCATGTCGGCGTCCAGTGCATTTGCGACGACCGCAGCGGAGTAATCCGATCCTCCCCTTCCGAAAGTGAGGGGTGCGCCGTCCTTGATACCGTAGAATCCCGTGATGATAGGGATGATTCCTTTGGACAGCAGGGGCCTGACCTTCATAGTCATTCCGCTGGCCGTAGCCTGGAGGTCCGCGGAGCCGGAAAGCGGGAGTCCTACAGCGGCTATTCCCGCGGTCTCCGCGGTCAGTGCGACGGATTCGTATCCCATCTTCCTCAGATAGTATGAGAGCATGAGGGTGGAGAATCTCTCTCCCTGCGATGTGACCAGATCCTTGTAGTAAGCGTCGTTGGGATCGCTGCTGATTGCTTCCTTGAAAAAGGCCAGTCTTGAGTTGAACTCGACCATGAAATCGGCCATGGTCTTCTCGTCGAACATCTGTTCGGCGGCCATGATGTGCTTGTCGGCGAACTGCTTGACGACCTCATCCACGTTCATTGTGGGGCTGTCTACCGACTGGACGAGGAAGTTGGTGATGCCGGACATTGCGGATGCGACGACAACCTTCTCGCCTTCGGTATTGACGATGATATTCGCCACTCTCTCGATGGCCTCAGCGGAACCGACACTGGTCCCTCCGAACTTCATTACCGTAATCATAGTCCGAGCACCTCACCGGTTTTGGCGGTGTCAGAGAATTGATTCAATGTCAAATCTCTGGCGCGAATTGCGCGCACGTGTATTTCTTCTTTGCGCGTATGCGTAAGGAATTTACTGCCTTCGACCACGTCTGTGATCAATCCACCACCTCAGATTCCCAAAGAGTCCAGCACGGGGTCGAGTATGCTCTTTCCCTTATCACTGAGTTCGGTCAATGGCAGACGGGGCTTTCCGTTTCCGAATCCCATCCTTCCCATGGCGTACTTTATGGGGATGGGGTTGGACTCGCAGAACAGTGCGGAGAACAGGGGCAGAAGGCGCTCGTGGATCTCTCTCGCTGTACCAACATCTCCGTTCCTGGCACTGCTCACCATGTTGGACAGGAGTCCGGGGCAGCAGTTGGATGCGACGGATATGACTCCGTCGGCTCCGAGACAGAGGAGTCCGAGGGTGAGACCGTCGTCCCCGCTGAGGACCTCGAAGTCATCCGGCTTGTTGGCGAGGATGTTCATGATCTGCGAGAAGTTTCCGCTGGCCTCCTTCACTCCGGTGATACCGGGCAGCTCGGCAAGTCTGAGGATGGTCTCCACGTTGACGTTGGTGCTGGTCCTTCCCGGTACGTTGTATACGATGACTGGGATGTCGATGGCGTCCTGGATCGCCTTGTAGTGTTGGTACAAGCCCTCCTGGGTGGGCTTGACGTAGTAAGGGGAGATGGAGAGGATTCCGTCCACTCCCAGGTCCTCGGCGCTCTTACTGAGCATTACGGCCTCGGACGTGCAGTTGCTTCCCGCTCCTGCGAGGATCTTCGCCTTCTTGGCCTCGTCCCTTACGATCTCGACCACATGGATGTGTTCCTCGTGGGACAGCATGGCGGATTCTCCCGTTGATCCGCAGGGGATGAGCACATCGACTCCGTTCTCTTCCTGGAAGTTCACCAGTCTCCTCAGTGCTTCCTCGTCAATCGTTCCGTCCTTAGCAAAGGGCGTTATCAGTGCGGTTCCGGTTCCTGCGAACATGATTATGCCTCCCCAAAGTGTTCCTTGAGTATGATGCGGGTACGCGTACTCAGGATGTTGTCGTAGCGCCTTATGCGCTCGATTATCTCGTTCAGGTACTGTGATGATTCCACATCGACGATCGCGATGATATCCTGATCTCCCGTGACCTCGAAGACCTCGGTTACCCCGTCGTAGCTGGCCAGTTCCTTGGCGATACCTTGGGTGTCGGTGTTGACGTCGATCCTGATCTCCACCAGGGCCTTGACGTTCCTAGAGCTGGTCTTGATTGTGAATCCGCGGATGATTCCCTCGTCGGTCATCCTGTGGACCCTGCTGCGTATGGTACCCTCCGAGACGCCCAGCTGGTTCGCTATCTCCACGAACGGGCATCTGGAGTCCTTCTTCATGATCTCGATGATCTTCTTGTCCAGGTTGTCGATCATATTCATCACTCTGTGGGCTTGGGTTATTTTCTCATTGTATAAAAAATCTAACCGCTTTCCGTAAGAAAAACTATGAAATTCGTAGAATAAGAAATGGAAATAGTAGAAAAAGGTTTTAGAAACTGCGGTATTCCGCAATTTCAATTGGTTTTAGTGACCTTTTCCGTAGTGTCGGAGAGGATGTCGATCTGAACCCTGTCGTAGGGGATCTCGATGTCATTCTCCTTGAACGCTTCGTAGACCAATGCCCTGATCTTTCCTGCGGCGGCTCCGGTGTCGTCGAAGGTCGGGGTGTACACGGCCAGTCTGATCTCGACACCCGAGGCGAGGAAGCTGGTGACCCTGGTGGTCGGGCCCTCGTGCTTGGCATCCTCCACGACCAGGTCGCATTTCTTGGCGGCCTCGATCATGACGCTCTGGGCCTTGTCCAGGTCAGTGCCGTATGCGACGGAGAAGTACACGTACTGCTTGCATATCTCGTCGCCCTTGGTCATGTTGCTAATGGTGGATGCCGTCACGACGTTGTTCGGCATTGTGATGATGGCATCTCCAGCCCAGTTCTTGAACTCGGTGTACATGAGCTTCACGCTCTGGACGATGTAGACCGTACCGTTGATCTGCAGGAAATCGCCTGCCTTGAAGGGCCTGGTCGTAAGGATGACCAGTCCGCTGAAGAACTGCGAGAGCACGTTCTGCGCTCCGAGCGTGATTCCCAAAGAGATCACTCCGGCGCTGATCAGTATTCCCTGAAGGTCGACGCCGCAGGCTCCCAATATCGCGGATGTTCCCGCTACCCAGAAGACGATCCTTCCGATCATCCTGAACAGGGGGATGAGCGAGGTGTCCAGAGGAGATTCGATGCTGTTGTTCTCCATGCTCCTGAACATCGACTCGATGATGAACATGTAGACCTTCCAGAGGATGATGGCCATCAGGACGATTCCGAGGATGTACGTCACCCATGATACGCTGGACATTATGGTCGAATCAGCGCCCATGATCTTGAGACCAAGGTTTAACGAGAACAGTGTGACCAGGAGGACTAGGAACCATTGGGTTCCGCTCTGAAGCTTATCCGCATCATCCTCAGTCGCACTCTTGCTCAGACGGAACGCGATTCTCGAGATCAGCAGTTTGGCGAGAATCCAAGTGACAAGCGCGCATGCGATCATGGTCACCAGCGCCGTCAGTATGGGTGAGTTGAGTGGTTCCGGCAGAGTGTTGGGGATGAGTCCGAAGAACTTGTTGTACAGATCGGCGTTGTCGAAGACCGAATTGACCTTGATGTCGAAAATGATGTGGTTTTCGACGGGACTATCCTTGGCCGTTATGTCGGTGACGCTCACGACAACATCGAGGATGATGGAGTCATGGGATTGGGAGAGGGAGTCGACGTTGAACGAGATCACTCCTTCCGATTCGTTGCGTCCCGAGTTCCCTTCGGGATCCAGCAGACAGGCCTTGGGAAGACCAGTGACCTTAATATCCTTGGAGTCCAAAACATAGCTGAACGAAATGGACAGATACTTCTCCGACACGTTGACGATATGGACCGTCCATTCGCTCTTCTCTCCGTTGGCCAATGTCACCGGGACGCTTTCTTCAGGGGCACCGGTCCCGGGGATCACGATGTAGTAATCATCGGAGTCCAGACCGTCCGTTCCCTGGGCGAACACCGGCGCGGTCATCCCGATGATGAGCATCGTCAGGATGATCAAGGCTGCTGATCTGCTTTTCATGCAACGGCATAAGCAATCTGTTAAAAATAAGATACGAGAATCGGTTCGGCATGACCGTTCCTTTGATAGTTTTCATCGCCGTAACCGCGGTGATGCTGTCCGCATCCTATTGGGATGTCCGTACCAGAGAGGTATCGGATGCCCACTGGATGGCAATAGGTGTCATAGGGATGGTAGTCTCGGTCCTGACGGAGGACATTGTACCCGGAGTCCTGGCAGCAGCAGGTTACCTGATGTTCATGCTGTTCATGTTCAGCGGGAAGGTCCAAGGTGTATTGTCCCTGGCGGTGATCGCCGTCGGCTCTCTATTATTGATATCATCTTACATAATATCGGAGGAGCCCTATCCGCTGGTCACATTGGCGATGGTCCTGCTGTTCATAACCATGTACATCACGGGAGCGATGAAGGGCGGAGCCGATGTCAAGGCGCTGGCGGTGCTCTCATTCCTGTTCTGCGAGTACCCTGATTATGGGTTCTTGGTCTGGGAGCCGGTATACCCCCAGAGCCTGGTCCTGAACCCAATGTTCTCGATACTCCTGATCGCACTGGTCCTGTCGGTAATCTATGCAATCATTCACAACATGCGTAGGTCGGGAGGAACAAGGATATCGTCTTACATCACGACCAAAGCAGAGGCCGAGAAGTCATTCGTCTGGACCTTGGAGGAGATCGACAGGGAGAAAGTAAGGGTCACACCGATGATCCCATTCCTGGTTCCGACAACTATAGGGCTTGTGTTCACAGCGGTGCTTGGCTGTCCGCTGTTCGCGCTCATCTGATCATGTTCAGAGGGTGCTTGCATTTGGCGCATTTTCCGCCGTCCAGTCCTGAGGGGTTCGCTGAATACCCCAGACGTTTCACGACCACCTCTCCGCAGTTGGGGCAGATGGTGTCATCGGCGTCGTCCACCAAGGTGTTGCCCACATAGACGTAGTCCAATCCCAGGTCCATCCCTATGTCCCTGCAGCGCAGGAGCTCATCGACCGGCGTCATCGGAACATCCCTCATCTCGTAATCGGGCTGGAATCTACTGAAGTGAACCGGTATGTCTGCGGAAAGATCCTTGACCCATCTGCAGAATGCCGTTATCTCTTCCTCCGAATCGTTGATCCCGGGGATGACGAGGTAGTTCAGCTCCATGTGGACGCCCCTCTCGTGGACGTTGCGGGCAGTCGTCTGCACATCGCCGAGATTGGCGTCGCAGAGCTTCTTGTATGTGTTCTTGTCGAAGGATTTGATATCGATGCTCATCGCGCTGACCACTTCGCACAGCTCCCTGAGCGGGCCGTCGTTGACCAGGCCATTGGTCATCAGCACGAGGTCCATCTCTGGAGCAATCTTCGCGACATCCATGATGTACTCGAACCAGACCATCGGTTCGTTGTATGCGAAGGCTATGATGTCCATCTCCTCCTCCCTGCACATCTCCAGCAGCTCCTCCGGGCTCTTGAATGTAGCACGCTTCTTCCCGATGGTGAGCTTCGCGAAGGAGTAGTTCTTGCAGTATCCGCAGTTCATGTTGCAGCCTACGCTGCCGACGGACAGGCATTTGGAGTGCGGTTTGAAATGGTAGAGGTTCATCCTCTCTATCGGATCGACGCTCAGTGAAGAGATCTTCCCGTACGAATTGGAGACAAGGATGTCATCATCGGCCCTGCGGGTCCCGCAGTATCCGAACTCTCCCTTCCTGATGAAGCATTTCTGCTGACAGAGTTCGCATACGAACGCATCGCCCTCGCGACGATAGTATCTCGCTTCCATCCTGTCAATATTCGCCATAGTCGATTCTGCTCCTCTTCCCTTCGCGGATGAGATCCGCTTGGCCGCTGTCGTTGACCATGCCTATGATCGAGAATTCGATCTCCGAATCGTACAGTTTCTTGAGACGGTCGGGATCCGCGGTGAACATCAGTTCGTATTCTCCGCCCCAGCCTATCAGGAGCTTCTCCAGCGGGATGCCAGTCTTCTGAGATATCTCGTCGACATACTTCTCGTGCTGGAGGAAACTGAATTCCACATCTATCCCTACGCCAGATGCTTTGCAGATAGTATTCAGTGCGGTCCCCAGTCCATCTGACAGGTCTATGCAGGACGAGACGATCCCGGATGAGGCCAGCTCTTTACCCTCAGATACACGGGGGATGGGCATGAAGAGGGATTCCTTCGCTTCCGGGCAGTCGATATCGTTCTCGATGGCGGCGAATCCGGAAGCCGGTCCTCCCAGCGGGCCGGTAACGGCAACAACATCTCCTGGTCTTGCCCCCGAGCGCAGCATCGGAGCTCTACCATCCATAGTGCCTATCGCGGTTCCTGCAACGATCCCAGGGCCGTTCTTGGTGTCTCCCCCGATGATTCCTGTACCGCAGAACTCTGCGCACTGATCGATGCCGCTCATTATGTCATAGGCGTTCTGAGAATCCAATGTCGGAGGCAGTGCCAGAGCGGCAGTGAAACCTATAGGTCTCGCACCCATGGCGGCGAGGTCGCTGAAGTTCACGGCTGCCGCATACCATCCGAATTGCTCGTATGTCATGCCGACGGGGAAGTGTCTGTCGAAGGTCACGATGTCCGTTGTGATAACTATGTCCTTCTCGATGACAGCAGCATCATCTCCTGGGCCCACGCGGCCTTCCGGCCTTATGAACGATTTGAAATCCTCTATGAGCTGGCGCTCTCCTATGTCGGCAATCTGAACCATTACAAATTGTGTAAAGGAATTGTCAGTAAATAATGTGTCGAGCGCAGTTCTAACAACGAAGATGATGGTCGCTATCGTCGACTATAACTTTCGAAGTGTTGCGTTCCGGGTGCGCTATTATATTCAGGGAGATGAAGTCATGGGCGCCAGGAGATGGAAGTCCGCGTACGAGGACTTCTGTCCTAGTATGTGGACTGCCCTGTCCTGAGAACTTTACCGGAGGTGAAAAACCCGCCCTCTTGATCCGCTGAATCGAGAGGTTTGAGTGTCACAGCCTCATATGTCTGCCGCCCTGCGGGCGGAAGCAGCCCTTCCAGGGCTGTTGACCATGAGGATATGACATACCTGCGCGTGAGAATTCTAA
>JAZNDX010000006.1:0-12985 GCA_045588265.1 Candidatus Methanomethylophilaceae archaeon | reverse complement strand
GGTCCTGTAATCGTAATTTTCTGATGTTTTATATATTTAAATAACCATTGGGAAATAGGTGTTCCAGATGGGAGAAAGAGGACCCAAAGGCAGATTCAAAGACATATCCTGCAATAACACAAAATGCAGGAAATACGGTGTTGTCGGTGGAGATAATATCGTCGGGAACGGCACTTACACCGCTTGCGGCCAGACGAGCCATAAGTTCTACTGCAAAGAGTGCGGCTGTTACTTCAACAGCCGTTCGGACACCGCGTATGATGGCCTTAGAACGGATTCGGACAAGGTGGATACCGCTATCAGATGTCTCAACGAGGGCATGGGCGTCAGAGCGACGGCCAGAGCGCTGGGTTGCAGCGTGAGTACCATTCAGAGATGGAGGAAGAGGGCCTCCTATCAGGCACACGTCGTAGAGGTGTGCCTGGAGAGGGACCTGGAACCTGAATGTGTTCAATTCGATGAGATGGTCGGAACCCTCAAAAAAAACTCCCTCTGAGTGGTACCCATTTCACGCACAGAGGCCTTTGGGTGTGGACATCCATAGATTCTGTCAAGAAGTATCT
Source organism: Candidatus Methanomethylophilaceae archaeon (assembly GCA_045588265.1). Classification (GTDB taxonomy): domain Archaea; phylum Thermoplasmatota; class Thermoplasmata; order Methanomassiliicoccales; family Methanomethylophilaceae; genus Methanoprimaticola. The sequence goes on along the minus strand of JAZNDX010000006.1, from coordinate 12,422 downwards.
CCTGGGGATGCATGCAGACATCCGTGACAAGAAGACCGGTTATTCATTTCTCTGCATGACCATTTCAAAGTTCGCCGACCCGTTCAGACCGTACTATATGACCGACGGGTACGAGATCTATTCGAAGTATCTGAGAATGATCTTGGGCGAGGAAGTCAAACGCGTGTACACGACGAAGCATTGGCACACTCGCAAGAAGACATATGCTTACAGGGAAGGGGTGAACTACGGGCAGGTCGTGAAGACCCGCAACGGAAAGAAGCTAGAGAACGTGGATTATGTCCAGGTCGCCGGAGAGGTCCCCAAGGCATACTTCAACACATCTGCTGTGGAAAGGATGAACCTGACCATCCGCAACGGGATGGCCAGGCTGAAGAGGATCTCACAGACGTTCTCGAAAGACCTGGATGCGTTGCAGCAATCCTGTCTGGTGTTCAAGGTCTTCTACAACTTCTGCAGACCGCATTCCAGTTTGAGCTCTGGATCGAAGAAGATCACGCCGGCGATGATGATGGGTCTGACGGATCATGTCTGGGACTTGAGGGAAATGATGACTTTTTCTTTTAGAGAAAACATCAGAAAATTACGATAACAGGACCAAAACTGACGTTCCGGGCAAAAGTATTGACAGGGAATCCATCCTGCAGATATCGCAGGCCGGGCCTAACATAGTCAAGTCCAGAACATGTCCTCCGACCTTCCTGTCATCCGATATGAAATGAAGATGCCATCCATGACTGTTCAATGCTGACATGAACGACGGGCAGAACAGACCGACCACCGTGCCCTCGATGTCCTCGTAGGACCATGTGACCTGCTGTTCCGCTACGACCTGCGACAGGGGCGTGCTGCCAGATTGCCTCGGAACGCTCCTCAGGAGCATGCTGGGGAACCTGGAATGGATCTTGATGAAGTACGGAGAGTTCTTCCCTATATCGTTTAGAATATACCCCATCCTTTCGGAGAACTCCTTGAAGGAAGATGCAGAGACCTCGGATGAATGGCTTCCGTCCATGAAGGACACGCTTGCGAAAGGCGTGGAATCATCCTCCACTACAGATACGGATCCGTCCGCAGAAGCCCTGTAAACGATGCCGTCCAGCATTATCAGCTCGCCGTCGAGGCCTTCGAAAGTGCCCAGCCCAATGTCCCCGTGCCTCTTCAGCTCGTATATGGGAAGGTGGCCTTCGTAGTCCCCCTGGCAGAGTGCCTGCAGCAAGGATACCTGAAAGAGCGTTCTGCGTTCCGACATCACGCGCATATCTGTTCTACGTATGATAATTGTTCCCTTGTGCATGAAAAAAGACCATAATAATTCTTACAAGAATAATGATTATAAGAATTATATATCTGTCCAGCCATTTCCAACCATGGATGAGATGGAGTTCGTCGGCAGGGATAGGGAGTTGTCGATCCTGATAGACGAATATACTGCAAAGAGGTCGTTCATCCTCATGACGGGAAGGAGGAGGGTAGGTAAGACCCGCCTCATCAAAGAGTTCATCAAGGACAGGGACTCCATGTACTTCTTCTGCAGCAACATCAACTCGGCCCTCATGCTGAAGGAATTCTCTGCATGCCTTTCGGGATACTCCGGAAGGACTTACGGTACCTTCGACGATTGGAAGCAGGCGTTCACCGCCTTCGCGGAATGCATGGACGGTAAGAAGATACTGGCCATCGACGAATTCCAATACATGATGTATGCTGACAGAGAGATAGTCCCCAAGCTCCAGGACATATGGGATAACATCCTTTCAAAGACGGAGATAATGCTCATAATCTGCGGATCCCACATATCGGTAATGGATGGGCTGAATGAATATTCCGAACCGCTGTACGGCCGTTTCACCAGGCACATGAGGCTGCGCCCTCTGCCCTTCTAGACCGTGAGGGATGATGATTTCGTCGGTTCGCTGGAAAGGTATGCCATACACGGGGGGGTACCGAAATACATGGAGATGATGAGGAACGGACAATTGGAACAGGTTCTGCGTAACGACATCCTGGATCCGTCCTCGACGATGTTCAATGACGTCCAGTTCATGCTGAACGACGAGGTCAGGGAATCCAACGGATACATGTCGATAATGAGGTCGATAGCCAACGGCAACCACAGGCCCAGGGACATCTCGTCCGATCTCCAGATCAAAGAGACATCTCTGGGGAAGCCGCTGAGGACCCTGATGGACATGGGGCTCATAAGGCGGGACGTCCCCGCCACCGAGGACCCGGAGAGGAGCAGGAATGCACTCTACGTGTTCGATGACAACTACTCGTCTTTCTGGTTCGAATTCGTCGGACCGTTCAGATCCTCGCTGGAGATGGGAGAGACGGACGGAGCCGTCGCATACTGGAAGAATCATTTCTACGAGCATCACGCGGCATTCGTGTTCGAGGAGGTCTGCAGAAAGTCCGTTTACGGCATGTCAGCCGACATCGGTTTCATCCCCAGGAAGGTGGGCAGATACTGGGGAGGGGACTGCGAGATAGACGTCATGGCCTTGGATCCCGATAGCAAGAGGGCCTTCGTTGCCGAATGCAAGTGCCGCAAGGGAAAACCTGTGGGATCGCATGAACTCAATGATCTCGTAGCTAAGACTGAAAAGATAAGGGAACTGAAAGGATACGACATAAGATTCGGACTGTTCTCGATTTCCGGATTCACCGACGAGGTCAAGAAAAGGGATGTCCTCCTGATAGATAAGGGCAAGAGGATCGATGTTTGAGGGACTGTGCACCGCCGCAGGTTTCCCGCGCCCCACGCAGGATCACACGGCGGTGCCGTCTCCTTTTGATACGATTCCCCAGTTGGCTGTGCGAGGAAGCGGCATGGATACCGCCGCGCAGATGACCTGCGCACCGTATGAGATAGATTTTGGTTTGATAGGATATAGAAGGATGCTCCGCTCTGTCGGTGCTGCCGGCAAAGGATATACATCCTCCGACCAAAAACCGAGGGATCAATCGTCCCTGTTCTTCTCCTTCCAGTAGGAGTAGATGCTGGGCTTGAATGAATCCTCGGTGTCGATGATCTCCAGCATATCCTCGATGAGGTCTGCAACCTTCTCGCCCTTGTCGGTGAGGATGATGTAGCATGTCCTGCTCTCGAAGGAGTCGTACATGGAGATGAGGCCCATCTTCTCCAGAGTCTCCAGCTTCTCGGCCATGCCGGAGTTGCGGGAGATGTTCGCGTGGATGTCGGATTTGATGGCGGGACGGTGGTGCTTGAGATAGACGAGGATGGACATCATGTGCTTCCTGTCGAGCTTGGTCAGGGTCGAGTCGGTGGATTCCCTGGAAGTGCGCTTCTGCTTCAGAAGCTCAACCATCTCTTTGGAATAATCCCTGTCCTCCGAGTAGAATACCTCTTGGTCCTGTCCCTGCGTACTGTTCATCACATCACCACCTTTTGTGCTATTGAATCGTGTACATGATGTGCGTCAATGGACGTATATTCATACGTCGATTGACAAAGAGCCCGAACCCTGTCTTCAGGGGGGGGGGGGACTCTGATTCTTTGTGAATCATGTACACCCAGTAACATAGTTAGAGCAAGAAGAACCGTTAATAATATATCAATGTTAGTTAACATAAGTCAAACAACGTATGACTGGAAAATCATGTACACTAAAAGTGTACATAGAATGGTAGAATAGGACACAGTTGATGCCGTACTAACGTGACTTGCTTAGTGTATGGGCAGGGACCCCTCCGTGATGGGGCTCGATTGGATGATACGACCGATGAGGATATCGGGATGTAAGGGGATCGGACAGGAAATATGTCACGCCCTACTGTGCACGGTACGGCGCTGTATATCCCATCCAGAAAGTCCCTCAGGCTCACACCATCAAAAGTCATATTCATGACCTTCATAGTTCTTCGATTCCCACAATTTCGGCAATGAGGCATTGAAACTACCCTTTTGTCATGGATGTCCTCTTTGTTTCAATTCGTTCTACACCTATCCACTATGTTTCTGAAAGAGGCATATTATGGATTAGGAACGGGTCATGAACTCTTATATATAGCTTAAAATTTCTAGTCGATATTGCAGTGACATACTTCGGTCATTCTTCAGCATGCGTAATCGATAACGCTGAAGATATGCCCGCAAGATATCGGTCCATAGATGGGATAACTATGTGCACGAAACTCGAATTGCAGGTCCGTGATGAGGTCTATCGCAAATATCGTCGCGGATGCATCCTTGAGGAGAACGATCAGAAGATCTTGGATCAGCTGAGCCTATCGAATGATGTCAGATACAGCACCAGAGGGGACAGGGTCTACGTCCGCATCCACTGATAAGAAGGTCTACGGGTGGATACCCAACATATCAGGCAGAGCGACCGAACCTGTTGCCGTCAGAGGGAAGATAGGACTTTTTGGCGATAAGTTCGACAGTTCTGAGAAGTATAGGACTGACAGCCGCTATTCGTTTAGATACGAGTCTGACAGCAATAGAGTGATTATTACCAAGAAGGCCGAATACAAAAGCGATGGGAGCCCGGATATGGTCACGGTTCACCTCATAGACGGCAAAGGTCTGTGCGTGATAGATGAGGAAGGTTTAATCAACTGGAGGCTGGCGACTGCACCTTGGAAAGAACTGCGCTATCTGCTCGACGGCTGTAAGGGCACTGTATGCGATTTCCCGGCGGCGGACAACCTGGTCAAGGCAGATGATGAAGAATGCGCACTCAGGCAGATTGCGGAGCAATACATAGGATTCATCGAGAACGAGACCGACGATCGCAAATTCATTAGGCTCAGAAGGATAGTCTCCCTGAGGGTCTTCAGCGATAACAGATCTCGCTCGAGGATAGAATCCTGCAGGCTCTACCTAGAATGTCTGATGCACCACTATCCCGATGTATTCAGCGGAGATGTCCTGAGAGAGAACGAGTTCATCCTCAGGGAGAGGCTGGAGAAATTCAACATCGTCGCGGGAAACCGCGAGAAGAAATTCAGGAGCGCTTGGACTATTCTGGCTGTAATCATCTCGCTGGTAGCGTTGTTCGTGGCCCTCCGCTAACCTATTCGGATAGACAGGGCTGACCCTCGATGACCCCGAGAATACTGTACATTTGGTTCTCCCCCATCAAATCCTTAGACGATTCTTTAATGTCGTCCTCGATGTGAGTATGAGGACGTATCAGAATCATATCAGCGCTTACCGGACAAAATCTCGGAGATGGTCTTGCCATATGAAACGGAACCGTTCATCAAACGGCATTGGTAATTATTGTGATCGATATCGGAATTACCAGCCCAATCAGAGATCCGATTATTGCTTCATCGAGTTCGTGGAACTTCCCCGTAACCCTAATCCACACTATCAGAGGAATCAGAAACAACGATACCAAACCAGCGGGGAAAAACAACACCGATGCGACCGAGGAGACCAGAGCTACAGTACCGCAATGCACACTGACTTTCTTCTTCGCATTGGCTATCGCCATCACCATGCATCCCGAAAAAAAGCATATTGCGATGAAATGATACGCCGTACCGGCAAACAAACAAGATGCAATCGCTAGATGAACAGCATATGAAATCATGGTCACTATATACGCAGCTATCCTGTCCTCCCTTTCCTTGCTTTTCATGAACAGAGATGATTTCGCCAACGTCTGCATCAAACACAGCAGGATGAAAGAGACGATCAAAGCCTCCAAAGAATCATCCAGAAACAGGAATACCATCAGTAACAACAGCGTTATCAATAGCTCTGGATACAGTATCAGCGACAGCAGTTTCGCCGTTCTTTCCCCTTCGGGTTCCATAATATCACATCCACGATTGGTTGTCTCCGCATATACAGAACAATACGAGGTCGATAACCAATACTGAGATGCCCCCCATAAAACCCATGTTGCTCATTAGGATAGCAACGATACCTCTACTCCTGCTCTTTGTCAGCATCCCCATCTCGGATATCCTTTTGCCATCGAGCATTTTCAGGTAGACTGCAGCCATCAACAGAGTGATGACCAGCAATAGTTCGCTGCAATAGAAGATGATTCTGTCCGGTAACTCGCCCTCAGGACACCCAAGGTAGATCGGTACGAAATCCATGAAGACTGTGATCACGGTGAGCAGGGATGTAAACATGAAGCATTTCTTCAGGTTCCTGGTAAAGCCGTGAACCTTTGCATAACTATCAGCAAGACAGCATTTTGAATCCTTACCCCCGGACCGTACATAATGGGCCGCATTGGGGTTGCCTTCATCCAAATAATACGCTTTCTCATAAAGTCTCCCTATCGATCCCGAATCGCTTCCTTCCAACGCCCTGAGCAAGTCGGCACATAGCGAATACACGTATGAATCGTCCGTACAAACATACCTTACCCTGCCTACCAGACGGTTGAAGAAACTGGGTGCCTGATGCTTCTCCGCATAATGAATATATGCTGTCAAAAGCACGAGACACTGTATCTTGGCATCCTCACTGCCCGATTCACGGTATTGGATGTCCGAACAGATCGCATAGACACCTGCAGGGTTCTGGACTTTAGGTATCAGCAGCTTACTGAGTTTCCTAATATCATGCAGTCCTCTGCCCCCACCGGACAGAGGGCTCTTTCCGAACATGACCTGATGCAGTTTCTCGAATGACAATTCGGAACCGTCATAAGACAAGATCATTCTGGATAGCTCTTTGATCAATAGGTCGAACCCCTAACCGAATCTGTTGTCTAAGTCGACTGTTCCGCTATAATACGGCTTTATGGAGGAGAGACTGTTCGTTGCCTTTGGATACATCCGCAGTTTGAACGAGTGAGTATCGAATGCTTTGGACGGAATCTCGAATCTCTTCAGGCCGAGCGATTTTACCTGTTTCCTGCATAGGAAGCTTCCCTCCGCCTCCATCCCGATGTAATAGATGCAGTTGATCAAGCGCCAAATGCCTATCGTCATGATTATGCATGTTCCCGCCTCCATCAAAACGATGAGTGAAGAGCTCATAGGGAACATATGCACCGCCACAAGGCACAACAGAGGGGACAGAACCGAAAATATCGCATTCCCGGCAAAATCATATTTGATGACCAAACGCAGAAACATACCTTCTTCCTTGCGAGAGCACATTACCGCTATTATTGCTATGCCGATACCTAGGAATGTGACGGAGGCCCCCGCTATGGCACTGAACACATAACCTGTACCACCCATAATCGCCTCATGATCGCACATTTCGTTTATGAAATAGGCAAGAATCTTTGAGATCAGCATTTGTAACACTCTTGACTGCCCATATATGGGAATCTTATAAATGGATATTTCCGGTCAAAGAAGCCTGGCGATGGTGATCCTTTCTCCCTCTCTTCCCCCTCCAGGTCATCCTGCCGTCGATGGAAAAACAGGTCTGGACATGATCAGATACGTATACACGAAAAGTGTATTCATAGCCCCCTTTATAAACTGACGAAAACCAATCGCAATACAGTTGGACTTGCAAGACCCTATCGGTATCCAGCAATGGAGTCGGAATGACGATCTGTTGAAGGTCGTTATCCAGAACATGGCGGATCCGATGGGATCGAAGCATAACGGCAGGAGATCCGCATCCGTATGGAGACCGGTCGCAGAACCATGCGAAGGCCGAGATACAGGAACGGTCGGGTATTCCCCGGAGGCCGCACGAAGCGCAGACGGTCTGTCCCTGTTCGGACGTCCTAGCAAACTCTCCAAGGAGGAAATAAAAATGGATACAAGAAAAGTGACGTTGGTTGCTGTCATTGCTGCGATCGCTCTCGTAGCGGCCGGTATCGGTTATGCATATACAGCATCGACATCCAATTCAGAAAACAACACCGGCATGGAATATGTCGTCCTGAAGCCATCCGCTAACGGAACGACCGCATCCTACAACGGTGCTCTGACAGAACAGAACAACAAGGTCACGTGGAATACAGTTAACCAAGCAGGATCTGTAACTTTCACACTCGCCAACGGATCATCCGATGTCAAGGTCGCCGGATACCAGAAGGTCGGCAGCATCTACCTCTTGCCTGACTATGCAGAAGCAAAAGATGATACTAAATTCCAGTTGAAGGTCTCCGCCACAGGTACAAGCAACGATTACAATTACAAGCTCGTCTTCGGATACGGAGCAAACGCGGCTGCAGCAGCTTCGAATTCTGCACTCAATGCAACTGAAGATTCTGGACACGATGATGCCGCTGTGAAGGACTTCTCCGGTTCTGAGGTAACATACACCGCATCAACAGCTATGATCAAATCGAATGCTACCGTCATGATTGTGGATATCTACGTCAAGCCTAATTCGGAATCATCGGCATTCACTAATGTTGCCATCGCATCTATCGGCAACATTCCTGACGCGATCACCAACGGAACGTTCACATTCACGTTGGAATCCTACGTACCTTCATCTTGAATGAACTTATCAAGGTCTTTCGGGACCTACAAACCCCTTCCCATCATTCTCAAAAATCATTAGAACTAGGATTTTGCATCTACACGAAAGGTGCTATCACCCTTATTTTAAATAATATAAAGGACAAACGATTTTCGGATAGACATTATGAGCACATCGTCGGAGAATGGAGGAATCAGGAGGGGCACGATCTTCTCGATAGCCCTATTGGTAATAGTGGCCTCCCTATGCGTCTACACCTTCTACGATCTCAACGGCAAGTCATTCGACATATCCGATAGGGAAGCCCTTCTGATCGTCACCGATTCCATGGACGGGGATGTGAAGACATTCGATATCGATTCCTTCCCAAGGAACACGTTCGTCATGGTGAAGCACCTGTCTGAGCAGGAGAAGCTGGACGTGAAGATAGGCGATGTGCTGTCGTTCAGATACAACGGGATCCTTGACCATCACCGCGTCATAGAGACGCATTACGATCAGGGTTACATCGTCACCCACGGTGATAACACCCATGCCACCGAGACGGTGAAACTATCCGACATCAACGGGAAGGTCGTCGGGACCAACCACTGGCTCGGCGCACTGGTCTCCTTCGTCAAGGACAACTTCCTGCTGGTGATCGCAGTGATCGCCGGAATAGCGATAATAGGCGAGATATACAGGGCATACAAGGACGGCGTCTTCTCCAAGGAGGGATCCTGAATGGAATCCAGGATGGTATCCCTGATCGCCACGATAGGCGTCATCATAGCCCTCGCTGTAGGAGTGGGATTCGCGTACGCCGCGTACACCTCCAACAACGGGAACAACACCGATTACGCATACGTCACGCTCACACAGGTGGGGGACGATACGCCGTACACCTTCGCCAACGATGTCTCCGTGAAGTTCGACACGTACAACAAGGACGATGCCTCCACGATATACTACAGGCTCAGCGGCTTCAGCACAGTGAAGGGATCCGATCCGAGCTACGGGACCTACAAATGCGGGCTTCTGGGGACCATAGAGCTCCACGCGGATTTCACCGGAACTACTGCTGTCCCTCCGGATACCCTCGACATATCGATAAGCGGATCCTCCGGATTCGATGCCACCTCCACATGGATGTACTTCATCACCGACGCACCAGACCCGAGCACCGGGGTGACGTCAAAGATCTACGCCATGAAGGACACCTCCAAGGCGACATCCGAATGGACGGCGAAGGATGCGATGACGATGACGCACGGCCAGTCCGGATACGGCAACCTGAAGCTATTCGTCTTCTACGGATACTCCGCCGATGCGGAGACCATGATCGACGGCATGATGTTCCTGAACAGCACCGAGGCCCCGAAGAAACTGGTGGATGCCTCGCTGATGATCAAGACAACATCCGACAGCGATTCCTGCCTTGTGACGTACAAGGCCAACAACGGTACTTCCGAGAGGGACTTCATGGTCTCAGCCGCGAAGGATACCGATTACACCCTAGTGACCGATCCGTCCGCGATCGGGTTCACCGTCCCCTCTGGCAAGCAGTTCAAGGGATGGTCATATTCCGCGGAAGGCGAGACAATAACAGAAACGACCATACACATGAACGGGGACAAGATACTGTACGCGATCTGGCAGGACGCGTGACCGGAGGGGCGGTAAAATGAAGGCAGGATTCAAGGCGGCATTTTCCATATCGGTCCTGCTGCTGCTCTCCTCGTTCTTCTTCGTCCCGGAGTCCGATGCTGCCTCGGGCGAGTACTCCGTGGAACTCCTCAAAGAGGACATGAAGGTGCTCGACCCGGACACCCCGATGATCAGCAAGACTCTGGAGTTCGTCACGTACACGGACGAGAGCGGTACGAACTACTACCTTGACAAAGAGACCGTCCTGACCGAGAGCACCTACTATCTGCGCATCAACGCGGATTCGGGAACGTTCCATGTCATCGTGTCCGTACCGTCGGAGAACATCTCCAAGACCCTCCGCGAGACGGGACTGGAGGTACGCCTGACCAACGACGACGAGGATTGCACTGCGATACTGGACATCGACGACGGATTCGTAGGTACAGCGATGAACGGGGATGCGAAAGCGGTCCTCAGGCCCAACATCCCGTACAAGGTCACAATCCTTACAGCGCACGAGATCGAAGGCGACAGCCAAGCCGAGAAGACACCGGAATTCTCGCTGAGGTTCGAAGCTGTCCCGATCGACTCCTACACCGTCGTGTTCATGAACGACGAGAAGGAATACGCCAAGAAACTGGTCGAGAAGGACACCGCCCTGGGTGAACTGCCGAAGGACCCTGAAAAACCGGGCTACACCTTCAACGGATGGTTCGACGAGAACATGAATCCGGTCAATGAAGAGACCATCGTCACCAGGAACATGGAGGTCCACAGCGAATGGTCACGCGCAAGCACATATACGGTCACCTTCTACGACAGGGGAGCGGAATACGCCAAGAAGACAGTCAAGGCAGATACCGCCCTCGGCGATCTTCCAGATGACCCCATAAGAGAGGGTTGGACGTTCGACGGATGGTTCGACGATAACGGGAATAAGGTCACCGAGAAAACCATCGTCGAGAGAGATATGAACGTGCACAGCAAATGGTCACAGGACCCCCCTGTTCCCCCAGGACCTACACCTCCGAAACCGCCTCACGACAAAGAGACGAGGGAGGAAGAGGTCATAGTGGAGCCCGACGGTACGGTCATCACGATAATCTCCGACCTCATAGAGCGTGTGGACGGGACATATGATCTCTAGTTAACACAGATCACAGAGTGCCCTGATGGCTCCGTCGAAGAGATAATCCTCGAAGAGGGCACCGACCGCCACGGCAGGAAGAACCTCTGCGACTGTACCCTGACCACAACGATCAACGACGACGGTACCAAGAAGGTCATATAGGATCACACCAAAAAGGACTTCGACGGTTTCACGAAGACCACCGAATATGAGAAACTGGAGAACATCTACGGCGAGATCATCGAGATTGAGCAGAAGACCACGTACAAAGAGGTGGATGGCACGGAACGCGTATTCACCGCCAGAGGAGACGCGGACAGCATCGAGGTGTTCATGCCCGAAGCCGAGAAGATCGATGTTCAGTATGCGGCAGATTCTATCATGGACCTGAAGTACAGGAACGTCATCGTCGGAGTGATATCGGAAGAAGGAATGCTTTTCGTTCCGGAGGACGCCAAGCAGCTAGCAAGGGATTACCTCTACTCCCTGTCCATCGTGAACGGAGACACGCACGTGATCCTGGATTGGAACACCGTGGACGGCATAGCAATGATGAAAGGGGACATGGTCCTGTATGTGCACGAAGCGACCCCAGGGGATCTCACGAATGCTCAGAAGAGGACGATAGGAGACCGTCTGGCCATATCCGTCGTGATGCTTGTGGACGGAGAATACGTCACCCAGCTCGGAGGACATGCGGATATCTACGAAAGGACCGAGAACACAATGGTATACTACGTGGATCCGGAGGGGAAACTGACCCTGATAGAATCAGACCATTCCGACGGTATCACACATACCAAGGTCAGCCACTTCTCGATCTATATGTACACAGACAACGAGGTTTCCGAGGAGCCACCCATCGTATGGATAGTCGTGGCCATTGTCTTAGTGCTCCTGATCATCCTTCTAATAGTGGTTTGGAGAAGAAGACAGAGAGACTGAGCCTTTAAACATTAACTGATGCACTAATTGATACCAATGATGGTTCAATTCAACAACGAATTAAGGCTTCATTTGGTATGTTTGCATACTTCTTCTGCTTACATCATCACCATACTCCCTTAATAATCGCGTGATTGCACTTCAGATTTATACTGACGTGAATTCGGCACTTCGAGCAACAATTTTATCTTAAGTTGAAAAAGTGGTCTTCGTACTGAAATGGACATTCAAATTATTTGAAACCGAGTGCAAGACCGAGAGCATCCGCTGGAAACATGCTGAAAACCGATGCTGTATCGGCCTATTCAGGGGACGATTTTCATC
>JAZNDX010000005.1:0-36972 GCA_045588265.1 Candidatus Methanomethylophilaceae archaeon | reverse complement strand
TATTCTCGTTCGGACTGGGAAGTTCCGTCCCAGTCGCTAATTGTTTTTGCTTCACAACTGAACATTCCGGCCGGGACACTTTTTGCTTTCGGCCCCAAAGTCAAAAATCAATGTTCAATTGCACTTTGTGGCGAGGTCAGGTGTTAGGATTACTATTGAGGAATTGCAAAGCGGTCTGGAGGAGTATTGTGAAGAATAGATGGTAGCGAGGAGTCGATTTGAACGACCGGTCTCCGGGTTATGAGCCCGACGGGATATCCTGGCTACCCCACCTCGCTATAATCAACTCTAAGTAAGTGTATTATAAAACGTTTTTTGTGGTCTCACAATTAAGGGAAAAAGCCCCTTTCGGGCCCTTCAGACAGCTATCTGCCTGTCCATAGTTACGGAGGACTCAGTTATGTCCCCCAGTGAACTGATATAATCGACCATCAGGGGGAACATCTCTCCGTAGATGTCGTGTCTGAGACCGATGAAGGTCTCGTTCCCGTCTCCTCCAGTTGCTATGAAGTCGGTGGTGACAAGGGTGAACTTGTCATCCTCGTTGACAATCTTTCCATTCACCTCGATGGAGACGACACGCGATCCCGGATCCTTGGAAGCATCGTACTTCACAGTCATTCCGGATATTTGTATGAATCCGCCGAACACTTCGCCCAGTTTGTTGTAGGAGAACTCCATGAGTTTCTTCAGGTCCTTTCCTGTCACTTCCATCACCCAGAGGGTGTTGACGAAGGGGTTGACGTCGTACGCATCCTTCATCTTGATATCTCCAGGCGGGATGCTGGTGCGGACCGCACCGCCGTTAATCACTGCGATGTCCGAACCTGTCGCCGCGCGCATGGAATCAGCCACCAGGTTTGCGAGATTCGTCTCTTTCGTCCTCACGTTCTTGCGTTCTCCGTCCAGGAATATCTCGGTGTGGCCGATCTTCTGGCTTAGAATCTCTTCGACGTCGTCATGTATCTTCTGGACAACATCGTCGACGGGTGCGTCATCGATCTTCTCGCCCCTGTAGAGTTTAGCCTCGATCTCGCCATCGCCGGTTACCGTAATGGTGCCCACATGGGCGCTGAAACAACCTGTGCTCGCTATTGTGGTATCGCTAGGGATCACATCGATGGTTCCGTCGCAGACCTTTCCGTATTCCATCTCAGTGTGGCTGTGGCCGTCGATGAAGATGTCGATGCCGCTCACCATGCTGCAGATCTGGTCAGAGTTCACTGTAGAGCTTCTGTCAAGGCCCACATGCCCTAAGGCTACGATACAGTCCAGATCCATGTCTTCCAGTATTCCGACCATACGTTCAGCTGCTTCAAAGGGGTCGGTTACTTTGCTGTCTCCCATACATCCATGTCTTGCCTCTATCTCGGTATCAGGGGTGAGAAGCCCGAAGAATCCAACCTTCTTCCCGCCCTTTTCAAGGACTATGTATTCGGGGAAGATGCTCTCACCGCTAGATTTGTAGATGAGGTTGGAGCAGATAATGGGGAAGTTCAGTCCAGAAATGTTCTCTAGCATGACTTCCAGTGTAAAATCGAATTCGTGGTTCCCGGGGATTCCCACGTCATACCCTACAGCGTTCATGACCTCGATTGCTGCTTCTCCATTGGTCAGGGTCCCATAGGAGTTGCCCTGCATGAAATCGCCGGCATCTACTACGAACACCGTCTCTCCCCTTTCCTCATAGGAATCCTTAAGTGCCTTGACCGTCGAGAATCCAAGACTGCCGTCGTCCCCGAAATAGCAATGGGTGTCATTCGTATGTACGATCATGAAGCCGTCCGAATCGGATTCTCCTTCGTTGTATGCGATGAAAGAGGCGAAAAGAACGGCCACTACGCACACGGTCACGATTACGGCTATCTTGGAATTCTTCATTGGAAGTAAATTATGTTAATGTTTTTAAAAATAGAGGAGAGGGCAAGTGCCCTCTCTGCTGGATGACGGTCAGAAGAACTTCTTCAGGAACATGAGGTCGTCGATCTTTCCCTTGATCTGGATTTTCTTCATGACGAATGCCCTCATGGGTCTGAGAGTACCGTCGATGAGTGCCTGCAGATTCTCGGGTGTGGTGATGAGTGTGATGTCCGCTTCCTGCAGAAGTACAGGGGTGAAGTCGTAGATTTGAGCGTTCTTCAGCTTCATGGAGTACGCTTCGCTTCCCAAGTCGATGTTGATGGTCTTCACCAGAGGTTCGATCTCCTTCTTGATGTTGGGATCCTTCTCCATCTTTCTGTGGAATTTGTCAATCATCTCTTGGATCTGCGGTTGCATCGTCATTTGTCTCTCACCAATCATCGAGTCTCGTGTTTTTTCTTTCCGACAGCATTGTCCTCACGTTCTCCCATGAGGTCCTCACGTTCGGAGGAGCTTTTCCGTTCTCCTTTATCCAACCGCGGATGAAATCGATGGTCTTGGAATCGCTTGGATACCCGCTTCCGATATCCACACCGAATTTCTTCCTTATGTCTTCCATCATGCGGTCCCTTGTGACTTTTGCCACAATGGATGCTGCCGATACTATGGGGTATGTGTCATCGGCTTTATGCTTTGCTATTATTTCCACATCATTTCCGACCTTGGCGTAGAGGCGCTCGGTGAATGAAGCCTCGTTGACATCTGGGCAGTCGGCCAATACCTGGACAGTCTCCCATTTGGTGACACCCTCGGCGAACATGTTGAGCTCTATCTCGTTGAGAGAGATCCTCTTCCTCTGCTCATCGATCTCCTCTGAAGAAATGATAACGGTGCACCAGTGGTCGGCGGCTTTGATAATCTGATCGTACATCCTCTCGCGGGCCTTGGGGGAGAGTTTCTTGGAATCTTTCACCCCGATCTCCTTGAGCTTCTTGTCGTTCTCCACATAGACGACGCCGACAACCAGCGGTCCCATGACGGAACCTCTTCCAGCCTCGTCCACTCCGCAGAACATAATATCGTAACCATCGCGGTTGTAGGCACACATAGTTTTAAAGTAGTTCGGTATTGGAAGGTCCGATGACGCTCAAATGTGATCTTCAGTACGGAAAGGGAGATGCCGAGTACAAGCTCACCCGTGTAGGAGTCAAAGGTGTACGTAAACCCATCCTCGTCCAGAGGGAGGGGATCAACGGTACATTGAACCATATCCTGAACTGCAGCATAGACATCTATGTCGACCTGCCGGGGGACCAGAAAGGATCCCACATGTCCAGGAACGTGGAGGTACTGAACGAGATTGTTGAGGACTCCGTGAAGAATCCGATCACAGCCATCGAGGATGTGGCCGCTGAGATCTGCAGGAAGCTTATGGTCCGTCATGAGTACGCCAAAGAGGGGGAGGTCTACATCGAGGCCGAGTACTTCCGTGCATCCAGGACGCCACTTGGAAAGGATACGTTCGAATCCTACACGCTCCTGTCCGGAGGACACATCGAGCGCGACGGACAGCTCACCAAGATGGTGGGTGTCGAGGTCATCGGAATGACTGCATGTCCCTGTGGACAGCAGACAGTCACGGAGATGCTGGAGATACAGAGCGAGCACCCTGTCATGACTCACAACCAGAGGAACGTCGTCACACTCATGGTCTATCTTCCCGAGGACAAATCCGTCGAGGCAAACGATCTGATCGATCTCGTCGAGGCATCATTCTCGTCGCCTACATACGAGCTCCTCAAGAGGCCCGATGAGGGACAGGTCATCATCAACGCTCACACCAACACCAAGTTCGTCGAGGATGTGGTGAGGGCTGTTCTGGACAATTTCGTAAAGAAGTATCCCGACCTTCCCGACGAGGTTTTCGTGGACGTCATCAGCGATTCAGAGGAATCGATCCACAAGCATGATGCTTTCGCCGAGAGGGAAGCGACACTGGGAGAGCTCCGCCAGGAGAACCAGTGAAATCTCTTAAAAATCCCGATTATTGATATTACAGTAATAGAGGGGGAGGGACAGGATCACTCCTGTCCTTCCTCATACTCTTCAAGTTTCTCGTCAAGGACCGATATGTCCGTGACGTATACGTCTGGGGGGCACTCGAGGTCATCCAGACATCCTACCCAGTAGACCACGAGCCCAGGTCCGAAAAGCTGAGTGTAGGGGATGAGCTGTTTCCTGGAGTTGTACTTGAACTCGGTGTTGTCCCCGAAGGAGGCCTTGCTCTCCACCCAGCATATCTTGTGACCTTTGTACATCACAGGATGGTCCAGGAGGCAGTCGGGGGTCTTCGTGAACTCCACATCGCTGTCCCTCAGGTCGTTCTCGGTACGGTAGGTGATCCCCTGTCCGTCGAGCCACTGGTGGGCGAGGTCCTCTCCCCAGATACCCCTCTCCCTCTGCCTGTCGTTTGCCGCAGGCGAGTAGACGATATCGTTCGCAATGGCCTCCCGGATCTCGTCCGCGACCTCCGGGCTCTCGAGGGAATCGGGGTCGTTGATGGCCGCCCAGAAATCCTTCTTGGAGGTCCCATCCTCTAGGAAGATGAACATCGCGGTGAGGATCGGCGGGAACCTGTACTTGTTCGACAGGTCCATGATCGTCTTTCCCTTATGCCACTCTTTGAGCATGCGGGGTGTGTTCTGCTTGACGATATAGAACCTCTTCTTCACTTCCCTGCTGGTCTTCTGCGTGTAGAGCGTGTCCAGCAGCCTGTCGTCGTACCGGCCTCTGTGTGCTTCGATGTCGGCCGGTGTCCGCAGGCTGTTGTACAGTTCCTTGTACTCTGCATAATCCACGGTATCACTGCGCGAGGTTCCTGCAGAGGTCCTCCACTGCAGATATGACGACGTCCTTGACCATGGATGTGGGCGGGCAGTAGGCATTCTCGGAGCGCACGAGGAAGTCCTCTGCGGTTATTCCGTTGATGACGGCCGATGTGAGCCAATCGATACGGCCCGTTGCCTCCTCTCCTGCAATGATCTGGGCTCCGATGATCCTGTGCGATGTCCTGTCGGCGAGAACCTTTACGATGAGCTCCTTTCCTCCGGGATAGTACCTTGCGCGGGTGAGTCCCTTCGCCTTTCCTTCCGCGACATCGATGCCGTACCATGAGGCCAATCCCTGTGAGAGTCCGGTACCGGCGATCTGTTTCTCGCCGATGAAGCTGACCCATGGGCTGGCGACCGGTCCGAAGAGCTTCTTGTCCTTGCAGACGGCGTTGTTTCCTGCCACGGCTCCCTGCTTGACTGCGGTGGATCCGAGTTGACTCATGGTCGCTCCGTTCATCACGGCAGATTCGCACTGTACGAGGTCTCCGGCGACATAGATGTCGGGGACCAGTCTGCCCCTCTTGTAGGGCTGGAGTGTGGGTGCTACGATGACTGCGTTCAGCTGTCCGACGTCGAATCCCAATGCCTTGGGGATGTCGAGGTTGGCGCGGACCCCTGTTGCGAAGATCATGACCTCGCAGGGGTACTCCTTTCCATCGGCGGTCACGCTGGTGACCTTGTCGGTACCGTTGACGGCCTGGATGGGGGCTTTCATGACGAACTTGATCCCCATGTCCTCCAGGTGCTTCTGGATGTCGTCGGCCATGTCCTTGTCCGCTATGCGGGGTATGACCTGATTCATCATCTCGACGACGGTGACGTCCTTTCCCATGTCCTTGAACGCGACGGCGAGCTCGAGTCCGATGACCCCTGCTCCTCCGATGACGACGTTCTTCGCATCCTTCAGGGCTTCCTGTATGTTCTTTCCGTCCCTGATGGTCCTCACGATGAAGACGTTCTTCAGGTTGGTACCCTCGATCGGGGGCACGAACACCTTTCCACCGGTTGCGATCACAAGCGAGTCGTATGCGTATGCTTTTCCGCCAGCAGTGACGGTTTTGGCAGCATCATCCACGGATTCGACTGTAGTCTTGGTGTACACCTTTATCCCGCGCTCCTTCTCGTAGAAGTCGGGGGTGTGCATGACTATGTCGGTCCAGTTGCTCTTCCCTTCGATACCCCACGGGATAGCGCAAGGGGAGTATGCGACATCCTCGTCTTCTGTGAAGACCGTGATCTCGCACTCAGGGTCCTTCGCCCTGGCGGTGGAAGCAGCCGTCATTCCGGCGGCTCCCGAACCGATTACAATGATTTTCTTAGCCATTAGGCTCCTCCAGATTTCCGTAATCCCCGGCCCTATAATAACTATTTGAAAAAGGGAATCTTTGACCATTGATTCTTAGTCTCTGTCCAGACATTGGAAAAAGGATGCTGGCCCTGTCAATTGAGCACTGTCAGAAAAACAGTCGAAAAAGGTTATATCATGCGCAAGTATACTAAGAGCAGGTACCCAGATGAAAGAGAAGAGATCACCGTCGGAGCTCGAAGCCTGTTGGAAAGAGAGCGACATGGCCGGCGGAGAGAAGGTCAGGGCCATGGTCATGATCATGCGCACCAACGGTTGCTGTTGGGTGAAACAGGGAGGCTGCACCATGTGCGGATACAGGGAAGCCTCGCTGATGAACGTCACCCCTGACGATCTCCTCAAGCAGCTGGAGCAGGCGAAGGGCAAGTATAAAGACGAGCCTTTCGTCAAGATGTATACCTCAGGGAGCTTCCTCGACGACAATGAGGTTCCGCCCCAGGTCCGCGAGACCATTTTCGACACCTTCAAGGGATGCAAGCGTCTCCTGTTCGAGAGCCGTCCCGAGTTCATAACACCCGATGTAGTGGGAAGCCTTCCCAAGAACATCACTGTCGCTTTGGGCTTGGAGAGCTCCAACCCCGAGGTCCTCAGGACATCGGTGCACAAGGGATTCACGCCCGACGACATCAAGCGCGCAGGCGAGCTCCTGAAGGACAACGGACTCGGAGTCAGGACGTACCTTCTCCTGAAACCCCCGTTCATGACAGAGGCGATGGCGATCGAGGATTCCGTGAACTCCGCCAGATTCGCAGACCCGTTCTCGGACGAGATCTCCGTGAACCCTCTCAACGTGCAGAGGGCGACATATGTCGAGCGTCTCTGGAAGAGAGGGGAGTTCAGGTCCCCTTGGATCTGGTCGCTCATCGAGGTCTTCAAGCAGCTCCACGGTACCGTCAATGCACGTCTCATGTCTTCTCCGTCAGGTGGAGGGGCGATGAGAGGGGTGCACAACTGCGGCGAGTGCGATCAAAGGGCTCTCGACGCGATAGAGAAATTCAGTTACTCGCAGGACATCAAGGATTTGGATGTGACCTGCAAATGCATTCCCAAATGGGAGGCATACATGAGGTCCGAGACCATACTCGGATCGCCTGCAGACCTCGAGAGGGATTTTGAAAACGAGTTAGTTCTTAGGATGTGAAACGGATGGATTACGACATCAAGAAAGGATGGTTCAAGAACATCGAAGGAGAAAAGCTGGCACAGTTGATGGAAGAGGTCTTTGGCAACGTCAAGAAGGATGGGGACAAGCTCGTATCGTCCTACGGTGTCATGGAGTCGATCGTGGTCACGGTGATCAGCAAGGACAAGATGGACATCACTACGACGAACATCCCCGACGCGAAGAGCTGTTCCGACGATCAGATCCTCGACAGCAAGAAGAAGCTCAACGTCTTCGCAGAGAAGGCCACCGGTTTCAACGCCAAGGCCCGTATGAAGAGGGCACAGAAGAAGGCCAAGGACGGCGAGCTCTAAACCTTTCACGCCCTTGCTCTCTTATTATTATAGACGCGAGGGCAACTTTATATATAACCTATCTATACGACATTTTGGATTGGACATAATAGTGTCCGACCAGACGCACCGGGCAATGCGGTTGCATCCCACGTCTGCTTCGTATGCAAATGCTTCTGGAAGCGAATATGGCGTCACGGTCGGAGCATTAAGACGTTCGTCTGATAAATCGCGAGGTTAGCGAAGAGACCCTCGCAGGTATGTGAAAATATGCCACAAAGAAGACGTCCACAGAAAGGATCTAGGGCATTCGGCCCTAGGAAGAGAGCGCAGTCTCAAACACCGAGGCTTGACTCTTGGCCCGAGATCAGCGGAGCCCCTAAAATCCAGGGCTTTGCTGGATACAAGGCAGGAATGACACACGCGTTCGTCGTTGACAAGCGCGCAAAGAGCACCACCTCCGGAATGGAGATTCAGGTGCCCGTGACCGTCGTCGAGGTACCCCCGATGAAGATCGCGGCAGTCAGATTCTACGAGAGCAGCATCGTCGGTCTCAAGACAGCAGGAGAGGTCTGGGCAAAGGACCTCGACCCGCTTCTCGACAGGCGCCTCAACGTACCCAAGAACCACGAGGAAGCGACCTTTGCAAGGTATGACGGACTGGACATCGAGGATGTCCGTGTACTCGCCTACACCCAGCCCAAGATCGTCTCCGGAGTACCTAAGAAGGTACCCGACCTCATGGAGCTCAGGATCGGAGGAGGAACCATCGATGAGAGGGTAGCATACGCAAAGCAGATACTCGGTACCGAGGTCAACTTCACTGACTTCACCCCTGAGGGAGCACTTGTCGATGTCATCGCAGTGACCAAGGGTAAGGGATTCCAGGGAGTTACCAAGAGGTGGGGAGTCAAGCTCCTGTCTCACAGGAACAGCAAGCACCGCCGCGGAATCGGTAACCTCGGTCCTAAGAGACCCGGATACGTCAGATCGACAGTTCCCGGATCCGGACAGATGGGATACCACCAGAGAACCGAGTTCAACAAGAAAGTCGTCAAGGTCGGTACCGACGGCGCAGAGGTAACCCCCAAGGGAGGATTCCTCAACTACGGAGAGGTCAGGAACAACTACATCCTCGTCCACGGCTCCGTACCCGGACCCACCAAGAGGCTCATCAGATTCAGAGATGCAACCAGGCTTCCCAAGAAGGCCGAGGTAGAGGCAGTCGACGTAACATACGTCTCTGTCGAGTCAAAGCAGGGGGCATGAGTAAATGGCAACCACAAATGTTTATGGAGTAAACGGTGGAGTCGCTGGAACCGTCGAGGTCCCCGAAGCGTTCGCTACCCCCTACAGGCCTGACATCATCAAGAAAGCGGTCCTGGCTGCAGCAGCAAACGGCAGGCAGCCCTACGGACCCGGAGCAAGGTCTGGAATGAGGCACGCGGTCAGTTTCCGCGGAAAGGGAACCGGATCTGCACGTAACCAGAGGATCCACGGACTCGGAAAGGCCGGAGAGTCACCCAACAACGTATCAGGAAGGAGGGCACACCCGCCACTCCCCGAGAGGATTTGGGCTCAGAAGGTCAACAAGAAAGAAGCAAAGATAGCACGCGCATCCGCACTCGCAGCAACAGGCTGTGCGGACTGTGTCAAGGCACGCGGCCACCAGTTCGACGACAACGTGTCCTTCCCCATCGTCATCGAGGACTCCCTCAACGACGTCAAGGAGACATCCGCAGTCATCGACCTCTTCGAGAAGATCGGAATCGGCTACGACCTGGACCGTGCAAAGGAAGGACGCAAGATCCGTGCAGGAAGGGGAACAATGAGGAACAGAAAGTACCGCACCCCTGTATCCGTACTGGTCGTCGTCGCTGACGACGAGAGGAACGCACCCATCTTCAAGAGCGCAGCGAACATCCCCGGAGTTACCGTTGAGGAAGTCAAGACCCTCAACACAAGCATCCTTGCACCCGGAGGAGACGCAGGAAGGCTCACTGTCTACACCAAGGCAGCCATCGACGCTATCGGAGGTTGGACACAATGAAGCAGAGTGATGTTCTCATCAGGCCGTTCGTCACTGAGAAGTCGACGAACCACATGACCGGAACCCCAACACAGGACTTCAAGGACGGAAACAAGATCGAGTTCATCGTCAGCAGGAATGCAGACAAGCAGATGATCAAGACCGTCTTCGAGGAGCGTTTCGAGGTCAAAGTAGACAAAGTCTGGACAAGAATCCAGAAGGACGGAAAGCACGCCATCATCAAGCTCGCGGACGGATACTCCGCAGAGGATGTTGGTATGAGAGTCGGAGTCTTCTGAGGTGAGTGATTATGGGAAAAAGATTGATACCAATGAGAAGGGGTCGCGGAACCTCTTTGTACCGCTCGCCCAGCCACAGGCACGTTGACGATGTCAGGCTCCCCGCATTCAACGAGGGAACCGCAGTCATCAAGGACCTGATTCAGGCACCCGGAAGGACATGCCCTCTCGCAGTCCTTGATGTGAACGGAAAGACAGACTACCAGCTAGCAGTCGAGGGAACCAAGGTCGGTCAGACGATCGTCATCGGCGGAACCGAGGTCGCAGCTGGAAACATCACAGCACTCTCGAACATCCCTGAGGGAACCCCCGTACACAACGTCGAGGCAAGGCCCGGCGACGGTGGAAAGTTCGTGAAGACCGCCGGATCCTCCGGAACAGTTGTTTCCAGGGGAGACAAGGTCATGGTCCTCATGCCCTCCGGAACAATCAAAGAGTTCAGCCCCAACTGCCGTGCCGCAATCGGTATCGTAGCTGGAGGCGGAAGGGGAGACAAGCCCCTTGCGAAAGCAGGTAAGAACGTTCTGACACTCAGGTCCAGGTCCAAGGCACCCTTCAAGACGAAGGGAGTCGCAATGAACCCTGTCGACCACCCCCACGGAGGAGGTAGCCACGCCCACGTCGGAGGACCCAACTGTCAGAAGAGAACAGCATCGCCTGGTCAGAAGGTAGGATTCCTGCCTCCTAAGAAGAAAATAAGGAAGTGATTGCAATGGGAAAGAAGATTATTGCAGGATCGGCAAAAGCCTCGAGGAGGAAGTCCAGGAAGAAGGCGTCGGCAATCCAGGCACGCAGGAAGAAGGAGTTCCTGTTCCGCGGATTCACGATGGAAGAGCTTCTCGCAATGCCTTTCGATGAGGTTCTCGGACTTCTGCCCGCTAGGGCCAGAAGGACATACCTCCGCGGCCTCAACTACGAGCAGCAGCTTCTGTTCGACAACCTGAAGGATGCAACCGCACCCGTCAGGACACACCGCAGGGATTTGCCTATCATCCCCCAGTTCGTGGGAAAGACCGTCAGTGTATACAACGGTCGTGAGTTCAAAGACGTAGAGATCAAGCCCGAGATGATCGGCTGTTTCATCGGAGAGTTCGTCCAGACAAGGAAACCTCCAGTGCACTCCGGACCCGGAGTCGGTGCAACCAGGTCGTCCAAGTTCATGCCGTTGAAGTGAGGTGTCAGATATGGTTAATTCAGGATATACTGCAGTAGCTGACCCCGACACGACCGCAAAGGCACTCGGCAAGGAGATGCCCGTCTCCCCCAAGTTCGCCCGCGAGGTCGCCGGTATGATACGTGGAATGAAGGTCGAGACCGCACAGAAGGCTCTCGAGGAAGTGATCGAGAAGAAGAGGCCCGTTCCCCTTAAGAGATACAATAAGAGAGTATCTCACAAGGCAGGAGTCGGACCCGGAAGATACCCCGTGAAGGCGGCAAAGGCAATCCTCGGAGTACTCGACAGCGCAGCAGCGAACGCCGAGTACAAGGGATTAGATGTCTCCAACATGGCCATCGCGACGATATCCGTCTCCAGAGGACGCGTCATCCCCGGACACATGCCCAGGGCACACGGACGTGCAACCGAGTGGAACCAGGATACCATCAACGTGGAAGTCATCATCCAGGAGGTTGAGTGAAATGGCAGCAGAGAGAAAGATCGTTGCCGAGCACGTACGCAGGGTCCTGCTCAAGGAGTACCTCATGAAAGAGGTAAGCCGCGCAGGATTCGGAGGACTCGACGTCCAGAGGACACCCATGGGAACCCGTGTAATCCTCACGACAGAGAGGCCCGGGCTCGTCATCGGAAGGCGCGGTCAGACAATCAAGAATCTGACCCAGGTAATTGAGGAGCAGTTCGGCTTCGACAACCCTCAGATCGAGGTACAGGAAGTCGAGAACGCAAGCCTCAACGCACAGATTATGGCCGAGAAGCTGGCCTTCTCCCTTGAGAGGGGATGGCACTTCCGCAGAGCAGGACACTCCACGGTCCGCAGGATCATGGATGCCGGAGCTCGCGGATGCTACATCATCGTGGCAGGAAAGCTCTCCGGTCAGAGACACAGAACCGAGAAGTTCAAAGAGGGTAACATCAAGTTCTGCGGAGACACCAAGGCCCAGTTCATCGAGCACGGCTACGCCGTCGCCAAGCTGAAGATGGGAGTCATCGGAGTCACCGTCGAGATCATGGTGAAGGACGCGAAGATGCCCGCTGACATCACAGTCTTGAACAAGACTGAGGCAGCAGCGGTCCTTCCCGACCTTTTCGCCGCACCCAAGGTCGAGGCCCCTGTCGAGGCCGAGACGACCGAGGAGGTGCAGTGATATGGCAGCCCTTAAAACAGCAGACATCAGGAACATGTCCGTCGAGGAGCGCAACCAGAAACTGAAGGAGCTCCGCGACGAACTTATGCACGAGAGGGGAGTCTCCGCTATGGGAGGCGCTCCCTCGAGCCCTGGAGCCATCAAGGCTCTCAGGCTCAACATCGCTCGCATCCTGACCGTCCAGAAGGAGGAGGAAAAGATCTGATGGCTGAGATTTGCTCAGTATGTGGATTGCCTAAGGAGCTGTGCATGTGCGAGGAGATCGCACGTGAGCAGCAGACTGTAAGGATCTCGGTCGACAGCCGCAGGTACGGAAAGATGGTCACAGTCATCGACGGGATCGATGAGAACGACATCGACATCGCGGACCTCGCGAAACAGCTGAAGAACAAGTGCGCCGCCGGCGGAACATACAAGGACGGACGCATCGAACTCCAGGGGGATCACAAGAAAAGAGTGAAGGCCGTCCTGGAGGAAATGGGATTCCGCACAGAGGTAAGATGAGAGATAATATCTTCATGAGGACTGAATTCATCGGTCTGGACGTGGAAGTGCTGTCTACACCATACTCGGGAATATCCGGTAAGGTGGTCGACGAGACCAAAAACACGTTTACCATCGCTTCGGCCGGAACTGAGAGAATGGTACCCAAGCCAGGCAATGAGTTCAGATTCACGTATGAAGGCAAAACAATCGACATCATCGGATCAAGGATAGTTTACCGACCAGAGGACAGAATCAAAAAGGTTAGGTGAATAATATGACAGCAAAAATCAAGGACATCGGAATCGACGTCGTCCCTCCAACTTCGGAGTGCAATGACCCCAACTGCCCCTTCCATGGGACACTTTCGGTCAGGGGACAGACGATCGACGGAGTGGTTGCCACGGTCAGGATGAACAAGACCGTTGTCGTAGAGCGCAACTACATGAGATACATGCACAAGTACGAGAGATACGAGAAGAAGTCCAGCAGGTACGTCGCACACGCAGCGCCCTGCCTCGGACTGAAGGTCGGCGACAGGGTCACCATCGCGGAATGCAGGCCCCTGGCCAAGACCGTGTCTTTCGCAGTCATCGAGAAGAAGGAGTGATTCAAATGAAGGGAATTGCCGGAAACCAGACAAGAGGACTTCAGAACGGATCCCAGCTCGATGTCATCGACAACACCGGAGCAAAGGTAATCGAGATCATCACGGTCCCCGGTTACCACGGTACAGCAAGGAGGGCCCCCAGCGCAGGCGTCGGGGATCTCGTAATCGCATCGGTCAAGAAGGGAACACCCGCCATGAGGAGGCAGATCGTATTCGCGGTCATCGTCCGTCAGAGGCGCCCCATCAGAAGACCCGATGGAACCATGGTCTTCTTCGAGGACAACGCGGCCGTCATCACGACCGATACCGGAGAAGTCAAGGGAACAGACATCAAAGGCCCTGTAGCGAGGGAGGCAGCCGAGAGGTGGCCCCGTGTGTCCGCTACCGCGAGCACTATCATCTGAGGTGTGAGAAATGGTAAGCAGCAAAGCAAGGACACAGAGGAAAGCACAGGCCAACGCGACCGCACACGTCAAGAGGAAGATGCTCTCCGCACACCTCAGCGACGACCTCCGTGAGAAATACGGAAGGCGCGCAGCTAGGGTTTGCAAGGGAGACACCGTCATCGTCGTACGCGGAAACGAGGATATCAGGAACATCGAGGGTAAGGTCGTCAACGTCTACACCAAGACCGGACGCGTCGCAATCGAAGGCGTCACGATCAAGCAGGCAGACGGAACAGAGACCGAGCGCCCCATCCACGCATCCAACCTGGTGATCACAAAACTGAACACCGAGGACGCATGGAGGATGGATTCACTGTCTAAGAAGGAGGCTAAAGAATGAGCGACCACATGAAGAGATTGGCAGCGCCCAGGTCATGGCCCCTGAAGAGGAAGGCGAACGTCTTCATCACGAAGCAGAGCGCAGGAGCACACTCCATCGAGGACTCCATGGCAGCTGTCGTCGTTCTCAGGGACATGATCGAAGCATGTGACACCGCCAGAGAAGCTAAGAGGATCATCGGAAACCGCGAGTTGTTCGTGAACGGCAAGGCCGTCAAGGACCCCAAGGCACCGATCGGATTCATGGACGCGGTTTCCATCCCCAAGATGGACCTGTACTACCGCATGTTCATCACCAACAAGGGAAAGCTCACACTCGTCCCCATCTCCAAGGATGAGGCAGCGTGGGGTCTCTACAAGATCCAGGACAAGACCGTCGTCAAGGACGGCAAATTCCAGCTCAACCTCAGCGGTGGAAGGAACATCGTAATCGACAAGAACGACTACAAGTGCAACGACACCCTGAAGGTGGAGTACGAGGGACAGAAGGTCCTCGAGTGCTACCCCTTCGCAGCTGGAAGCACCGTCCTGATCAAGGAGGGAGCACAGTCCGGTAAGGTCAAGACCGTCAAAGAGGTCCAGATCATCCGCGGATCAGCACCCAACGTCGTTGTATTCTCCGACGACACCCAGACAATCCTGGACAACTGCTTCATCATCGGAGCAGACAAGCCCGCGATCACACTGGAGGCATCCGAATGAGCGCAATGAGAGATCTCTACGTTGAGAAAGTAGTTGTGAACATCGGAGTCGGAGAGGCAGGAGAGAGGCTCGCAAAGGCAGAGAAGGTCCTCGAGATGGTGACCAAGCAGAAGCCCGTCGAGACAATCTCCAAGACCGTCAACAGGGACCTCGGAATCCGTGAGGGAATGCCTCTCGGATGCAAGGTCACCCTCAGGGGAGATGCAGCCGTTGACTTCGTCAAGCAGGCACTCTCCATCAGGGAGATGCGCGTGCCCGAGTACTCCTTCGACAAGGAGGGCAACATGTCCTTCGGTATCTCCGATTACACCGACTTCGAGGGTATGAAATACGACCCCGAGATCGGAATCTTCGGAATGGATATCAGCGTCGTCCTCAGGAGGCCCGGAAACAGGATCACCCAGAGGGCCCTCCTCAAGAGGAGGATCCCCAAGTCCCACCGCGTTGCACGCGATGAGGCGATCCAGTACATGAAAGACAACTTCCAGATCGAGGTGGTCCAGTGAAAGAGAACACACAGAAACCCAAGAAACAGTTCGGAAGATCCATTGGATGCACCCGCTGCGGACGCCGCAGAGGAATCATCAGGAGATACGGAATGCATCTGTGCCGCCAGTGCTTCAGGGACATGGCCCCAGAGCTTGGTTTCAAGAAGTATTCGTGAGGTGTCATAAATGCAGAGCGATCCACTTAATGACGCAATGTGCGTAATAAAGAACGCATCCGTCAACGGAAAGTCTGACTGTACTATCGAGCCGTCCTCCAAGCTCATCGGCCGTGTGCTGAAGGTTATGCAGGATGCCGGTTACATCAGTCAGTTCGAATACGTTGAGGATGGAAAGGCAGGCAAATTCCACGTCATGCTCGATGGAGCGATCAATGACTGTGGTGTAATCAAACCCAGGTACTCCGTCAAGGTCACCGATGTTGAGAAGGTCGAGGCAAGGTTCTTGCCCGCCCAGGACTTCGGACTCCTGATCATGACGACCACCGCAGGTGTGATCACCCAGGAGCGCGCTAAAGAGCTCGGAATCGGCGGAAAACTGTTAGCCTATGTGTATTGAGGAATATAGATGACAATAGCAGGGAAAATCGAAAGCACCATCGCTATCCCCGGTGGGGTATCCGTCACATACGACGCAGGTACCATGAAGGTCAAAGGACCTAAGGGAGAATTAAGCAGAAACTTCGCGTACCCTAACATAAGTATTGCCGTCGGAGAAGGAGAAGTCAGCGTCAGCTGCGAGTATCCGAGAGTCAAGGACAAGGCCATGGTTGGAACCTTCGTCGCCCACATCAGGAACATGATTAAGGGTGTCACAGAGGGATTCAAGTATGAGCTGAAGATCGTGTTCTCTCACTTCCCGATGAAAGTTGCAGTGAAAGGCGACCGCGTTGAGATCAACAACTACATGGGAGGCCACGCACCCCGTTATGCCAACATCGTAAAGGGATGCAGCGTCAAGATCTCCGGCCAGGATGTCACCGTAGAGGGAATCGACATCGAGGCCTGCGGACAGACAGCAGCCAACATGGAGAAGGCCACTCAGAGGAGAGGATTCGATAAGAGGGTCTTCGAGGACGGTATCTACATCGTCGGCAAATCACACAAGGTGAAACAATGACCGTGAAAGATTTCAAGGATCTCCGTGGAATGACGGACGGCAACATCGAAGAGCTCAAGACCATCGGAATCAACACCGTGGAGGAGCTCCAGGCAGCGGTCAACGACGATGCGAAGGTAAAAGAGGTCATCAAGACCCTGTCCGGAGTCGGACCCAAGACCGTCGCCAACTGGAAGGCAGCATTCGAGGGAGAGGCTCCCGCAAAGGCAGAGCCCGCCAAGAAGGAACCCGCCAAGAAGGAACCCGTCAAGGCAGAGGAGCCCGAGGCAGAAGTCGTCGAGGCAACCGAGACCGAGTACGTGGTCAAGAAGAAGGCCGAGATCGACGACGAGACCGCTGACGCACTCGCGAAGAGGGCACTGATCTCCGGAAGGAGGCCCGCATTCAAGAGGCAGGAGTGGTTCAGATACGCAAAGTTCAAGGACTCGACCTGGAGGAAGCCCAAGGGAATCCACTCCAAGATGAAGAGGAGGCTCAAGAGGCGCGGACCCATCGTGGACATCGGTTTCCGTGGACCCGCATCCGTAAGGGGACTTCACCCGACAGGATTCGAAGAGGTTCTCGTCTACAACGTGGACAACCTTGACAACATCGATCCCAAGAAGCAGGCGATTCGTATCGGCGGAACCGTCGGAACGAAGAAGAGAATGGCAATCGAGGACAGGGCCGACGAGCTCGGTATCAGGATCCTCAACAGGATGGTGTGAGCATGTCCGATCTGAAGAACCAGAGAAGGATGGCCGCAGAGATCCTGAAGTGCGGTGAGAACAGGGTCTGGCTCAACCCGGACAAACTCGAGGAGATCGAGGACTGCATCACCCGCGCAGACGTCCGCACAGCTATCGCATCCGGTCTGATCAAGGCCAAGGCCAAGAACGGAACCTCCAAGGGAAGGATAAGATATGTGCAGGGACAGAAGGCCAGCGGAAAGAGGAAGGGACCCGGATCCAGGAAGGGAACGGCGAACGCCCGTGTCCGCGACAAGGAGCGCTGGATGGCGACCATCAGGCCCATCCGTGACGAGCTGAAGACCCTCAGGGCCGACGGCAAGATCACACCCTCCGTGTACAGGCTCTACTACAGGAAGGCCAAGGGAGGAATGTTCAAGTCCCGCAGGCACCTTAAGCAGCACATGGTTGCTGCTGGACACCTCAAGGAGGAGATCTGATGGCAACAGGACCTAGATACAAAGTTGCGTTCCGCAGAAGAAGGGAACTCCGTACCGACTACTACACCCGTAAGAAGCTCCTCACAGCGAGAGAGACCAGGGCCGTCGTAAGGAGGTCCAGCAAGAACATCACAATCCAGTTCGCGGACTTCGCGATGGAGGGTGACAAGATCATCGCTTCCGCATCCACAAAGGAGCTGAAGGCAATGGGCTGGGAGTATTCCTGCTCATCCATCCCTGCAGCATACCTCGTCGGATACCTCGCAGGTAAGAGAGCGGTGAAAGAAGGCATCGAGTACGCTGTACTCGACATAGGCATGCAGCACGTCCAGCACGGCGGAGTCCTCTTCGCCACAGTTGCCGGAATGACCGATGCCGGACTCGAAGTGCCCCACAGCGACGACGTTCTCCCCGAGGAGGACAGGCTGAAGGGAAAGCACATCGATGACGGAATCGAGGCTGCAATCGACAGTATCAAACAGAAGATGGAGGCTGATTAAAATGACTGACTGGGTTCCTAAAACAAGACTCGGACAGATGGTCCTCAACGGCGAGATCACCACAATGAGCGACGCCCTGGCGACCAAACTGCCTCTCCGTGAGCCCGAGATCGTGGACATTCTGCTCCCCGACCTCCAGGACGAAGTCATCGACCTGAACATGGTTCAGAGGATGACCGACTCCGGAAGGAGGGTCAGGTTCGCCGTTACCTGTATCGTCGGTAACGGTGACGGTTTCATCGGCTACGGAAGGGCTAAGGGAAAAGAGGTCGGACCTTCCATCAAGAAGGCTATCGACAATGCAAAGCTGAACATAATCGAGATCAAGAGGGGCTGCGGTTCCTGGCAGTGCGGTTGCGGAAACCCCCACAGCCTGCCTTTCGAGGTCAAGGGATCCACCGGATCCGTCACTGTGATCCTGAAGCCCGCACCCCGCGGAGTGTCCCTCGCAGTAGGAGACGTCGCGAAGAGTCTGCTGACCCTCGCCGGTGTCCACGATGCATGGGGATTCGCCAGAGGCAACACGAAGACAAAGGTCAACTACGCGATGGCTACCTTCGAGGCTCTCAAGATGACCTCTCGCATGAGGGTCACCGACGAGCAGGCGAAGTCGCTGAACATCGTTTCCGGACCTACCGGAATCAAGTTCGCTGAGACCGAGATCGACGCAGAGGAGGAATGAAGATGACATACTGTGTTATCCGTGTCCGCGGTCAGCCCGATGTCAACTACAACATCGAGTACACCATGGGACTCCTCGGCCTGAACAAGGTCAACAACTGCGCCGTCATCCCCGAGAACCCCTCCACAAAGGGAATGCTCCAGGTAATCAAGGATTACTGCACATGGGGAGAGATCGATGAGGCCACCCTCGCCGCACTCATCCGCGCACGCGGAAAGGTCGTCGGCGACGCTCCCATCGACGACGAGTATCTCAAGCAGAACTCCGAGTTCGCTTCAGTCGACGCATTCGCAAAGGCGATTATCGAGAACAACTACAAGATGAGGGATGTCGTAGGCGTCAAGCCTATCTTCCGTCTCCACCCCCCTGTGAAGGGATACGAGGGCAACAAGCGCTCGTTCAAGAACGGTGGGGCCCTTGGATACAGGGGAGAGAAGATCAACGACCTCGTCAACAGGATGATCTGAGGTGTGAGAAATGCCAAGCAGAACCAAGAAATTCAGAGGATACAGGACACACGGACGCGGAAAGAAGTCCGGACGTGGAGCAGGTATCATCGGTGGACACGGTATGGCCGGATACGGCAAGACCGGGAAGATCGGTATGCTGAAGGAAGACAGGAACTACTTCGGACGCCACGGTTTCAAGAGACCTCAGTGCACTGTCGAGGCGAACCGCACGATCAACGTCGGCGAACTGTCGGAGAAGATCGAGACCTTCGTCAGCATGGGATTCGCTTCCAAAGAGGGAGACGCCTACAAGCTCGACCTCACGGAAGCCGGCATCGATAAGCTGCTCGGAAACGGAAACATCGACTTCGCTATCAACGTGACAGTCGAGTCCGTATCTGAGAAGGCCCGCGAGAAGATCGAGGCAGCAGGCGGATCGATCGCTGAGTGAGGATATCGGGAAGGTAGAAAGAGATGGAAGAGACACAAAGTCTGCTCTATAAGATAAAACCGATTTCGGACAGGCTGCCCTCCGTCAAGAGGCCTGAAGGCCACGTGCACTTCAGGACCAAGATGATGTGGGTAGTGGTGATACTTGTCATCTACTTCGTGATGACTAACGTTTACCTATACGGGCTGGACCGCGAGTCCATGCTCGACATGTTCGCACAGTACAGGACTATCATGGCAGGAGCTTCCGGATCGCTACTGCAGCTCGGTATCGGACCGATCGTTACAGCTTCGATCATTATGCAGCTGTTCGTCGGTGCAAAAATCATCAAACTGGACCTCACGAAGCGTGACGACAAGGCTTGTTATCAGTCTGTCCTCAAGCTGCTGGTCATCGTGATGATCATCTTCGAGGCTATCCCGCAGGTCGCGGGATACCTCTCCCCCTCTGACGGACTTACGTCCGCCATCGGAGGAGTCGGAGGAAGGCTCATCCTGATTCTCCAGCTGTTCGTGGGATCGTATATCATCTTCATGATGGATGAGGTGGTGTCCAAGTGGGGTATCGGAAGCGGTATTTCGCTGTTCATCGCCGCAGGAGTCGCACAGCAGTTGTTCACAGGTACGTTCAACTGGGAGACGGTCTCGATGGGATCAATGGATGTTCCCGCAGGAACCATCCCCAGGGCGCTGTACTATGCATTCACGCTGTCCCCGGACGAGATGTCCTCATGGGGTTACGAGAGCCTCTTCTTGGGAGCTCCGAACCCGGTCATAGCGTTGATAGGAACATTGCTAATCTTCTTCGTGGTCGCGTATCTCGAATCGACACGTATCGAGCTGCCGTTGTCACACGGTAACGCGAGAGGTGCCCGCGGACGTTATCCGATCAAGCTGCTCTACGCAAGCAACATCCCCGTCATTCTGATGTCGGCATTGCTCGCTATCGTGAGCATGGTCGCACTGCTGCTCTACAGCAACGGCTTCCTCAGCGGAATCCCGTTCTTAGGACATAACGGAGCAATCGGATACTTCGAGGACGGTTCGACAACCGCCGCGGCAGGATTGGCATGGTATCTGTCGGCACCGACAGGTCTGTCGAGTTGGCTGATGCCCATCGTGGATCCCGCGACATATGGAGACGGTATACACGGACCATTGCAGCATATCGCGCATGTCCTGGTGTACTTCACAGTGATGGTCATGGGTTCAATCCTGTTCGCTAAGTTCTGGGTCGAGACGACCAACCTCGGTCCCGAGGCAGTCGCCAAGCAGATTCAGAAGAGCGGAATGCAGATGCCTGGATTCCGTCGCGACCCCCGTGTCCTGAAGCGTGTGTTGGAGAGGTATATTCCCACGATCACGATAATGTCGGGAGCAATAGTCGGAGCCCTTGCGGCCTTCGCCGATATGATCGGTACTACAGGAAACGCAAGCGGAACCGGAGTGCTGCTGACCGTCGGTATCATCATCCACTTCTACGAGGCTATGGGCCGTGAGCAGATGATGGAGATGAACCCCATGATGAGGGGATTCTTCGGCGGAGAGTGATTGAATGGCTAACCCAGGCAGTCCCGGAAACGTACAGCCTCCTGCGATGAACAACACCTCGATGACGAGGATGCTCATCACAATGCTGGTGGTCATGGCAGTGTCCATGATCACCGTGCAGTTCAGGATGCAGATCGGGGGCGCACTGGATTACGTGTTCGGGTTCTTGGCGTTCACAGACAGCACGGGTACTCCCCAGTACCCGATGATTTCCATCATGCTCGTCTGTACGATCGCCATCCTGATCACCACAATCATCAGGAGTCTTATGCAGGACCCTCTGGAGATGGCCAGGAACCAGCAGGTTCAGAGCGATTTCAACAGGGAGATGCGCCAGGCAAGGATAGAGAACAACCTGTTCAAGATGAAGAAGCTCGAAGAGATGCAGCCTCAGATGATGGAAGCATCTATGAAGCAGAGCACTGACATGATGAAGGTACTTCCCGTCACCATGGTCATCTTCATCCCTATCATCGCTTGGGCATGGTACTTCGTGAACACAGGAGACATGGACGACCCCGGTGCGTACTTCAGTCCCACCAACAGGCCGATCATCGACCTCCCGTGGTGCGGGAACGTTGACCTCACAGGCTCAGTGTTCCTCGGCATGCCGCTTTGGCTGATCCTCTACATGATGGTCACTTTGCCTATCGGACAGATCGAAAACAGACTGATCAGACTCTATCTCTTGAAGAAAGAGCTCAAGAGGATGGACGCGGAAGTTCAGAGAGCTGAGATCGAATGATAATAACCATAAGCGGTCCTCCCGGATCCGGGAAGACGACCGCCTGCAGCAAACTGTCGGAAAGACTCGGACTCGAGGCAGTAGTCTTCGGGAAGATCTTCCGTCAGCTTGCTGCAGAAAAAAACCTTTCATTGGGAGAGCTCGGCGACCTCGCCGAGAAGGACCCTTCTATTGACAGCATGATCGACGGCAGGATACTGGAGATCGCCAGGAAGAACCCGGACATCATACTTGAGTCAAGATTATCCGCGTACATGTGTGCGCGCAACGGGATTCCCGCATTCAAAGTGTACATCGACGCCAGCCCAGAGGTCCGGATGAACAGGATCGGGGTGCGCGAGGGCGAGACGGTGGAGGAGGCCTGCGCCAAGACATTGGAGAGGCAGAGGTCCGAGGCCAAGCGCTATAAGATGTACTATGACATCGATATCGAGGACAGGAGCGTCTACGACCTGATCATCAATACGGACGACTTGGATCCGGACCAGGTTGTGGAAATGATCATCGAAGGCGTGAAGGGATTGAATTGATCGTTAAGGACCCGGACACTATACCCGACAAGTGGGGGAAGAGACCGTCCGACCGTTCCGTCGGGGAACTTCTGAAGGGCGGAGTGATCATCCTAGACAAGCCGTCCGGACCGACTTCTCACCAAGCGACTGCATGGGTGAGGGACGCCCTCAAGGCGGACAAGGTAGGTCACGGAGGTACACTCGACCCTTACGTCAGCGGTGTGCTCCCGATAACGCTCGGGAAGGCGACGCGTCTGACCGACATCGTCCTCTCCTCGGACAAGGAGTACATCTGTCTGATGAGGCTCCACGGCGACCGTCCGGAGGACAGGATAAGGAAGGTCTTCTCTGAATTTGTGGGAAAGATCTACCAGCTGCCTCCTGTGAGGTCATCCATCAAACGCCAGCTGAGGATCCGCACCATCAAGGAATTGGAGATCCTGGACATCAAAGGACGCGATGTCCTGTTCAGGATGGAATGCGATGCAGGGACATACGCGAGGACCCTGTGCATAGACATAGGCGACGTCCTTGGATGCGGAGCGAACATGGTCGAGCTCAGACGTACCCGTTCGGGCAAGATGACCGAGGCCCGCGCACACACTCTTCACGACATCAAGGACGCCTACGTGTTCTGGCAGCAGAACGGCCGCGAGGATTGGCTCAGGAGCATGCTGATGCCCATGGAGGTCCTTGTGGAACCGCTGCCGAAGGTCGTCGTCAAGGCCACCGCGGTGGATGCCATCTGCCACGGGGCGGATCTGAACATATAGGGAATCCACATGCTTGACGAGGACATACGCAAGAACGCTCTTGTAGCTATGATGACCGCAAGGGGAGAGCTGATCGCCATAGGAAGGATGGCGATGTCGACGTCCAAGATAATGTCGACCTCCCAGGGCAAGGCAGTGGACACCGAGAGGGTGTTCATGGACGAGGGCCATTACCCCAAGATGTGGAAGTATTCCACCGACCTCGAGGAACTGAAGGGCGAACCCGAGTTCCTGAGCTGAGCCAAGATTGTTCAGGCGAGCGCCACTAACTACTATATCTGACGATTGCGATTCAGACACCGATCGTCATGTCGTTTTTCGATAAGAGGACACAAGTCTATGGCCCGGAGACGTTCGTAGTCGGGGAGTTCGATCCCACCGCGGACGGTCTTTACCGCAACGTGTACCCTGTCGAGCTGACGGTCAAACCGAACCATGTCCTGTATGTCAGCGTCAAGGCGGACAATCCTGTCGACATTGTCATCGCCAAGGAGGACGGTTCGGCGGTCCAGCATAAGGATAAGCAGAAGGACATCGTGATGGGCCCGTTCCCCACGGAGAAGCACAAAAGCATGGGAGTGATCTTCGGTGTGTTCCGCGGCGACAAGTCCACAGTCACATTAGAAGCATGGATGGAGAGGAAATGAAGGCCCCGGTTAAGCAGGAGAAGAAGGTGACCTTCGACAACGATATCAAGAGGATATCGCTCCTTCGCAAGAACGACAAGACCATCGGTATCCTGTTCCTGGTGCTCTTGGCGGCATCGTTCGTAGCATTCCTGCTCCTGGCCCTGACTGACGAATTCACAATCTACACATCTCTGCCGGTCATGGCGGTGCCATTCTTCGTCATAGGTGCGATATTCTACATCGTGAACCGCAGGTTCATCGCTTTAGGAGTGATCGCAGTCCTGTCGCTCATCGCCTACCTGATAATGCCCGACAGCGTCCTCTTCATCCTTTACCTTCTGGTCTGTGCAGAGGGAGTGGCCATGGTCGTCGAGGTCTTCCAGAGACTGATCTTCTACGAGATACTCTCTAGGATAGAGCAGATCAACGTGAAGGAGAAGACTGACATCGTCGACAAGCTGATCATGTTCTTCTTCAACATCCCTGTGGACCTGGACACCCGCAACCTGAAGATAGAGGCCGACCTCTCGAGGAACAAGCTGCCGATAGAGGATATGGTCTCGTGCATGATCATCTCGCTGCTGTTCTGCATGTTCCTGTGGATCTATCTGTTCCTGAACCCGATGTTCTCCTTCGAGACCGAGGGTGTACCGATCTACACGTTCACGATAATACTCTACATCTCGGCCTTGGTCATGCCATGGACTGTGTTCAGCACGGTGAATGCAAGGATCGAGACCGACTACAGGTCCTTCAAGCTGTACGACGGGTTCATGAGCACGTTCAAGAGGATGTTCCTCCCTGCTTTCGCAGCGGTGCTGTTCCTCATATTCGCGCTTTACACCGGACCGGAGAACCTATACTACATACTGATGTCCATGGCGATGATCATAGTGATGACGATCTTCACATCGGCCATGTACTTCACCAGCAACGAATTGAGCATGGTGAATGACATCTTGGACAAATGGGGGGAGTTCCATCCTACGGAGATCTATTCAGGTTTCGATTCTGTCCGCAGGAAGTCGTCGCTGAAGGACGACATACCCGGTACACCCAGGAGGAATCCTTCCGAATGCTTCTCGGTGGACCTCAAATCTCGGGCCCGTTGAACTTCTGGTTGAGACGGCCGGGGGATGTGAGCGAGTTGATGATCGGCAGGAACACCTGACCCGAGGACATTCCGGGAGTCTTGTTGAGACCGATGAGTTCAGGCTCATGGTAGTTGGTGATGATGACCTGATATCTCTGGACGTCCTTCTCGATCTCGACCACGGGCACCTCGAGAGCCTTGAGGATGTCCAGCGTGGTGTCTGCCATCGATTGGATCTGTTCCGGCGTTATGTCGTCGCTGAGCCTGATGAAGAATGTGTGCTCCAGCGTCTGCGGGTTGAACAGATATTCTACCTCGGAGGCCTCTAGGATCCCCTTGAACAGTTTTCCCTTATCATCTTCAGGGGTGAGTTCGAGCATTCCTTTCTTCCATGTTTCGGGGATATCGATGTAAATCGCTTCCTTACCGAGGATCTTCCACATGTTCGGTGGATGATAGTGGAGGTATAAGGCTCAATCGGATTCACGGGACTTAATCGATAATCGTAATCGTTTCAGTCGGTCTGAGAATGCAGGGCTTTATTCACCATTTTACCGGTGGCATCGACACCGAGTTTTTTCTAGCAATAACGCGCGTTATTTTATAAAGAATCACGAGATAACCCGCATTCATGCCAGAGGAATTCACCGTTACCCCATGGGAGGTCAAGGGCGAGATAGATTACGATCTTCTGATGCAGAAGTTCGGTACAAGTCCTATAGACGACGCTCTCCTGGACAGGCTGTCCGGCTATGGAGAGTTGCACCCGATGCTCAAGCGTGGCATCTTCTACACCCACAGGGACATGCTCTGGCTGCTGAACGAGTACGACAAGGGCAACAGGTTCACCATCTACACCGGCAGGGGACCCTCAGGCAACACGCACCTCGGCCATCTGATGCCCTGGATGTTCAATAAGTGGATGCAGGACACATTCGGTGTCAACATGATCTTCCAGATGACCAACGATGAGAAGTTCCTGTTCAAGGACCTCACCCTGGAGGACACCACATCCATGGCATACCAGAACGCACTCGACTTCATAGCCTTGGGATTCGACCCCAAGAAGACCAAGATCATAGTCAACACGAAGAACATAGACAAGCTGTACCCTGTGGCGCTGAGTGTCGCTAAGAAGATCACGTTCTCCACGGCAAAGGCAGTCTTCGGTTTCGACAATTCGACGAACATCGGTTCGATATTCTTCACAGCGATGCAGTCCGCACCGGCATTCCTGCCGTCTGTCGACGCAGGCAAGCAAGTGCCCGTGGTCATCCCTTGTGGTATCGACCAAGACCCCCACTTCAGGGTCTGCAGGGATGTAGCTCCAGGATTGGGATTCCCCAAGCCATCGCTCATATGCTGCAAGATGATGCCCGGACTTTCCGGAGGGGACAAGATGTCCTCTTCCGATGAGAACGCCACGATATACACCACCGACACCCCCAAGCAGGTGAAGAAGAAGGTAGGAAGAGCGTTCACAGGCGGATGCGTCAGTGTGGATGAGCAGAGGGAGAAGGGAGGCAATCCCGAGGTCTGTGCGGTGTTCAAGTACAATTACTTCATGTTCGAACACAGCGACGATGAGCTCAACGAGCTCGCCCGCAAGTGCCGCAACGGAGAGATCCTCTGCGGAGAGTGCAAGATGTGCCTCACTCAGAAGATCAACGTCTTCCTTGAGGAGCATCAGGACAGGAGAGAGAAGGCGAAGGATGTCATCGCCGAAATGGCATACGATGGTTTTGAATGGTGATCTCATGTTCGACGCAGAGATTCTGGAAGGATTGAGCTATAACGAGAAGAAGCTGCTGCTTGCACTGGATGCATGCAAGGGTGCCGCCTCCCCGGCGGACCTGATCGCTGGCGGGCAGTTCGCTCTGGAAGTGGAGATCATGAACGCGGCCTCCTGGCTTGAGTCCAAGGGCCTGGCGAAGATCAACGAGACATCCGAGAAGTTCATCACACTCACCGATGAGAGTATCATCAAATCCGGTCTTCCCGAGAGGGTCGCCATTAAAGCAATAGATGCGGCTGGAGGGAAGCTAGACATGGACGCCCTGGCAGCCCAGATGACCGGCGGAATGGACAAGGTCGCCGTCGGATGGCTGAAGAGGAAGGCATTGGCCGACATAGTCGCAGAAGGCGATGCGAAATACCTCGTCCTGACGGATAAGGGAAAAGGAGCGCTCGGCATCGAGATGCCTGAGGAAATCCTCCTCAAGAAGCTCGCAGAGGGCCCGGTTTCCGACAAGGATGCAGACAAGGATGCGGTCAAGGATCTGAAGGGAAGGAAGGGAATAATCGGCGAGAAGATCGTCACCACCAGGACCATAGCTCTGACGGACCTCGGAAAGGAATATGCAGGTTCCGGCCTCGAGCTCAAGCCCCAGATCACGGAGATCACCGACCGTCTCATCCAGTCCGGAGAGTGGAAGGATGCGGAGTTCAGGAAGTACGACATCCAGACGTTCGCACCCTCATTGATCCCGGCGAAGAAGCACCCCCTTTCCAGGTTGGGTGCACAGATCAGAAGGATGTTCACGGACATGGGATTCACAGAGATGTCCTCGGAGTACGTGCAGCCCTCCTTCTGGAATCTGGACGTCCTGTTCACGCCCCAGGATCACCCTGCAAGGGACCTTCAGGACACATTCTACCTTTCAAACCCCAAGTCGATCCACATCGACGATGAGGAGCTGGTCGAGAAGATCAGGAACATCCATGAGAACGGAGGGGACACAGGTTCCACCGGATGGGGAGGAAAATGGTCCAGGGAGATGGCGGAATCCGCACTCCTGAGGACTCACAGCACATGCTCCAGCATCAGGTACATCGCTGCGCACCCAGACGCACCTCAGAAGGCATTCTCCATCTCTAGGATCTTCAGGAACGAATCCATCGATTCCACGCACCTGCCCGAGTTCACTCAGATCGAGGGTATAGTCATCGATGAGAACGCCGATTTCGATATGCTCATCTCGCTGATCAAGGAATTCTACGACAAGATGGGATTCGACCAGGTCCGCATCCGTCCCGCATACTTCCCTTACACGGAACCCTCGCTCGAGATCGAAGTCTTCTTCAACGGTAAGTGGATGGAGCTCGGAGGGGCAGGTATGTTCAGGCCCGAGGTTCTGGCGCCATTCGGAGTCAAGACCCCAGTGTTGGCATGGGGATTCGGATTTGAGAGGCTCGCCATGCTCAAATGGGACATCAGAGACATCAGGGACCTGTACATCTCAGACCTGGATTCCCTCAAGAAGAACACCGTGTTCTGAGTTCAGTCTGTCCTTCAGAGCTAGCAGGGAGACTCTTCTCCTCTGACTTCTGGTGAACGATACGGCGGCATCTATCAGGGTGCTCGCTGAATCGTATTCCTTCATGCATATCTGAGCTTCTGCTTCGTACATGAGGAGCTCATCCAGACGGAAGACGCATCCTTCCGATATCATGCGTCCCTTGGTCCTCTCCAAGCATTCCACAGCGTCCTCGAAATGGCTTGTCTCCAGGAGGCACATGCCGAGTATCAGGCCTGTGTCCACATCTCCGTTGTAATGGTATCTGGCCAGGGTCAGGGCCTCTTCGGCCTGGCTTCTTTTCAGATACAGTTCGCATCTGAGCCCCCTTCCCTTGGGAGGATCGATGCGCAGGAGTCTAGAGGATAGTCTGTCCGCCATCTCCAGGTCGCCCACCTCCAAAGAGATCCTGGCAGCCGTATCGATGATATCTGGACGGCCGTATCTCAGGGCTAATGTACCCAAGGCATCGGACAGACGCTGATCAGGATTGTCGACGAGCAGATACCTTTGATTCCTGACGATCCTCACAGCTTCCCTGTCCCTGAATGAGTACACGAGGTGCTGCAGTCTTTCCTCGATGCCTGCACCGTGATCCATGCACCAGTCGGCAGCCTTGCTATGCCACCTTCTTATCTCGTCCGGTGAAGCCTCCGATAAGAGGGTGTTCCTGATGCTGTCCTTCATAACGGCATAATTCTGTCTCACTATCGGGACCAACGGAGATTCCAGAGGCACATCCTCCCTTCTCACCTTCACTTGGAGGACGGCCATGCAGCCGAGATCATCCATCCTGTCCCCTGTGATTCGTCTTATGTCCTCGAGCCTGTACCTGTCAATGCCTTTGATGAGGTCTTCGACATCAGTCCCGCTCTCCTTCAGCTCCTTAACTCTGGCTTTGAAGAGAGACTTCCCGAATTCGCTTAGGAGGTATACTTTCCTCTTAGCAGACCTGTGAGAATCCTTGATCGAGGAGAATCCGATGATTATCTCGTTGTTCTCCTCCATCCTTTTTAGAATGATGTTAGAATGGCCGCGTGAGACGCCGATGCTCATGGCGATCCCGTCCTGAGTTATCTCGAACGGAGCATCGAATTCGATGTCCGTCCTGATGTAATTGTATCTGAACAGGTGCGCTGAGATCCTATCGTGATTGGTTATTTCTTTCATTAACCCGAATGCATTATCGCAGGTTATAATCTGTCCTCGGCAATCTAAGGTTTATAAGGGTTAAAACATCGTCTAAAACCAACGAATCAACCCATGTTTTATAAATTGGACACTCAATTTTAGTTTAAGGACGCAGAGTGGGCCCAAATGGGCCCTGGCCCATCAGATGATGAACCATCTCAGCAACTCAGACAGCGTCCGAATCACTGAGAGGACCAGAAGTGTTTTTGGGAAACGGGGCTTCTGGTCCTTTTGCCTTTTAGGAATTTGTTATTCTTAGGCAATCTAAGAACTATAGGCATTGGGGGTAATCCGAGAGAAGCAAATGATTTTGTCCAAGAATCATATTGACTGGATAATGTCAAGGCTCTTGGTATGCAGTCTGCCCGACATCCCGTCGGTGAACATGAAGGAATCTTTTCTGAAAATGCATGATTGGGAAGATTTGGGCTCAAAAGACGATCTTTCCTTCCTCTCTTACGGAGAAACTGTCATGGTCACCATTCCCGATATGCACATCTACCGTGAGAATCTCGATAAGGAAGTTGAGGATTTCGGAGTAAAGGTCGATGAGGTCATAGTCATGTCCAAGCATTCGGCGAAGAGCGGTCGTCCGGCTTTGACCGCGCATCCCATCGGTAACTACCATGAGAATCAATACGGAGGAAGGGAGGGTGCCCTCGTCAGGGCGAATCCTCCTCTCATGACCGATGCGCTCCGCCGTATTGTCAGGATGAACGACATGCCGGAGAATCAGCTGTGTTTCGAGGTTACCCATCACGGACCGTGGCTGGAGAAACCTACATTCTACATAGAGGTCGGAAGTGTACAAGAACAGTGGGAGAACAAACATGCAGCGGACATTCTGGCACATGTGATAGATGAATTGGATCCCCACCCCGAATATCCGACTGCCGTCGGAATGGGCGGAGGCCATTATGCGCCGAGGTTCACAGAAGTGGCGCTGAGTCACAAGGTCAATTTCGGCCACATGCTCCCGAACTATCAGATCGAAGGCAGGGATGACGAGGATATCGTCAGGATGCTGAAGATGGCATGCGAAGCATCAGAGACCAAGCTGGTGTATCTTCACAGGAAATCGATGAAGAAACCGGAGGAGAGGAGGATGTCCGCTTTGATTGACTCTGCCGGTTTCGAGCAGATATCCTCTGCCGACCTTGAGAAGTTCAGTGAGAATTGACGAACGTTCCGTTGATCTTCTTACCGAGGATCGCATTCCTCAATTCTTCAAGGTTCCTTCCGTCGATGATCAGGACGTCCATCCTGTTCTCCTTGGCCAGTTTTACGCCCAAGGGGTCGAAGACGCTTGACTTGGACGCCCCGTGCTCCTTGTAGACGATGTCCCCAAGTTCATCGATGGTCATGGATGTGATTTTCTTGGCATCAGGGTTCTTGCGGGGATCGTCGGTGTAGACAGCATCCACTGATGTTCCGTTGACAATCCTGTCCGCTTTCATCGCTGCGGCCAGCATGGATGATACGGCATCGGTGGTATGTCCAGGAACGGTCCCGCCCATGACTACGATCTTTCCGGGAACGGAGGCCTTCGCGGTCTCCTCCACATCTCCGGTCACAGTATCGGGCATGTCGCCAAGTGCGAGGCTGAGGAGTTGGGCGTTCATCCTTGTCGCCGCTATCCCCAGGATGTCCTGTGCGTATGTGTCCCCTCCGAGGTCCTTCGCAATACCTGCATAATACCTAGCCGTCTTCCCGCCCCCGCAGACCACTGCGACCTGGACCTCTTTGGACACTTCTTTGAGCATGTCCGCGAGTTTGCGGATGAATTCAGCATCGTTCTCGCCGGGTACGAGGATGGAACCTCCGATTGACACTACGACCTTATCCATGTGATAACCAATCATCTAATGGTCTGGACCAATATGAACATGTCGCAGGGATAGAGTACGGATAGTTGACCGAATACCGCCTCGCGCATGCGTAATATTTATAACAAAAGCATCAATGGATGTCGCAGGTGGACCATATGGCAGATATCAACACTGAAAACTCTGAGGACAGAGCGAAGTACGATTTCAAGAAGGATATGCAGGAGATCATGAACTACAGGGGAAGGGGAACCGAACTCATCTCCTGTTACGTTCCGGAGAACAAGCCGATCTCCG
The DNA here is from genome assembly GCA_045588265.1 of Candidatus Methanomethylophilaceae archaeon. GTDB lineage: Archaea > Thermoplasmatota > Thermoplasmata > Methanomassiliicoccales > Methanomethylophilaceae > Methanoprimaticola. Next base: position 5,383 of record JAZNDX010000005.1, on the reverse strand, counting down.
ATGTCATGGCATATCTCAGGAACGAGCAGTCGCAGGCATCCAACATCAAGTCCAAGACCACGATGAAGAATGTCACCAGCGCTATCGATTCCATCGCCTCTCGACTCAAGACTTTCAAGCAGGCACCGCCGAACGGTATCGTCATATTCTGCGGAGAGGTCCCACGCGCAGGGGACCAGACCAAGATGGTCCAGTACGTCATCCACCCACCGGAGGCCATCACAGCGTTCCTTTACAGGTGCGACTCGGATTTCTTCACCGAGCCCCTGGAGTCCATGATGCTGGACAAGAAGTGTTACGGACTCATCACCATAGACAGGTCAGAAGCCACCTTAGGTCTTCTGAACGGCAGCAGGATCCAGGTGCTCAAGCACTTCGATTCGCTGGTCCCCAGTAAGCACCACCAGGGAGGTCAGTCATCCGTCCGTTTCGAGAGGCTGATCGAGATTGCCGCTCACGAATTCTTCACCAAGGTCGCCGACAATTGTACGGAATACTTCCTCAACAGGCCCGAGCTGCTCGGAATTCTCGTCGGAGGACCCGGTTACACCAAGGAGTTCTTCGTAAAGGAGGAGTACCTCCACCATGAACTCAGGAAGAAGGTCGTCACGCCTCTGGTCGATACAGGTTACACGGACGAGTCGGGACTCAGGGAACTGGTCCAGAACTCTCAGAACATCCTCACGGGTCTGCAGCTCTCCAGGGAGAAGGTCTTCATGCAGAGGCTCTTTACCGAGATCAGGAAGGCGGACGGAGGTCTCTCGGCATACGGAGAGGAGGAGGTCCGCAACGCCCTGGCAGCAGGAGCCGTCGATATGGTTCTTCTCAGTGAGGCCATAAAGAAGAGGCGCATCACTGTACAATGTCAGGCCGGACACGTGCACGAGCTCACGGTCCAGGATTCCGAAGGCAAATTCCAATGCCCGGAATGCGGCGCTAACGCCCAGGTCATAAACGACGAGGACTTCATTGACGACATATTCAACAAAGCGGAGGCATTCAGCACCCGCGTTCAGCTCATCTCTCCGGATTCGGAGGAAGGGGACATGCTCTTGAAAGCATTCGGAGGAGTGGCAGCGCTCCTCAGGTACAAGATGTGATCACGATGACAATCATGGATGATTTCCAGAACGAGATCCGCACAAAGGTCTCGTCAGCACTGAAGGATATGGGTTCGGAAGGGATCGATTTCGTGGTGGAGTCCTCCACCATGGAAGGGGTGGACATGGCAGTCCCCTGTTTCCCTCTGGCCAAGGCACTCAGGAAGGCCCCTCAGGCCATCGCCGATGAGCTGGCGACCAGGATCCAGCCCGCAGGGCTCATCTCCAAGGTCTCCTCTGTCAACGGATTCCTCAACTTCAACATCGATCCCGCATCGCTCATCAAGTCCACATTGGACGAGATCATAAGATGCGGTCCCTGCTACGGTTCCATGCCTCTTTCGGGGCTCAAATACAATGTGGAGCACACCTCCACAAATCCTACCGGGCCCATCCATGTCGGAAGGGCACGTAACCCCATCATCGGAGATACCTTGGCCAGATGCCTCAGGAAGTGCGGACACAAGGTGGAGACCGAATACTATGTCAACGATGTCGGAAAGCAGGTCGTCGTGCTGACATGGGGAGTCAACAACGTGTCCGACGAGGAAGCCGCGAAGAACTCCGAGGAGCACATGAAGGAGATCGGCCAGAACGAGAAGGAGAGGGACAAGACTGATCACAAGCTCGTCGCCAAGTACCGTGTGGCCAACAAGAAGATGGAATCCGATCCCGCCGTGCAGGAGGAGATCTCCGATATGATGAGGAGATTCGAGCAGGGGGACAAGGAGGTCATCGACACCGTCAGGCACACAGCGGAGATTATGCTGGACGGTCTCAGGGAGACCCTCGGGCAGATCAACGTCGTCCTGGACAGGTACACATGGGAATCCCAATACATCGCCGACGGATCGGCCAAGGCAGTCGTCGAGAAACTCAAGGCATCCAAGTACGCAGGTCAGACCGACGACGGTGCGTGGTATGTCGACCTCAAGGACTTCGGCGTACAGGGAAAGAATACCAAATTCACATTCACCAGATCCGACGGTACCACGCTTTACACAACCCGCGATCTCGCATACCATCAGGACAAGTTCACCAGGGCCGACCGTCTCATCGACGTTCTCGGAGAGGACCAGAAGCTCGGATCTAAACAGCTCTGCTCCGCTTTGGAGATCATGGGATCGGACAGGCTCCCCGAGCCGCTGTTCTATGCATTCGTATCCCTGCCTGAGGGAAAGATGTCCACCAGGAAGGGAGTGGTCGTCTACCTGGACGACCTCATAGACGAGGCGGTAGCCCGTGCCTATGAGGAGATCAAGTCGAGGCGCGCGGAGATGCCCGAGGACAAGATGAGAGAGATCGCGAAGGTCGTCGGAGTGGCAGCTGTCAGGTTCAACATCATCCGTGTCCAGCCCGAGAAGCAGTTCGTCTTCAAGTGGGAGGACGCGCTCAACTTCGACGGAAACTCCGGACCGTACCTCCAGTACGTCCATGCCAGGGCATGCACCATGCTGAAGAAGGCAGGTTCCTACGAGCATGACACCGATGCGTCCAAGTTCGTCGAGCCTTCGGAGATCAACCTGATCAAGATCCTCTCGAAGTACGAGGAGGTCCTGAGGGCTGCCGGCAACGAGAAGCGCGTCCACATGCTCCCCGCATACGGACACGAGCTTGCCAGTGCTTTCAACCAGTATTATGCGGCCGTCTCGATCCTCAACTCCAACGACAAGAGGAATGCGAGGCTCACCCTCGTGGAATGCGCCAAGACCGTCCTGGCCGATGTGTTGGACTGTCTGGGAATGGGTGCTCCTGAGGAGATGTGAGGATGGAGATCCGTCAGCTGAAGGTCAAGGACATACAGAGCGTCCGCGACCTTGAGATATCCTGCATCAAGGAGTACTTCGCCGCCACCATCGAGAACAAGTGGGAGGACCTTCCGCAAGAGTGGAAGGACAACCTGGGGGCCAGCAGCAAGAACCATTTCAAGGCCTACCTGGACAGCGGAGTGAGCTTCGTTGCAGTGGAGGATGACGAGGTCGTAGGGTTCATCTTCGCCCAGATCCTCCATCACATCTGCGACGAGGACAATCTCCTGTGGATCGAGAACATGGGTGTCCACCCTTACTTCAGGCGCAACATGATCGGATACCAACTCCTCAGGGAATGCGTCAAGAAGGGACGTGAGATGGGCTGCACCGTGGCCCACGCCATGATTCAGGAGGACAACGCTCCTTCGATCCTTCTCCACAAAAAGATCGGATTCTTCATGGACAGGCGCGAAGTCGCCCTTATGGACCTCAGGGATCCCAAACTCAAATTATGAAAAAACAGGCGGGTCTCCCCGCCTTAAGATCATTTCTTCTTCTTAGAGGCCAGATATCTCTGCCTCTCGGACTTTGCCGCTGAAGGTGCCTCTTCCTTCTGAGGAGCGGATTTCTTGGCCTGCTTCTCGGCCTCGATCTGCTCGAAGGTCAGGGTGTTCTTCTCCTTCTTGGGTGCCATACGGGACTTGTACACGACGAATGCGATCACTAGGATCACGATAACGACGATCGCCACATACAGAGCAGGGTTGCTCCAGATGGAACTGGTGTAGGTGACGTCGAAGTAGATGTCGTTGTAGCTCATTCCGTTGGAGAAGGTTATCTTCATGTGGGCCTGGGATGAGTCCTTGTCGTATGAGAAGGGAATCTCCAGACTGTGGGTTCCGACACTGAACGAATAGCGCTCCGAGTATACCTCTTTGTTGTTTCCGGTATCGTAGATCGATATCGTGCATGTGTAGTTCTTCTCTACATTGTAGTCGAGGACGAGCGTTATGGTGCTTCCCCTTTCCATGGAGATGGAGTTCCCGTTCTCCAGGGTTATGTAGTTGATGTCGGCAGCGTCAGTATCCGCAGGTATGTATGCGGCGAAGGCCAGTGCGAAGACTACAGTAGCTGCGAGCAATGCCTTGGCGTTCATGTGACGATCTCCTCGACACGCTCTTCCTCGATTGCCCTTCTGATCTCCAATGCGAGCCTCTTTCCGGAGGACATCTCCTGTCTCCAGAGGGAGTTTCCGTAGGGGTGTCCGACGGACATGTGGACGTTGGTTCCGCCTCCGATACGCGGGGCGACGTCGTAGATGTGGAAGTGAAGGTCCTTGTCGACGCAGGTCTGTAGACAGAACGGTCCGATGATTCCCGGGTCGTAGAACTTCTTGGTCGCCGCGACGTACTTTTCGGCGAGCTCGTAGGCCTTGGGCAGGAGGGATTCCCTCAGTGTGGCGGAGTTGTGTCCGCACACGGTGTACTCGGGGATGATTCCGTCCTCCTCGAGCTCCACCTGCTGCTTTCCGGGGAGCCTGCAGTATCCGTCCAGTGACGATTCGAATCTCCAGTCGATTCCGAGGAGCTCCAGTTTCTCGCCCTTCTCCTCCAGCGGGGAGTAGAAGAAGTCGAGGTTGAAGACAGGACCGATGATGTACTGCTCCATCCTTGCATCCTTGAGGAAGTCGGGTTCGATGACTCCCTGCTTGATGAGCTCAGTGGACTTCTCCACGAACTGGTCGTAGTCCTTGGCTGTGAAGAATCCCCTCTCCAGCTTCTTGACTTTGTGGTGGACCTTGATGATGGTGAGTCCGTCGATGTCCTCGGGCTTCTCGACCTTCTTGGGGAAGGGAAGTCCGGCCTCGTTGAGGATCCAGTAGTAGTCTTTGGGGTCTCCCCTCTCCTCGGATCTGAGGAGGTTCCTGCTTCCGACCATGGGGAGCTTGAAATCGTTCTCCACCGCGTCGATTCCGCAGTAGGATACGAAGGACCTGTTGGGAACGAAGAGAACATTGTTCTTCAGAAGGCTATCCTGAACTTCGGGTTTCAGGATGCTGCTGTACTTGTCCAGAACGACTGACTCGTCGACGGTTCCCCTTCTGAGGTTGCCCTTGTCGTCGTAGATCGTCTTGTAATATCTGGTGAAGGGCGAGTCCCTTCCTTCCTGACAGATGGCGACGGTTTTGAATCCTTCGGATTTCGCTCCGTCGCACGTGTCAAGCCCTGAATGGGAGCCCACAACTCCGATCTTGGCCTCTTTGAGATTGATCTTCTCGAGATTGCCAAGAACCTCGTCTCTGCTGATCATAAACAAACGTATCGCGCGTACGGTAATATAACCAGCGGTCGCGTCGGTATAACGTATATGACAGATCTGTGGATGAGAAGGGAAAAACCCGCCCTCTTGATCCGCTGAATCGAGAGGTTTGAGTGTCACAGCCTCATATGTCTGCCGCCCTGCGGGCGGAAGCAGCCCTTCCAGGGCTGTTGACCATGAGGATATGACATACCTGCGCGTGAGAATTCTAAA
>JAZNDX010000004.1:0-18751 GCA_045588265.1 Candidatus Methanomethylophilaceae archaeon | reverse complement strand
CATCAACTAAAAAGTATCACATTACCATTACAATTTAACGTCCGTTATTTTATAAAATTTTACAACTTAACGGACTATTAGTTTAACTCATATGAATCGAGTGGGATTCCCCCTTGCGGGGGTGATCCCTGGGATCTATGGTTTCAATCCTTCTTGTGTGCTTTCACGTGGGCGACCGCCAACACGATAAGGACGATAACGAGGATGATCGCTGCCGTGAACCAGTAGACGTAGTTGTCCGAACCGGCATCTCCGGAGAAGACGGCCTCGATCTCAATGTCTGCCGTGATCTTCTGACCGTCCTCTACGTTCCATCCCTCGAAGACCATGGTGTCCTTCTTGGGTTCCGCCGTTACGGTGACTCCGTTGATGGTGATCTTCATACCATCGGTGTGGACGACGGAGCCTGCGGCGCATGTGAACTTATCCTCGGAATAGCTGACGTTCTTGCCCGAGAATTCGACTTCGCAGGTGAGGACCGTTGCGAGCATATCGGGAAACGAACCGCAAACCCAACTGTCGCATGACACGAGGTCGTTCTTGCTCCACTGGACCATCTTGGTCTCGTATGATGCTCCCTCGGGAACAGTGCTAATCACATGCCCAATCTCGCACATCCTCATGTCAGGGGATTCCGTGGCGTAAGCGTAGGCCATGTAGCATGCGTATCCGTTGTAATAGAGGGGAGCGGTCTCGTCGATCGCATAGCGCACTTGGGTTCCGTTGGTATCGGTGTACATTCCCTCGGTCACCTTGGTGACGGATTTACCGAAGGAGATGTCCTTCAATGCCTGCGGGAGGACGACGGATATCGTCTTCGAGTTGATCTTGTCCCTGACGCTGTCGTCGATGGACGTCACCTTGTAGATCGTGATATCGTCCCCATCCTTGTCCAAGATGTGCGAAGGGATGTAGACGAGGTCCGATGATTCGCTGAACTCGATATCGGTTATCTCGAGAGTTCCCGTGGTGTCCCATCCGAGATTGGGCCCGGAGGGCTTCGTGAGAACTGTCAAGGTCATGGTCACCTTGGTGTTCTCGCCGTATTTGCTCACGTCCTGACTCGGACCGTGGGTGGTGTGGCCTGTGCCTGTGCTTACCTTTACCTCGGTACCGACGTCCATGTGCGGATCGTTGTCATCCGCATCGGCGGATGAGATCAATGCAAATGATAACAGCACCAATGCACTCACTACGAGTGCGGATGCCATCAGTATGCTCTTCTTCATGGGCGATGGATGGTGCCTCCGATATTTCTATGGTCCTACAATTTGGAACCTTGAGTGAATATCGAGAGTGGATGCTTCTTTATTTATTATGTGAAAAAACAACATAATTATTGCATCATATCTCTATAATAATTATAAAAAATTATATTGACTATGCATATAAAATCTATAAAATTATATAGAAATGTCCGAATAAAATGTATCATGAGGAGATTCGATTACTCGTTCCTGAAATGGCTAAAGGTCGACATGGATCTGTTGAACACAGTATCGATGATAGAAGTCCTCAAGGAGAGGAACGACAACCGTATCAAGCAATTCCCCTCCGCATATTCCGGCATGGTATCCTCGGCGAAGATGCAGTCCGTCTTCGGTTCCAATGCTATCGAAGGGATATTCACCACCGACGAACGCCTCAGGCAGATCTGTCTGAAAAAGGCCGAGCCTAACGGAGAGGACGAAAAAGAGATTGCCGGATACCGTGACGCTCTGGACCTCGTCCATAGGGGACATGATTCGCTGGATTTCGATCTGGACGTCATACGCATGCTTCACAGGATCACCCTCTCATACTCCAAAGAGCGCGGAGGCGAATGGAAGACGGTAGACAACATAATCGGCAGCAGGAATGCAGACGGGTCCTTCTCCGTTGTATTCAGGCCGATGCCGGCTAGAGATACTCCCGAGGCCATGGAACAGCTCGTTCTCGCATATGATCTTGCGATAAAGGATTCAAGGATCAACAGATTATTACTCATCCCCTGCTTCATACAAGATTTCCTTTCAATCCATCCATTCCTGGACGGCAACGGTAGAGCATCCAGGCTCCTGTCCCTTCTGCTGCTTTACAAAGAAGGATACGATGTCGGGAAATACGTCTCCTTCGAGAACATGACATATGAGGGTCGCCCCGACTACTACCTTTCCCTTTCGATGTCATCGGAGAAGTGGTTAGAGGGCAGGAACGACTACATGCCGTTCATAAGGAACTTCCTAGGCATCCTGCTTCTTTGCTACAAGGAACTTGACAGGCGCTTCGCTACCGCTGTCGGAGCGAAGACGAACAAGACCTCCAGGATCGAATACGCGGTCATGGACTCGCTCCTGCCGATCTCCAAAAGGGAACTGTGCGAGAATCTCCCGGACATAAGCGAGGCCATGGTCGCCAACGTCCTGAGGAGATTGCTGGAAGAAGGGAAGATTGAAAAGGTTGGGTCGGGCCCCGCCACCAGGTACAGGAGGGCGGGGGACCGGCCAGATCACTCGTAATACACGCAGCGATAGGTGAAGTTCTGTGGCTGCGCCAGCTCCATGGACATCAGCTCCTTGCCGGAAGCGAAGTCGTACACCGAGAAGCATATCGCATCGTTCTCGGTGCATCCCCAGCCGATCATGAACAGCTCGTCCTTGATCTGCTGCTGCGCTCCGCATGCGGATGAGAACTTACCCGGTACGACCCTCTCCTTGAACGCCTTCAGCTCTTGGGAGTCCATGTCCACCTTGTACTCGACTATGCGGGTCCTCTCGGTGATGTTGTGGTTGTCGAACGCCCTGATGGTGTCGCCGTCCACGGTGACATAATGCTGGCTGGAGGTCCTCTGGTCATCGGTCAGACCGAACTCGTCCCCGTTTCCGGAGAGCTTCCATTTGATCTGGTCGGTATCCTTGGTACGGTCCAGGCACATGATCGTGTTGAGATGGCGGAAGGAACATACGAGGTCGCCGTCGTCGTTCAGGCGCATGGCGTTGAAATGGACGTAATCTGGGGCATCGGTCTGCACGTTGCCGAAATCGTTGGCGGTATCCACGGCGTCGGTGACCGTGAGCGAGTACAGCTCGGGGTAGTCGACGCTCCTCCAATACCATACGACCTTGCCGTGGTCCACCTCCTGCAGATAGGAGTACACGACGGATGATTCCTCATAGCCTGGCACATTGGTTACTATGTCCTTGATGTAACCCGACATGATGTAGTGGTCGAGGTCTATCAGAAGGAAGTCGTGACCGTCGAGGAAGTGCCCTTTGTCGACTATATCGGACTTCTCGAAGGTTATGCGCTTGACCTCCTTGAAATCGGAATCCAAAATGACCCTCTCTCCCGGGGCGTATCCCGGAAGACCGTAGTGGTCGGCGTTGATGTTCTGGTCGTGGTAGCTGTAGTAGACCTTGCCGTCTATCACATGCTTCTTGAAATCCCAATATCCTGCGTGGACCCCGTCGGGGAGGTCCTCGTGCTTGTACCAAACGATATCGCCCTTACCGTCGAACATTATGATGTTCTTGGTGTAGACGAAGGATACGAAGATGTTCCCGTCCAGGTCCGTGCTACCGGTGATCTTGAACTCGGGAAGGTGGTCCTCGGGATCGTCACTGTCCTGATGCATTGCGAAGATTACCGCCGCAAGAACGGCAACTGCGGCGATGGTGATGATGATTGCGTACTTCCTCTGTATGGCCAAATGCCTCCCCTCCTTCAGGGATCGCACGGATTATGCGGATGGAATCCTGGTGTGGCGATTTAATTGTTTCATGAAGTAGACTGAATTGATTCGGGATAGCAATTAATAACTGCTATTTCTCCAGAAAGTATTATATTTCGATACTTATTGGAGAAAATTGTATGATATTAGCCACCCCAATGATCTTGGAGCAGCTCAGCAAGGAGTATTCAAACCCCAAGATGAAGCTGAACAGACTCGTCAAGGACGGAAAATACATCCCAATAATCAGGGGACTCTATGAAACTGACCCCAACCTTGACGGGAAGCTTCTGGCGGACATCATATACAGCCCATCGTACCTTTCATTCGACTATGCGCTTTCCTATTACGGACTCATCCCTGAGAGGGTCGAAGCATACACTTCGGCAACCTGCAAGAAGAGGAGATCGAAATGCTACATCACCCCGTTCGGCAGGTACACCTACCAGGATGTCCCCTCCTCGGCCTTCATAAGGGGAATCGAGATGTTCAACGCCGGCGAGTACACCTACTGGATGGCGTCTCCGGAAAAAGCGCTCTGCGACAAGGTGTACAAGCTTCCTAAGATAGGGTCGATGAAGGACATGGAGATGACACTTCTTGATGACCTCAGGATCTACGAGGACGGCCTGGATGAGATGGATGCGGGAAAGATTGCGGACATCTCAGAACACTACAGGAGCCGCAACGTGTCCCTCCTGTCAAAATACATGAAAAGAAGGTGTGAACAGTGACGGGCCGCTTGGACTACCTGCTGAAGAACTATGACGTCTCGAACCCCAAAGCGAGGGAAAATGCTGTCAGAGAGGTCATTCAGGAAATGACGCTTTACGGACTCTCACAGACCGATTTCTTTGACAGGGCCGCTTTCATGGGCGGTACCGATCTGAGGATATTCCATGGGCTGAACAGATTCTCTGAGGACCTGGATTTCATCCTCAGGGAACCTGATGATAGGTTCTCCTTTGCTCCGTACACAGAAAGCCTGGAGGATACCCTCACGACGTTCGGCATCGACTTCAAGGTCGAAGCAGTGGAAAAGAAGCATCAAGGAAGCATCAGGGAAGGTCTGGTGAAGGCCAACACAAAGGAGCTCTACCTGAAATTCTACAGCGACGGAGACCGTTCCGATAAGATCTATCCCACCCAAGTCTCGAAGATAAAGATGGAGGTGGACACCGATCCCGCAGAAGGCGCTCAGTACGAGAAGAGATTCAAGACACAGCCGTTCGGATACATGCTGACCTCCTGCGACATGCCCACCATGTTCGCCGGGAAGATCCACGCCATCCTATGCAGACCGTGGGCCAACAGATTCAAGGGAAGGGACCTGTACGATTACATCTTCTACCTCAACAACGGCGTACCGTACAACCTCGCCTTCCTCAATTCCAAGATGAGGAGGACGATTCCCGATATGGAGGGTGATCTGTCGCACGCCGATGTCATGGAACTGCTGAACAGGAGATTCAAGGAGATCGATTACAGATCGGCCATCGAGGATGTGAGCAACTTCATCGGATCGGAAGAGTATAACTCCGTCCGCATCTGGTGCCCAGAGATGTTCGAGCAGATAACCGTCTCATTGAAATCCGGTATTATCAAATGAGGAACTTGAACCGCCTCGGTCTTTTCCTCAGAAGGATTCAATTATGGTCCTTGAACCTCATCTTCTTCTTCAGTTCGGAGAACATCTCGGCGGCCAGAGCGGCCAGCTTCTCACCGTCTTCGGTCAGGGACACTGTCTTCCCTCTTCCACAGGGCGTGAATTTCACGAATCCCTCTTTCTCGAGTTCGTCCAACTTCTCTAGGACCGCCTTGTTCCGGAAATACGGTTTGTTATCTATGATCTCCATCATCTTCTTCGGGGACCTGTAGAGGTCCACCAATACCTGGAGCATCTTCGACCTTTCCAAAAAGCCCAACAGGTCCAATAAGATGCTCAAATCGTATTCGTTCTGATTGCAGTTCCTTCCCTGTACTATTACAAGGTCTCTTCTTTGGGATCCCATATATCGTTCACCTTCGGCAACATGGCTCGCTTGGCATCCGATACAGGTCGCTGAAGCGCCCACGCCGATACCCGGTATATTAACCTATTCTAACATCTAAAGATTAAGATTTTCTAGGATGCAATTTTGGATGGAAAAGGGCCGTCGAGGCCCTTAATTTGTTTATTTCCATTATCACCAGACTGTCAGGAATGACCTGCATCCATCCGATCCGGACGCTGTTATCGCCAGAATGAGGCCCATGGGATCGGTGGGACCTGCGGTCCCGGACACCTCGATGTCCGCTCCGCTCCTGACGTCCTCTATGACGATCTCGCAGGATCCGCTGTGGAAGGACCCTTCCGCTGAGGATTGTATGCCGTCATACCTGTAGGATATCGTGAGATGCGTTCCGTCGGGGACCTCTCCCGAGAAGTTCAGGGAGATATCGCCCTCTGTTCCCTCGGAATCGTCGTAGCTGACGATGCAGGAGCCGTCATAACCGAACGAGAGGCTCCCGTCGCTGACCGATACGGATACGGCGTCGCATTCCACAGTGCAATACTCGTATGTGATGCAATTGTCCTCGGACGTGAATTCCGCCAGCGCCGCCTGAGATAATAAGAGCGCCAGCACAAGGATGCCTGCGTTCATTGAGAACCCACTGCCGTGAACTTGATCTTGAATCCCGACAGGTTGAACCTATCGACGAAATTGGTCTTGTCGACCTGCACACCGGTGATCCCGCCTACGGTATCTGCGGGCTCGCACGTCTTGAGATACACGTCCAATGAGTATGTGCCAGCAGGTATCATTGCTACGTCATCCGCGTGGGCGGTGGAATCGTCATCGTCGTTCTCTGCGGCATAGAAGCTGTATTGGCTTCCCGCTACCAAATCGGTGAGGGTGGTGAATCCGTAATACACATTCGCGTTCTTGGTGAGCTTGAAGACGAATTGGCACCACCCGTTAGCGTTCTTGACGGATTGGGTGAACAGCGTGGGCAGCTCGGATGTTATCACAAGGTTGTATGAGCCGTTGTATCCGCCGTCGCTTATCGTCACGTTGTAGGAAGAATCGTTCAGCTTGACCAGGTCGGTGCCGTTGACCATCGGCAGGTAGTACAGTGTGCTCTCGTCGGCGATGACCGTGTCGTAGTACTGGACATAGTTGAGAACGGCGGATCCTGTTCCGCCCTCGTTGATGGTCACGAACCGTCCGTCCAGGTCGTTGTCCTGGCTTTCATATGATGACTGGAAGGCGAAGCCTACACCCAGCCATGCTATTGCTACGATCGCTAGGATCGCGATTATCAATTTTGCATATCTCATAGGATACCTCCAGCCCCTCCGGGGCCGGTTTAAGGGAGAATACGCGCATGAGCCTGGTTCGGACTGCGGCATCCATCCCCGAGGAGTTGAAACGTATTGAATAATAAGAAACAGTGGTAGACGGTAGAACTAATGTCTACTGACTTGGCCAGATTGTTCTTGATGGACATAAACGTCCATTCGTGCAGAGAAAAGGGCTTCACAGAAGGTAAAGGGTTGATGGAGGCCACAATAGGCTGTCAAAATCCGATTTGATTCATTCCATACATAATGTGTGCTCCTGTCATTTTTCATTGAAAACCAACGAAGAACATGAGGCCCAGGATACAGAGTATAGGAATCCAAATGACCATACCTATGATACTCCAAAGGAGAGCATGGGTCGTGGGGTTCTTGGTGTAAGGTCCGTCGTTGCCGTTATAGACGACCACAGCGATGACGACTCCCAGCACCCCAAGGAACATCCCCAGGAGGAAAGGCACCAGCGTGGCGGGTTCCTTAGGCGTCTGATCGTAATTGGAGCTGTAACCCGAGGAATTCCCTACCCTCTTTCCGCACGAGGGGCAGAACGATTCGTTACCCGAGATCTCCTTGCCGCAGTTCTGACAATACATGGGTGTTAATAGGTTAGATTTGAGATAAAGGTATCCTTAACATCCGGCCAATGCCTTGTTCTCAGATGTGTTTGGTCCTTATACAGGTGTCAAGGCCATTGACTTGTAATGTATACCAGATATGATCTGATTCTTCGGCTTTGACAAAACCTTTCTTTTCCAGATTTGAGTTTATGAATCTCACTTTCAGAACCGTCACTGCAATACCTCTACATTTTCCAGAAGCCAGCGACGATACTTGATGGCAGATTTGTGAAACTTGGATGTATCTTCGACAACGACATAATGGCGCCATGCGAACTCAATCTCAGATTCAAGATCTACGATTGCTTCTTCCACAGACATGCCCGCGCCATAGAGGTTGGCCTCGTCGTTTGCGAGAACGAGTCCCTCCGATTCTCTGGAAACTTCAAAAGAGATGGGACAGACGAATCTAATTCTGCCCAACTGTTCAATGAGTACATGGTAGATACTGGAGAATGCTTGCGGAGGTTGATTCTTAACCGTTGCGGTATGGCCATCGTCAGAATAATTGCCGACCATAGTTCCTATGAATTATAGTGAGGTTCATGGTATTTGAATATGGCACATGACTCGTCACAGGGCGTATAACTCGGCTTCCTCACACAAGTTATCGCAAGAAAACAGACGACTGGGCTCCCATCAATCCAAATCAAACAGAAGTTTAAACCGTATCCTGCACGGCGAGTTATGATGCATCTATCGTAAGTGAAATAGATCTTGTCGAATGACGATTAGATCAACATCGGAAACAGTTTCGTGGAACGGATGCAGTGAGAACAGACGAATCCTCGCTGACCTTAAATCGGGTGCTTCCGATACGTACGCGGAGCATTATCATGGACCGTCAGGAAAAGGATGCAACAACAGGTCTGGAGAATTTCGAAAGGACGGATGGTCTCTTCTCACTCTGCGGACTCAACTGCGGACTGTGCGGATTCCGCCTTCAGGGCAACTGCAACGGATGCTTCAAGGACAGCTTCTGCGCGGTCTCCTGTCCGAGAGTCCCATGCAGCATCGAGCACGGCAACCTGCAGTACTGTTTCGAGTGTCCGGAGTATCCCTGCAGGCATTACGACGGTTTCGACGGATACGATACCCTCGTACTGCACCGCAATCAGCGCAGGGACATGCAGAAGGCCAAGGAGATGGGGGCCGATGCATACCTTGCCGAACAGCGCCTCAAGGTCGGGCTCCTGGACAGGCTGCTCAGGGATTACGGAGACGGCCAGAACCTGGTGTTCTTCTGCACCGCCGTGAACATGTTCTCGGTCGAGGACATGGAATCGATAATCGACAAAGCGGACGCGGAGACCGCGGGCATGCCGCTCTCCGATCGGGCGGGATACATCGATAACGCATTGAGGGAGTTCGCCAATGCGAGAGGCATCCGGCTGTGATTCCTGCATATCCATTCAGTAGACTTATAACCGTGCTGTATAGAGAGCTGATCAAAAGGGTCATCAGTTGACAAAAAAACAGAGCTCATCTGTGTATCATTGAAACTATCTGCGGTGCCACTTCTAACGCACGTTCCATTTCATTAACGTCAGGCGTACGTGCACTATATTTTGCAGTGGTGGCGAAATGAGACAAAGCGATCAGGTCATCAGAGTACTTAGATTCGATTTGTACTCCTTCAGGCAACATCTGAACCAACAACAAAAGATCGTGTACCTTTCCATATGGTATGGAGAGTTCCATCAGACGTGCTTTCAGACTTTTCTCGACATATTGCTGCAGATGGAAACAGATCGAAGTAGTCAACTCATCGTCCTTTTCTCTGAGGTATTCTGCTACAATCAAATCTTCAGCAGCACGTGCCCTCAAACCTTCAGGTGTCTCAAGCGGTTCCATACACGACCTTGCCTGTTGAAAGGATTTCACTTACAATAGTGCATGGATTCTCCTTCTCCGCTTCGACCTCTTCGGGAGTGAATACAAGTAAATCCAGTGCCATTCCTAAATGACCTAATGTGCGACGGACGGCCACAACACGCTGCGTCCACGAAAGATCGGTTTCCATTATTACTGCGACATCCAAATCGCTATCTTCTGTCGCCGTACCTTTGGCCACCGACCCGAAAATGATTATGGCTTTCGGATCAAAGTCTTTTGCGACAGCTTCGACTAATGCATTGACTTTATCCTCGAACATATCAATAAATCATAAAGACCCGCAGATATATAAGATACCTTGAATCGGTCAGATGGCGCCTTTTACCCTCAGCTGCGCTTTGCCTGCACCGACAGCAGGAACTCCTTCGCTTCCGCGTATTGCCTCTGCTTGTCCGCCTCGCGGTCGGTCATTGGGCGGCAGTATCTGGTAACGTCCATGTTATGCTGGAGATCGGACAGCTTCACTTTCGTCGCTACGGGATCGGCGGACAGCGCCTCTATGTACTCCATGTAAGGGACGGACTTCTCATGCGTGAGCAGCCTCAGGGGTCTGATGACCTCTTCTGGGATGCCCTTCTCCCTGAGATCCTCGAACGTGATGTCGGTATCCTCGACGACATCATGCAGCAATGCTACGGAAGCCGATATCTCGTCGTCCATACGGCTGGCCACCTCGTACGGGTGGAAGATGTAGGGGGCTCCGCTCCTGTCTAACACCCCGTTGTGCGCGTTGTATGCGATCCTCATGGCGAGATAGGTCAGTGGCGTGTACAGCATAGGACCGCATTCATCTGAAGAGCACTAAAATATTATCCTCCTCCGAGCGTCTGACCGTTACTTCGTTATACCCGAACAGAGTTTGATTCGTCATGGCCAAGAGACCCGTCTATCTCGTCAAGCAGAGGAACAAGTACCTCGAGGACCTTGGGCTGGAGCCTTACCAATACGGTGTGAACTGGACATTGGACAGCAGGAGGAAGGCCATGAGGAGATGGGAGAGGCAGAGGAGGAAGTACGGCTTCGACGAGAGGGAGACCCGCGAGCTCGACGCCGCATTCGCCGAATGGCTGTACTGCCGTCTCATGATGTACCGCAAGAAAGCGTCCAAAGAGGTGGACCTGACCTATCATAGGATAGAATTTGAAGGTAAGAGGTACACCGAGATCAAGGCCATAGACAAGGTACTGAAATGGACCAGATATTATCTCCTTAACAGGGAAGACCCCGACAGGTCGGCAAAGGCATTCGGGAAGCTCAGGAGGGCAAGCAGGCTATGGACCGAGCTGCTGCCCTATGTGTCGTGGTGACAGACAGGGGCCTTAACGGCAAAGGCCTACCCTCGTTCATCCGAACCGCCCGGCCTGTATTCCAAATTGGTAGGCTGACCGCATCTGAACCTCGTTCTACTATTGATTTGAGATAAAGGTATCCTTAACATCCGGCCAATGCCATGTTCTCCGATGTCTTCTGTCCAGAGATGCTCACAAGGTTGTTTTCACCGCGTTGCCATCCCCGTTCTGATATTTGATGTCCATCTCATTCCTGGGGACATCTGAATTCGGATAAACAATAGACAGAATCATATTCGAATTTGTAATCGTGCTTAGACGACAACCAGACATCAGAATTAAGGTAACTTATAGTTCAGATGATTAACTGTGTTTCCTAATACTTCGATCGTATCTGTTTTACTGAGAAAAAGCTGGATATTATGGATATCGGTTTAAAGGGGTCCGACCAAGAGTGGTCTGGCCCCTGTGTTGAAATGGTTTTCAGTCCTTGCGCGCGACGAACGCGATGAACACAGCGGTCACAGCGAGGACGGCTACGGCGGATATCCCTTTGACAAGGGCATCGGAATCCCCACTGTCATCCTCCTCGATGGAATCGATTGGAGTCCAGCGAATGTAATCGAACCACGTGTCCCCCACGATTCTTCCTCTGTAGGGCATGTGTTCCGACGCTATGTTATTCTGGGAATGGACCATGTGAGACTTGCCCTCTCCAAGGTCAAAGGCATGTTCCCCGACGTATTCGAAGTCCCAAGAGTCGCCGTACATGAGTACATCATAAACATTAGTGCATCCTGCGAATGCACGGTCCCCTATGTAGATGTTGGTGTGGATCTTGAGCATTTCCTGCAGGTTTATACACCCTTCGAACGCGGATTCACCTATCTTCGTCAACGCTCTGGAATTGTGGATCTCTATAGGCATGTCCAATCCGTAGAACGCATAGGCTCCGATGCTGGTGATC
The DNA here is from genome assembly GCA_045588265.1 of Candidatus Methanomethylophilaceae archaeon. Lineage (GTDB taxonomy): Archaea > Thermoplasmatota > Thermoplasmata > Methanomassiliicoccales > Methanomethylophilaceae > Methanoprimaticola. The sequence continues at coordinate 6,930 of JAZNDX010000004.1, read as the reverse complement.
CCCGATCCTATGACGATCCTGTTCACATCCTTCATTATCCCGCTGGTCTCCCACAGAGGGCGATCCGTCTAAGAGTAGTCCCTCATGGTGCCGTCGCTTGCGGATGCTGATTTATCAAGGTACAATACGCTGTCCTTGAAATTCCATTGGATGTTCCCGTCGGCGGTATTTTCGAGATAATCGAAGACAGTGAGATCCGGATAGTCACCCCTGTAATCATCGAACAGGCCGTTCGCTACATTCCCTACAGAAAGAACGGTACAGTGGACTTGGTGTTCTTCGTAGTAGTTCAACTCGAATGCCGAATCGCCTATCTGCTGGAGAGGTTTGGTCGGCCCGTATGAGATGTACTTCAGTTCTCTGCATCCCAGGAAAGCTTCTTCCGAAATGCTCTCCAACGTCTCCGGGAATGTAATGGTGGTTAGAGACAAACAATCGTAGAAAGCACGGGCGCCTATCGTTTCGAGATGCGCCGGCAGAACAATGCTCTTCAGATAAGGGCATTGATAGAACATATCGTCGGTGATCGCAGTTATGGGTGATTCATGCATATCCAAGGACGTTAGGCCCCCCATATAGAAAGCCCTCTCGCCTATTTCCGCGACTTTGAGGGCAATGATGCTCTTTATATCGCATAGGGTGAATGCATACGCGCCTATGGTCTTCACGCTGTCGGGGATGGTCAGGGCTCCGATGTCGCAATACGCGAGTCCATAGTCTCCTATGTTCTCCACACCATCCGCGATCACCACATCGAATTCTTTGAACCAGGAGAAACTATGCCAGGGAGCTCCTTCGTCATTATAATCCGGCATCCTTACAGGGGAATGATCCTTCGGCTCGATATGCAATGTGTTGGGGTCGAAGTAGTAATGCAGATCACCGGAATAGCCCTCGGTGGAATGGTGTTCTCCGGAATCTGAAATCCCAGCCAGGTATGCGAAAGGCGAGAAGATCCTGCAAGAATAATAAAATGCGTTTCTTTCCACTTCCGTAACATTCTGACCATGGAACCAGATGTATTCACATTTAGCTCCAAAAAAACAATCCTCACCCACAGTTGTGACAGAAGCGGGAAAATCGATATGCTTTATGGTGGTCTTATAGAAAGCTTCATCTCCCACCCTGGTGAGATTCGTGCAACGGGTTAGATCGATGCTATCGCCCTGGTATCCATCAAAAGATGTATGGTCAAAGTACTTGTCTGGGCCGCAGAATGCATCGTCCCCAATGCTTGTTACCGCTTTGGTAAGGATCACGTTTTTCACATTCAGCCATCCGTCCACGAACTCCCAATTCGGACGATCGTGTATAGCATCAAATTGACCATAGAAATCATCCATTTCGGCGAATTCGAGTTCCTTTATCGCGTCGACATAGAGCGTGTCGCCGGAGATCGTCCAGTATATGTCGCCTTCCTCTCCGTGGGGGAGATTGTGATCTTCAACGTAGATTTGGCTGATTCTACCATCCCAGAGGATGTCTCCCGGGCCGGGCGCCGAATCCGCTGCCGGTATGAGGGCAGTCGTTGCGAAGAGCACGGTCAACGCTACCAGAGCGAGGATCACCGCCTTCGAATTCCTGGATATGGACATCCATCCTGTCTCTGTTTCTTTATTCATACTATCGCCTTGAAATGTGATGCCGACATCTGTCGACGGTTATTATAAAAAGAGAACAACCACCACTATAAGGAATTACTGCGGTGTTGCCCTTTAAATGTGCGAAGATCCGCTATAACAGTATTTCTCACTGATCCCTGGTCCAGAGTATGAAGTATGCTGTCATTATTTTCACTGTCTGTGATCATGTTCAATCTTCTCAAAGCTACGAGGCTGTAGCTGTGAATGAATTTGGAAACACAGTTCAGATGATTGCTCCACAACTGTCAGCAGCTGCGCTTTGCCTGCACCGACAGCAGGAACATAGATAGGCCCCAGTCCTCCGAGATCGATGACAGGACGGACGGAAAGACATGAGAGCATCATGAGAGGATCCGAGGCCCCCTTTCGTCATCGCCTGATGATCATCCTAAATCCACTATAGAACGCCCGTTCGCAGGTATGTCATTATATTGTTGCTTTACGGTTCTCTTCCGAGGCTTCTTCATGGAATTATCCAAAAACGCAATCATCGGTATCGCGGCAGTTGCCGTCATCGCCATCGTCGCCGTTGCGGCGCTCGCTATGATGGGCGGAGGCGGCAGCGACGATATCACATATGAGCTGAACGGAGGTATCAACAACGAGAACAACCCTACAGGTTACAAATCCGATGTCGTCACCCTGTACGATCCCAGCAAAGAGGGGTATGACTTCTCCGGCTGGTATCTGGAACCCGGTTTCATCAACAAGGTCACGTCCCTGAACAAATCCATGGGCAAGGTCACCGTCTACGCCAAATGGGCGTACAAGGTCTACAACGTCGAGTATGTTCTCAACTGTGATACGGCGGTCAACATCAATCCGAAATCCGTCACTTGGGAATCCGGCACCCTCAGAGGCGCATGCTCTCTCGACCGCTGCTTCGATGCGTGGTATTCCACTCCGACCTTCGAGCCCGCTTCCAAAGTCGGTTCGTTCACGGACATCAAGTCGGATACGACCCTCTACGCGAAATGGAAGAGCCTCGCCGGCACCAGGTATGTGTTCAGCGTCGAAAGCGAGGACCCTTCGTACTCCCTGGCCGATTCCAGCACCGCAGAGATGAGGATAGCCATAGACGATGGTAAGAGGGTACTGTCGTCGTCCATCGCAAATTACGATTATATCACCGGATCGGGGACGGTCCATTATTCCGGATATAACTCCTCTTGGTCCGATGATGAATCCGATTTCGATTTCATCAGGATGGACACTCTGACCACGATCGACGGAAAGAAAGAATTGTTCGTTTTCCAGAACGACGGTTCGACCTATTGGATCGATGAATACTTCCATATTTACAGAGTGGAGGAGAATAATCTGGGATTCACCCTGTCATCGTATTCCACATACACGGTCCCGACGGTCGTTACGATAACCGTCTACTCGAGCGACGGCATAACCGTCAAGGGTTCGGGCACCTACAGCGTCGGGGATGACGTCAGTCTGACCGCGACGGCATCCTCCGGAAAGAAGTTCAAAGGATTCTGCTTCGACGGAAACGGCATCTACAGCAATCCTTCGATGAAGTTCGTGGCCTGCGATTCCCTGACATTGTTCGCCCTGGAGAAGAACGAGTACGCCGTCTATGCCGAAGGATCCTATTCCGATCCTAAATGGACCGTCACCGACGACCGTACCGGCAATGTCGTGGCCACCGCCCACTCCAATCCTGCGTTCGTTTCCCTTGAGGAATCCATGTCATATACCGCATCGTTCACGGCAAAATCGGGCGGCAAGGATGTCGATCTGAAACAGGACCTGATCACCGGCTTTACGCATACGAACAAATACACTTGGGATTTCAACAGTTACAGGTATACCATAACCTCGGAGGATTACATCCCCAGCTATGTGTATTACAAGAACTTCAACACGGACGGAAGACATCATACAGACAATGCCAAGGACAGCGAGTTCCTCGCATACACCTCTACCGAAATCGTCAATCTGGTGAGAAAGATGAGTGAGGAATGCGAGCACTTTTCCGACCTCCAGATGGCCAATTTTGTCCTCAGGTTCGTCCAGGAGGGCCTGACCTACACCAGTGACTCTTCGGGCAAAGGCATGGACGGATACTGGAAGTATCCCTTCGAGACCCTGTTCAATACCATCGGGGACTGCGAGGACAAGACCATCCTCTATGCCTCACTGATGAAGGCGATGGGTTACGATGTCGCACTACTGCTGTACGGCAACCACATGGCCGCAGGAATCGGCATGCCCTCCGGCACCCCGGGCAAATGCTACGAAGTAGGCGGGATCAGCTACTACTACTGCGAGACGACCGTTCCGGGATGGACGCTGGGCGAAACGCCGGAAGATTACGGCTCCGTCGATGTGGTGGTCATAATCTGATCGGAATGCCTTCGGAGAAGCCTTAATAGGGGGGTCACCCCCCCTAGTTTTTCATGTTCTGACCGTCAGACTTCCATCATCGCCTGGTCAGGCCATCTTCGTATGATTCCGAGCCCACAACTACCGCCTATATGTAAGACTAATGATATCGTATCAATATGAGTAAGTCAGGCGATGCATTTATGAAGCTCGACAAAACCCTCTATGAGGGCGAGTTCGTCGGCATGTGCGAGGGCGTTATCGTAGCGCACTCCAGATCGTTCGATGAGGTCTACGATGCAACCGTTAAAGCTTGCGGCAACAAATACGTTCCTTTTGTGACCCAGGTACTTCCTGCGGAATGTATGCTTCTGTGATAGAATGACGATGAATTTCAGATACCTGGATTCATCCAGTCCTAACGGGACCACTAGTAAGCGTCCATACATCCTCGTCAGATTCTTCCATGACGATAAGGAATTGGAGCAGTATGCTTTGATCGATAGCGGCGCGGATATGAGTGCTATGGATTACAGGTATACGACTACTTTATAACCACTGATGACCGTATAATCAAATACAGGACGGACAGGATCAAGATAGTGACGCCTATCCAGTTCCTGACGGAGAATGAGGTGAGATGATGTATACGGAATCAGAGTTGCGCATGATCGGAATGAAATGCCTTTCCGACCGTCTAGGTCCCGTGGATGCAGAGCGCTTTATTGTCTCTATGAACAGGAACGCCGGCGATCATACTCTGGCCAGGAGAGAGGTCTTCGACAACATGTCCATCGATGAGTTCAGGAAATCCTCCAGAGAGTACATGGATTCCCATCCGCTGCCACCAGAGACTGTCGCCCGCATCGAGGCATTCAAGGCCCAGAACGATCAGAACTGATGGCCTTCAAGCCATTATCTTTCCTGTGTTTCGATTTGTAAAACCAAGCGGCGGTCACGTACCGCATTTACAGATATCAGTTTAATTCTTGATGAGAGAATATAGTCTAGACAACTGAATTCTTACGAATTCTCTTCTGTTCATTTCAACAGGTACTTTTACAGCTAATCTGTAAATCAATTTGTAAACCTAAGTTGTAAAGCAATTTGTAAAATGATTTGAAAAGGTGTTTTGAAATCATGTGTTGAAACTATCATTTCAACTATTATATACCTTATTTTGATAAGTTTTTAATCACTTTTTGCAATATTTATGCAAAAATCATCCTAAATCTATACAATTTTACACTTTTTTCTAAACTGTAATTCAAATTGTAAGTTTTATATAGGGGAAACGTGTACTATGTCTCGATGTGCGAAAGCACGGGGCAATCCCCCATGAAGGAGCGCGTCAAGAAGTACGTGCCGATATCGAACGCGGCAGATAGATTCGGGGTATCGCGCCCCACCTTCTATCTGTTCATGCAGAACTTCGACGAGGAACGGTTCGAGGAGATCCCCGACAACGTCCGGGAATTCCTCGATCTGATATCCACGGACCCACAACCCGAAGAGGTCAAGGTCTTCCTTACCGTGAAGGGCACCCCCAAGGATGCCGAGAGCGGGAAACCCATCAAGATCAAGGACCTCCAAGACGACTACGTCGAACGCGAGGCCATCTTCAGAGAGATGTCATCGCTGAAGGCGATGGTCGACAAGACCGAACACCGGCGCCACATCACCATGATGGAGCTGAAGAATAACGAAGAAGAAACGGAGACGGTAAGGAGACTGATCGAAGATAATCCGGACGACAACGCGGAATACAGGATGAGGCTCGATTCGCTAAAGAAGAAGAACGATTCAATGAGGGCGGACTTGAATGATATAGACCGTCAGAGAGACATCGCCCGCAGCCAGCTGATCGAACAGGAACGCAGGCTCCAGAAGAACGAGGAATCGAGGAGGCTCAAGACCAGGATGGAATCCTGGACCGACGACGACGGCCTTATGACCCTCTGCGTCGGGAACGACGGGAGATCCATGGTGATCTTCCAGCTCCTGTCCGACGAGACCGTGGAGAACCCCGGGTTCTCCGTGTCCCTGATCATGGAGACGCCGAGCGGGAGCATGGTACTGGGAAGGTATGTGCCAGACGAGGGAAAGAACTTCGTCCTGATCGACGATGTGCTCCCCAATCTGCGCCTCAAATATGAGGTAAGATGCGAATACCAAGGAAACACCTTAGTCTCGGGCAGGTACCCTCTGCTGCTGAGATGAAACCTCTTTGAAACCCCTTACAAACCATTTCGAAACCCTTTACCAAACCGTTTAAAACCCCTTACACCGAGGGCATCCGTTGGTAATCGACCAGCGGATGCTTTCGAGAAATGTCAGGAGGAGTAAGAAAGCATGTCAAAGGAATATGACGGAGAGATCTCCCTTAGCGGGGAGACAGAGAACTGCGAAGAGATCGGCGAACCCCTCAGGACCCTTAAGCTGAAGGAGATGGAGATCAGGTGCCTTCAGGAACAGATCATGAACACGAGGAACGGAGTGGACTACTGGAAGGACGAGAAGGACGAGATCTACGACCTCAAGAAGAGACTGGTATCCCTCCAGATGGACTACGAGGACGCGGAAGCGGAGAAGATGTGCCTGATAGCCGAGTGCAGGAGGCTGGAGGACAGGCTCAAAGCGGCGAACAACAGGATCGCGGCCCTGGAATCCAGGCTGGAAAGGCCGAAGGAAGAGGAACTGATGCCCCTGCTGAGGACTCTCCTGGAGAACACGAAGACGATCCTCAGAGAGGTAAAGACGAACGAATGAACAAGGCCTGAAGCAGGCGGCAGACCGCCTGCGAGGCCCGCCCCAAACGATTTCATTAAAAGTGGCCTCTTGCTTCGTTTGAAGTGAAGTAAAACAAAGAGGCAAGAGGCCATGAAATTCATAGGAATTGATGTACATAAACGCATCTTCACAGCTTGTGTTTTGGATGAGAATGAGAAGG
>JAZNDX010000003.1:0-3349 GCA_045588265.1 Candidatus Methanomethylophilaceae archaeon | reverse complement strand
TGACATCCTCCACGAGTATTCGAAGGCGTACGCAGTCAGGATGGATGACGGTGTGGTGGACTACGAGGTCCCGAAGAAGCTTCAGGAACTCGATGCAAAGTTAGGATTCGATATATTCCCTATTTTGCGGAGTTGAGGTTTCAAAATGACATAATCCCGATATAATCGGTCGATGCCTTAGTTCACATACATAACAACCCGATTCCATGGTATTTACACAGCATCTCACCAAGCTCAGGATAGCCTGACCTATACAGATTTCTGCAGAATATTGACTGTAAGATAAGGATCATGCCCAAAAGTATCGGATGCAATTGGATTATACATCCATTTTATATACTTCCTACCGCTACGTCCACTCAAGGAAGACAACACAGCTTGTTGCCGAAGACACGATCCTCGATCCTGAAATGACAAAGCAGATCCAGTATACGCCTTTTTCATCGATCTGCAAGAAATCCCCATATAACAAAAGGAATGAGGAATGATGAGAACAGTATCAATAAGATACCCCAGCGCGCCCGACACATTGAACGAAAAGACTCTATGGATATACGGCGAAGCGATCAAAGGCAACGCCGAATGCCAATTCAAGATGGCCTAGATATCAATAGGTTTTCTGGAATCCGTCACCGACGGGGACGCACTCACTTGGCTGATGCTCTCCGCCGCCCGCGGAAACGCCGATGCCATGTACTGCCTCGGGACGCTGATGCTCACACCGAACAGCGGGATATACAACCGCGAGGAAGGGTTGCTGCAGCTGCGCAACGCGGAGAAGAACGGCCAAGAGGAGGCTGCACTGTACCTGATGATAATCGACGTCTACGACACCGACTGCATAGACGACCTCGTTAACATCTCCCAAGTGGCCCACGACGGTCCCGCAGCCGACCTGGGAACGCTGATCCTCAGATTGGGGAACAGCCTGTACCAATCCACCGACCTGCCGAACCACAAATTCATGGCGTTGAGGGCCTACGCATACGCATCGAAGTACGGCAACGTCAACGCGATGATGAAGGCGGGCTACATGCTCGAGCACGGAGAAGAGGTGAAACAGTCCTTCGAAGAGGCCCTGAAATTCTATCGGAAGGCCGCCGATTTCGGGGATCCGATGGCGAAGGAACTGCTGAAAGACCTGATGGAGAGGATGGATTTGGATTACATCATAATAGACGATCCTTGAAACTGTTTGGAGCGGGCTTTGCCCGCTCTTTGATTTTGTCTTCTGTTTTGCCGTTCACAGATACTCTGCCGGTATCCTCTTCTTAGAATGCATGTACAGCATCGCATCGATCACAAGACAGACCACCAGGCCTATTCCGAACATCAGGATGATGAAGTCCATGGATGCCGTGAACACGCCTGCGAGGAACAGACCGTATACAATCCCGTAATAGACAAAGTTCACGAACAGGCACTCGTAAAAGATGTAATCCGTCCTTCCCACCGAAATCAGCACGGCCTGCAATATTACCGACAATGCATATGCGACGTAGAACGGGACACTCTTGTACAGGATATCTAACACCGCAGAAGGATCCTCCATACCTATGATGTCACCGAACATGAAGCCCCAGAACGGGACGCTCGCCAACCAGACAAGAAGGATAACACCAGTAAGTGCCAGATAGTTCCAGATCCTCCTGTATCCGTTGTAGTATTCCCTCTTGAGCATATCCCCTAGAGCTGCCACGGGAACGATCAGCCACCCCCAGATGAAGTTGTTCGCCAACCAGTAGTCCCCCATCTGAGAAACGTCGTTGACCATCTTCATCACGACCAGCATATAGATCAGATTGGCGACGAACACCTGCCCTCCGGAGAACAATCCCGTCCTCGCCCAATCGCTCAGAGCCGATCTGTCAAGACCGGACCATCTCCTCAGCAGCCCTTCCTTGTACAGTAGAATGATTGCCACTGCGGACATCACCGCATTCACAGATATGTTGGTGATCGCTATGCCTGTTACTCCATTGCCCGGTATTAACAGCGAATTGCCAATCGCGAGCATGATGACCTTTGCGATCACCAACGACGCAAACAGTTTCCATTTCGCTCTGACAACGAACACGACATAAATGTATGAGAATACGAATCCGATAACGAATCCAATTGTCTCCAATCTGAGGTAATTAACACTCTCAGCAGGAGCCTCCATGTATGCAGTTAGATTAGATGCATAGATGTAGATCACCAAAGATATCAGCGAATAAGCGATCAATCCTATCAGGAACGTGCTGTTTATCCTACTGGAGAGCTCTGAATCGTTCCGTGCCCTATTGAGCACGAAATACATCGGAACCGTAAGGAAGGCGAGTATGGTCTCGTTGAACATATCGAACCATTCGATCTGTCCTGCGATGTTCAATATATCTTCGCTCGAACCGATGACGAGCCTGTCCACGATCAGCTGATTAATGCTTGGGATGAAAGCCAAGACGATCATCGCAGAGAGCAGGACGTAATCCTGTCTGCAGAGACGATTGGCAATCATCCTTTCTCTAATACCCTCAGGAGAGGGCATATCGAATAGATGATTCATTGATATTCCTCTGGTTTCCCTATAGTACCATCGAACACTGCTGAGCAGCGGGTGTGGTTCTAATCACCGCCCTCTCGGGCCTCGCTTACCATACGGAGGTTACGAACCAAGTCTTTCTTAAGAAGCGAAGTATTTCAATCTATCCTTTTTGCCTTTCTCTTAATTGATACTTTATCATAATAAGTGCCGTGCAGTTAGGCCGAAAGACTGTTGTATGGATTGTGCTCAATCCATCGAACATTTACTCTGAAACATCTCCTCCGCCTTTTTACTGAAGAGATGAACCCAGAAAGACTCGCACTCATCGATTATCCTCTTCTCCTCCTCAGTAAGCTTGTACGGATAATCCCGGAAGAGATTGAACGTCTTCTTTCTGTCGAACGAGAAGATGTGTATCCCTTTGTATCCCTCTACATAAATCATTAAGATCCATATCCGGTCATGACGTCACAATCTTTTTGGATCGTAGCAGGTTCATCTCTTTGAATGAACTACAATCCTTGGCAAGAGAACTATCATCAATCCATGATTGCAACCTGATAAAATGCGAAAAGGCAACATCCCAACAAAACAAATGCATCCAAATTGCAGACTACATTGCAGGAACAATTAACAGCCATTTCCAAAATGATGACTGCAGGTTCTTCCACTTAATTGAAAGAAAAACCCGCCCTCTTGATCCGCTGAATCGAGAGGTTTGAGTGTCACAGCCTCATATGTCTGCCGCCCTGCGGGCGGAAGCAGCCCTTCCAGGGCTGTTGACCATGAGGATATGACATACCTGCGCGTGAGAATTCTAAA
>JAZNDX010000002.1:0-73056 GCA_045588265.1 Candidatus Methanomethylophilaceae archaeon | reverse complement strand
AACCTGAGACGATCCGCCAGCACCTTCAGCTTGAGCTTTCTTAATACAATCAGAATACTACGAAAGTCGAAGATTTGCTCTTGATTTTCGTTTTTGCTCTTTAAATAATTTCTTTAAATATCCAGACGTGTCGAAAATACGTTTTTGCCATTAGAATAACAAAGATAACAACCAGCTGTTATTATATCTACACGGGATTCTAAGTATCATGATAACTGAGAATACGATCGTCAAGGTGACCTTGGGCGGAGGCGAGGATCCCATGGAGAAGCTTACCAGGCTGATCATAGAGAGGGATGAGCTGCTCTTCCACGTGGTCCCGGAGCTGAAGGCGGAGTACATGCTCAAAGTAGGCGCATTGGAGCACCTGGTGTGGAAGAAGCGCCTGGAGCTGTCTATGGCCAAGAGGAGGCTGTCTCTGATACGCTCCTACCTGAACAGGCAGGAGGAGCCCGACAGCGAAGCCATAGAGGAGACGATCAGATTCGAGTACGAGAATCTGCTGGAGGACCTGATGGATCGCAACGAGGAGATCAAGAAACTCGTCGGACTGATATCCGCAGAGAAGCTCTCCCAGGAGGATACGGAAGAGATAAGGTCGCTGTACACCAAGATAGTGAAGAAACTCCACCCGGACCTCAACCCCGATGCATCGATAGCTGATATCGCACTCTTCCAGAAGGCTGTGGAGGCATACAAGAGGGCGGACATCTTCATGATACGCGCCATCTACAGCTCATTGGACTTCGACGAGCCCTGCAGGGTCTACGCTGAGAGCGTGAAGGCGAAGATCGCGGAGCTGGAGCAGCAGATAGAGATTATCAGATCGTCCTATCCGTTCGATAAGATCCCCTTCATGCAGGACCGCGATGCTGTGAGAGAAAGGAACGCTGAGCTGAACGAGATGCTCGACAGCATCACCGAGGACCTGGAGCTCGTGAACAGGACGATAGCGGAGGTGACGGCATGACCATGCCCGTGGTGATACTGGACGACTTCGGGCTGATGGACCCCTCAAAGCTCACCGATATAGCGCCGATAACCTTCAGGATCCCTCTGATGGAGACCGAGGTCGTGGGGATATGCTTCAGGGGCGATCCCGAGGAGATCACGGCAGGTCTGAAGGAATGGGACCTTTTGTCGTTGGTGAGAGAACCCAACAATCCATACGACAGGCGTGCGGTGAAGGTTCTGAACCAGGACGGGATGCACATCGGGTATATCCCCAGGGACAAGAATGAGACGGTCGCCAACCTGATGGATGCCGGGAAGCACCTGTACTGCGAGATAACCGGCATCGGGGGATTCAGGCACGACCCGTGCGTCAGGGTACGTATACTGATGGATGACCTGTGATGAGCAAAGTCGGGATAGTATCAATTATGGCAGTATTATCAGAATTATACAGGTGAGAACATGGTCATTGTGTCCAGCCTGGATCTTGGGAATAGATACGAGGAGATTACCGATAGGTTTCTCGATAAAGAACCCATCTTTGTGACGAAGAACGGCTACGTACATTCGGTGCTGCTCGGAATCGAGGAATACGAGAGGATGTCCAAGGAGCTTCTGGCGCTGAAGATAGATCAGGGTATCTGTGAGGCCCGCGAGGGCAAGGGCAGTCCCTGGGAGGAATCGATGGAGCGTATCAAGACGGAACTCGGTTTATGAGGTTCCGCGTCATCGTCATGCCATTAAACCGATTAACGACAATTCTCGATCAACGGCCATCTTTTTAAGTCCATGTTCAGATTCCAGACCATGGATTCAAAAGTGATGGTCGCAGCCATCGCCATAGCGGTGGTAGCGGTCGTAGGTACCGGGGCATTCCTCGCCATGAACAACAATGACGATCCGGCCCCGTTGGATGTCGATGAGATCAGGACCGATCTTAGAGTGGGAGATAATATCGACTTCATGTAGGATTACGATATCTTAACCGAAGATACTCTGACAGATCAGAAAGCTTCGAATCTGATAGAGGAACTGTATTGGGGCTGGACCTCCCCGGATAAGTCCACCAAGACCGTCGTTTACAAGGGTCAGACCATCGTATGCGACTACTACACTTATTCGGATAAGGACAGCACCATGACCTGTGCCCTCGATCCCAAGACAGGGGTCTGCTATGAATCCACATATTCGGACAAGACCGATGTCAGGACATACGTCCTGAAGGATACCAGCTTCGACGTCTCCCTCAAGCAGGATAAGCAGAAGGTCGAGCAAGGCTCCTTCATCCTTTACGATTATTCGACCCATCTGACATCCGCCCTCGTCCTCAAAGGCGAACTGAAGTACAGGATGAGCGAATACGATACGAAGACCGATCTCGGAACGATGGTCGTTTCCACGGATATCGGCATACATGAGGTCGTGGAGGTGAACATCACACAGATCACCTCGAAGGGCGAGGTCTTCACCGACGTCACCGATGGACCGGAGACGAAGGGCAATTATCTGGGTGATGTCCTATACGACTCGTTCGTCAGATCCTTGGAGGATTGGGGCTATGAGATTACATACGGTGATAAGCACACGGATACGATCGACACCTTATACGGGAAGCGCCACGTCACCATCCAGACTCTGAATGCCTATGATCCTGATAACGAGATCATGTACGTATACACCCTGACTTACGGGGATAAGGGCATGATCTATTCGCACACGCTGTCAAGCGATTCCGGTTCTGATACAAGGAACGTGATAGAGGGTGCTTGGGTTATCGAGGGAACATCCCTGAGGCTCTGAAACTTTTTGGGGCCGTGTTGGACGGCCCCCTTTATTATCAAATCTGATCGATAGCTGCGATCATCTGACCCTGAAGGCTACGTTCATCCTCTTGGCGATGAGGGCGCATTCGTCCTCCGATGACTGGGGGATGGAGCCTCCCACGATGGAGACCGTCACACCGGTCACTGTCTCACGGCACTCCCTGATGAAGTCCAGGACCGCCTGGTAGGATTCTATACCGTATTTGCTGCGGGTGACCTCCAGGTACTCGTCGGCATCCTTTGCGTTGAGGCTTATGGAGACTGAATCCACGAGTCCCTTCAGCTCGGGGACGATATCCCTTCCGTTGATCAGGGATCCCAATCCGTTGGTGTCGAGGCGGACCCTTTTCTTGAGCTTCTCATGTATGAATGCAGCTATCTCTTTCAGGTCATCGAACCTCTCGGTAGGCTCCCCGTAGCCGCAGAAGACTATCTCCTCGGTCGATGAAAGGTCAAGTGCCAGCAATGCTTCTTTGACCTCATCCGCCGTGGGCTCCCTGTCCAGCCAAAGGCTGTCCGCATCGCCGAGACCGGGAGTCTCGTTCCTGACGCAGAAGGTGCACTTGCAGGGGCATCTGTTGGTCATGTTGATGTAGTAACGGGAACCGTACCTGTAGACGAGCTTGCTCATGATGCGGACTCTCCTTTTGCCCTGACAGCGCCATCCCATATGATAGGAGGATAATAATTCGAACGGTTTGTAACGGTATGGTACAGTCATAGTTAAAGTAAAAGTTAAAGTAAAAGTAAGAGTAAGATGTTGGAAGCATCAAATTTTCTCTTCATTCAGAATCCGTGTTGAAAAATCAAGGAAATAGTTTGAAGAGATGAAGGGCCGACCCCCTCATCTCTTCCTGATGATCAATGCGCCTGCTATAATCACAACGACTAGAGCTGCTGCGGCGATTGCGACGAACATCATGAGGTCCTCTTCCTCGGAGAAGGCAAGCGGACTGACGGTAAAGGTGTACACCGAGAAGTGCTCAAGCTTGAACGTCATGATTCCGGTGGCTGCGTCGTAGGAGCATTCGATCTCCTCGACAGCACCGTAGTCGCTCACGTAATAGACGTGGTCGTAGGGCTTGTCGCACAGCACGCTGACGGTCGCGATTCCTCCGAGGGATGATATGTTCTCGCCGTTGATCGTGATGGTCAGCGTCATAGCGTAGTTGTCGTGGATGATGGCCCTCTGCCTCTCGGTCAGATCCTTGGCGTCTATCCTCTTCATGGACAGGATGGCATCCCCGCCCTTGGAGGACAGTTTCTTGACCACCGCTTCGTCCAGGACGACCTTCTTCTCATTGTTGTCGAGAGAGATGGTGTAATCCCTGATGGTAGCTTCCTTCAGGTAGTCCGAGGGTATGATGATCTCGCCGTCGTTGGAGGTGAACACGAGCTCGACTTTCATGGATTTCATCTCATCGATTATCGGCTCGGCCTGGCGGAGGATATCGAAGGTGGTGTCGGGGAGGTATGCCTCGACCTTGTCCCCATCGTTGATGATGGTGAAGGATACTTTGTGTCCCTCGGCATCGGTGTTGATGATCCTGACGTTCTCCTCCACGATCCTTCCTGCGTAATCGGTAACTACGGAACGCTCCTCCGTCTTGGTGGTCTCTCCGTCAGTGATGACCCTGATGCTCATCTCGAGGTCGTTGCCCTTTGCATCCGTGGTCTTGGAAGTCTCCTTGACATCGGTGGTGACGTTTCCGTACCTGTCCGTGTAGGTGGTCTCGTCCCTCTCGTAGCTGCTTCCGTCCTCGAAGGTGGTCTTCTCCTTGATGATCTCGGTCCTGGAGCCGTCCCTTTCGGTAATGATCTCCTTGTCGATCCTGGTGGTGGATCCATCATCGTTCTCGATGATCTCCGTCTCCTTGTGGATGTCCTTCGGGTTCTGCGGGGTGGGCTTCGGATCGTCGCCGCTCCATTTCGCCACGAGAGTGATGTTCTCGGTGATAGCGGTGTCGAAGTCGAACAGCTTGTCGCCGAGGTACCATCCCTTGAAGGTGTGGTCCTCCCAGGTGGGATCCTCGGGCTTCTGGACCTTGGATCCATAGGGTACGACTATCGGGTCGACCGGCGATCCGCCGTTGGAGTCGAAGGTGACTACCTTCTCGTTCTTGTCGGTCCAGACCGCGTAGAGCGTTATCGTCTTGTCCTCTGCTGGCGGCAGCGGGCGCTCCATGGTGGTGGTGTATTTGACCTCGCCCGTAGGACTGGTGGCCCATCCGATGAAGTCTTTTCCTTCCCAGATGAATCCTTCGGTGGGCAGTTGGATAGGCGGGCCGTAGATGCTCTCGTGCATGTCGAGGATCTCTCCGCTTCCTCCGTTGGGCTTGAACTTGATGGTGTAGACGTCAGGCTCCCAGTTGGCGATCAGGTCATAGTCCCTGGTAACCTCATTGTCGAAGTCGAACTCGTCGCCGATGACGATGGTGTTGGAGCGGTTCTGAGTGAACTCGAACCATCCCAGGAAGGTCATTCTCTCAGGACCCACAGGATCGGCTGGCTTGGATATGTATCCGCCATCGTTCACGATGACACTCGACCTGAGCTGTGCCTCTCCTCCGATCTGACTGAAGAACCTGACGAGATGCTTGGTCTTCTCGCTCCAATCTGCGACGAGCGTGATGTTGCTGTTCACAGGGGTGTCGAAATCATAGGGGGTGGTGGATCCGCTGAGATGCCAATAGTTGAAGTCGTAATCCAGATCAGTTGGTTCTTCGGGTGCATCGACCTTCTGTCCCTTGTCGACTATTGTCATACCGATGACCTCATCGTTGGAGATGAAGGTCACTGTGCATTGCTCCTGCCACTTGGCCTTCAGGGCTCCGTTGGCGGCGATGACGGTATCGAAGTTGTACTCCTGTCCGGTCTCGACGTTGTACCAATAGAGGAACCTGAATCCGTCCTTCTCCGGATCATCTGGGCGGGTGACTTTTCCGCCGATCTCGATGTGTTGAGTCATGATCTCGGATCCGTTGTCGGGATCCAGGGTGACGATGTATTCGGTTCCCCACTGTGCATAGAGGGTAAATTTCACTACGAATGTGCTCACTTCGGTAGTCTGCACCTCATCTTTCAGCGGGAAGGAGATAGCGTTCATGTACAGGATATCTCCAGTGGTCGTTGCTGACCATCCCTGCAGTGCATAGCCCTCGCGGGCAACGACGGCACGAACGGATGCGTTGTATATGGGGCCGGTCTCAATGTAATTAGTTAATCCGCTTCCATCGTTGTAATCGAGGGTTATCTGATAGCTGAGAGGTTTCCAGCCGGCTATGAGCATGTAATCCCTTTCTATGGTGCTGTCGAAGTTGAAGGGGGTCTCGCTGACCAGCTTGTATCCAGGTGCCTCTGCTATGAATACGAATTCGTACCATCCGGTGAAGACCAGTCCTCTCTGTGCAGGAGGATCGGCCGGAGGAGTGACCTTCGTCTGAGATCCGACGGTTATAGGTACCGCATTCCTCAGCTGGGGGTCCTGTCCTCCGACAACGCTGTAGAATCCTACGCAATACGCGATGGTGGTCTCGTTCCATTTGACCGAAAGAGTAAGGTCGCTGGTCACCAGGGAGTCGAGGTCGTAGTCCTCATAGCCGCTCTCGGTCACTTTCTGCCATCCTCCGAAAGCGAAGGTCTTGTAGATCGTGCTTGCCTTCGTCGGTGGACTGGTGATGGTACTGCTGAGGCTGGTTCCGCTGACCACCTTGAAGGTGGTCTCATGGTTGATGGTTCCTCCGTTTAGCACAAGGTTGATCGTATACTCGCTCTTCCAGTGTGCGGTCAGGGTGATGTTCTCGGTGATCGCTGTGTTGAAGTCAAACAGTGAGTCACCCAGGTACCATCCGTCGAAGACGGCGTCCTTCTTGAACGGAGTGGTCGGAACTGTAGCATTTTCTCCATAAACGATCGTTTGGGATTGTACGCTACTACCGCCGTCCGAGTCGAAGGTTACGGTGCGTGTCTGTCCTTCCCAGATCGCATAGAGGTTAACTGTTATTTTGTCAAGTGGTTCGATGTCTGCCGTGGTCGGGAAGGCGATGACAGGTACATTCGGCCCTATCACAATTGTTCCCTCTTCTTCGAGTGACCAGCCGAGAAGGTTGTATCCTTCGCGCACTACAGTGAGGGATACAGGGTCCTTGCCATATCCTGCTACATGGACGTCCGGGTCACTTCCGTCGTTCTTGTAGAGAGTCACAGTGTATGTCTTGGTATCCATGATGGATATCAGCTTGATGTTTCCGCTTACTGCCCCATCGAAGTTAAAGCTGTGATCCTCAAGCAGTTTATATCCTGGATATGGATCGATGAGTTTGCAAAGATACCATCCATCGAATGTTAATCCTCTCATGGTTGGAGGGTTTCCAGGGTTGCTCATTTTGTCTCCTTTGAATATTACAACGGAGTATTGAAGCTGGGGGCCGCTGCCTCCAGGAGCAGCGTAGAAGTCGACCGTAACGGTCTCTGCTGTTGATTCTCCGGTAAACCATTTGGGAATCAGGGTCAGATTGCCGTCAATCGTATCGGTATCGAACGAGAAATCGGTACCGCCGTCGTTAGCGGATCTCATCCAGTTGGAGAACACATACTGTTCAGTGCTGTATGTCTTCGTCGGGGTTCCCGGATAGACCAGTTTGCTTCCGTTTAGGACATTTACAGAAATGCTCGTAGTCACAGGGTCGGTAGACGAGATTCCATATGCCGCTTTGAAAGCGTCTGTTAGGGTGAGAGTTCCTCCCATAGTGCTGATTGTAACTGTGTAGATGTTAGTCCACCTGGCTTCCGCCCTGACCTCGCCGACATCGAGTTCGGATCCTTTAGTGGTCTCGCTCAGCTTCAATGCCCCGACGTACCAACCGTTGAACTGTGCATTGTCCTTATCATCGATAACTGGGAGTTCTCCTATGTTTTCGTAATCTGCGATTGATATGGTGTCCTTGAGTTCATCTCCGTCATAGAACTTGATTATATGGTTCGGTAGGATCTCTACAACGAAGTTTCCACTGAACTTGTATTCATGACCATGCACATCTGTTATGGATCCAGCCCAGTAGACGGTCTTGGTTCCCCTCTCAGTGATGTTGATACTGCTTGGGGTGTTCGGGTAGATGTACATTCCATTGGAATCCTTGTCATGATAGTTGTATATCGTGATAGAGTTGTCATCACTGTAGTGGATGTCAAGGTTGTAATCGTCAAGCACCTGATTGAATGCCGTAGCGTTCTCGATGGACGAATAATGAAGATCGCCGTCATAGACGAAACTAGCATTTCCGTTGGTGACGAAGAATGCGTAGAGATCCAATTTGAGAGGGGTATGGCTGTCTATCGTTACCGTTTCCTGCGGTTTGTAGGTGTACACACGCTGACCGTTCTCGTCTAGGACGGCCCATCCTACGAATATGTATCCATCTCTGGAATCTGTGACGTCGCTCAAGGTTCTGTTTCCGTCAGTTACGGTATCAGTATCAAGGACGGTTCCGAGAGCGTCATGATAGCAGATCTTGTGGGTGGTGCTTGTGGTGTACAGAGTGATATTCTCTTTTACCGTGAGGGTATAGACTTTCTCCAGCTCTACAGTGGTGCTAGGTAATACATGCTGCATCTCAGGGTCGGTGTACCATTCTGCGTTGTCGAACTGTCCGAAGGATGCGACCGTGTAGAGCGGGATGTTCTGTCCGTTTCCAGTGGTGGGGCCACCGTCATAGGTGACTTTGAACTCGCCGAGGTCCGTAACCTGGCTTCCGTTGATGATGAAGTTGATGCTGGCCGATGCCTCCTTAGTGACGATCTTCAGAGACATGCTCTTCGTGATGAAGAAGGTCCACATGTATCCCCTGCCATCATTCAGCTTCACCGGGGTGCCGATGTCGGATTCCGTCAATCCGCTCTGACTCAGGGTCTGTGCGATGTCCAGATCGTATCCCGTATCGGGCTTTATTGTGAGTACGATCTCGGAGTGGGGATTCATCTTGTAGATTCCTTGCTCCGGGGCCTTTGTGATGGTGGTGCTGACCGATACGTGGGCATCGGGGGTGTACATGAAGTCGTAGGTTTCGCTGGTCCATTTGGCGATCAGGGTGACGCTGCTCGTGATCTCATGTCCGAACTCGAATTTAATGTCGCCATCGTAGAAGCCTTCCAAGGTGTATATGGTATCGTCATATGTCATTTCGGGCTCCTCTACCACGATACCGGTCACATCTACTGACATTCTCTGGTTTCCGTTCTCGAATGTTCCGATAGGTGTGATGAAGGTGACTATGACTCTCTCATCGGGATATACTGGTGAGAAGGTCAGCGAGCCAGTATCGTTCGCTCCCATCACGTAGTAGAACGCTCCGTCCTTGTTGATCACATTAGCCCCAGCAGGGGTTGAGATCCAATCGCAGACGGAATCTCCGTTGCTGTTCTTCTTCATGATCGGAAGCGGGATCTCCTCTTCAAAGACAGCGGTCTTGTTAGGTTCCCAAGCTCCTGATATTATCTCGGATACATAGTTCGGATCGATTGCGATGTTGACGGAGTTCCTGTCGTATTTGACAACCAATGTGGGCATTCCACTTCCCCATGATTCGTCTCCATCGGCTACAATCCTCAAGACAGTGGGGGAGACCTGCTCAACATGGAACTTGTCAGGGATCGTAGTCACTCCGAGCAAGGTCATTCCAGGAAGAATCCTGAGACTGTAAGGGGACGCGTAGGTGCCGTCCCCTTGCTTGAGCAGCGGAAGGGTGATTACCATCTCGGTGGAGTATCCCTCGCTATCTATGTCCTCGACCTGCAGTTCGATCTTTACGGGTCTTGAGACTCCTTCGACGGCTTTTCCATAAAGGGTCAGACCGGCTTTGGCAGCATTGATCAGACTGTTGTCCAGTGCGTGGTATCCGAGGATCATCTGGGTGAAGGAGGAATCGAAGTACCATCCTCCGAGAGTCTTGTCAGTTCCGATGGCCTCTTCGAAGTCAGCCGGTACCTTGGGGATGAACGTCTCTCCGAACTCGACGGATACGCCCCTCTGGAGAGGCACTCCTCCGACGATGAAGTCGGTTCCATCTTCGTTCAGTACCTTGTATATGACATTGTAATTCAGCTTGTATGTCTGGACGACTATCGAAGCGGGCTTGTCGAATCTGGTCCAGTTGAGATGGAACTTCTCAGTCTTGGTTCCTTCGGGGGACTCTACGGTGGATCCTGTATCGGTCCTTCCGACATGGTAGTTGTAGGTCTTGTTGACGATGAACTGTTCCTCAGTTCCTACAGTATTCATGTATCCTTCGAGAACGGTGTATTCGTATCCTGCGGCGAGGGTAATCTCGACGGCGGGCAATCCTCCCTCAGGGTTGTTGATGATGATGTACTGCGACTGGGAGAAGATTAGAGAATCCATTGCACCCACGAATTTGGTGAGTTTCACTACGGACTCCGTGTAGTTGCTGGTGGTCTGATAGGTGACGTTGTCCACGACTACAGCTTCCATTATGATCTTTGCAGATATGACGTAGAAGGTGAAGTCTGCGTTGCCGTCCCTGGTGATATTCATGTCTCCGAGGAGGGTACAGTAATCATCGGAGTCTCCATACCTCAGACACAGCTCATAATCTCCCAAGGGGATGTATCCAGAGTACATCTTTGGTCCGGATGCGCTTGCGTTCATGAGATCTATCTCGTAGTACTCGTACTGCGAGTTCTTGATGTGCATGAAAACCTTGGTGGCCTCCAGGTCCTCGGCGCTCATCTGGTTGTTGTCGAAGATTATGTCTATGTTAACGAACCTGTCTCCGATCTCGTTCGCGGTGATCGTACAGTTTCCCGTCACCATGACAGAGGTAGATGAGGAGTAGGCATCCTCGATTACGCATTCTCCTGTAGTAATCCATCTGTTGAGCTCGTAGTGTCCATTCGGAGTGTACGACAGTTCGATCATGTCTCCGTAATGGGCGGTGATGGTGGTGCCGGAGATATGGGTCCTGTTACCGTTCTGGTCAACGAGGAAAGCATCGACGGTACCGTTGTTGGGGGAGGGCAGAGCTACGTTGTATGAGATTTGCTCCCACATTGCGCGATATGTTACGGTATAGTTGGAGTCAGCATCGTTGAGAATCTCGCCAGGTTCGCTGTGTATCTCGACGATCACAGGGTCTCCATCTCTGTCGATGGTTTCCATGACTGTCCTCAGGACAATGACTGTTGCCCCGTCCACTTTCACGAAGACCTTCAGGGTCCTTTCCACACCAGGACGGGGATCGATGGTGAAATCGCTCATGTTCCTGGTGTTATGCCAACTCTTCAGCTTGTAACCAGTAAGCGAAGCATCGTTGAGGGTGTAAGTGAATGAGTAGTACCTTTCGCTGTAGCCTTCCATGCAAGTGTATACGTCGCTGGGGCTGGTGGGGTTTCCAGAGAGCGTGTACTTGTTTCCGTACTTGTCCTTGAAGTAGTAGGATGCAGGGTAATTGCCGTCATCGACAACGATCGGGGTTTCAAACTGATCGTTCGCGTCGTATACGATGCTCCTCACCAGAGTGTACGTGTTGCCGTTCTTTGCCCATATGTTTCCGTACTTGTCGCTGTAGTGGATGTAGTCCACGTTCTCTATGGTATCAATGAATTCCTCGAGGACATTCAGGTCGCGGTAATAGTAGCTGCCCTTTCCGTCGGATATGAACTCTATGCTGTCAGTTTCGAACGGGAGATCGGGGTAGACGAAGAATGTGCTGGGGGCAGATATGACTGCTGCCGCATCCGAAATCGCAGAGCTTCCCCAGTTGGTCTTGTCCATGACCACTTTGATTGCCACGCTCGAAGTGACGGCGTAAAGGTTGATCTCGGTAGCGAGGATAGGTTTATCATCAACATCATAGCCCGTGATCAGCATTGCTGTGGTGAGAGTTGTGTCATGGTACACCGGGAAGACGGTGTCGCTGTTGGGATCGTTACCTGCGAATGACTGCCAGCGGATGAACTTCTTGTTGGAACCCATGGTCTCTATCAGTTTCTTCTGGGCATATTCGGTGATTCCCATCTTCTGGACCGGATCGATGATATCGAAGGTCGATCCAATCGCGACCATCGGGTAGATCTTCTCATCGCCGACGATCTTCATGACGTAGCCTCCCTCTCCGAATACGTTGACCCATTGTCCAGCAGATTCATAGAAGAAGTTAACCTTCACATCATTACCGGTCCATTTAGCGTAAAGGGTCATGTCCTTGGTCACGGTGTCGTAGGTGGTGTCCCACTGGTAGACGAAGTTGCTGTCCTTGTACCATCCTCCGAATGTGTAGCCGGTCTTCTCCAGTACAGGGAGGTTGGTCAGATGTATTGCCGAGCCTTCGCTGTCCTGTGACACGTACAGCTTGGAAGTCGAACCGTCCATATTGTCTAAGGTGACGGTGTAGGAATACCTTGCATACAGAGTGATTGCCTTGGTGAGCGGAGTGTCATGGTTGTACGGTTTCGTGAAATTGGTGTCGGTGTACCATCCCACGAATCCGTTTCCGGTGTCAGGACATTCGGTTCTGTCAATCTTCTCACCATGGTAGAGGTACATGGTCGTCTGATTGTTGTTGCTTCCGAACATTCCGATGAACGTAACCGGTATCTTGTCTTTTTCAACCGCTTTAAGAGTAATGATGGACTGCTGTCCCGCGTCAGATCCGCTTGGGACCAAAAGGAACGTCAGCTCAATATTTCCTGGGTTGCTTCCAGTGTAATCCAAATAGTACCTTATGGTGGCTACCGAAGCACCGGAAAGCGTTCCAAGATTGTAGTTCATGCTTCCGTCGTTCTTGGACGTCAGAGTGATCGGGTTAATGATCATCCAACCGGTGGTGTTGTCCTGATTTACCATGGGATAAACAACGACTGTTGTTTTCTCGGGTATCTGAGAGACGTTGGTCAGTTTGAGATCGTAGATAGATTGAGTCTTGGGGAAGAGGACATCTGAGTATCCAGAGTTGACGTCTCCATCCTTCTCAGTCTTGACTTTGACAGTATAGTTGGTTCCGAACTCGGTGCTCTGCGTGATGACGTAGAAATCGATACGGATCTCGATGTAGTTGGAGGGAATGGTGTATGACTGTTGGTTCTGATCGTTGATGACCTCTATCTCTCTGAAGTTGAGGATCATGTATCCGAGGTAGGCCGCACGGTTCTCTGGGGCTCCAGCGAATGTGAGATTGAGTTTGTAGTTTCCGGCAGCATATCCTGATGTGAATTTGATGGATTGATCGTCCTGACCGTAGTCTTTGTTGTAGTAGGTGGAGCTCACCGGGGTAGTGACAGATTGACCACTCGAGTCCGTCAGAGTGATTCCGTCGAAGGCATGGGTTTCTTCAGTCGCGGTTAGGGTAGCTCCGTTACCGTAATCTCCGAACACCAATCCGAATTCGTTAGCTTCAGGAGGGACGCTGCCGGTTTTCTTTCCAGGGTATATGAAGGAGTAATCTTTTTCAACAGAATCGGAGCCCAAGGAATAGAATGCACCACCGACATACTCGATAGAAGTGCCGTCGAACATCTTCGTAATGTCTACGGTGGTAGTAGTCTGCGTCATACTCCTCTCAGCACTTGTTGCCGCAGGGAGGTTCATGGTCACGACTCTCTTCTCGGTTCCTCCGATATACCAACAGCGGCTGTTGTTGCTGGTGAATTCGGTCATATCGGCCAACCTGTACGAACCGTCCTTGTTGATCACACATCCTCCAGAGGAGTCGGTACCGCACATGACGTAAGCACCATATCCGGATCCTCCCTGTACGGACATGATGATGTTTCCGGAGAGGGCACCGTAGGTTGTGGCGTCGCTCCTCACGTAGATCGTGGAACCTCCGTTGAATATGACGGAGTTGGAAGGAGCACCGGGGGTGGTCGGCTTGTTGTACATGTTGAAGCTGTTGAACGCTCCAATCTTGTCTGCCGAAGAATTGATTTGCAGAACACTGTCGTATTTCAGCGTAAAGGAACCGATCTTGTAAAGACTGGCCGTTATTTCCTCAGTGACCGCACCGCGTCCTTGGATCTTGAGGAATGATTGGGTGATGATAGCAGAGTCGAAACGGTGGATGCCCTTCAGGGTAGGCTCGTTCTGTAAGCTGTCGATTACCAAGGACTTGGTAAGTCTGGTCAGACAGGCGTTACCGCTTCCCATTATGTCTCCGGTAATCTGTATGTCTCCGTTGTCGCCGTTTCCGTATATGATGACACTACCGTTTCCTTTGACGAGGCTCTGGGAGAACGGGTCGTCGACCTCACCGCTTTCGCTTGTACTGATGTTACCTCCTGCGTAGAGGGATGCGACTCTGATGGTCTTTATTTTGGACTCACTCTTGTACTGGTGATAGTAGTAGCTTCCGTCCTCGTGCCTCTCGAAGGAATAACCGACATACACTTCGGTATGTCCGTAGGTGCAACCCATCAGTCCTCCTCCGAACACGGATCCAGTGATATCTCCCTCGTCGATTACGACGACTGTGCTGCAGTATGTGGTGATATCGTCATCTTTCTCTACGCGGGGTCCGTCATCTCCTTTGGATGAACCTCCGTAGATGGATTTCTTGATCTTCGTGGATGAACCTGTGACGTAGACTCCTCTGTTACCGGTGACGGCCACGATATCTTCCATACCAAGACCGCCGCCGAAGACGTTTCCTTCGATGGTTCCGCCGTCCACTTCAACGGTACTGTTACCCTTAACCTTGCCTAGGGCACCTCCGCCGTAGACGTCTCCTTTGATAGTTCCCCCAGTGATGTTAACGAATGTGTCTCCGTCTACCATGGCGTATGTGAGGTAGTAGCTTTCTTCGAATTTGTTCAGATTGATGTATTTGTTGCCCAATTCGTACGTATAGGTAACGTCGTCTCCACTGAACCAGGGCAACTGGAAGAACGAGGGCTCGCTAGAGGAGATGTTCACCACTGTGCTGGTAGTCATATCGGGAACGGTCCATACCTCACCTACTTTCGTGAGTTCGATTCCTCTTCCTCCTCCGTAGACGTTTCCGTTGATCTTGGCGTCTCCGCTGACTGTGACCTTCGTGTTTCCGATTACCTCGGCGACTAAGATGGGTTTCTTATCAATCTGTTCGTCCACGAAGTTGTCTATGGTCTTCGCATTCTGGCCGTTCACTCCGGTCGAAATGTAACTCGACAGTTTGGGGACAGACATTCCTCCGCCGTATATGTTTCCGTTGACCACAGCTTTTCCTGATATGTTGACTTTGATGTCTCCGTAGACGTACGACCTCCCCATTGAATAGTTGTATTTGCTGATCGTACCTGAGTTGAACGTACCGTCAGCGTTGTGCCTGACCTTATCAAGTCCACCGCTTCCTCCTCCGTAGACATTGTATACAACCTTACCGCCGGTTATGTCAATTGTGATCTGGAGAGCAGTGGTGTCGGCTTCGTTACCGACACTTCCCCTGTAACCTCCGCCGTATACGTTTCCGACGGTTCCTCCGGTCATGACCACATCGATCGTTCCACTGGTCATCGATTTGCCGGTGGGATAGTATGTCGTATCGAAACCAGCACCGTAAACGTTCGCTACAGTCGCCCTCTCACCGATGTAAATCTTGGCATGGTCTACGCAGTTGTTATTGTTGGAAGCTCCATCTGTGATGGTACCGCAGGCGACGTGCCTGACCGTAGCCATTCCGGTGATCTCAAGATATGTGGAGTCCGCGTGAGTCATTCCGGAACGTCCTCCGGCCTGGACATCCCATACTGAGGATGTTCCGGTAAGGAAGATGTGGGTGGATCCTTCAATGACGGCCTGTATGCCGGCTGAGCTCTTTCCTCTGGAGTTTCCGCCCTCCATGATACTGGACTGAGTTATGGAGTACATGCTGCGCTGATCGTTGACGTCATAGCATCCGGCCTGGGCATCCTCCCAGTCGTCTCCGGGCATGAAGTGATCAATAACATAGACGAATGTTCCTCCAGCGTTCTCGTCAGAACCGTTAGGACTACCATAGATTGTAGAACCGGTTCCGGTCGAACTATCGTTGAGGCTTCCTCCGCCTACTACGGTGTCCACGGTCGATCCGCCTTTGAGGACTAGGTATGTGGAAAGGTAATTGCCATTGGAACCGATATCGACCAATCCGAAGCTTCCGGCGACGATGTTTCCATACAATCCGCTGTGGACTATGACCATGGTTCCCAAGTTGACTGTCAAATCATCGTGAGTTTTGTCCCCGAATACTATTTCCTTGTTCACTACTGCCGCTGTCGTGATGTTTGCTCTGTTCGTTCCTCCGAAGATCTGGGGGATTCCTTCGACCGTACCGTCTGATTTCGAATTGATGAGGGGGTTCGTGATGTTCGTACCCAATATCAGGATGTGACCGCTTGCGAACAGAGAACTTGTCGAATCGTCACCATGACGGGAGTACGTTGCACCGGTCATGCGGACATTGTCTATGATAACATCCCCACACATCCTGGCTGCTCCGTTACCGGAGTCGTTGATCATCAGCTGAGGATATTCATTGCCTCTGTATAGCGTGGTGGAATCTTCGGGTGAACGGTAGGTTCCTGCAGTCATTTCTGCAGGGTACTTGTTCTGTGCTCCGATATTCAAGTAGAAGATATGCTCCTTCGTCCTTACGTCGGTCAGATGGTATATCGTTCCAAACATGTCAGAACTCTGACGTCCGTCTCCGCGGATGACCATGCTGTACTGGGTCGAGTATCCGTTGTCATATCCATCAGTGTTGCTGCTGTAGTATCCCGAGTGCTTGACCGCCTGTTTGTACAGGTATGGTCCCTCGTTGTTGTAGTTTTGTTTGGTCTCGTAATCCAGGATTCCAATCTTACCGTCCTTGGAGGATTGACTACCGTCCTTCCATGTTGATGCGAGGTTAGCGTAAGGTGAAACGACGGAGAGGTCAATTCCCAAGATGGCATTTCCATTAGCGTCCTTGTAGTAGTTCCAATTGATCCAATCCTTCTTCAGTACGAACATGTCTGGATAGATCCATTTGGCAGTTAGCTTGGTAACGTCCTTGTCGACGACATCTCCGGGGAGGATGAGTTCATCGTGTTCAGTCAACCATCCTGCGAAAACTTTCGTAGGCGTGACTGTGATGTCATAGAAAGTAAGTTCAAAAGACACTTTTCCGTTGCCTTGCCTATAAAAGAAGAAGTTAGAGTTTTGTTCAAGAATGGTGGCGCTACCACTTTTCACAGTTACGGTTTTAATATCTTGGTCGTCAGGGAAGTTTATTGTGTATGTTTCCCCGTTTTTACCGTTCTCGAATGTCAGAAGAACTTTGCCAATATCGTTTCCGGATACAGTCAAGGAGGCATCAGTTGGACCGACCCAGTTGCTGTTAGATCCAGATATTAAAGAGGTTGCGATGTTGCCCGTATCTTCCCAATATTCTGGATTGTATTCGGTTGCGGCGATACCGTAGTAGCCTATTTTGACGTAGTCTCCGGTACCGTTGCCGGCATAATAGGTAATTTCCTGATCGTACGTGCTGGGCGCTATGTTGTCGCTGGTGCAAACAGCCACACCTGCGAACACCATTGCGGCAGCTATCATGAATAACGCTAATAGTCTGCGCTTTGTTTTTCTCATGCTTTCAGAAAGAGCACTGTTACGATCCATCCTTACCATTTCTTCTCTCGGGTACGCCGACCACGATCCATTGAGCATTTGCCTCCCTTACGTTTTTAGTGATAGGCAAATGTCGATGGTCGGTTCATCACTAAGTATGTTCCAATGCTATCAACTTATTGTATATATAATGATAGGTCGAGTTCATCCAATAAAATGTTATCTGGATGTATAATCCAATAAGATGTTATAACTGTCTAGCCAGTAATCCAACTAACAAGATGTGGTTTTGCTGTGTGGACAGAATGTGCTAGATATGACAATATTAGAGCATGTCGATTATCGTATGAAAGGTAATCGGATGCCGAACAGTCTAAAAATTCAGACTAGTAAAGAAACCAAAGACTATTCTTAATCTGAATCACGTTAAATACTCCCGTCCTCTACCATTCAGCGATGAGAGGAGAACTGTCCGACGGATACGTTATAGTCAGGGACCAGACCGACGGGAATCACCTATACGGCAAGGGCAACTACGGTTATCCGCGCAGCGGAGGCGGTGTAGACCTCGACCTCCTTGAAGCCACGCTCCTCACCGAACTGGGGAAGCTGGAGGTCTTCGACAAGGATAAGAAATTATCATTCGAGGATATCTTCAGGCTATCATCCGATTCTGTGGAGGATTTCGACATCCTTTACATCGTCTACAGGGACATCAGGCTCGGAAGGGGTCTTGTCGTCAAGCAGGAGTCCGGGAATTACGACCTATCCGTCTTCGGCGCCGGCAAGAGGCAGTCCAACTCCCGCCCCGCATACATGCTCAGAGCAGTCTCTGAGAGGAGCCTGCTGGATGCATCTGATTCTCTGGAAGGCACCAAGGAGACCAACGAGAGGAGGAAGAACCTGCTCTACGGCGTGGTCGACGAGGAAGGCGACGTCACCTACTACAAGCTGCACGTGAAGGATCCCGTCGGGAAGGTTTTCCCCACGGATGTCAAAGGACATGCAGACGGTGTACTGGTCAGCGACCGCGTGTTCATTTTCGACCAGGTCCAGAGCGGTTTCCTCCACGACTACGGGTTCTTCGGGAACCTGGTGAACGGGATCTACCAGCTGTCCCTGGTGGAGGCCTGCTTCCTGATAGGCAAGGGCAAGCTGACCGTGAGGGATATGGAAGGCACCGAGATGGATTATGACGACCTGTCCGAGTACGGCTTCAACGAGCAGGACGAGTTCGAGAACCGTCTGAAGGTGTACACCGACCTCAGGGAGAGGGGATTGGTCGTGAAGGCCGGTTTCAAGTTCGGTACCCACTTCAGGGTCTATCAGGACGACCCCGACGACTGCCACGCAAGGTTCCTGGTGCATGCGGTGCCCTATGAGATCACCAAGATGTGGCCAGATATCTCCAGGACGGTGAGGCTGTCAGGCGGTGTGAAGAAGGAGATCCTCTTTGCGATGGTCAAAGGCAATTCGATCCAATACCTCGAGTTCGAATGGTACAAGCCCGGTCTTATTCCAGGAAAGTGATATAAGTGGTCCAACAGAGGTTTACTTTTCGGCGATGATCAGAATCTCTTTTGCCCTCTTATCTAAAGGACCTAAGGGGATGTCCCATTTTCCCGCCTGTACATACCTTGTAACGCCGATCTTAAACCCAGCAGATTTCACTGCGGATTTGATTTCATCCATGGTGTATCTCCTGTCTCTGATTACATATTCGGAAGGTAGAGAATCAGCTTCGGAGAACTGTTCCTTACGATATACAATCCTATGAATGTTATCAACGATGTAATACTCTGGATCGAAGACGTCTCCCGTATTCTGCATCGTATCTGACGCAGGCAATCTGAAGAGGACTTCAGGGTGTTTTTCGATGTCAACGATGTTCTCCTTTTTCGCATTGGCCAAGGTGGATTCCATGTTCATAACCGAAAGGACCAGATGGCCCCCCTTTTTACATGCATCATACAGTCTTTTCAGAATGATCACGTTGTCTTCTATCTCGGGGAATGAACCCACTACGTCGTAGAGACAGAGGACGAGATCATATTGTCCCTCGACCCCTTTCTTCAGGTCTTGCGCGTAGTATTCCAAGTTGTCTATGTCACCTTTTGCTTTTATCGCCTTGTCGATATTGGATTCTGAGAAATCAATGCCTACAACATGGGATGTGGGGCATCTTTTTGCAATCTCCAAAGAGTGCCTGCCATATCCGCAGCCTGCATCCAACACCGTCTGACTGCAAAGACTTCCAACTATCGATTCTATTGAGTCTATTTCTTCAGCAGCATGCATGGCCCATGAGTGAGATTCCATATCCATACGACCGTATGCTTCTTTCAGAACATCTTCCGAGTATGTGATTATCCTTTTCAATTCATCAATGAAATCGTCATCGTACTCCTGGTCTCTGAAAGTAAATGCAATCCACTCTTCCCCTGGTTTTATCTCTCCCAGTAACCAATTGACACCAATGCCCGGGATTCTATCGATCTTTACCTCGTCAGTCTGTACATAGAAATCTGTGAAGGCTTTGGAATTGGTATCGTTGATTGTCAACTCCTGGATGTAAGGGATCCTATCGCAGATCTTCCTGACCAACTTTTCATGCCTCTTAATCTGTTTAGGATCCGCATGGCGGAGGGTGGAACTCTCAAGAGTTTTTATCGTGAATGGATTTGTTGTGGCCAATCCCCATGCACAATCATTGGAGAATCCCCATATAGAGTGTAGTAATCTTCCTGCTATACCTTGTCTGCGGTAGTCTTTATGAACGACCAGCTGAAGGACCCATGTGTATATTCCTTCATCTAGCTTCTCGCGTATATAGAATGCCTGGCCCACGATTATATCCGAATCAAATGCCAAAGCGACATGGTAATTTTCACGGACATATCTTTGCTTATAGTAACTGGATTGAAGCTTGATATGTTTTCCAGACCTGCCCCTCGGATCCTCGGCAGCATAAGTTCCATAATGGTTGGAGAATAACTCTGAACACTGCTTAAGCTCATCTTCCGTTAGTTTTTCAGTTGGCTTTGACAGGTACGTTATCATATTGGGCATCTTCGTATGTTGGTGGGTATTCCGGTTTGCTTTTGATGAGATAATAATCGGTTGCAACGCTCCAAAAGCGTTACCGAATATAACAAATTCACCCGTGTGTCAACAGCAATCATTAACGGCGTTGAATCAGGTTTGAGTAAGAAGAAAAGGGTTTCAGCGGCCCATACGAGCCGCCTTATCGATCACTCGATAGCTCCAGAGGGGCATGCGTCGATGCAGGCACCGCACTCGGTGCAGACATCGGGGTTGATGACTGCGACGTCTCCGACTGTGATGGCGGACGAGGGGCACTCGTCAGCGCATACTCCACATGCTACGCACTCTGATTCGATAATCTTGGGCATTTAGTTTACCTCGTGAAATACATCCAACTTCTCATTTATAATAGGTGCACCTGGCAGAGACCATCTGTTTTTATGGGGGAGGCATCGCTTCTTCCCGTACCCGTCGAGGCCGTAGCGCAGGAGTTCGTTGTACTTCGCATTGGCCTCCTCACTCCTCTTCTTATCGTGCCATGAATCGATCTCGCTGCGTATCGCCAGCATCTCGTCCACGATGGTCTCGGGATCATTGGGTCTCGCACTCCTAAGATAGGATGTCACGCGGCGTATGGCCTTGGGTGCGCCAAGACCTTTTGCGATCTCCAGACCGAATTCCTCTGGGAAACCGATATCGACGATAGTTCTGACAAGCTCGTCCTTCGCTTCATTCCATTCAGAGCGGGGATCTTCCATTGATTTCAGATAGTGTTCCGGGTCAATAATTATTGGGCGGTTAGGAGGCCCTAGACCCTCATAGGAGGGGTCGACTCTTCGGACCTCCGACACCGACGGCCGGTGTCAAGCCTTTTCTACTTCGATGGTTTATAACCAATCGATAACGATGGTCAAGTGACCGATCGTTACAGTCAGCCGGAATCCGCCCTGCGGACGGTTACAGCATTTGATAGAAAACATCTTTCCACCTCCTGCCGTGTCCCCCGAGGTCGACACTCTGATAGGACAACAGTCCGTTGGATCCGGACCGTTGGTCCGGGAACCGGCAGGAGGTGTCTTGTTTTGATATTATTTAATGCGCACATACTGCGGTCAACAAACGGAAATCCGAAATCTGTCGATCTTTGTTCATGGACCAACGGCGTGGTAAAGCTATTATAAACTCCGAGTTGCGGTTTATTCTACGCCTACTTGGCTGAAGGAACAACCAAACATGTTATCGCCTCCTGCCGTGTCCCCCGAGGTTGACACTCTGATAGGACAACAGTCCGTTCGTTCCGGACCGTTGGTCCGGGAACGGCAGGAACCCCTTCTTTAGTTGCTCTTTGAAAACAGGGTCAGTGATATCGCGTAATAATAAGAACGGGGCATGCGCCCCTTGTTTTCATTCACTCATTCCTTCTCTTCGGCGGCAAGGGCTTCCTTTGCCTTTCCGAGAGCCCTGGCGATCCAGATCGTCATGATGACTGCGAGGATCGTCACGATGATGGCGTAGATCAGCATTCCGACGAGGTCGTCCTCTGTGTCGAAAACAGCGGCGACGGCCGCCTTGATGGTCTCGTTCCATGCAAGTGCGGCGACAAGTCCGAAAGCTGCCGTTATCAGGGCGGCGAATGTTTCGAGCAGTTGAACTTTGAATTGTCCAGCCATGGTACTGAAATCGATTGCATATAAGATAAACTTATCGTAGTTAGCGGTCGCAAACGTCGAATTCTGGCATATAGCGCTAACAGGCGGGCATATTAGTCATAATAAATAGACTACCGAACGGTAGTTTAATACATTCGTTAGCGGATTAGGGATCACATGACCGACAGGAAGAACGAGATCGTCTACGCAACACTAGAATTGGCATCCGAGAACGGCCTGGGCGCCGTTTCGATGCAGAAGATAGCCGATAGGGTAGGTATAACCAAAGCATCCCTCTACAACCATTTCTCGTCCAAGGACGAGATAGTCGATGCGATGTACGTGACCATAAGGGAGGCCTCGAAGCAGAGAGCGGATGTCGGTCCCGTAGATTACGATGCCATGGCTTCTGAAGGCTCCATGGAGAGTATCCTCACGAAAGCAGTCCTTTCGTACAGGGCCATGGTCCACGACCCCCAGCTTTCGATGTTCTACAGGATAGTCATGTCCGAGAGGGCGATCAGTTCCGCGGCCTCAGAGATAATGGTCAGGGAGACGCAGACCATGATCGATTCCACGGAGAGGCTGTTCGGTGCGATCCAAAGGAAGGGATCGGCATCCTTCGGCAATCTGAAGGCCGCAGCCTTCTCGTTCGCCATGGCGGTGCATTCGATAATCGATTACGAGTTCGATCTGTCCTCCGCCGGCATGGATGCCGGGAAGGACATGATCGGTGAATACGTCAAGGAATTCTGCCGTATGTACGAGGCCTGAAAGGGTTGATTATGATGGAAGAGAGGAAGTTGATGTTGCTGATAGCCGCTGTAAGCGGCATTCTTTGTGCTTTGTTCTATTTGTTGCACGATGTGGTAGGTGCGATGAACTATCCGGGTTACGATCCGATGAGGCAGGCCGTGAGCGATCTGACCGCAACGGATGCGCCTTCGTTCGCAGCCGCCATCGGTTATTCGAGCGTATACGGGATCCTCAGCATACTATGCTGTGTCCTGCTCTGTCTGGTCGTCAGGGAGGAGGCAAAAGGGGTCGGAGTAGGTATCTATCTGTTCACCGCGATGCAGTTCGTTTCGGCGATAGGGTATTCGCTGTTCCCTCTGACAAGCAGCGGATACGATGGCAGCATGCAGTCGTTCGTGCACGTGTACATACTGACCTTATTGGTTGTCGTTCTGTCGATAGCCTCCCTGGTCGCTCTGGGCTATTCAGGCATCAGGAGCGGCAGGAAGGTGCTGGGCATCGCCGCGGCGATAGCATTGATAGCGATGATGTTCGGCGCTTTAGGAAGCCAGGCACTTCCGCAGGATGTGTTCGGACTGGTGGAGAGGTTCAGTACATACAGCGCGGTGGTGTTCACGGCGTTCCTGGGATTCTATTGGTTCAGGATAGCGGACGAGGACCGTCCAGTATCGCAAATTGATTAAGAAAAAAATGGGGCCCGAAGGCCCCTTTTATTGTTTTCAGAGCTGGATCTCGATACCGAGCTTCTCGGTGAGTTCCTTGTACCTGTTCCTGATGGTGACCTCGGTCACACCGGCCACATCTGCGACCTCTCTCTGAGTCCTGCGCTCGTTGCACATGATCGATGAGATGTAGATCGCAGCTGCGGCGACACCGGTGGGTCCCCTTCCGGAGGTGAGCTCCTTCTCGGATGCGTCCTTCAGGATCTCGGCGGCCTTGGACTGGACCTCTCCGCTCAGCTTCAGCTCGGAGCAGAACCTCTGGACGTAATCCTGGGGCTTGGTGGGCATCAGCTTGAGCTTCAGCTCACGGGTCATGAACCTGTATGTCCTTCCGATCTCCTTCCTGCCTACACGGCTGGAGTTCCCGACCTCGTCCAGTGTCCTGGGGACACCGCACTGTCTGCATGCTGCATACAGCGAGGCGGCCACGACGCCTTCGATGGACCTTCCTCTGATGAGGTTCTTGTTGACGGCCTTCCTGTAGATCATCGCCGCGGTCTCCCTGACGTTCCTGGGGAGTCCCATAGCGGATGCCATCCTGTCCAGCTCGGACAGTGCGAAGGCCAGGTTCCTCTCCGTTGCGTTGGAGACACGGATCCTTCTCTGCCATTTCCTCAGCCTGTACAGCTGGGCCCTGTTCCTTGTGGGGATGCTCTTACCGTAGGAGTCCTTGTTCTTCCACGAGATCTCGGTCGAAAGTCCCTTGTCGTGGATGGTGTAGGTCATAGGTGCACCGGTACGTGCCCTCTTCTCTCCCTGCTCTACGTCGAAGGCCCTCCACTCGGGTCCCTGGTCGATGAACTGGTCATCGAGGACCAGACCGCAGTCCTCGCACAGGAGCTCTCCCCTCTCGTAGTCACGGACGAGGTGGTGGCTTCCGCACTCGGGGCAGACCTCAATCTCTTCTGCTCCTTCCCTTGTCTTTACCATGTTGTTTTCCCCCTTTGGTGTAAAGGTTTGTTCCAATCATCTGGTCGGTCGCGGCAGCTCTCGTCTCGACGGATGCATATGGAGCGGACACTGGTCCGAACACCCTCTTGACGATTCCCATCCTATTCTGGCCCGAATCGAATACAAAGGCTCCGATTTCCGGGGCTTCGGAACATTGGACGATCAATCTTCCGTCCGTCGTTATCTCCGTCACCTTACCAAGAAAATCCATGAGTCGATTCCGCCACTGCCGGGACTTAACCCTCTAGTTGTTAGTTATATCTATTTAATATTTAAAGATTTAGGGATTCTTTATATGGGAGCACGAATAATCCAAGTTTTCACTTATTTAAGTATCTTTATCGATTTTTTCGGTGGCTGGATGAGTAATCCCTGGATGTTAGACGGCTACATTTTCCAGTGGAAATGATGGTGTCTTATACAGTCATTCTAGGAGTCTGATTCATCTGTGATGGAATTAAATATAAATTAAAATAGAATTATTAGTAATTTGATATTTTGCAGATTATTTAGCTTAAAAGACATTAAAATTGCATAATTATTCGCTATTTCGTTTGATATTTTTGTTATATATAATGAAGTAGAATTATTTTGGAATTAAAATGGAATTAATTATATAGATACGAATCATCTGTAATGCTGAATACCATGGATAATCTCGGGAGAGAATCGGAGTCACAGGAATTCAAAAAGAGCATGGCAGAAATGGACGAGGGCCTGAAATCTCTCGTATCCATGCTTAATAAGAACGGTATCGCCAGCGTGTATTTCGGTGTTGAGGATAATGGGGATGTCATCGGTTTGGATATCGGGAAGAACACCTTGAAGGACATCACGGACAAGATCTATGAGAGGATAGAGCCGAGAATTATCGCCAAGATCGATATCCTAAATGCTTCCGACGGTAGGAAGTACATCCATGTAAGGGCGAAAGGAACGGAGAGGCCATACACATACAGGGACGAGGTCTTCGTAAGGTCCGGCGAATCGAATCGCAAGGCCCCCATGTCCGAGATCAGGAATATGATATTGAGCTCTGGAGACAATCTGATAGAGACTTCCTCCTTGCAGACGGACCTGTCATTTTCGGAGCTCGTTTCCATTCTCAGAGAGAAGGGGATGGATGTGAGCGATGACGACAGGCTCCGCAAAAGCCTTGACCTCCTGAATCTGGAAGGAAGGTACAACTTCCAGGCCGAACTTTTGTCAGATCAGAACAACATACCGCTGACGGTCGTAGTATTCAAGGGTATAGATCGCACATCTATATCGATAAGGACCGATTATGCGGGGCATTCTTTGTTAAGAGAGACAAAGTCGGTGATCGATTACGTATCCTCTCTGAACGAGACAAGCGTCGATATGAGCGATGTGATCAGGAAGGAGACCTCCTTGTTCGATATAGATTCTTTCAAAGAGGCATGGATCAATGCTTGTGTTCACAACAACTGGATCAACCGTATAGCGCCGACGGTACACATCTTCGATGATCGTCTAGAGGTCATATCATACGGGACTTTACCGTACTGGCTTTCAATGGATGACTTCTACAGCGGGAAGAGCATGCCTGTCAACAAATCCCTGATGAGGGTATTCATTCAGGCAGGGCTGACGGAGCATACCGGACACGGAGTGCCGGTCATAGTATCGTCGTATGGGGAAGGTGCTTTCGACATAGGGCCTAGCACAGTGGTTGTAGTTATGAGGTTCGGCCGTGCGCGCATAGCGTCCAGATTGCGTCAGGATAACGTTATGCCGATGACCGATAGGGAGTTGCGCGTATTGGATGCGATCCGTATAGATCCAAAAGGGTCCTTCGAGGACATTTCCATAATCACCGGAATCAGCAAATCCACCATAGCCAAGATAGCGGTCAAGCTCAAAGAAAGAGGGATGATCGAACGCGTGGGAAACAGGCGTAACGGATATTGGAAAGTCAACGATTGATCATATCTAAACTGTCAAGGAACATCTGTGGAATGCACTATTAATAAATATAGGGGAGTTTGTTTCCAGTAACATTATATCCCGCCTTGCGGGAAGTAAAATCGGAGTGAAAAACATGGCATTGGAGATTATATCGATGGACTTTGTCAGTCTCATCGTCGTCGCTTTCGCAATTGTCATGCTCCTTACTGGAATCCTTGCGGCAGCCTTCGGCGCCGGTAAGGCCAAGGGATACGGCGGACTCATGACCGTTATCGGTATCGTTCTGCTCGGTGTCTGGATCTGGCTTTGCGGATTCAGTGACATATCAGTCTTCAGGGACGTCAACCTCTGGGATGTTGTCATTGACGGAATCATCAACCTGCTTGGTGTCATCGTCGGAGCATTGATTGCAGTCGGTATCTTCCTCGTGGTCGTTCTCAAGAGCTGATCCCGGAAGGAACCAAAACACCTTTCCTTCAACCCTCTTACTTCTGAACGGTTTGGTTTCTTGCTTACAAAAGTGTTAATCGATTTGACGAAATCGTTTTATAACAATCTTAGAGTTTGTTCAGCAAAGACTGATCACTCGATAATTCGCGAGGTAAGACCATGGGAAATGTGACATACGAGATGAGGATGCCTACCAACTACACGGATATGTCCGTCGCAGAGATGCAGTACGACGGCGGATTCAGTTGGAAGACATTTGGATTAGTACTCGCGGTAGTCGGAGCGGTCGCGTTCTTCGGCGGATTCGGTCTGGCTTATATTGGTACGACTTCGGCCCTGTGTTTTGGTACCGGAGTAGCCGGCATAGTCGGAGGACTGGCGGTGGGAACGACCGGGCTGGCGATCATGGACGCCCACGACTGATCCCGGAATGGATCAGAACATCTGTCCCTTGTTCCGTTCACATAGGACTATTCCGTTTTCGATCAATGTTCGTAAGAGTATAAATCGACCATACGGAATCGTTTTATAATATCCTCTGAGTTAATTCCATCAGACGTATTCACGACTATTGCGAGGTATGGATATGAGAAATGCAACGTACGAGATGAGGATGCCAACGAACTACACGGATATGTCCGCTGCAGAGATGCAGTACGAAGGTGGATTCAGTTGGAAGACCTTCGGAATCGCAGTCGCAATCGTCGGAGCAGTCGCGTTAGCTGTCGCATTGGGTGCAGGTGTCGTCGGTGCGGGAATGATGGCCGGAGCCTTTGGTACCGTCTCAACAGGGACCACCCTGGTAGGTATCGCATCAGCAAGCTCCATCGTAGGACTAGCATTAGGCATTGCTGGACTTGAGATCAATAACAACGCGAACAGCTGAAGTTACGCCTGGTCTGATCTGGTATCATGGAGACCTTCATAGAGGATGACGGGGAGAGCGTGATCACTCTGAACATGATCATCCATGCATGTCGCGAGCATATTTTGGAGAAGGACGATCAGGGTCTCAGTTGATCTGCCACTGCTTTAGATTGAAGGTGCAGCATTGGACCTTGGATGACACTATGATGCCGTCCTCCCAGAGCCTCATCAGTGTAGGTTTGAGGTTCGCCACGTACTCCAGATAGGTCTTGTTGTCCTTGAATTCCTCGGGGCGCAGCTTCTTGACGATCGCACGGGTGCATATCATCGGGTTCTCGCGGATAACCTCGAGGACCTCCTCGTCGGTAATCGGATTCATGGATGATAGAACCAACTTGTAAATATATAAAGAAAAGAAGGAAAAGGGTGGTTTGGAAGAGAATCGTTCAGTTTCCCTGACTGATCATTTCGAGCTGACTCATGACCTGGTAGATCAACGTCCTTCCGTGCATGGGGATGTTTGGGTCATTGGCCAGATCGTCGAGGATGACGATCGCTCCGGTCGCGCGGACATCCATGGGTTCCTTGGTATCGAGGAGCCTTGCCTTGGCGTCGGTCGCACCCTTCCTGATGTTACGGGGTACGGATGTATCCTCTGCGAGCATGTCGAGAACGTCTGTTATCTGTTTGACTTTGTCTGCCATGGGATCACCGCGGGTTCAGAATGTCTCGAACTCTTCCTGCAGATCCTGGACCATCTGGTCGAGGACTTCCTCGAAGTTCATCGATTTGTATTCCCTTACACCGCCCAGATCGCTCTGGATCCTGACGACAAAATCATTGTTCTCTTTCACAAGCTCTACGTTGCACAGAATCTCTTCCATTGTTCTTACCCCCGTAGGATTAATGGGTCGAACATGGACTACATATATATCATTGGCGGTTTTTTTCAAGGTTTTTACCGGGCGGGGACTGGATATCTTGGTTGAGCGTGCATCATTTACAAGTCCTTTCGTTGTCATCTAACTTGGATTTGAGAGATTTTCGATGTGTCGGATTATAGGGTTGCTGGGCCTTTTTGACATGGTAAAAATGAGCCAGATAGCTCCAAGAATTAACATTAGTTAACTAAATTTTTACTCAATAGTTATTATTTAATAGACTATCATAAATACTTAATCTATTAGGGTAGGTCCGATGAGCACATCGGCCTTCTCCTGAGTAACGAAGCTGTACTCGGGGGGGGGGGGGGTGAGGTTATCCCCAACATATCTTACCGACGGATTTTAGGTCCGCGCTATCCTGAAGAATGCGAGATGGTGCGGATGGATTCTGCAGACATTATCTATCGCCATATGGGGCATTCTGCCCCTAACGTTGCGGATGCCTACGGTACCGGAGGTCCGATAGGTGTAGCACATTCTGTTCCGTATTGTTTCTCGTATTCTTTCGAAGAAGGCCTTTCTCTGTACTTTGACGGGACAGAGATTATGGCGCGGACAATCTGACGGCTTCGAATGATGAGTTGATAGAATGAATAATGATGAAAAAAGGATCTTCGCGGTATTGGCTGTATTAGCTATGGCATTCGCGGGTTTCATTGTTATCAGCGGTGATGAGATAGATGCTGACCCTGTTTATAACTATGATATCAATACCGCTGATTCAGTTACTGTATATCCGTCTATGGATGATTACGATAGCAAAACAGACGGTCAGTCGAAGACATTATGGGAGGCTGCGACAAATCAGGCAGAAAACCAGGTTTGGGCACTCAAAGCTGGGGTGTATAACACCACGTATAAGGTTGATGATAAGAACTGTGGAAGCATAATGGTCATAAAACAGAGCATTACAATCATTGGTACGTCTGATGATGATGGCAATCCTACAACCACTATGTATGCTGATTATTCAACATTGGCCAGTGAGGCATCGTCAGCTGACGACAATTTGCATACTAGCAATGATATGTTCGCTATCGTAGGAGGAAATGGTCATTCTGTAACAATCAAAAATTTGAAGATAATGCCGATTGTCTATACTGATTGGAAGTATCAATCAGAATTTCCCGGCTATATCCCTGATGATCAAACATCGAAATGGTACACACCGAACT
Organism: Candidatus Methanomethylophilaceae archaeon; assembly: GCA_045588265.1. Taxonomy (GTDB): domain Archaea; phylum Thermoplasmatota; class Thermoplasmata; order Methanomassiliicoccales; family Methanomethylophilaceae; genus Methanoprimaticola. Next base: position 43,216 of record JAZNDX010000002.1, on the reverse strand, counting down.
GCGCTATAACAACTAATGTGGAAAATCTAACGATGGAAAACGTTCAGATTGTCCCTAATACGTTGGGAGTGAAAGATATCTCTTCTGACCTTGAGGTCTATATGTTGGACGATGGTGGAAACCTTCAGACATATTTTGATTACCTTGGTACAACGCAGGCTACTACCCAGCATCTAAATCTGAAGAATTTCACAACATATGGAGGTATAGGTGTAGACAAAGTGAACACTGTTGTTTCCATGGACACCGTTACATTCAACTTCGGTATCGATTACGATGGTGATGGGTATGCTCAATGTGGTGATCAGAGGGTAATGAAATTTAAGACGAACGATCATACCATTTCTTTTGATGAGGTCAAAAATGTTGAGATCAATCTGAATAGTGTCGATCACTGCAGGTCTAATGCCACTAAAGAGATCCAGGAGAGATTGCTGAATAATGTCTATACGATTCTTCCTTCTGGAGTGACAATCAATATTAATTGTGATGTTGAATTGACCAGCGATATAACAATCCCCGCAGGTGTCACGTTGAACCTGTCTGAAAGTTCAACTTTGATCGTTAATGAGGATGTAAAGATCATAAACAACGGTGCCGTAGTGATGAAGGGAGATGTAGAAAACAACGGTGCCTTCATCAATTACGGTACTTTGGAAGATGAAGTTGGTAATGTCTTCTACGGAATAGATGCGCCCGGTTCCGTAACTAAATATAATTCAGCCGCTGACTATAACGATAAGAAGAACGGTCAACCAGTCTCCTTGAGGGAAGCACTGAATGGACAGGCAGATGATCAGTACTGGGAGTTCGAACAAGGCTATTATAACGTCACCAAGGAAACAACATCCGGTAGTGGAATATATGCAAGCGCAATGGTCATAACGACTTCGGTCTCATTGATCGGTGATTCCGACGAAGGCCGCTCTGCAACGACGCTGTATGCGGATTATGCGAACGGTGCCGGGGCAAATAGGACAAAGGGCGGATGGACGCAGAATGAATTGATCAGCTGCAACTCTCCGGACGGGAAGAGCGTATCCATCCAAAATATGAACATTATGCCTTTGGTCTATCTAGGAAAGAAATATGGTGACAGCAGCGATGAAAAGATTGTCGGATATGAGGCCTTATTGACGGAAGAAACCAAATGGTACACTCCAAACTGTGCAATGACCTATGACACGAATCTTGATTTGAAGAATGTGAACTTCATACCGAACATCCTGGGAACTAACATTGCGCTTGATGGATACAAAGCACATATGATGGATGATGCAGGAAACTGTCAGAACTTTGTAATTGAGAAGACATGGACATCCGAATTCCCCATGACCATAACCATGGAGAATGTTGTTTCTTATGGTGGATTCAGTTTCAACAAACAGTATGCGAACATTTCCATGACCAATGTAAAAGTGTGTTATGGGGGCAGTGGTGAAGACGATTTGATGTACGGAGTCGGAGACCAGAGGTTGATGAAGGTAATATCAAATCCCACTGATGACCCCAAAGCGAAATTCATCAAGATGGATACTGTACAATTCTTTATTGAAGATGTTGTGACGATCGGAGGTGTCGCTTTATCCCACAATCTTGCGACCAGCACGGACAAGACCAATCTTTTGACGATGATGTTGGCATCACAGCTTAACGGCTGCTATCCTGCTAATGCTTCTGTTGATATCTTCTTGAATGCCGACTCGGTCGTTGCACACGATATAACGGTTCCAAAAGGTTTCCATTTACATAACGCTGGTAAAATGACCGTTAAGGAAGAAAAGAGCATAACAGCTAAGGGATGGTTCTTCAATAATGGAAATTTGGCGAATGGAAATTTGGAGAACAAGGGAACAGTAAAGGTGATCAGTGACGGTGCCTTGGTCAACGAGGGTACATTCACAAATTACGCCGGTTCGGTCTTCTCTTTCCCGAAATTAAAGGTGTCTGCCGATCATGCCGTGACTGTCAATGCCGGAGCGGAGGTCTATATAGACGACATAAAATGGATTGGAAATGGTGGTAAAGTCAACTTAGAAACTGGGTGTATTACAGTTGAGACCATTCAGTATGGGGAGGAAAAACCCTTCAAGTGGGGATTCCTCGCAACCATATGTTCTAATTCGAAGGCTACTATTACAGACCTCTGTATAGGTGAACTGGACGTCCTGGTCCTTGAGAGCAAGTCAATCGTTTCTGTTTCTGACAATGGTAAGTTAGTAATTGACGGTTCTATGACGATTGGCGGTGAATTATCTACAGGAACAAATGCCGTGATCGAATTAGGGTCCGATGGAACTCTGAGCATAGAGGATGCCGAAACGATTGAGGATCGTGGCTGTATGGAGGTTAAAAGCAGCGCGCTGGTGATCAATAATCAAAAAGGTATCGAGGCTATGATCTTTGAGGGCCATGTTGGAATCTCTCTTATCGACAATTCAAGTCTGAGCCTGAACGACGCTGAGAAGATTACTATCGGAGAGAATTCTAAAATCTGGATATCGAAGGTAAATTACAGTACCGGGGAGAGTTCATATGGAATATCGTTGTCAGAAGGTACGGCTGCCATGACGGGAACTATACATGAAGAGTATGATCTATTCATCCGCGGTGGTTCTTTCAGTTATAGTGGAGACACGATTGAAGGGAACGTATTGGTTGATACTGGGATGACATTGTCGTCGAGTTCCGTAAGCGTAGAAGGAAATATGCAGGTTGAACCCGCAGGTAAGCTGAATGTATCTGGAACCGTTTCGTTCGAGAGCGGTTCATTTTTGAATGCAGATATTAAATCCTTATCGGAATCGACAGGAAAAGCCATATTCAAGTACGGTTCACATTTCATAGATTCATCAGGTGAAACCATCATTGGAAGAGCTGTAGCCAATGTATTCGTGCTGTCTGAAGGTTCTTCCGTGACATTGGAGAAACAGGACAGCAAACTTTTGGCCACTCTTTCCGGCGACATAACTCAGAATCTACCCTTCACGGTGGAAGACGGTAATAAGCTGGTCATTGGCGACGGATCATGTCTGACAATCAATAGCACGATGAACATAACGTCTGAAGGCAGCATCTCTGTCGGAAACGCTGAACAGGGAAAGTACAAGATCGTTGTGTCCAAGGAGGGAATCGTTGTTGATAACTCCACTTCTACCATAGGTAAGTCTAATGTAAAGGTCGAAGGAATGGTATCGGGTTCCAACTTCGCGCAGTGGGCAGACAGTAAGACCATAGATGTCGAGGAGAAGACTATTGTCGTAGATACTGGATCCGATATTCCAGCCAGCAACAAGACCGAGAAGGAAGGTATCGTAGTTAGTGCGGAAGTCGAAGTACCTGCTGGAAACACCATGACCGTAGAGGTCACGCCAGATCCCTCAGCAACTGCTGAGAAAGCAACCGTCCAATTCCCTGCGGGAACCACAGTTCCTGAAGGAACGGTCATCGCAGTTGTATCTGTAGAAGGCCAACCGCAGACCGAGACGTTCGAGGTAAAATTCGAAGGCGTGACCGTACCGGAGGGCTCCAAAGTCAAGATTACCGTGCCCTTCGCGGCTCCTGCCGGAGCTTCAGGAGTCAAAGTATACTATGTCAACGGAACTGAAAGGGAGCTTATGGAAACCACATATGACACTTCCTCGGTATCCTTCACGACATCTCACAACTCCGAATATGAAGTGGTTGTCGAATACACGGTCATCATATCTGCAGGGACGGGAGGTGCTGTGGACAAGACATCGGTTGCTGTTCCGAGTGGGACCACCTATTCAGTAAGCGGTAATGTTTTAACAATAAACACATCGCCTGTCACCAGCGTTACAGCGACATCGGCATCAGGATATGTGTTCTCTGCATGGTCCTCAGCTTCAGGTACCATAAGCAGCAACATTACCCTCAGCGCGAGTTTTGTCAAGACCTATACGGTGACTTTCAATCCCAACGGAGGGTCTGTCACCCCCACGTCCAAGACCGTTGTATCCGGATCGACCTATGGCGATTTGCCGACGCCAAGCAAGTCCGGTTATTCTTTCGACGGATGGTACACTGCGGTTTCTGGCGGTACAAAAATTGTGTCCACTACGACCGTTTCCATAAGTGCTGACCAGACGCTGTATGCACATTGGTCCTCAAGTCCTGGACCAACACCGCCCGGACCCACTCCTCCGACACCAGTGATTACCTACACGCTTACCTTCGAAGCCGGTTCCGGCGGTTCGGTCTCACCCGAGACCGTGAAGGCGGCGCTGAACGCCAACATCACGGCCAATGGAGACACTATGTGGATCGGGACCGGAACCAGCGCAAAGACCGTCAAGGCTGTTCCCAACGACGGTTACACCGTCGGCACATGGTCCGTTACCAGCGGAAAAGTGACTTCGGACATGACCATCACTGTGACCTTCAAGAAGGTCTCTCTTGCAGAGATCTCTGTGAAGACCGCTCCTACAAAGATTTCCTATAAGGAGGGGGAGAAGTTCGATCCTGCTGGATTGACGATTCAGTTGACGTATGACGATATGACCTTCAAAGTCTTGCCGTACAGCGGAAACGAGTCGCAGTTCTCCTTCAGTCCGTCGCTCGCGACGCCTCTGAAGACCTCTGACAAGACGGTGACGATCACCTTCGAGGGCAAGAGCACCACGCAGGCCATAACCGTCAGCGGAGATTCGCCTTCAGGCGGCAATGATAACACCGTGCTGTATGTTGTGATCGCGGCCCTTGTGGTCATATTCGCGGCCGGAGCGGTGTTCTACTTCGTGAAGAAGAAACCCGCAGAGTAAACCGGATAAACCGAGGGGAGAGATCCCCTCATCTTTCCCTTATTGTTACTACATTTTTCAACAAAAAGTCTGAATTCAGAGAAACGAAGGCAGGAAAAAGATTCCGATAATATCGTTGTTCATCTTCGACTTTCTGAGAAACCTTTATAATATAATCTATAATAGAGGGGCTTGTTCTGTGTTGTTATCGCTTCAGCGAAAGCAAGCATGGAAAAATCGGCCCATGCCGATGGAGAACGATTGAAATGGCAGACGAAGAAGAGTCAACGTACGAAGAGCTCCAGGACGAGTTCGAGGCAAAGGCACGCGGATTCGGAAAGGGAAAGTACGGTAGGATCATGAAGATGGCCCGCACACCGAGCAAGGACGAATACACCAAGACAGTGTACATCACCGCGATCGGTATCATCCTCATCGGAGCCGTAGGTTTCGCGATCTGGTGGCTCATGACCGTCCTTCCGGGATACTTCTGACGGAGGCTGAATTATCATGATGTTAACTGGTGACAACAATCTGAAGAAGGTTGCAGCCAGCGGAATAGTATCTTGGCCCTTCAAGCTCACATCCAGTGCAGACAAAGCGAAAATCTCGTTCTCAGTCGTTGCTGGACCGGATGCGGAGAACGCCCCCGAGTGGACGGTTAGTCTCCATGACGCTACAGAGGGAGAGATCTGGACGAACGACACCAGCAGGACAGAGGTGACCGTCGCGCTTCCCGGAAAGAACGCGAAGGAACTCAAGCTGGAGGTCATCTGCCCCAACGGAGCCAGGTACGGCGACTCCGTTAAGACCACGGTCACCGCGGAAGCGGATGACGGAATATCATCGCTGGTCTTCGAAGCCGTAGCACAACAGTCCATAATGGTCCTTAAGACCCAAATCGACCAGGAGAAGACCGTCGCGAACGAGTTGGCATCCAAGGCGAACAAGGCCAAAGATAAGGACATATATGCGATCCTGAGCCCTGCCGGACTCAGAGGATACGTGTTCGTGGAAGGCATGAACACCGATCGCGTCCGCGAGAAGTCCAAGGACATCAAGAAGGCCAGGAACTTCATCGACGGAGAAGCGGATATCAGCGAGATCAGCCCCTATCTCACACCCGTGTCCGCAGTCGTTGGAATCGTGGAGGGAGACTTAGTCGAACTCGTCAACGGTCCCTTCAAGGGTGAGAAAGCAAGGGTGCAGCAGATCGACCAGGCCAAAGAGGAGATCACAGTCGAACTCGTCGAGGCCATGGTCCCCATTCCTGTCACTGTCAAAGGAGACAGCGTCAGGTTAATTGAAAAGGAGAAATGAGCAATGGTAGATACTGTTGAGGCATTGGTGGACGGAGGCCGCGCTTCCGCAGGTCCACCGCTCGGACCCGCACTGGGCCCCAAAGGAGTGAACATCGGTCAGGTCATCGCGAAGATCAATGAGAAGACAAAGGCCTTCGACGGAATGAAGGTCCCCGTCAAGATCCTGATCAACGACGACAAGACATTCGACATCAAGGTCGGAACACCCCCCGTGTCCGCACTGATCAAGGGAGAGCTCGGAGTAGAGTCCGGAGCCCACAACGCCAGGACCGAGAAGGTAGGAAACCTCACCCTCGACCAGGCAAAGAAGATCGCCGACATGAAGGGCGACGATCTCCTCGGTGCAACCATGAAGGCAAGGGTCCTGGAAGTCGCAGGAGCCTGTGTCGCCATCGGTGTGACCATCGACGGAAAGGGACCCAAGGACTTCACCAAGGCCGTCAAGGCCGGTGAGTACGACTCCCAGTTCTGAGTCAAAAACATTTCAAGGGGGGAGACCCCCTATTTTATTTCGGTACCATCCTTTATTACTCGAAGAACATATTTCGAATCCGAGGGAGCTGTTGCCATATGCGTTATGAGTTCATGCATAAGAATGTCATCGTGGCCGATCTGATCCTAAGCGAAGATGACGGCACGATTCTCAAGGTAGAGCATATGCAGCATTTGGAACACATGCCCATGGGTACCGTTGTCAAAGGTTTCCTCGACGGACGTGCATTCAAAGGCTGGTGGAACAGCCGTTCCATCCCTGCCAGTCGCAGCGGTATAAAGGATGTCCTCTACGAGCTGGACTACCACTCCACCACGATGCTTATCGAGAAGTGCATGGGACTCAGCCTGTCCGATCAATATTGGATCAGAAGGGAAGGATCTGACATCTGTTGGGAGGATGTAAATTTCTTCGAGAACGAATTCTCCGAGGATATGGGCGATCTGCTCTTCGGCAAGATCTCCGGAAGCGATGAACTCAGCTTATCATCCCCCGATAACACATCGGACGGTGTCCTGAAGAAAAGATGGAAGATCATCGACGGAGAGAGATGCCTTATCAAAGGCGGAAGCGGTCAGAATATGCAAGAACCTTTCAACGAGGTTATCGCATCTATACTCATGTCCTCGCAGTCCATCGACCACATCCCATATGACCTGGTCTGGATGGACGGGTACCCGTACAGCGTTTGCAAGGATTTCATCGATGGCAGCACCGAGCTGCTGACAGCATATCATCTGGTGAAATCCGTCTCTCAGAAGAAGAGCGATAACCTGTACATGCACTACGTCCGTGTATGCGAAGATCTGGGCGTCGATATAGTCCCTGCATTGGACCGTATGATCGTAATAGACTACATCATGATGAACAACGACAGGCATATGGGTAATTTCGGACTGATACGCAACGCGGATACGCTGGAAGTAATTGGGCCAGCACCCATATTCGATACCGGGTCGTCATTGGGATGTCAGATCCGTACCGATAGGTTCAAGACCGAATTGGACCACAGTGCTAAGCCTTTCAAGGAGACGTTCCATGAGCAGTTGGGTCTTGTCTCGGATTTCTCATGGCTGGACATCGAATCGATGACATCATCCCTTGGTGCCGTGGAATCAGTGCTGGATTCAAAGGGATTCATCGGGGATGAGCGTAAGGGCATGATCATGGATCTTCTGAAGGACCGTATAGAGAAGATCTCCCATAGGGTCTGAATCTCCGGCCCTTCTTTTCCTTTATAATAGTTTAAATATCAGTTGTTTTTACAGAGGAATACTTGTAGGAGAGCCGCAAGGCTCGCAAGTACTACAGGAGGAATTGTATTGGCAGAAAAACCAACCGTAATGGCCGTGCAGAAAGCACTCGAGGGTGCAAAGAAGCGCAACTTTACTGAGACGGTTGAGTTGGCCATCAATCTCAAGGATGTCGATCTGACCATCCCCAAGAACCGTATCCAGGAGGATATCATTCTCCCGAACGGAAGGGGAAAGGCAGTGAAGATCACTGTGATTGGTGGTGGCGAACTAGCCTTGAAAGCCAAGGACGTGGCCGATCTTGTGATCACACCCGAGGAACTCGGAGCGATCGCAGACGACAAGAAGCAGGCAAAGAAGATCGCGAACAGTACCACATATTTCATCGCTGAGGCACCTCTGATGGCTCAGGTCGGTAAGAGACTGGGTACCGTTCTCGGACCTCGCGGAAAGATGCCGAAACCAATCGCACCGGGAGCAGATCCCGCACCGATGATCGACGGTCTCCGCAAGTCTGTGTCCATCAGAACGAAAGACAGGAAGACATTCCACGCACCCGTGGGATCCGTTGACATGGACCCTGAGAAGATCGCTGAGAACATCGATCTGGTCCTCAAGCGTGTCGAGTCTCACCTTGAAAAGGGAGAGCACAACATCGCTTCAGCATATGTCAAGACCACCATGGGACCTGCGGAGAGGATTCTGTAAGGAGGTTTGAAGATGGCACACGTCGCAACTTGGAAGAAGGACCTGGTGAACGAGCTGGTACAGGATATGCGCGAGGCTCCAGTCGTCGCAGTTGTCGACATGGAGAACATCCCCGGACAGCAGATCCAGTCCATGAGGGCAGGACTCAGGGCCCACGCAAAGCTCAAGATGACCAAGAACAAACTGATGCTCTTGGCCATTGAGGAGGTTGCCGCGGACAAACCCGGAATCGAAGCACTCAAGGACTCAATCGATGGTCAGTGCGCGATCGTAACGACGGACATGGATCCCTTCAAACTGTTCGCACAGTTGAAGAAGACAATGTCCCCCGCACCCGCGAAAGCAGGTCAGATCGCACCCTTCGACATCGTTGTACCTAAGGGACCGACACCATTCGGACCCGGACCGATCATCGGAGAGCTTCAGAAGATAGGCCTTCCTGCAGCAATCGAGGCAGGAAAGATAGTCGTCAAGAAGGACACGACGCTCGTCAAGGAGGGTGAACCCATCCCCGCGAACGTCGCCGGAATGCTCCCCAAACTCGAGATCCTCCCCATGATCGTGGGATTGGACCTCAGGGCAGCATACGAGGACGGAACAGTCTACACCAAGTCTGTTCTGGACATACCCGAGGACTACTACGCCAACATGTTCGCTACGGCTGCACACAACGCTTTGGCACTCGGTGTCGAGATCGCGTTCCCCACAAAGGAGACGCTCCCGCTCTTGATTGCAAAGGCGTTCAGGGAGACAGTTGCTGTCTCTGTTGAAGCCGCGATACCCAACGAAACAAGTATCAAGACACTCGTCGCAAAGGCAGACGCCCAGATGCTCGCAGTCGCATCCGCTACCGGATACCAGAGCGAGTCCGTCTCCGCCAGGGCAGGAGCCGCCGCAGCAGCCGCACCAGTTGCAGCAGCAGAGGCAGCACCCGCAGCAGAGAGTGTGAAAGAGGATGAACCCGAGGAAGTAAGCGAGGAGGATGCAGCAGCAGGCCTCTCGGCACTCTTCGGATGAAATTTAAGGAGTTGAATTAAATGGAGTATATCTACAGCGCAATGGTGCTCTACTCTGCTGGCAAAGACATCACCGAGGACGCAGTCAAGGCAGTCCTCACAGCCGCCGGAGTCGACGCTGACGCAGCAAAGATCAAAGCATTGGTTGCATCTCTCGAGGGAGTCAACATCGCAGATGCTATCGCGAACGCCGCAATCGCAGCGCCCGCAGCAGCACCCGCAGCTGGAGCCGCCCCCGCAGCAGCCGCCGCACCCGCAGCAGCCGAGGAACCCGAGGTTGAGCAGGTCAGCGAAGAGGATGCAGCAGCAGGTCTCTCTGCACTCTTCGGATGAACGTCAGTTGATCTTTAGAGTCAATACAAACCTTTTACCACATCCTTTGTGGTCTCTTTTTCTTAATTTTTACTAATAATTCCATAAATAGTCGTTTCTTGATTACGCCTGCATGGATGAAAGCAAATATTGTTCCGGCTGCGGGAAGACCCTGGAGCCGGGCATGCAGTTCTGTCCCCAGTGCGGGAAGGTCGTCAGCGGTTCTGCTGCCGATCAGGAAATTCAAGAACAGTCGAAGGAGTTCATGGCTGTCCTCTTGGAATCCAAGAGGGTATGGCTTATGTTCTTCCTGGCAGTTTACGCTATACCTGCGCTCATCTCTGCGATCTTCACATTGGTGGATGCATCGAACCTCGCCGCATCGGTCTGGGCCAGCGATGAGTTCCAGAAATGGCTCACCAACCACGGATTCCACTATACAGAGTCCGACATTCAGAATTACATCACCTATGCAGGTGCGATGGCCCTCGTCAGTTCGATATGCGCCGGCGTCAGTCTGTTCTGTGTGTACATGAGGAAGTACTGGATCGTCGCTGTTGCGGCATGTATCCTGGCAGCAATCCTCTGCTTCTGGTCCATCTTCGGTATGATCATCGGATTCATAGTCGCATGGATGATCATCGGAGCAAGGGAACTCTTCGTGGATCAGCCTAAGGCAGAAGAAGATTGAAACTTTCAAAAAACAAACGGTTTAAGGGGGCCGGGGGACCGGCCCCTTGAAGTGTTTTATCAGAGTTCGATGAGTTCGTAATCGCGGGAACCGATTCCCAGGTCTGCTGCGGCTTCGATGGTGTGGAATCCGTTCTTGCTGTTGACCCTCTCCATGAAGTGGTCCCTGCCGGGGTCGTCGGATTTCATAACGAGGTCCAGGCATGCCTGGTCGATGGCGACGGGGTCTAGCGATGCCAGGATCCCTATGTCCTTCATGCAGGGCGGTTCGGGACCGACCACGCAGTCGCAGTCGACGGAGAGGTTCCTCATCACGTTGATGTAGGCGATGTTCTTGCCGAAGAGATGGACGATCGATGATGCGGCATCGGCCATTGCCTCTGGGAATCCCGACTCGTCGCCGTGGACATCCCAGCATCCGATGATATCCGTGGACCTTCCGCAGGAGTGGATGTACGCCTTACCGGCACTGGAAGCGCATCCGATGGAGAGCTGTTTGAGGGCTCCACCATATCCTCCCATAGGGTGTCCTTTGAAATGTGCCAGCACCAGCATGGAATCGTAATTGTCAATGTTCTTTCCCACGTAGTTCTTCTTGATCTGCTTCCCGTCGGGGATGTACAGTTCCTTGTCGGGGCCTTCGGCGTCCATAAGGTCGACATCGAAGAGGGAGCTCCATCCGTGGGAGGCCAGCAGCTTCTTGTGCGATTCGGTGTGATCGCGGACCCCTCCGAACCTGTCGCCGTAGGCTGTGTTGCATTCTACGATCGTACCGCCGATCTTATCGACCATCGGTTTCCAGAATTTGGGCTGAAGGAAATTGGTGTTCCCTTCCTCCCCGGAGTGGACCTTCACAGCGACCTTCCCCTTCAGTTCGATACCGAGGGCGTCGTACATATCGACCACCATCTCCGGTGATATCTCCCTTGAGAAATAGACCTTGGATTTCATTCGTTCACCTTCTTATATTGGACTAATTTCTGTGATGATAAATAGGTTTGTCACGGAGATTCTGGACTTCCGTGATTACTATTTATCTATGGTAATCAAACATCTGTTTTTAACAGAAAAACACCCGCAGTTGACAGTGGGTTTTACATCCAACCTACTGCATACGGTATGATATGGAAGATGATGTCGCTGTCATAGTCTGCGGGGGCGCAGCAAAGAATGCCTTCGGCATCATCAATTCTGACGACAAGAATCCTTGGGACCTGTATAATATCGCCAAGGAGGAGTTCGGACATCATTTCGATGTCCTTTCCAACGTATTCTCGACCATCCCCATCGACGACCACGATAAGATCGCTGAGGCGCTTGAGGACAAGCGCATCTGTCTGACCTTCACGATACTGGGGGGAGAGCTGGGCACCGATGTGGTCAAAGAGGTCATAAAGTGCGCCAGGGAGAAGAGCTGCAAGGTCGTATCCGTCTTCGGCATACCGATGGATTTCGAGAAGGAACGCCGCGAGAGGGCATTCAGCAATCTCCACAGCGTCGTAGCATTATCGGACTGCACCCTGGTGGCGGACATGCAGAAGTCCTTCGAGGTCAACCTCGAATACAACAAGGACAAGCAGTGGACGACGTTCCTCAGGAACAGCGACAGTATCATGAGGAACTCCATCAAAGCAATCGTGGATTTCATGCAGGGGCCGTTCTTCTCAGTCTTCGTGGAGAACCTGTATTCCTTCGTCCCGTCCTATGATGTGCTGCCGGTGAACGCAGTCATCAGATCATGGGATAAGATGATGTTCGACAACGGGCGTGCCACGGATAAATCGGTGATAATGCTTGGATCCAATGTGAAATCGTCGGAGATAGATGATATAAGGAGCAGGGTTGCGATGATGTGCGGTACCCTGCCGGAGATTGTCATCCGCGAGGATTCGGATGATTCAAAAGTTATGATCTTCAGGGCTGTCAGATCATTCTGACTTGTCCTTCTTCCAGGACTTCCCGTATTTCAGGTATTTCGCGGCGTCGCCGAAGACGCCCATGAGCGTGTTGTACTCGTATTTCGTGGGGATTGCACGGCCCATCATCCTTCTGAACATTATGGTTGTGTACGGGCGTCTCTCCTTGGGATAATCGATGCCGTCCAGAAGGTCTCCGAAGTATGAGAACATCATCTCCTTCTCCCTCTTGTCGGCGGGCTCCGGCCTTCTGGGCTCGGTGTGCATGGCCATGAAGAACTCGTATAGGACGGTGTGAGTGGCATGCGAAAGGTTCAGGATGGGATATTCCTCGCTGGCTGGGATGGTTATCAGGACATCGCAGTAGTTAAGTTCCTCCTGGAGAAGTCCGATGTCCTCCCTTCCGAATACGACGGCTATCTTCTCTGTATATCCCCTGCAATGTTCAGCGAACTCCCTGACGGGCATGGGCACGCGGGTGTAGTTGCTGTCCCCCTTGGTGACGACACCGCTGGTACCCACGACGAGGAAGCAGTCTTGTGTTGCTTCTTCCAGAGTGTTGCAGATGACCGCGGTATCGAGGATATCCGCTCCGTGCTTGGATCTGCGGTACGCATCGTCCCCCAATTCGCAGGGGTTGACCAGATAGAGCTCCTTCATGTCGAAGTTGGCCATGGACCTTGCTATCGCACCTACGTTCCCCTCGTACTTGGGGCCGACAACCACCACACGGATCTCGGGCATAGTCCGTGACAGGACCACCGATTAAATAATCCCATCGGGACACATCGGTTCGCGACAATGCTTTCACGCAGAATCTCCAAGATATTCATGATATCGATATCATGAAGCCTTCCGATTCTTTTTAGGAGGTGTTTTTCTTTGATTTTGATCAACTGCCCCAATTGAAGAGTTGAAGGTTTCACCAATCCGGCATATTCCCAAAACTGGATCTGGTATTCTCCTTCCAGGTATTCGCGTGGTTCGTGGGATGTTATCTGCACGGACAGCACATAGACTTCCTTTTCTTCGATGATGGCCACAGGCCTGATCTTGCTTTTGCTGGGATCGCTTTCAAATCTTACGTCGGCCAGCCAAACATCCCATTTTTTGAATTTACAGGAGCTGTTCGTATACATCATCTTCCGGGTTGTCCAGCTCAGAAGGGAGAATCGTGTTCTCTGATAGATCGAAGCGCCCTACGACCGGCAGTTTGGACGCAATACCGTCCTGGTCCACAGTTCTGAGGGAGGGGGTGAACGGCATTGATTGGTCTCTGACCGCCTGGTGAAGGAATATGCTGATAGCAGCAGATGTATTCATCCCAAGCTGATTAAACAGACTGTCACACTTCTGTTTGAATTCGGGACTGATCCGTACCGTTATACTCGCTTCTTTCATAATAATCAGCATATGATGAAAATATATAGATATTTGCTGATAATTTATCATCAATAAATATACATTTATCATCAACATCTGTCATTGTACGGCCAGCAAGGGGATGGTATCGGTACATGTTTATCTACGATAGAGAAATAGAGTGTCCAATCGGAGAAAGATTTCAATGGACATACCGAAAGACCATCCAAGATACAAATCGCTGATGACAAGGGAGCGTCTGGCCCATATGGTCGAGGAAGGCCTGGTCACCCCCACGGGACTGATATCCCACGGAAGGGGAGAGGCCTACGATTATCTGATGGGTGAGAAGAGCATACCTCCCGCACTGGACGCGGAGAAGGTGGCCGCGGCCTATCTTCTGAAAGCGAAGAACCCGGTCGTCTGCGTGAACGGTAATGCCGCCGCGTTGGATCCCGAGAACCTCATCGCTCTGGCCAAAGCGATCCCGGCGAAGATGGAGGTCAACCTCTTCCACAGGACGCCCGAGAGGATGGAGGGACTCATATCCTATCTGGAATCCAAGGGTGCCGGTCGCGTCCTCGGGCGCGAGCCCGACTGCAGGATACAGGGTCTGAATCACGACCGCGCGCTGTGCACCAAGGAAGGGATCTTCGACAGCGATGTCATAGTCGTCCCCATAGAGGACGGAGACCGCGCCGAAGCGCTGGTCTCGATGGGAAAGGTAGTGATTTCTATAGATCTCAACCCCCTGTCGCGTACATCATGCAAGGCAACCGTACCCATCTCCGATGAGATGACCCGCGCCCTGGAGAATATTATCCGTTTCATATCCGAGCTGCGCGGGGATGAGGATACAATTCATAAAGTGATTAGTGAATACGACAGCTCAGTGAACCGCCGCGAGACCGTGAGATACATATGCGATTCGCTTATGTCTGGTTTCAAAACGGGAGATGATTGAATGGACGACCTTCTAAAACAAGGATCCCTGAAGCTGCACTGGGTGGAGAACCACATGCCTGTGCTCCAGGAGATCAGAAAGAACTTCATCAAGGAGAGGCCTCTCGAGGGTCTCAAGATAGGAATGGCCCTTCACACCGAGGCCAAGACAGGAATGCTCGCCATCACATTGGCGGACGCGGGAGCGAACATCCGTCTCGCGAGCTGCAACCCCCTGTCGACAGATGATTCGGTTGCGCTGGCACTGCGCGACGAGTACGGACTAGACGTGTATGCTAAGAAGTGGGAGTCGCAGGACGAGTACTATGCTAATCTGAACACCGTCCTGAACATGAACCCCGACCTCATCATCGATGACGGTGCGGATCTCATCACAATGGCGCACACCACCCGCAGGGAGGTCCTGCCCAACATCAAAGCTGCGAACGAGGAGACCACAACCGGTGTCACCCGTCTCAGAGCGATGGCAGCGGATGGTACACTCCAGTTCCCCGTGTTGGATGTCAACGACGCGAAGATGAAGTTCCTCTTCGACAACAGGTACGGAACCGGACAGTCCGCATTCGATGGATGGATGAACTCCACGAACCTGCTGGTAGCAGGAAAGACCGTCGTAGTCGCAGGATACGGATGGTGCGGAAAGGGAATCGCCATGAGGGCCAAGGGATTCGGAGCATGCGTCATCGTCACCGAGGTCGATCCTGTCAAGGCCATCGAGGCCAAGATGGATGGATTCCAGGTCATGAGGATGATCGACGCCGTAAAGCAGGCCGACATGGTCTTCACCGTCACCGGATGCAAGGACATCCTCACATTGGAGCACTTCCAGGTCATGAAGGACGGATGCGTCGTTGGAAATGTTGGACACTTCGACAACGAGATCAACAAGGAGCATCTCTACGCTTTATCAGAGACATGCACCCGCGTCCGCGAGTTCATCGACGAGTACAAGATGAAGGACGGAAGGAGGATCTACCTTATCGGAGAGGGACGCCTGATGAACCTGGCCGCAGGTCAGGGACACCCCGCAGAGATCATGGACATGTCCTTCGCCACTCAGGCACTGGGAATCGTCTACATGAGTCAGAATTACAAGGATATGCAGCCTACAGTCTACAGGGTGCCCGACGAGATCGACAACAAGATCGCAGCGATCAAGCTCGATTCCATGGGAGTTCTCATCGACAAGCTCAGCGACGACCAGGTGAGATACACCACCGGATGGAAAGAGGGAACATGAGCGAACCCTTCCTGTCCGTATACGGCCACGTGACCGTCGACCAGATCCTCACCGTGAGGAAGTTCCCCGCGGACAACACCACTGAGGACATCATCACGAAACTGACGACTCTGGGCGGCACCGGTACGAACATTGCTGTCGCAGCTGCGAAGCTTGGATGTCCAACGGCGCTCTGCGCCTTCGTGGGGAACGACTTCCCGGGAATGTACGAGAAGGAGATAGCCGATTCAGGATTGATCCTGGACGAGTTCCTCCATGTGGACAAGTTCGAGACATCGGGGGCGGTCGTCGTCAACGATCCCAATATGACGCAGAAGGTCGTGTTCTACCAGGGACCGCAGGGATTCGCCGACGACCTGGACATCCTCCTAACCAAGAATGCCCAGAAGTCGAAGTACACCCACTTCTGCACCGGACAGCCCTCCTACTACATCAGGGTCATGGATGAGATAAGGTCGAAGACAAAAATCGCCATCGACCCTGCCCAGGAATCCCACAGGATCTGGAATTCCGATAACTTCCCACAGGCTCTGTCAAGGTCCGATGCTCTCTTTTGCAATAACTTCGAGGCTGAATCGCTGAAGAAGTATGCCGGACTGAAGGAGATAACGGATGCAGACGTCGATCTGGTCGTCTGCACCCATGGGGCTGAGGGAAGCGTCGCTAAGGTCAAAGAGGAAATCATAAAGATCCCTACGGTGAAGGCCGAGAGGATAGCCGATCCGACTGGATGCGGTGACACCTACAGGGCCGGATTCTACACCGCGCTCTACAAGGGATATGAGATCCCGGAGGCGCTCACCATCGCTTCCACGGTGGCATCGTTCGTCATCGAGGAGACCGGCGCTCTTACGCACATCCCCACCTGGGATGCGGTCATGGAGAGGGCGGAGCCCTATCTCAGAGAGATCTCATGACACTCTATGCCCTCACGGGCACCCCCGGGACCGGGAAGACGTCGCTTTCGGCGGAACTCCGTTCCAGGGGTTACAGCGTCATTGACGGCAAGGAGCATATCAAGGCCCACGGATTGCTCGGGGAACTGGATGCCGAGAGGGACACCCACGAGGTTGACCTGGATGATCTGAACGATTCTCTGGAAGAGTATCGCAAGAGTAAGGACCTATACATCCTGGACAGCCATCTCTCCCATTTCATGGACTGCAGCGGGATCATCGTGCTGAGATGTCATCCGGATGTTCTGGCGGAGAGGCTCAGAGCTAGAGGATATTCCGAGCAGAAGGTCTGTGAGAACGTCCAATCGGAGGTCCTGGACGTCATCCTGTGCGAGGCGACCGATTCCGACATACCCGTTTGGGAGGTCGACTGCTCCCGTGACGGAATTGCAGTTTCGGCCGACTCCATAGAAGAAATACTAATAGGGGAGTCCGACGATTACCTACCTGGAAAGACCGACTGGTCGCAGGAGATGGACAAATGGTTCTAGACGGACAGAGAGCGAAGGCCGATTTCGCATTGGCCCCCGTAGCCAAGAGACTCATCAATGTGAATCCGAATCTGGTCTCGTGGCTGGGGCTCATAGTCGCACTGCTCAGCGGTGTAGTGTTCTATCTCAGCGGCGATGATGACAGGCATTGGCTCCTCCTCGTCGGAGCGGCATTGGTCATCGTATCGGGATATTTCGATGCCCTGGACGGGAAGATCGCCAAACTGGGCAACAAGTGCAGCGCTAAAGGGGACTATCTCGACCACGTTTTCGACAGGTACGCCGATGTGTTCATGATCGGCGGAATAGCCTTCTGCGCATACTGGTGCAACCCTTACCTTGGTATGCTAGCTCTGGTCGGTGTCCTTCTGACATCCTACATGGGAACACAGGCACAGGCCATCGGTGCACCCCGTCTCTACGCAGGCCTGCTGGGCCGTGCGGACAGGGTCGTGCTGTCCACATTGTTCCCGCTCATCCAGTACATAATGGAGATATTCGACCTGGGATCGTTCTACATCGATCTCGGATTCTGGGCGTTCGATCTCAACTGGCTGGAGATAATGATGCTCTGGTTCGCCGTGGTCGGAAACTTGACAGCCATCCAGAGGGCCATCATCACATGGAAGAACCTTGGGAAGATGGAGAACGAGAAGAAGGAGTGATTCCAATTAATCTTCTGCGGATCTGAGATTTCCTGGGTCGGAAGATCTGTCATATGGATGGTCTTTGCGATAAGACTCGATACGCTTTCTGACATCTTCTGGAATCGGATGATTTCTCATATAATTCGAGGTCATTTTCTCTATTTCTTCGGACGTTTTACCATCATAGATATGTCTTCTCCAGACAGTATAGTCGAACCCTTGTCTGTTCACATATGCGATAAAACGCTCAGCATCAACAAGTCCAACTGTATTGATCAATATGTTCATGCACATGGTTGCATTGTCGACATCAGAATTCAGTTTTCTCACCTCTTGCGAAATCTATAGGGTTCATTATTTTGACGCTAGTTTTTTCATCGTTTTTTGACTAAGAATATAGTGGCAGTCACTCAGTGCCAGTAGGTTTGTCTTCAGGTGCAGGGGCAGCACTGTTCTTGTCCCTGTCCTTCATCTTCGTCCTGTAGTACTTCAGCGGATGGTTCATCCATTCCTGCTCGCAGAGCCTGTCGGGATTGTAGCAGAGACCGTTGGTCTTCATGGTCTTGCATTCTGGCGGGGAATATCCCTCGCCTCCGCTCAGCTCTCCCATGATGTGCTTGATCTGATATTCCGACTTGGATTCGTCGAAGTCCGGGGATTCCGCGAACACCCTGATGATATCCTCATACCCCAATCCCAATGCCTTCAGGAACGTCACTATCGCGAACCTTGCGCTGTGCGGCAGGTTCAGTCCGTTCCTGGACATCTCCAGTATGTGCACTAGACAGGGCGGGAGGAACTCCGTCTTCATCCCTTCGCCGTTGGTGGGGCTCATCTTGATCTTGGTGTCCGCCAGGGCCATTGCGACCGCGGTTACGTCCCCTGCCAGGTATTTCTTGTACTCGTCAGGCGTGAGAAGCGGCAATTCCGATTCGATTTTGTCCTGGAGTGCATTCTGCATCAGACGGCTGAACTTCTCCTGAGGGAGATAAACCACGCCGTGGTGGATGTCGCTGTTGATCAGTTTCCAGTCAACGCTGTTCAGTCTGCTGGACAACCTGAGGAAATCTGGGAAGTTCATGTGGATGGTCCCGTCGCGGGCCACTGTAGAATTGACTCCCAGCTCCTCGGAAACCATCAGTACGGTGTCCCTGTCCTCCTTGCTCAGGAGATCATTCATCCGTACGGCTTCTGATAGGGCATATCTCTTGGTGAGGAAACGGTCGCCCACCTGGGAGACCAGCATCCTTGCGTAAGGATAGGACATGACCTCGATCAATCTGTCGTAATCAGTCATGAGCTCCACATAGGACACCTCGGACCTCTCCAGCGCCTGGAGGACCCTCTCCCTGCCCCTGGTGCGTGCGGGAGCGTAGGATTCCGACGTGAGAAGGGATTCCAGGTCGGCCGAGTTCTTGTCCGCGAACTCCGCCGATTCCCTTAGGAACGGATACCTTGCAGCACGTTTCGTGTCCATGGCCGAATGACGAACGTACAGATAGATAACGTTTGACATCCGCCGTCAGTGCAGGGTTAACAGATATATTGCACGGCACGATATCCATCCGATATGGTTCACAAGGCACCTAAGGGGAACATCTCAGCGGAGGATGCGCTGAAGAGGCTCAAGGACGGCAACAGGCTCTTCGTGGAGAAGGCGGAGTACTGCGGGGACATCACGGTAGAGAGGATAATCGATGCCGCGGACAACGGCCAGCATCCTTATGCGGCCATAGTGAGCTGTTCCGATTCCCGTGTCATTCCCGAAGTCATATTCTCAGCCGGCATCGGTGAGCTTTTCGTCATCAGGACCGCAGGCAACATCGTGGACGACATCAACACCTATGGCAGCCTGGAGTATGCCGTGGACCATCTGGGATGCAAACTTATCGTTGTTCTGGGCCACACCAAGTGCGGAGCCATCGCAGAGGCTTTGAACGGATTCAACGAAGGACACTCCCTTCAGATAATCAAGGTCATCTCCGATGCCATCGGGGATGAGAAGGATCCCGATAAGGCGTCCAGACTCAACGTGGAGAACAGCGTCCGCGACATCAGCGAAGGGAAGGAAGGCAGGGAAGGTCTGATGATCGTCGGTGCCATGTACGATATAGATCACGGGAACGTGGAGTTCTTCGAGTGATCACCCCAGGATGATCATATCCTTCAGTTTTTCGACCACAGAGGGGTCCTCGATCACTTCGGCCAGTTCTTCAAATGACTTGAAAGGCCTCTCCATGACAAGCTTGCTGGCCCTCTTCTTGCCGATCCCGGGGAGTCCTGCAAGCGAGGACATAGGCATGTGGTTGATATCAAAGGGATAGGTTATCCCGGTTATGGAGCGGAATCCCCAGTCCGTTATGAATACATCATGGAACTCGTCGGTGTCCACCTTGTAAGGGATCCCTACGAGCAGGGGATAGGAGCCTATCTGTCTGCCGAATGTTGTGTTCCCGTCGTTCAGCTCCATGTAGACATCCTTCAGGATGGTTCCGTACGGAACTATGCGCTCCAGCATGGCGCGGTCTATATTCTCCCTGATATCCTCCTTGAACTTCTTGAACCTGCGCTGGTCCACCTTGACGTCGAACGGTCTCCTGACCGGGAGCACCTGGCGGATGTTGATGCGGCGGACCATGAGTCCCTCGTCCCTGATCCTCTCGAGGATCTCCATGTCCATACTGTAGGTATCCTTGGTCTCCCCGTCCAGACCGCATATAATGTTGATCCCGGGAAGGAGCTTGGGCATTCCGCGTTCTCCTCTTTCTGAACCTACCTTGTTGATGAGCCTGACCGCATCCAAGACCTGCTCGGATGTGCTGTTGAGGTTGTTCTCAGTGATGACGAAGGGATCTGCGGATTCCATCCCTAGGGCCAGTACGTTCCCGTCGGTGCAATTGTCGGCCAGGATGCGGAGTATCTCCTCGGATTCCTCGGGATAGGACGAGATCACAGCTGGATTCGCGTTGTCCACATGTATGGTGTCGAATCCCATGGAATGAAGGCCCTCGAACAGTTCTCTCACAGCACCCGGATTGGGGCGGGGCGTCTCAGAATCATCCTCGGAACCGTAGGACACTATGCACGTCTGGCCTCCGACACGTATGTTCTTGACTCCCAGATCCCTGAGCTTCTTAGCCTCTGCCAAGATGTCCTCGGGCGACCTCATGAGGGGTTTGCCCTTCAGCGGTTCAATGCAGTAGGAGCATCCTCCTGATTTGTAGCGGTGGCATCCCCTGTAAGATTCAATTTCGGCCACCAGCGGTTCCGGGAAGTCCTGGTGCTGAGTGACGATATCCGTACCCAGGAGCATCCATCTGTTCCATTCCTCGAGGGTCCTGTAGCGCTCCCCTACCTCCTTGCCTGAGATGCCGTCGTACAGCGATGCGGCGGGGTCCTTCTTGATTATGAAGTCGAATGCCTCAGCCTCTTTGGAATCGGCGGCGGAGCCGCTTATCATCTTCCAGCCCTTGAGCTTCGGAGTGATCTCTGCAAGCTCCTTGAGGGACATTGGCATGGTCCTCAGATACTTGCCTGGCACAGTGTTCCCTGACAATAATACAGAGACGGCAGCATCGGGCAGTTTCCTGTGCTTCCTAATCATGTCTATGGAGATGTATTCCACCCTGTCCGCTCCTGCGTCCAAGGCTGCGCCTGCTATGGAGCGGATCATCGGGGAGATGTACGGCGGTACACCCAACGCTGCGGGGTCGTCGATGTATCCGTCGATCAGAGCTATTACAATCTCTTTGGGCATTTCATTTCCTCAGATGGATATGGCGATGATATCATCGAAAGTGATTCTATCAGGTCCGAACAAAATCTTCTGTGACTTTTATCATATCTTCTAATCCGACTATCGGCCTGTCAGCTGTGTTGATCAGACGTTTATGATCCTTTTTTGGAATTTCTGCATCTTCATCGATTACGACGATCGTTCTGTATTTGACATCCGAATTGCGGGCGAAAAGAAGGTTGATGAACGTTTCTTTTGCTCTTTCAGAATTGTTTACACCAAATACAAGAACAGGGTGGTCATCATCGATATACACATCCGGTTCGATTGTATCTGTTCCGAGTTGGATCTTCTTTTTGAAGTCACATCTGTTAGCAAGAGGAGAATTACGGTAGGACTCAAGAATATCATCGAAGAAAGTATTGGCTACATTGTTTCTGCTTAATCTTCTCATGTCTGCAATCTGGATTATGGCCTGCTCCATTGACGATAGGGCATCGCCCACAGATTCTAGGTCGTCAAAAATAACGGTAATGCGTCCCTCATCCAGTTTTACTCCGTTTTGTTCGATTATCTTGTCGCGTATCGATTCGCGTATCGGTGTGAAGTTATAATCTTCGTAAGAAAGCCACATCAATGTGTGGCCTTCATCTGTCAATTCGTAACCGTTTGATAAGATTTTGAGGACTATGTGCAGCTCATCGCCATCATCGAAGTATTTGTTGGTATGGATAAGGTAATCACCATTACCAAGGTCGTCCAGACCATATGCATGGCATATTGACCTTTTTATCTGTTCGATGATTTCACTCATTGAAAGTCCTCCAGTTTTTTGGTTTCTTTTAGTTTTATGTCTGAAATGTTTACCCTTTCCAGGAACAATTTGAATGCACCTTCGAGGTCCTTGTATCCGTTTGCAGGTTCAGCAAATCCATCAGGATGTGTCGAGTGCAATTGGTATCTCTCTGTCATTATATGGATATGGGGGCCGTTAATCGTTTCGTTCTCTAATCTGTTCCTATGGCTTCCATGGTTTCCGTTGAAACGGATAATGGGTATTTCCCCTCTAGACATGTCCTTGCAGACCAGAATTATGGAAAAGTTATCAGGACGATCAGTGTTTTGTCTGATTACGATTTTACAGTCGTAGTCGTCGCAAACCAGGTCATATCTCTTTTTGCGGAACCTTCCATCCTCTGACATCGGCATATGGTTCAGATCTATGCTTTCTTTGATGTATTTCCTGCAGTGGATTATTCTCTTTATTGTCTCGTCCGCTAGAATTGTTTCTTTTCCCATCAGCTATCCATTTTCCTCTCGTCTAATAAAACATTCGCCGGTTCGTTGGTCTGTAATGGCAGGGACTGCCCTGCCATGCATTTTTAAATATCTAAGATAGGAATTGGGGTCATTACCGACTACGGCTGGCGATGGGTATCAGCACGTATCGAGGTGAATGAAATGGCAAACGACCAGGAAATTAGCGTAGAGGAGCGTCTGGCCAAGGCGAAGAAGCCCGGACAGGACGCCATGAAGATGCACCCCTACTACGGGGGAAAGATCGAGGTCGTACCGAAGGCATGTGTAAGGTCCTTCGACGACTTCTCCGTTTGGTACTCGCCGGGAGTTGCGGAGCCCTGTAAGGACATCGCTGCCAATCCCGACAAGGTCTACGAGCACACATGGAAATGGAATACCGTTGCGGTCGTATCGGACGGAACACGCGTTCTTGGTCTGGGAGACATCGGTCCCGAGGCCGCCATGCCCGTCATGGAAGGAAAGGGGATGCTGTTCAAGTATCTCGGAGGAGTGGACTGTGTCCCGATCTGTCTGGACACCAAGGACCCCGACAAGATCATCGAGACCGTCAGGCTCATCGCACCCTCGTTCGGAGGAATCAACCTCGAGGACATCTCGAACCCCAAGTGCTTCGACATCCTCGACGAGCTCAGGAGGGACTGCAAGATCCCCGTATGGCATGACGACCAGCAGGGGACCGCTACCGTCGAGGTCGCTGGAGCTATCAACGCAATGAAGCTCGTGGGAAAGAAGCTCGAGGATGCGAACATCACCGTCATCGGAGCGGGAGCGGCATCCATCGCAATCGCAAGGCTCCTCCTCGCGACCGGATTCAAGCCCGAGCACATGTGCATGTGCGACTCCAAGGGAATCCTCAATCAGTCCAGGACGGACGTGGAGCAGGGATTCAGGCAGAAGTGGGAGATCTGTAAGAAGACCAACGGTGCAGGAAAGACCGGAGGAATGAAGGAAGCGTTCGAGGGAGCGGATATCGTCATCGCGGCATCCAAGCCCGGACCCGGAACCATACCTCCTGAGTACGTCGACCTCATGGCGGACGACCCCGTCATCTTCGCCACCGCCAACCCGATCCCCGAGATCTGGCCTTGGGAGGCCAAGGAGCACGGATGCAAGATCTTCGCAACCGGAAGGTCCGACTTCCCCAACCAGGTCAACAACTCCATGGGATTCCCCGCAATCTTCCGCGGTGTGCTCGATGTAAGAGCAAAGACGATCACGGACGAGATGTGCATCGCTGCGGCCAGGTCATTGGCCGCATCTGCAGAGAAGAAGGGAATCACCCCCGAGTACATCGTTCCGACCATGTCGGAGACCGAGGTCTTCATCGACGAGGCAGTCGCTGTCGGAGCGAAGGCTCAGGAGCAGGGCGTTGCCAGGCTCAAGCTCTCCAAGCAGGAGATGCATGACAGGGCAGAGTTCATGATCACCAGGTCAAGGAACCTCACCGCCCAGATGATGAAGGAAGGCTTCATCAAAGAATACGTCGAGTGATTCTTACAAACATTTCAGGGCCGAAAGGCCCTCAATTTATCTTTTCTTTGATGCAATAATCTGTACGGGCTCTAGGACCAACGGCGCGGCACCATCTTTTAATATCTGTTATTAAATGGAGAAATTATGATATATACAGGAGAGATGATCCTCGACACCTATTCGTTCAAGGAAGAGTCTTATTCCAACCCTCGCATGAAGCTGAGCAGAGAGGTCAAGTCGGGCAAGTACATGAAGTTGAAGAGAGACCTCTACGAGGATGATAGGACCGTTCCAAATATAGCTCTGGCACAGGCGATATACGGACCTTCGTACATCTCTTTCGATTACGCACTTTCATACTATGGTATGATTCCCGAGCACCCTTATAATGTATCTTGTGCAACGTATAAGAAGCGCAAGGATAAGGTCTTCAATACAGATATTTGCTCCTTTTATTATTCCGATGTTCCATCTCAGGTGTTCCATTTGGGGGTAGAGTATATGAGTATTAGAGATCACGCTTTTTATATGGCGACCATGGAGAAGGCACTGTGCGATAAGCTGTATAAGGTAAGGCCTGCGATTAATTTGAGTGAGTTCGAGGAGCTCTTATTTGACGACATGAGGTTGGAAGAGGATCTGTTGTTCAATCTCAATAAGGAGACAATCAAGGAGTATAGTGAATTGTATAGGTGCAGAAACGTATCGATGCTTGACCGCTATCTCTGCTCAGAGGAGGCATCCCAATGAATCTCTTGCAATCCATCATAAAGAACCATCCGGAAAACCCCGTAGATTCAGTTAATCATGCGAGGCAGTACCTTCAGGAGATTGTGCTTTCAGGACTTTCTCGCAGCGGTTTTTTTGGGTATGCGGCATTCCAGGGAGGAACCGCTCTGAGGATATTCCACGATTTGGACAGATTCTCGGAAGATCTTGATTTTTGTGTCGTCAAAGACCGCCATAAAGTGGATCTCGATGGTTTGTCCGGATACATACAGGATGAACTCGATTCGTTCGGGTTGACCTTCAACATACAAAAGAGGGACAAGGAAGATGGAAACATCTGTGGATTCAAGATAAAGGGTAATACGAGGGATATGCTCCAGGTCATGGGGTTCCCTGAATCGGTTATGAAGTATATCCACCCTAATGCGTTGACCGACGTCAAGGTGGATATTGATAAAGAGACTCCTGGCGGTTTCGGTCTCGAACATGTGCGTAAGAACGATCCATTCCAATATTCAGCAACGCTACTAGATTTCCCGAGTTTATTTGCCGGAAAGACTTCGGCAGTAATAACGCGTCATTGGAGACAACGTATCAAAGGTCGCGACCTATATGATTTCGAGTGGTATATCAGAAAGGGTATACCAATAAACATGCGTTTCCTTGAGAGCAATCTAATGAGAGAGGGTCTGGTGAAAGAATCAGAGTTGGACAAGGATGCTTTATTAACGATATTGGAGAATCGTTTCAATGTTATTGATTACGACAGCGCCCTGGATGATCTTGGTCTATTCGTTACTAGAAGTAATATCCCTACAGACTGGTCCTCAGAACATTTCATCGACCTGTCCAAGAGGATCGTAATCGAATGAATCGACAACGGTAAAACCAAAGATGTGCATCATCAGGGCATGAAATCCCTCGAGATCATCATGGAGGATATCGAGTCCTCGAAGCAGGAGATCATCGATTCCATGATGGATATGATACGCATACCCGCACTCGCACCGATAAACGGCGGAGACGGCGAATCCAAGAAAGCGGATTACCTCTGGACCCTGTTAACCGGTTTCGATACCGTCACCAGGCACGATGTCCATGATGCAACGGATCCGAATGTGATGAGGTCCAACATCATCGCGGTGAAACAGGGAAAGAAGGAAGGCACTCTTTGGTTCGTCGCACATATGGATGTGGTGCCCGTAGGGGATTTGGAGCTATGGGAATCCCTGCCTTTCGAACCGGAGCTGAGGGACGGCAAGATATATGGAAGGGGAACGGAGGACGACGGTCAGTCCGTCATATCCTCCATATTCGCCGCCAAACAGTTCAACGGGCTCGAGCTCGAGGGGATGTCCCTGGGCCTGGCCCTTGTGGCCGACGAGGAGACCGGAAGCGTCCATGGTATCCAGTATCTCATCGATCAGAGTATATTCGCACCGGGCGACATCATAATGGTGCCCGACCATTGTTCCCCCAACGGGGAGGACATAGCCGTCGGGGAGAAGCACATCCTGTGGTTGAAGGTATGTGTGGAAGGGAAGACCACCCATGCATCCACTCCCAATCTGGGGATCAACGCCTACAAGGTCTCTACCATGTTACTCATGGACCTGATCGAATCGTTCGACAGCAGATTCGATGGTAGGAACGACCTTTATCTGCCCAAGAATTCCACTTTCGAGCCTACCAAGAGGATCGCCACGGTTGAGAACGTGAACACGATCCCGGGTTACGACGAGTTCTGTCTGGACATACGCTTGAATCCCGAATACGATCCGGATGTCGTCCTGAGCATGGTGAACGAGACCGCCCAGGTATATGCGGAATCCACAGGGGCCAAGATCACCGTGGAGGTCCTGCAGAAGGCCGTAGCGGGAAGACAATCATCGATTGAGTCGGAAGGATTCAAAGCGCTCCGCGATTCTGTCAAGGAGGTGCGCGGCATCGAGCCCTATGCGGTCGGAATAGGAGGAGGCACCTGTGCGAACTTCTTCAGGCTGAAGGGTTTCGATGCTTATGCATGGCAGACCGGTGACGGTTCGCTGCATGCGCCCAACGAGTATCTGAAGGTAGACAATCTGATAAACGATACGAAGGTGTTCGCCAGAGTGATCTACAAGCTCTGTATGTGATCACTCGAACATCCTTTCGATCATCCACTCGGTGTTGAACTTGACGATGTCGCCGTATTCCTGACCGTTGCAGACGAATGCGATGGGCTTGCCGATGGTGTGAGCAATCGATAAAGCGGCTCCGCCCTTGGCGTCGGTGTCGATCTTGGTGAGGATCACTGCATCGATACCTACGGCGTCATCGAAGACCTTCGCCTGCTCTATGGCGTTGTTGCCTGCCAGGGAGTCGCCTACGAAGACCTTCAGGTCGGGTTTGGCGACCCTTACGATCTTCTTCATCTCTTCGATGAGGTTGCTGTTGGTCTGCATACGTCCAGCGGTGTCAACGAGGACGACGTCTCTCATCTTGGACCTGGCGTGCTCTACTGCATCGTATGCCACGGCCGCGGGGTCCGCGTCCTGAGTCTGCTTGACGATCTTGCATCCGAGCTTCTCGGCGTGTATGGACAGCTGCTCGATCGCACCTGCCCTGAAGGTGTCGCATGCGGCCATGACGACGGTCTTGTTCTGGTCCTGGAGACGCTTGGCGATCTTAGCGATCGCTGTGGTCTTTCCGGTACCGTTGATACCAACGAACATGATGACGGTGGGCCTCTTCTGCTCGGCGATCCAGCTGTCGAAGTCGAACTCGTTGATCTCGAGGACATCCCTTACGGCGTCCTTGACGGCCATCTCCACAACCTCTTCGAGGGAGTAGGAGCGGTCGTACTTCTTGCCGAGGAGGTTCTCCCTAACACCGTCTTTGATCTTATCCGCAACGGGGACGGCGACATCTGCTTCCAGCAATGTGAAGTACAGCTCGTCGAGGATCTCGTCCAGTGCTGAATCCTTGATCTTCTTTCCGCCGCTCTCCGATACGATCTCGGATGACTTATGTGCCCCTGCGGCCTTCTGCTGCTTCTGGAGCTTCAGCATCTCCTTCCTGGAGAGTTTGGGCTGTTCCGGCTGTGCCGGTGTAGAATCCTGAATTTGTTTTTCAGGAGCGGCGGTCTGTTCGTTCTCCTTGCCGAGGATCTCGTCCCTGTCGAGTTCCTTGTCGGCCTTGCTGAACAATCCTTTCAGCTTGGATTTGAGAGAATCGAACATCCCTTACCACTCACTGCATTGGGGTTTGCTGTCTGTTCATATACTCGATCTGCACCGCTTCTGAAACGGTGGACAGGGCCTTCTGGACCTCGTTGAGCGCGTCAACGGTCTTCTTGAGGGCCTCTGTGAGCTCCGCGGCGTTCGCCTCCATGTACTGGCTTGCATCCTCGGGGGTCTTCTCGACGGAGATGTTGGATCCGATTCCCACGATGATGTTCTTGTTGGAGGCGACCTTGACGTTCATGAAGGACGAAGCTCCGATAGGGACCATGATCTCATCGCCTTCGTTGGCGGCGAGCAGGGCCTTGATCGACTCGTTGGCCATGTTGACCTCGTCGAGGGTCGAGCGCAGAACGTTGACCTGACGGCTGAGTGCCTCGGTCCTGTTCTTGTAGCTTTCCATCAGAGCGAGCATCTGACGGAGTTCGTCGTCGTTCACGTTCACTCACCGATCTGGTATTTCACGACGTGGTTGGTGACCTCTTCTGCGGAGAGCTCCCTGACCTCGGCGATGTTGATCTGCCATCTCTTCAGCTTGTGCTTGCTTCCGATTGTCGAGAGTGCCTTCTCCTTGACTGCCGCCTCATCGTCAGCGGCCATCTCTACAGCGAAAGGCTGCTGCCTCTGCCTGGGGTCGGCATAGGTTCCTGATACGAGGAATGCTTTCATTTTAATTACCTAAACCACGTGATAAAGGACCTATTAATAAAGATATCGCGTACAATTTAGGGTTGCATACGACGGTCCAGCGTATCGAAAACGGAGGAAATGCTGGGATGAATGCAATGTGCCAGCTCAGAAGAGTTTCTCCTTTTGACTCTCCTCCGATGCGAATCCGTAGGAGGCGTATTTCCTTCCTATGAGGAAGATGGCGGCGTACTCGGGTACGGTGGTCTCTCCGCTGAGCTTGAAGTGCTGTCCCTTCATGTCCAAGTCCATGTCCTTTTTCATGGTCACTTTGACTTCTTCGTCGCTGTATTCCGAGGGCACAGCCATCTGTAGAGGATCGAAATCGGTGAGCTCGGCGCGGGTTATGGGCGTGACCCTCAATCCGCTCTTGCCGTGTATGGATCCCGGGAGACGGATCAGCCTCTTGATGTCTGCCGTGACGGGTTCGTCGACCTCTCCCGAGAGGCGGGGTGCCATGTCCTCCTTCATTATCTTCACGAGGATGTTCTGTGTTGACGGCGATAGCATGGCCATGGTGCTTTTCTCGAACAGCAGCCCTCTGGTCTTCTTCAGCTCCTCTTGGGCCTTGAAGAGCGTGGCGGATTGGCTTCCTTTGATGCTGGGGTATTCCTTCTTGAATTCCTTCACGTCCCCGTCGCACAGATCGTTCACAACATCCATCAACGCGTTCCTCATCATCAGCTTCCATCCGCCTGAATCCGCAGGGGGGATAAGGCGGTCTTTGGCGACGTTGGTGCGCACCCCGTTCCCCGTGGTGATCTGTGATGTGGCCACCCTGTTGTACGGGAATACCCAATCGATGTTGAGTCCTGAACCTGTGATGAAATCCACCAGCTCCCTTCTCTCTGGGGAACCCAATCCCATTATGTCCGGTGTCCTGACGTGCGCGTGGTATCCCCTCCCGCCGGAGAACGTGATGTGTATCTGGTCTTCCTGGAATCCCAAGTTGTCCATCAGGAAGGTGTCTACCAGATGCATCATTTGCGAGCGGATCTCTATCAGCATCTCGGCGTAGGTCATGTTCCCAGCGCCCTCCAGGTGGTCGGCATCGAGGTCGAATATTAATTCAGCTCCCATCCATCCCTTCTCGTCCATCGTGGGTGCGTCGGGCTTGCGGTAGTAGGATGTGGAGTAGTAGCTGTGGGACGGTACCTGTCCGGCCATGAACCTGTGCAGTTCTGCAGAGTTGTCGAAGGCCATGTGCCTCTGGACGAAGGTCTTGTCGAAGAACATGAATCCGAACTCCCTGCGGGTGAACCTGTCCGGTAATGCGGGCGTGTTCGCCTTGTAGTATTTCCTGAATGCCTTCAGGAGGAAGCGCTGGTTCGAATCCATCGCGGATGCCATCGGCAGAGCCTGTCTTTAAACTTTTGATGGTTCGTTGATTTCGCAAAAAGAGTGGATTTTGGCCGGGAGTATAGGGTTGACGCTCCTCCCGGCCGATCCGAGTGATATTGTTGGATGGCGATTCGATGCGTACCCAGTCTTGTCCGGAGTGAAACGGACTGATAACATTACCCGTCTTGAATTCGGCATATATAAAGGAGCGAGGTGTGTTCATCGGAGAGTCCGTGAGGTCTTACAATTCCACTGACAATCTTACTCTCTTAGACGCGGATTATATATCCGCCATCTATCCAGATGGAATGACCTAGCATATCTTAACGTTGTACATTTTTATCCAAAGAGACCCATCCTTGACAGCATGGCAGATAAATTCGATCAGCTGGTCATAAAGGCATCCGACGGGGATGCAGAGGCTCAGTACGAGCTCGCGAACATCTACTACGACGTCTTTGACAAGCATTTCTCTCCCGAGCTGGCAGCTAAATGGTATCTGAAGTCTGCCGAGCAGGGCAATGCCGATGCGCAGTTCTGCATCGCAAGGCTCTATTCATGGGGAGACGGGATCGAGGCGTCCACGGAAGAGGCCTTGAAATGGTATAAGGCTGCAGTGAAGCAGGGGCATTCGGATGCGATGTGCGACCTTGCGGGGATGTACCTGTACGATCCGGATGTCAGGAAGTCCAAGAAGCAGGCGATCAAGCTCTACGAGGATGCCGCAGGCATGGGCAACTCCAACGCGCAGTACTTCCTCGGATTGGTGTATCTTGACGGGGAGTACGTCGAGCAGTCCTTCGAGAAGGCCCGCACGTGGTTCAAGATGGCCGCGGAACAGGGCAACCCGTATGCTCAGTTCGACCTCGGCGAGATGTATTTCACCGGATTCGGGGTGAAGAAGTCCAAGAAGGAAGCGTTTAAATGGTATCTGATGTCCGCCAAGGAGGACCATGCGCTGGCACAGTATGCTGTCGCCACCATGTATCTTGAAGGAAAGGGCACGAAGCAGTCCTACAAGGACGCCTTCAAATGGATGAAGGAGGCAGCGGAACAGGGTGTTACCAACGCGATGTACGATCTCGCATTGATGTATCATTACGGTACCGGCGTCAAGAAGTCCAACAAGGAAGCCTTCAAATGGATGAGGATCGTCGCCGACGATCTCTTCGAGGCGGAGGACGAGTACGAGTTCGACGAGGGATTCGACGAGGAACCCGAGACTTCCGAAGAGGAAGAGGACGAGAAGAATTGAAATCAATAATTCCGGAGGTCAATCCTCCGGAAACAAACCATTACGAATTTTTTGAGATCTATTTTTGGAAATAACATCCAACGAATGTAAATGTACATAGTTGGTCAATTTGGAATGACCGTATCCAGATACCGTCAAATACAGGTTGGGTATCGGACTGCACATGGCTTCCAAGAGACGCGAGGTGGAGAGCCGCAGGCTGCTCGAATCGGAGAAGGCAATGTCCAATATCGTTCAGGACGATCGCACGGACAGGGTGTGTCCGAGGTGCGCCGTGGCGACCAGTCTCAAGAAGTGCCCGAAGTGCGGCGGTGAGACCGTGCCGATGGAATGATCCTCAGTACTTCTTGAAGAGCATCGTAGGATGCAGGATCATGCGCGGTCTGCTGAATCCTATCACATCTTGGATCCTATCGCGCATCTCCGAATTGTAGCAGCGTGCTGGACAGCCTGCGCATCTGACCTGTGAATCGTTGTTCATGCAGCTGTCGATGCGCTCGAAGGCGTAATCCCTCAGTTCCATGCAGTCCTCGCACAGGTCCTGACCGTGCTTCTTCCTGCAGTACATGGAGATCATGAATTCCATGGTCTCCTTGCGCTCCGCGATGAACTCCTCCTTGGTCTTCATGTTCCCTACTGAATTTTAGAAAGAATAGTAAGTAAATTCCTTTTCTTACCATTATTGGCTGAAAAGCGTCAGTAATCGTGCTCTTCTATTATCCTGAGGAAGTTCTGGAAGATCTCCACCCCGTGCTCGGTGTTCTCGACCTCAGGATGGAACTGCACTCCCCAGATCGGTCTGTCCCTGCAGCGGACCGCCTCATGGGGACATCCGTCGGAATATGCGATGACATCGAAGCCCTCCGGGACCACTTTGACTTCGTCGTTGTGGGATGCCCATACCGTGAACTCGTCTGGAAGACCCCTGAAGAGATCGTCGTGGTTCGTAACTTTCAGCGGGACGGCACCGAATTCGGGTGTGGATCCCGGGCCGAGCGTACCGCCGAAATGCTCTGAAAGGAACTGCATCCCTGCGCACACCCCCAATATTGGGAAGTCTGCCTTGTCCAGATATTCCCCGTTGTTGCCCATAGCCGCGCCTTCGGTGGCGACGTTGGGTGCGCCTCCGGAGAGGATCAGACCGTCCACGTCCTTGATCTCGTCGAACGGCGTGGTGTTCGGTACAATCTTGGTTTCGACCTTGAGGTATCTCAGGACGCGCCACTCGCGATGCGTCCACTGGCTTCCGTTGTCGATGACGTAGACTTTCATCAGCCATAGGATTCGTGGATGCAATTTAAACGTATTCTTTATCGAACTATCATTCTATGAAAGGCTTTTGAAAATGATATTATTCCAAAAAGCAGTATTGAACAATGTGCCAGAAAATGATTCTTGTATATCCAAATACATGTTTTATCAATTTTTTATCCGTATATAGCCGGATAAAAAACAATCAAGAAATACTGCACTCACAGGCATATCGCCATGTACAACGGTAGGAAAAGGATGTTCCCTTCTTTCTTCAGATCCTTCGAGAACAGGATGTATGGTTGTCCAAGTGTCTTGGAGTGCTTCTTCATCAGGTAGTCCAGCGAGGAATGGTTGGAATAACCGCTGGATTTCACCTCTATCGGATCGATCTTCTTCCCGTGCCTCACGAGGAAGTCTACCTCGTAGCGGTTCTTCCCGTCGTCCTTATAGAATGTGTGGAAGAACAGCTTGTGTCCGTTGCTCTTCAGGGTCTGGGCGACGATGTTCTCCATGAACATACCCTCGTTCAGATGCATTTTGTCGTTGAGGATGGAATCGTAGATGTCATGCTCTATTGATTCGTTCTCGTTTATGGCCAGGCTTACGAGCAGGCCCGTATCGCCCATGTACAGCTTTACCGAGGACAGGTCGGTGTTCAGATTCAGTCCAGCGCTGGGGACGGTGGAGTTGTAGCAAGCGTTAGCTATCATCGAATCCTCCAGCCAGTAGATAGGTTCGTCAAAGCTGTTCATCCGGCCATGCTTCTCAATATCTGATAACGCTACTCTCTTGTCGTGTTTGGATAGCTCTGAGGGTATGGATTCGAACAGCTTCATGGTCCTCAGTTTGTTATCTTTGGCCTTTTTCGAGATGTCTTCACGGTAGAGGTCCAGGATCATCCTCTTCTGTTCCTCCGCCTTTCCGAAATCGAGGGTGGCAGCGTATATCTCAACAACTTTTGGCATCCCTCCGACTATCATGTACTTTCTGAATTGGTCCATGATGGATTTGTGCAGGTCGTTTCCGAGCGCCAGTTTCTTTTCGAAATGTTCCCTGATCAATGGAACGGTGGTCTCATCGCCCAGGGCCCAGCAGAACTCCTCGAAGTCCATCGGGTACATCCTTATGCGTTTCTCTTCGGAAGGGATGATGATGTCCTTCACGTTCTCATGAATGGAGATGAGCGAGCCCGTCTCTATGTAGTCGTATCTGCCGTCGGCGACAAGGAATTTGATTGCTTCTCTGGCGCGGGGGAATTTCTGAACTTCGTCGAATATTATGAGGGATCTGCGCTCATACAGCTTGACACGCATCATGCTGGAGATCTTCTGAAGGACCAAGGGGATGTCAGATAGGTCATCGAACAGATCCCTGAATGCCTTCCCGACCTTTCCGAAGTTGATCAGGATGTAGGAATCGTACTCGTTTTTTCCGAATTCCTCGACGATGAAGCTCTTGCCGACACGTCTGGCCCCTTCGATGAGCAATGCGGATTGTCCGTTGCTCTCCGTCTTCCATTCGAGCAGTTTCGAATAGATCTTCCTCTTCATCGCCATAATCTATAATATGCACTGTCCTTAAAATGTTTTATGGTCAATTTCTACACTACCCTTAAAATGTTATAAGCAGAAAAATTGCACTGTCCTTAAAATTTTGGTGTTTAATATATAAAGAGGATAAAAATATGTGATTATAAAGAACAGCCCCCGGAGGGGCATGTGTTTTCATTCCCACTCTATGGTCGCGGGAGGCTTGTTCGTTATGTCGTAGACGACACGGTTCACGGACTGCTTCATGGTGTTCGTGATGCGTTGACTCATCGCATCCAGGACATCGAGGGGGATCTTCGCATAGGTGGCCGTCATACCGTCTATGGATGCCACCGCGCGGATCGCTATGGTCCTTCCGTACGCCCTCCTGTCTCCCTGGACTCCTACGGATTTGGAAGGAAGCAGCACAGCGAAGTACTGCCAGGGGAGCTCCATCTTTCCCGCTTCCGCAGCCTTCCTGATCTCATCCTCCACGATGTAGCATGCTTCGCGGACGACCTCGATGTTCTCCGGCGTGACCTCGTCCAAGCATCTCACCGCGAGGGCCGGTCCCGGGAAGGGCTGCCTCTCCGAGGCGGCAACGTTCAGCATCCTGGCGAGGTCCCTGACCTCGTCCTTGTAGAGGTCCCTCAGGGGCTCATACAGAGACATGCCCATCTCCTTGGGGAGGCCTCCTACGTTGTGGTGCGACTTGATGGTGTCGCGGACACCGTCCCCGGACTCTATCCAGTCGGGAGCGATGGTTCCCTGGATGAGGAACTCTGCACCGTATTCCTTCGCCCTCCTCTCGAAGACGCGGATGAACTTCTCGCCGATGATCTTCCTCTTCTGTTCGGGTTCGGTAATGCCTTTCAGGGCGGAGAAGAATTCCTCGGAGGAATCCTCGATGACGTAGTTGAAGCCCATGGACTTGAACATCTGCTCGACCTCCTCGGTCTCGCCCTTTCTCATGAGTCCGTTGTCCACGTAGACCGCCAGTAGTCTGTCGCCTATGGCCCTTTGGACCAGTGCGGCGGCTACCATGGAGTCCACTCCTCCGGAGCATGCTATGATGGCCTTGCCCGTGATCTTGGACTTGGTGTCCTCGATGGTATCGTTGATGAAATCCTCAGCACCCAACATCTTCCTTTACCTTCTTGGAATCGGCAATGACCTTGCCCGCCTGCTCCTGTCTGTGATCGGACAGTTTCTTCTGAAGATCGGGACAGCCGATGGCGAGCATCTCTATCGCAAGTACAGCAGCGTTGTCTCCGCGGTCGAGTCCTACAGATGCCACAGGGATCCCGGGAGGCATCTGGACGATGGAAAGCAGCGCGTCGTAGTTGAGCGTTCCGCTTACAGGAACCCCTATGACGGGCTTAGTGGTGAACGATGCGATAACTCCCGGCAGTGCCGCGGAGAGACCAGCGATGGCGATGAACACATCAGCATCGCTCTTCGTTACCAGCTCCTCTACCCTGTGGGGGGTCCTGTGGGCCGATGCTACGTCTATATCGAAGGCCACATCGAACTTCTTCAGAATGTTGATGGCCTTCTCTGCGACCGGGAGGTCGCTCTTGCTTCCCATTATGATGGAGACTTTGGACATTGATTCCCCTTACTTGATGAAAGGATAAAAAAACTAACCCGTTTCGTTGAGGCCGATTTGTGAGGGATCTATTATCAGGCCCTTCGCTGTTA
This sequence comes from Candidatus Methanomethylophilaceae archaeon, assembly GCA_045588265.1. Lineage (GTDB taxonomy): Archaea > Thermoplasmatota > Thermoplasmata > Methanomassiliicoccales > Methanomethylophilaceae > Methanoprimaticola. The sequence goes on along the minus strand of JAZNDX010000002.1, from coordinate 6,838 downwards.
TGTTGAGATACTAATGATGGTATTATCATATTTCAAGCATCTGGCTCAGTATTAGTGGCGGTGTCTTTAATCAATACCTAAAAAATTTTTTAGGTATGAAAAATACCTAAATTTATATTTAGGTATCACTTATACCATTATAGAAGGCATCCATATGGAATTGATTGGGAGGCAGCTCTATCTCGAGGAGATGGAGAGAAGATATGCGAACAAAGGGGTGAAGACCATGGCCCTTTGGGGAAGAAGACGCATAGGCAAAACCGCCATAATCAGGAAGTTCTGTGAAGGGAAACCGCACATAATACTTACGGCGGTGGAAGATTCCTATGAGAGGTCCATAGAATCATTCGACAGGTCTCTGGACATGTATCTGGGTGAGGGCCCTACGCATTCCAATGGATTTCAGGACATCCTAGACCGTTTCAAGTTATTGGATAAGGAAACAGATTGCATGGTGATTGTGATCGATGAGTATTCCTACCTGTGCGAGTCGGAACCAGCATGCAAATCCTATCTGCAGATGTTCATCGACCATGATCTGCAAGATATGAATGCGATGCTGATCATCTGCGGATCCGCGTTAGCGGTGATGGGTGACATTTTCAACGATTCCAGAGGCCCTCTCTATAAGCGTTTCATTGGACCCATATCGGTCGGCCCCCTATCCTATCTGGAATGCAAGGCGTTCCATCCGGAAATGGGCGAGGAGGATCTGCTGAGAATCTATGCTATAGCAGGAGGGGTGCCGCTCTATCATATTCTGATGTCAGGCAGCACGGTGGAGGACTGTATCAAGAATTCTCTACTGGGGCCCTTCGCTCCTCTGCGCGAGGAGGCGGATGCCACCATAATGCGCGAACTCTCTCCAGTACAGACCAATCTCAAGATTGTGAGAGCGATATCAAGAGGCCGTGTTAACATAAAGGAGATATCCGAGTTCGTGGACAAGACGCCTGAGCTCTGCATGAACAATCTCTCCAAGCTGCAGAGGATAGGCATTGTTTCGTCACTGCATCCCATGTGCGGGGCCTCTAAGAAGGAGCGGATATTCAGGGTGACCGACGGTCTGGTCAGGCTTTACAATGATGTACTTATGCCAAATATCTCGGCAGTTACCGATCCCGATAAGGACTTTGGTTATGAATCCATATTGCCTGCTCTTAACAGTTTTTACGGTCAGGCCTTCGAGGATGAATGCAGACAGTACATCCGCAAGAAGCATCGCTGTAAAGAGATCGGTTCTTGGTGGGGCAAGGTGTCCGATGTGTCCACCGATATAGATATTGTCGCGCTTTGCGACGATGGCGAAGGGGAGTATCATGTGGTGTGCGAATGCAAGTTCCGCAACAAGGAGGCAGGTGTGAGGGAGTTCGAGGAGCTCAGGAACAATGCGGCGTATCTGAAGAACTGTTACAACATCAGATATTGTATGTTCTCCCGTTCGGGATTCACTGAGGAGTTGAGGGAGATGGCAGAATCTTCGGGAATCGAACTCGTGACTCCCGGAGAGATGTTTGCCATGCGATTATGTCCAAAAAATCGTATTTAATCGCATTGTTTGATGAAATAATCGTATTTAATCGAAAGATAAACGATCCGATTGGATAAGTGAGAGGTGGGAACAGGTCCCAGCGCCGGCCTGACTAGATTTTTAATTTGATGGAACCGAGCCTATATTGTCGTTCCGAGTAAGTACAGGGTCTTATGGCTCCCTCTCGAATGAAGATGAGCCCGATTTATTATGAATGTATCGACAGGATAATCATCCTCTTCGCGAATTCAGGTTCATGGCAGATGACAGGGAATTGCTCGAAATGGCAGTCCAGGAGGCCCTGGATGGGATAAGGGCAGGGCACGGCGGACCGTTCGGGTGTGTCATAGCGAAGGATGGGGCGATCATCGCGAAAGGACACAACCGCGTTCTTATCGATAAGGATCCCACTGCACACGGCGAGATCGTCGCCATCCGCAAGGCCTGTGATGTTCTGGAAACCATCGATCTGTCGGATTGCACCCTGTACACCTCCGCGGAACCATGCCCCATGTGCAGGGCGGCCATCTGCTGGGCCAAGATAGGGAAGGTGTTCTATGCGGCATCCATGAAGGATGTCGACGAATTACTGGGATTCAAGGATCTCACAATGGCCGAATCTCTCGTGAGAGGGGAGGACATAGTTGCCTCCGAGCAGATGGATGTGGATGGGAAACTGTTACCGCTGCAGGAATACAAATCCATGCAGGGCACCATATATTGATACTATATTATTAGGAAGAAAAATCGTGTCTGCACCTTATGGTAAAAGTGTAGGCGCAGGAGGCTTGGCGTCCTCCTGCTGCTTGAAGCTTTTATGAGGTTTATCAGAATGCTGGCTCGAACCTCATCTCGAGGGGCTGTCCGCAGATCATGCACCTGGAGAATGGGTTCAACTCATCATTCACTGTTCCGCAGTATTTGCATATGCATCCCATGAATAATGGTAAGCAATTGCCAATATATATTGAGGTCTAAAGGTCGGAACTTAACTGCTAAAAATTATTCTTGGATGTATTGACTCACTCATCGTCCTCGGATGAGTCCTCATCGAAGCAGACCTGCTTGTTCCCCTCCGCCGTGGGCGCGACGTAATCGGGGGCGGCCTCCGGCCTGTCGGACGGATATTCGGCTGCGAAAGTGGCCTTGTAATCCTCGTCGGAGACTATCTTCCCGGAAGGGAACTTGTACAATGTCATGGGAAAAGAAGAAAGAACAGAGGGGTGACCCTCCGTGAGATGTTTTTCAGAGTACCGTTGAAGCCACGCACTCGATCTCGGCGATTCCGGGGATCGCGCGGAGCGCATCCTCGAGCTTGGTTCCGATCTCGGAATCGGTGTCGTCGATGACGAAACCGGCGGTGATCTTCATAAGACCGAACGCAACAGGGTTGATGCTGGTCTCGGTGATCTTGATTCCTGCGGGAATGAGCGTGGGTAGCTTCTCGATGATAGCATTGAGGTCCACTTCTGTTCCCTCGGGCATGAGGTCATATCCTGCAACGATCTGTCCCATTCCAACACCTCATGGTCCGATGAATCCGCATTTCTTACACTCGTAAGGGACGGACTGGTCGCGGCACTGGTCGCACCTTCCGATCTCGTAGTCCCCGCACTTGGGGCACTTGAAGAAAGTGTTGCCGTGGCCGATGAGTCTCTTACCGCATGAAGAGCATATTTTGTCAGTTGCCATGTATTGTGCGATAATATAACTTATATAAAACACAATGCCCGGTTAAAAATGGGGGATGTGGAGGAATAATGGGTTTCCTACCCGTCTATTAGGGTATTTTTATTTCGTTCTCGAGAGTGATTTAACATTGTTAAGCCTATGTATGTGTTGAGTATTATTGCATAATTTTTTCTATGGTTTTATGCAATAATTGTTGTTCCAGAAAAGTGATATTTAAGCAGTTATCAATTTATTGCATAAAAATTAATACTAAATTATGCATATAATCGATATGCACACCTTCGATTATTCTTTCCTGAAGGATATGTCCGTATCAACGGCCTTCGCATCCCGTTTGGCCCGTATAGAAGGAATGAGATCGAAGTCCGCATCCTTCTCGGCCGATAATCCAGATACCGCCAGGGATATGAGGGAGCTGTCCAAGATCATGTCCACCAGGGAATCTAACGATATCGAGGGGATTTCAACCGAGGACTCCCGCCTGTTGGGGCTGCTCACCGGGAAGGTGAAGCCCAAGGGACACAGCGAATACGAGATACTCGGCTACAGGGATGCCTTGAACAAGGTGCATGAGGGATATGCGTCCATGGATGTGGACGAGGACACGATATTGGACCTCTTCTCGGCCCTGATATCGTATACGGGCGAGGACCCCGGATACAAGAGGCGCAACAACGAGATAGTGGACAAGGACGGGAGCGGCAAGGTTCTGAAGGGGTACAGGACGGTGCCTGCGTCACAGGTCGGGGAGTCCATGTTACAACTGATCGGGGCGTTCAACGACGCCAGGAATGACATGGGGGTCCCGAACATCCTTCTCCTTCCCTGTTTCATCATGGATTTCCTGAAGATCCATCCGTTCATGGACGGCAACGGCAGGATGTCCAGGCTGCTGACGATACTGCTGATGTACCAAGAGGGACTGGATGTCTGCGCATACGTTTCCATTGAAGCAATCATAAACCAGTCCAAGGCGGATTATTACGAGGCCCTGGAGCAATCCGGGGAGGGGTGGTTCGAGGACCTTTCTGATTACCGTCCGTTCATGGAGTACATGATAGGCGTCATATTCCTGGCCTACAGGGAGCTGGACAGGAGGATGGCCCTCTGTACCGGGAAGCAGAATAAGGAGGACAGGGTGGAGAGCGTATTGCTGAACGTCTCCATACCGATCTCCAAGCGGGAGGTCTGTGCACTGATCCCGGACGTGTCCGATACCTATGTGGAGCTCATCCTGTCCAGGCTCCAGAAGGAGGGGAGGATCGAGCGGATCGGCACAAGGAAGGCATCGAGGTACAGGCCTGTTACGAAAAGATGAGAGCACAAACTATATCCTCATCCCGCCCGTACGCCCATCCATGAGGGTCCAACCTGACTGCGTTCCATGCTTGCTGAATCGTATACTATTTCAGTCCAGACTGTCCGAGGGCATGGATGAGAAGGCATCGGTGGAGAATGCGCTGAGGACCTATGCGGAAGGATTCGACTATTCTAGGAAGTCCGTGGACATAGCGACCGAGGTGCATTGCGCCTCATACTAGGTCCTGGGGAAGGATCCCTATCATGACCTGAAGATCAGGGCAGACGATGTGGCGGAAAGGTTTATGGGTTTGGCCCAAAGGTATGTTGATTCCTCGGAGGACAAGCTGAGGGCGTGCCTGATGGTCTCCGTGATAGGGAACATAATGGACTTCGGGACTCCTGGAGGGATCGATACCCCCGAGGAGTTCGAGGCGGTCTTCCAGAAGCTGATAGACCAAGGATTGGGATTGGATAACTCCGACAGGATCGAGGCGGTACTGGATAGGCCCGGGACGATCGTCTATCTGTTCGATAACTGCGGCGAGTCGCAGCTGGACAAGATCCTGATAAGATACCTCCGTTCACGCGGCAAGAGGGTGGTCGGAGTGGTCAGGGGAGAACCCATACTGAACGACGTCACCAGGGAGGATGCGATCCGTTCCGGATTGGACAAAGAATTGGATCTGATGTTGGATACTGGTACATTCTATGTCGGTCTTGATTGGAGATGCGTTCCCGATGACGTGATGAGGGAGATAGAAGGGTGCGACATAATCATCGCCAAGGGTATGGGGAACTTCGAATCCCTGTCGGATGAGGATCTCCCCGTTCCGATAGCCCATGTGCTCCGCACCAAATGCGGGCCTGTGGCGGATTCGATAGGTGTACCGCAGAACGTCAACGTCGTGTACGTACGCTGAGATTCATTGCTTCTTCGTCTCTATGATCTCCTGATAGAGCTTCTCCAGCCCGATGCCGGTGTTCTTCAGGGAATAGAATTCAGCAGTCTTCCTTGCGCCTTCGCGCATGGACTCTATGTTCTCGAGACCTTGGATGACGGCCCTGGCGCAGTCTTCTTCCGTAGTTTCGAAGAGATAGCCGTTTTCCCCGTCCTTTATCACATCGGTGAAGGCGCGGCCGTTGGCGCATAATGCGGGTACCCTGCAGGCCATGGCTTCCAGGGTGGTGAGGCCCTGCGTCTCGAACTTGGATGCTGTTATGAATATGTCCGCGCAGGAGTAATATGAGATCAGTTCGTCATCGGGGACGAAGCCGGCGAATACCACCCTGTCCGAGACGCCCTCGTCGATGGTGATCTGCTTGAGCTCGTCGCTCTGGGGGCCCTTTCCGCATATCAGGAGGACGACGTCGTCATCTAGGTGCTTCATGGTACGGATGATTAGGTCCACCTTCTTCTCCACGGAGAGTCTGCCGACCGTAAGGAGTACTCTCTTACCTTCCAATCCGTGGCGTTCCCTTATCTCGTCGCCTTTGTCATTCCTGACGAACCTTTCGTGATCCACGCCGCATGCGATGACCTCCATGCGCTTGGCCTTGACGCCCATGGCTTCGAGTTCCCTCTTGATGGACGTTGTGGGGACGATTATGGCGCTGGGCCTCTTCAGTTCCTGGCGGAGGTATATCTGGACTAATTTGTTCAGGAAGTTCGGGGGGAGCTTGATCGGGGAGTATTGGTAGGCGACCTCGTTCACCATGGTGCAGAACGTCTGCACGCAGGGTATCTTGGAGTAATGGGAGGTGACGAGGCCCTTCAGGGTCATCACTGTGCATCCCTGCATGTGGATGATGTCCGGTTTGAGGTCGTTCACGAACTTGAGGTTGTTGTGCCTGAATGTCGGCAGGAGGTAGCCTTCGTAGGACTTGAAGGGCTTGGATTTGATGTAGTAGACTCCTTCCTCCTCGTCTTTGGGATCCATGGGCTTGGGGGCGCATATGAAGACCTCGTGCCCCATCTTCTGGAGGATGTCCCTGGTGGCAACTGCCATGGTGACGTTCCCGTCGCGGGTGGGGAGATAGCTGTCCGTGATAAGGAGTATCCTCATTGTGCCTCAGGGCTTCGGATGGGATGGAGATATAAAAGAGAAAGGTCGCCCCCCTCTTGCGAGGGGGACTTGGTTTGTTTTGTGGTTAATGGTTTTCTTTCGACTTCAGTCCGAAGTTACCTTCAGCTCCTGTTCAGCCTGAGTGCGACGATGACTGCCATGATAGCAATCAGGACGACGAGGATGACGAGGAGGATGGTGGTGATGGTCCACTGGGATTCCTCTTCGGGGGTTGGAGGTACGGGTTCGG
>JAZNDX010000001.1:0-22752 GCA_045588265.1 Candidatus Methanomethylophilaceae archaeon | reverse complement strand
CCCCCCCCCCGATGGCGGGACCCGATACCCGGCGAAAATAACTGTCTACAACTCTTGAATGACGCTGTCCGCGGACGGGAACTTTTTCGCCCGTCCCGGAAATGGACGGTGCGGTTCCGTTCAACGATCCGAAGGTCCGGTCGCTGAAATCGGGATGAACCGTAGTATCGTACGGACCATGGTGACGGCACCGAACATCGGACAGACGGTACAGGAGAGCTGTAATGAGCACGGAGAGCGGAATGGATTTTAAATGACCATTCCGTAGGCGTCAAGGTCAGAGGGGAGTGTGCTCCGGAGCCTTGAGGAGGCGGGTCTTTGCGGAAAAAGGAACGGAATGGCGAAGAAGTGGGCATAGATGAGCCCTGCAGGAAGATAGTGCGCGACGGGAAGCTCATACGCGATGACGGCGGGCCTTCCGATTACCCCGGGTACTTCGACGAGGACGGCCACTACATACTGCCTGAGGAATTCGATCTCGACAGACCGCCGACGCCGGAGGAATGCAAGCAACTGAAGCGCCCCGGCTGGAAGCTCATAAGGAAAGGAATGGTGGTGCCGTACGACGGGAAGCCGTCCGACTACCCCGGGTACTTCGACGAGGACGGCAACTTCGTGCAGACCGAGGATGACAGCGGTCCTGAATGGTATCGAATCGCTCGCATGCAGGGTATGCCCTCTCCTGACGCTTCAGGAAGAAGCTGTCGGGCTCGCTGAAGCGTCCCGGGACCATCAGGTCGTCGTTCTGCTTGATGATGTCCAGGTCTGAGACTGCGAATGGCTTGATCATGGACGCAAAGTCCAGCAGGGTCTGGTCGTTCTCTTTGAGCCGGTCCTTGTATTGGAGATACGTTGTCATCACAACGCTGTAATGCTGCGCGAAGCAGCATACCTTGATATCCCGGATGTACCTGACGCAGTTGCCTTGGATTCGTGGATACCGTCGTAGATCCTGAGGAGCTCACCAGGTCCGATGCACCCCTCGGGTTCTGGCAACGGGTGCTTGCCGATGACCTTGATCGCGTTGCATCCGCTGCAGCCTCATTCCCCGATCGGCCCTTGGGATCGGGCCTGCATGCGACGATGTCACCGGCCAACGGACCTTGTGCAGGGCGTACCTTTCGATGCGAACCGTGCTAAGGAAATACAATTCATTCTTTGTAAAGAATTCATTTCATAAATTTTAGAATTCATTCGTCTAAAAGAATTTATTATCTATCGATCATATCTCGGAACATGGAGATAAAGAGGGAGCAGTTCCTGGATGCGCTGTCGAAGTACGGGGACCCTGAAGCGATCAAGGTACTGACCGGGATACGCAGATGCGGGAAATCCACGCTGCTCAGACAGTATATCGATAGATTGAAGTCATCCGGGGTGCCCGATGACAGGATATTCTATGTCAACATGGAATCCCTGACCAATTCGCGTTTCAGGGACGGCATGGTGCTCTATGAGGAGATAATGCGGAAGAAGGGCGGCAGGATGTACATATTCCTCGATGAGGTCCAGTTCATAGAGGGATGGGAAAGGGTGGTGAACTCCCTGAGAGTGGACATGGACTGCGACATATACATCACCGGATCCAATGCGTACTTCCTGTCCACCGAGATATCCACCCTGCTGACCGGACGTACGATTCAGATGAAGGTCCTGCCGCTCTCATTCAAGGAATTCTGTCTCTTCGAGAGACCGGATGACATACCAGGGATAATGAGGATATACAGCAGATACGTCGATCTAGGAGGATTCCCGTTCATAAGGCCCGATATGAGCGAGGAGGTCGTCTTCCAGCGTCTGGAGGAGATCAAATCGGACATCATACTGAAGGACATCTGCAACCGCAAGGAGAAGATAGATTCAGTGAAAGTGCGCAAGGTCGTGGATTACATGTTCTCGGAGATCGGGAACCCGATATCCGCCGAGAACATATCTGTCAACCTGGGGATAAGCCAATCTGCGGCGAGCAAATATATGAGGCTGGTCGCCGATTCCCTCCTGTTCTTCAAAGTGGAAAGGTACGACCTTAGAGGGAAGACCATTCTGAAGACCATGCCCAAATTCTACTGCACGGACCTGGGGATGAGGAACACCCAGCCGATACCGGTCAACAGGGACAGCGGCAGGGTGTTGGAGAACATCGTCTGTCTCGAACTGATCCGCCGCGGATATCAAGTGTACGTGGGGAAGATAGGGGACTACGAGATAGATTTCATCGCGAGGAAGGGAAGGGAGGTCGAGTTCTATCAGGTCGCAGAGACCGTGGCCGACAGCAATACCATGGAAAGGGAACTGAGACCGTTCAGATCGCTCAGGGCGCAGGGAAGGAGGTTCCTGATAACTTCGGATGCGACCGTGGGGTTCCGGACGGAGGAAGCGGCCATTGTCAACATCATGGATTTCCTGACATGGCGATGTTCGGACGATGACAGAGATGATGATATGGAAGGGAGGAGCAGGGCGGGTCCCGAGAGTCCTTGTCCATATCATAGGATGCCGTTGCAATCGTGATCAGTCGGTATGGAGATCGGATCAAATGGGGTATGATCCGTCGATCGGATCGTTATTGATGAGATCGATGCTCCGAAGATCCCGGAAATGCCTTGCGCTGTCTCCTGAGGAAGAACTCATCCGGTTCCGCGAAGGGCCCGCTGACGACGAGGTCGCTGTTTTGCTTCGTGAGCTGGAGATCCGATATTGCGAATAGGGTGGACTTCGTAAAGTCCATGAGAGTTTGACTCTTGACCGAAAGGAATCAAAGAATAGTTGAAGGCCGTTTCAAGGTTTAAACAAAAACACCAAGAATTATCCTGAAAGTAGGTGAAAGGCACGGCCCCGAAGGGCCGCTGTTTTAAGGTTATCAATGCTTCCTATGCCAGACTACCACAACGATGGCGACCAATGCGAGCACCACGCCTCCTATGATAGCAATCATGGTCAGGTCCAGATCGATCGGCTCGCCTCTGGAATCCTTGAGGATGAACGCAAAGGACGAGAAGTGATCCGTGTCGAAACTGCAGGTGCATCCTTCTTCGGAAAGAATTGAATAAGTAGATAGGGACACCGGAGAACCGCTGTCCGCCAGATAGTACACAAGTCCGTTGAGATACATGTCGCGGTCGATATAGCTGAAGGTTACCTTGACCGGGTTGGAGAAGGAAGATATCTTCGACCCGTCCTCCGCGGTCAGTTTAATCTCCACAACCAGATGGGGCTCGAGGTATGCGTACTCCAAAGGAACGTCGATTTTCTTCAGATAGAATGTAAAGTCCAAGTCCGAATCCAGATCAGAAAGGAACTTGCCGTTGAAATACATCAAAGTTTGAGAGTTGGCAACCGCAAGTATCGACAGAGGATCCTGCGACAATTTATTGAGGATCTCCTTCGGGACTTTCACTTCCGTTGCATCACCGAGGTTCAATTGGATCAGGGGGGCGAGTCCATCCTCGAGTTCATCGATGAATCCGATGACTGAATCCACGTTGACGATCGTCGCGGTATCGCCTTGTTCCGATATTGTCGGCGTGAATGCGTTGGCCTCCACGGTCACAAAGCAAGATGTCTCTTTACCGTTCAGCATAGCAGTTACATGGGCCCATCCAGGCGATAGACCGCAAATCGTGCCGTCGTCGTCCAAGGATATAATCCCTTTGATTCTGATCGAGAGTACGGCATCCTCCACATTCTTGCCGATGAGCTTCAGCTGGTCATATTGACCCATTTTCAACTCCACATTACTCCTATCGAAAGTGAAAATATCTGGATCCACAACCTTGAAGTTCGCACTTATGGACATATCGGATGTCACGGTTCCGCTCATCACGGACCAGGAGTCGAATTCAAATCCACTGTTGGGTTTAGCGGTGATGGATGACGAGCCTATCTTAATGACGTTGCCGGAAACGGATATGCTGGATCCTGAGTCGACCTGAATGGATGTGGGGAATACTATGCCTCCGTAACCTGCTGCGAACGAGACGGTGTATTTCGAGGCCGGAGCTTCTTTATTGAATGTGACGCTAATCGACATATCAGAAGTCACCTGCCCCTTTGTCACTGACCAGGAGCCGAAGGAGTATCCTGAATTAGGTTTGGCTGTGATAGTAGATGAACCTATCTTCATTACATTATTGGATACGGATATGCTGGATCCCGAATCTACTTGTACAGATGAGGGAGAGACAGTTCCTCCGTAACCTGCTGCGAACGAGACGGTGTATTTAGTAGTGGGAGTCGGTCCAGGAGGTGTAGGGCTATCTTTCTTGAATGTGACGCTGATGGTCATATCAGAGGTCACGGTTCCGCTCGTCATTGACCAGGAGCTGAAGGAATACCCTTCATTAGGCGTCGCGATGACTGACGACGAGCCGACCCACATGATATTGCCAGAGACGGATATGCTGGATCCGGAGTCGACCTGGACGGATGTTGGAGACACTCTGCCTCCGGTACCTGCGGAGAAGGAGACGGTGTATTTGGTAGTGGGAGTCGGACCTGGAGGTGTTGGACCCGGATTCTCGGTCCAGTGGGCGTAGACAATAGCATCGGCCTGGAAGACGGTACTAAATGTGATCTCGTTGCCTCCAGAAGCGGAAGTATACCAACCATCGAAGGTGAATCCGTCTCTATCAGGATCGTTCGGGAATTCAGTAAGCTTTCCATCTGTGCCTGTGGCCTTAGTCATTCCCGTAGGTGTTCCTCCGTTGGAGTCAAAGGTGACGGTATAAGTGACTGCAGGAGCACTCTCCCAATGGGCGTACAGCGTCTGAGGAGTGTCGACGAACATCACAGGGGTCGTAGCAGTCACTTGAACACCTCCGGAGGCGGCAGTGAACCATCCAAGGAAGTTGGTGGATGAAACGGGCGTGGGGAGTTGACCGTAAGTACCGCCATAAGTCGTAATTATGGAAGCGGGATCTACTGACCCCCCATTCGGATCAAAGTTGACAGTTAGGGTCCCGTTGTAGAAATGAGAATTGCCTAAACCAATCCACACCTTTCCTTTCACTTGGTCCCATGAAGGAGATGTGATCTTTGAACCGTTCTGATGGAACGACAACCCCCCAAATACCGAGGAAACAGATTCTGTAAAAGTCTTATCCGGTAGAGATACTGAGGTCAGACCAGAGAAGCCTTCGAACACAAATCTGCCGATGGTCGTCACGGAATTAGGAATGGTCAAGCTGGTGAAACCGGAACAGTCACTGAACGCACTTTCATAGATGGTCGTCACGGAATTAGGGATGATGAGCGATCCTGTGAGGCCTGAGCAACCATTGAACGCACTACCATGGATGGTCGTCACGGAATTAGGGATGATGAGCGATCCTGTGAGGCCTGAGCAGTCATCGAACGCACCAGCATAGATAGTCGTCACGGAATTAGGGATGGTAAGGGAGCCAGTTTTTCCTCCGGGACAGTAAATCAGAGTCGTTTTCGCTTTATCATACAGGATGCCTTGTCCATCTGACGAGTATACAGTGTTGCCTGAATCGACAATACATTCTTTGAGGCTGGAGCAGCGATTGAACGCCCAACTGCCGATGGTCGTCACGGAATTAGGGATGGTCAAGCTGGTGAGACCGGAGCAGCCTTGGAATGCACTATTTCCAATGGTCGTCACGGAATTAGGGATGGTCAAGCTGGTGAGACCGGAACAGTCCTCGAACGCACTATAATCGATGGTCGTCACGGAATTAGGGATGGTCAAGCTGGTGAGACCACGGCAATAAGAGAACGCCCAATTGCCGATGGTTGTCACGGAATTAGGGATGGTAAGGGGGCCAGTGAGGCCGGTGCAATATGAGAATGCATAACTGCCAATGTGTGTAATTTTGTCATCTATTGTAAGAGAATTAATTGATTTTCCATAACTATACCAAGGAGATGTATTATAAGGATACTTATCGGGACCATAATCATCCATAGGGCCGCCGGCACCGGTGCCGACATAGGTGATCTCAAGATGGCCAGTGCTGCCTGTGAATGTATATTGGACATCGGTTCCACAGGTACCGGAATCGTCAGGTGCCGCATCGGACCCTACAGAGAGTCCTATAAAGAACAAAGCCGAAGCGAGGACCGCGAATACGATCAAAAAACTGAACAAACGGGAAAACCGATTGTCCTGCTTTCCCCTCAAAGGATTCGGAACAAAACCGAACGACCTTGAGGAGTTAATTTGTCTATTTGTAGTATCATTGGACATGATATCGAATCTGATGTCGAATCGACGATACAATCTTTAAAAGAATCGTATAACAGAGGTACGAATCAATAGATGTGACAAACGATCTGTTTCTATTTGCACGGGATAGAGGACGGGATCGTAATTCGATTTCATGATGTCCTTAGGCACCGTATGCTCTGGCCTGGCGTCTCAGGAAGAAGCCGTCAGGCTCGCTGAAGGGCCCGCTGACGATGAGATCGCTGTTCTGCTTGGTGAGCTGGAGGTCCGATACTGCGAATGGGGTGGACTTGGCAAAGTCCGTTAACGTTTGGTTGTTGGCCTTGAGGCGCTCCTTGAATTGGAGATAGGTTGTCATCACGACGCTGTAATGCTGCGCGAAGCATACGACCTCGACGTCCTGGATGTACCTGACGTAGTTGCTTACGTTGTAGTGGACCCAGTCGTAGGCTCTGAAAAGTTCAACACATTCGCTGCATTTCCTAATTTGTTATGCTTGCAAATGACTGTTATCATAATGCCGATTCTCAGAAATGGTTCGGATCGACGATCGCGATCATCCTGTATAAGGGATAGGATGTCTGTCTTCCCGTTGACCGGATTCGGCTGCAAGGAGTAGAATGCGGAAGATGATTATAAGGTTCTGCGAGAGAGATCCGACTCTGTCCACTATTGAAAAAGACCAAAAGGATATATTAAGAAATACAAAATAGATAACAGGCTGAGAAGCATGTTGGGTAAGAAGAATTGGTCATTATCATCAATCAATACTATGAGAAGCCGTATCGATACAAGTCCAGATTACCAGCGCCCTTATGTATGGGGGCTAGCTCAAAAGCAACTATTGATTGATACAATACTCAGAGAATACGATGTTCCTAAATTATACCTCCATCAAAAGAATGACAAAGAATACGAAGTAATAGATGGTCAACAGAGAATACGCACAATCTGGGATTTTTATGATGATAAATTCGCTATCTCCAACTCTGCAGAGCCGATAGATGGACACGAAATTGCTGGACTAAGATTTAGTGAACTAGATACCGATACACAAATGCTGATCAACGGATATGATCTGGATTTTGCGATAATATCAAATTGCAGTGAAGACGAAATAAGAGAAATGTTCCTGAGACTACAAAACGGAACCACTTTGAAAGCACAAGAAATAAGAAACGCGATGCCCGGCAATATGCGTAATTTTGTCAAAGAAGTCGCAACGCATGATTTCTTTAGTAAAGTTGACTTCGATGATAGGAGATTCAGCCACGATCATGTGGCTGCACAATTATGCCTATTGACAATAAATGGAAAGATTTGCAACATCAAGGACAGAGATCTAAACAAGATGTACAAAGAAAATGAAGACTTCAATAGTGATTCAGATGCTGCAAAAAGAGTGAAAAAAACACTAAATTACATGAACCAAATGTTCGAAAGCAATGCACCGGAGTTGAAAAGATACAATGTAGTTTCGCTTTTTGCTTTGATTCAAGAGTTAAGTGAAAACTACGCCATCAAAGATCGTAACAAGGAAATAGCAAATTGGTTTATCGATTTCGAAAAACGTCGTGCATTGGACAAACTAAAAGATACTGAAGAACAGGACCCCGCTCTTATTGCATATCATGAAAAGACATCTCATTCAACAGATGGTGCAGAATCTTTACAATATCGTCACAATATGCTGAAAGAAGATCTCATGGAACATGTAGAACACATGCCAATGAAAGATCCAAAAAGAGCATTCGATGAAATACAAAAACAGGTTATCTACAGACGTGACAAAGGCATTTGTCAGATATGTGGAAAGCAATGTGAATGGAATGCATGGGAAGCTGACCACATTAAACCATGGGACAAAGGAGGACAGACCGAAATAGAAAATGGACAGGTTCTTTGCCCCATTTGTAACAGTAGGAAAAGCGACAAATGAATTGACATTCAAAAGTCAACACCAGGGCGAGCTCTGGTCTACCATCTCTAGGATAAGACCGTCAGACTCGCTAACGACAAGGTCGTTCCAGTATTGAGAGCGTGAAAAGGATTAGGTTTGCTTCATTCCTCCAACATAATTTTGATGAACTTGCTGACGACGGGTTCCAGATTCTCATCAAAGAGCCTTTGGTTCATCAGGAAGAACTCGATATCATTCAGCTAGAGGTCCATGCGAACGCATGCGATGAGGAACTGTCTGTCTTCGAGTAGCGATTTGGAATATGATTCCTCGTAAGAAGGGAGGAACACGGTCAAGAAGCTTCTGATTATCCTCAAGGTGATGTCCCCGTGGTTATCTGGATCGGAAGCCCGGTCCAGAACCTCATTCAATTTGGAGACGGTGTTCCTGAAGGCCATCTTTTTGTAGTTTCCCCATTTGAACTTTCCGATCTGCTTGGGGCCATCGGCATTGATGTCATCCATGGATTTCCTTATCTGCTCGATATGGGAGGACATCCTCGAAGTCAGAAGCTCTCTTAATCCATCAGAAGCCAGAAAATCCTGAGGAATGGTCTGATCATTGACGATGCTGGTGCAGACAGATGAATAGAGGTCAAGGAAACCATCGGAATCCTGACGATTGATATGATAAAGAATCAACAGGCGGAATACTTTGGCATGGTACGAGAAAATGGAATCGACGAACGACTCATGACCCCGGATGATCAGGGCATCCTTGGCGAACCCCTTCGTATCGTTAAGGCCGTCGTCCAGAGGGAGATAGGAAGGACCTTTGTTCTTGAGATCCTTGATCAACTCCTTGGCCACGGGCATGTCGATGGAGAAATTGTAGAAATGGAAGCAGCAGTCCATGACGTAGAGGATCGAGTCAGAGCTGTACTCCAGATTCTTCTTTGTGCCTACGTCAGAGAAGAAACCGATGCTACGCAGGACATCCTTGTAGCCATCTAGGAACTGGATGCTCTGCAAGGCCAGGTATTCGACCAGCGGACCTACTGCAGATTTGTCACGGATGCAAGTGGTGGCCAAGGATCCGAATCTTGACAACGATTTACCTACCGGGAGGGAATCGCTGACGAGAAGCCTCTCATCCCAGAATCTGACGATATGGTTGAATTCCATCCTCTGGAACTCGTATATGAGTATGGAATAGTTGTAGATCTCCTGATCCGCTACATACGTGATCTCGGTACCTGCGGTATCGTCATCGGCGGGATTCAATAGGGCCTTCGAGATGTCTTGGGAGTCTGATTCCGAAGCACCCGCTTTCTGATCTGAATAAGATTCGTCCACTCTGCTAAAAAGATACGGCGCCTTATCCTTGAGAAGCGATCTTACCGAGGGATAGACCCATTTCTTTTCCTTGTCCTCGGCATAATAGGGGGTGACGGTCCCATCGAAGGGATTCACGTACAGATGATTGTAGTAATTGATGTCTACGATGCAGCCGTGAATCTTCCCGTCGCCGCCAAATCCCTTGACGACCTTGGAAATGCTTTGTTGGTATTCGGTGTACGGTTTCAGGAAACGACGGATGCATTCGACATACCTGGGCATCATCTGGAGATAGTAGTCGATGTTCTTGTTGCCTAGTTTGGAAAGCTGACCCGATTTCATAAAGAGCAGCTTCCCCTCTTTGTTCCTGAATATGAACATGTAATAGCCAGCGTTCTTCAGCATGTAGATCGTTCCCTCACGGGCTAGAGAACAATTGATGGCCTTGCTGTGATGGAATTCTATGAATTCCCGATCCGTGATGCGATGGACGCCGTCGGAGAAATGCTCGAAGATATCGTGGCTGCAATCGTAGGGGATCGACTTGAACTTGATGGATTTCAAGTCGCGATAGTATCCTATCTGGTTGTCGGAGTATATCCTAGCGCCGTCGACTTCGGAGCAGGAGTTGTGATGAGTGTGTCCATTGATGTAGATCCAGCCCTTGACGTAAGGTTTCTTGGACCAGCAGTGTTTAGGCGTATGAGTGAGGACGATGACGGACATGTCGCCTGCGATCTTCGCCATCCTGTCGTAGAGGGATTCAAAGATGACCGTCTCCCTGATATCCTCCTCGGGGGACACGGTGCCGTTGTAGATACCTGACGAAGCGTTCCAAAGCGGATCATATCCAGTGAAACCCATGCCGCCAACGATAATCATGACTGCTTTCTTGCAGAGGGTCCTGAGTTCACTGTCGGAGAACTTCATTATCTGGTCGTAGCTGTACCTCTCAGGTTTAAGGGATGACCATTTCTCTCTCCAATATCCATATGCGTAATTGATAAACACGACGTCGTTCTGAAGAAGATGGATTGGCCAAAGATTCCGGACCCTCTCTGCGAACTGATCCACTGTCTCTTCAGGCTACTTGGCCCAGAGCTCATGGTTGCCCAGAACAGCGAATGTGCCCTCCGGGTTTCCAGACATACCGTTGATACCGTCATAGAAGAAGGCGGCCACTTTCGGTTCGAAGGAAGTATCTCCCGCAAAGAGATTGAAATGATGATATTTCTCACTGTTATCAGGACTGATGAATAAGCCTAGTTTACGGATGAAATCATCTATATCAGCGTCAGAGGCGTCGGGACCCAGGCTCTTCATGATTTTATGATCGAGGTGGAGATCGGACATATAATAGATCTTTATATCAGCCAGATCGAAACCGGTAGGTGCGGAGTACTCAATAAGAGCTTGATCATCAACTGAAATCAAAGATTTGACCTTCTCATTCCTGGATTCCGAGCTATCAGAATAGAAGTTGTAACCTTCTGTTGTGATGATACTGTATTTGTATACGGCCATCTGAAATGGAAGTGGAAAGCAACGATATAGAATTAACCAAAACGGATCTGAACTCAATCGGTAGCAGAGAATGCTCTGGCCTGCCGTCTCAGGAAGAAGCCGTCAGGCTCGCTGAAGGGTCCGCTGACCACGAGATCATTATTCTGCTTGGTGAGCTGGAGGTCCGATACTGCGAACGGGGTGGACTTGGCAAAGTCCGTCAGGCTCTGGCCATTAGCTTTGAGACGTTCTTTGAATTGGAGATACGTGGTCATGACTACGCTGTAATGCTGGGCGAAGCATACGACCTCGACGTCCTGGATGTATCTTACGTAGTTCCTTACGCTGTCATGGACCCCGTCGTAGACTCTGAGGAGTCCACCAGATGCCTGATCATGTCCACCTGTAGCACTTGATGCGCTGTCCGCCAAATCCGATGTCATTGTCCACCAATGCGAGGCGGATTGTCCAGATCTCGGGGGCAGTAAGCAGAACGATCTGGAACCGAACAAGTGAAATACTGAGATAGTTAGGGGTTTCTGAGAAATGCTGGCTTACCCTGTGGTGACCCCACACTGCCCACTAATTACTTCAAAAATGACCTGCAAAGGGCATATTCATATCGATTCTTGAGAACTATGTTGTGCGCCATGCGAAGGTCCCGTTTATAGGATTCCGCCAATACTTGAAGGGGCAATGCGGATAGGTCTATCAATGGTCGGATCTTTCGAACGACTCATTTTCATAAGGTCTTCTTTCGTTTGCAATATAGCGTTACGTCTATCTAAGCAATCTGTGCTCTAATCTCTTGGATTATACAACCAATTTATATAACGTTAATCTGTAAAGAATAATGGTTCATTTTAGCGGTGCGCGTGGGGGAAACTAGCATGGAGGCTGAAAAGAGAAATAGGATTTCTGCGGAAGGGATGGTCAATAATCCGAAGAAGTCCATTCTCCATATGATTGCATTCGTTAGCATCATATATATCGTTATCAAGATCAATGGGCTCCTCGATACAATCTGGATTGCCGACCTTGGTAGCAAAGCGGTTTCAGCGGTCTCGACGGTCACACCGATATACTCTACGGTCGCCGCTCTTGGTATCGGTCTCGGTACTGGTGCGTGCGTATGTATAGCATACAACTTGGGAGCGGGAAACAGGGATGCGGCCAACCGTATTGCGGGTACTGCAATCTATCTTAGCCTCATAGTCGCGATTCCGGTGATATTGTTCCTTCTCTTCGGCGTGGATATGATATACTCGGATCTCAAAGGAACTGAAGTTGGTGATGACATCGCGGCGTATCTTTTACCCATGGCCATCGGTTCTCCCATCCTGATCCTATCGGCCGTCATGGGGAACTTTTTGAAAGCAGAAGGCGCTATGAAAGCCGTTAGCTTCTGCACGCTCATGAGCATACCGGTCAATATCGTCCTGACTCCCATCTTGGTCTTCGTGCTTGATTGGGGAATAATAGGGGCATCGACAGCTACAGTCGCCGGTTCGTGTGTCACATTGTTCCTCATAATATGGGTCTACAAGAACTATAATATGCACCTCATGCCACGCCTCTGTCTTCCGACGATCCCTCATATCAAAGAAGTTCTGGGAACAGGCTTACCTAGGACAGTGGAGGAATTCTCAGGAGGTCTGGTATTCATGATCCAGAGCGCCATCGTGATTTCCTATATAGGGACAGAGGCCTTGGCCATACATGGGTTGGCCTTTGCGATTCCATACTTGCTGACGGTGGTCTCCGATTCCATATCGGCCGCTACACAGCCTGTAGCATCTGCTGCGTTGGGTGCTGGAAATGATCATGTCATGAGAGTAAGCATGTCTTTCTCAGCCGCCATCGTAATCGTGCTTGGCGCTATCGCCACAGTCATATTGTTCATGTTCCCGGAGCAGGTCCTGACCATATACAGCGGCGGTGATCTCAGCGATATAAAGGAAGAGCTGATTGTAGTGACCCGCATGTATGCTCTGTTCCTTCTACTGTATCTGCTTCAGAGATTCTGTTCTAATATGATGCAGGTCCTCAGGAAGGCCCATGTTTGGGCGATTGTCTATCTGATCCTGACCTCTGGGCAGGTGGCTGCCATGTTCTTCTTTGCTACCGACTACTATTCCATGGCAATTGTCGTCACGGTCTCCACATCCCTCATCGGAGTCGTTGCAACGGCGATGCTATATTACTACACGCACAAGGTCGATAACGGAAAGATAAAAGCAATGTTGGAGGCCGAGAAGGGCGTGTTATCCTATTGAGAGGGATTGCTTCGAACCTATTGCGCTTATCAGTATGCGCTCAATTGGCAAGAGAAAAAAGATGAGGGGGAGGCCCCCTCTTTATTCAAGCGTCGTCGACGACGATCTCGGAATCGGCATTCTTCTGAATGGACTCGATACCGTTCTTTGCACTGGATTTTGCCTTGTATCCTTCGGAAGCCAGAATGTTCTCTCCGTTGGATGCGCAAAGCCTGAATCTGTACTCCCCGGACTTGTCGAGGTAGATCTCCCACTTGGGGTATTTCTTGGGCTCGTAGTCTTTCAGTGTCTGGTCCTCGATCTCGGAGTTGCAGAATCTCTTCACTGACTCGCAGCTGTTCTTGGCAGACTGGAGGGATTTGAAGACCTGCGATGTTCCGATGATCTCATTGTTGTTCGCAATGAGGCTGAATTTGTAGCCGTCGTTCGAAGTCTTGGAAATCTTGTATTTGCCCATGGGAGAAAGAACGTAGTTTTGACTATTTACGCGTGACGAACACTCCGATGTTATCTGCATGGATGTTTATGCTATCTGATGGAGATTAACGTTCGATTCGTACACATTCTGCTACGAATTGCGTGCAACGAGTCGCTAGGCTTATCTCTAACCTGTAGATACCCATTCAAATCCAAGGTGGAATAATGGTATCCTCAGTAAAGGGCAGAAGAAGCGCACCGAAACATACGTGGTGGTACAGATTCTTCATGAGGGTGCCCATCAGATGCTTCATCCTGCCTTTCGGATCCCGTGCTCTGAACATCAGGCCGACCATGTACAAGGGAAAGGTGGAGAAGCCCTTCATCCTTGTGTTCAATCATGCCTGCGATTACGATTTCGTCGCAGTGCTGGGCTCATTCCCAGGATACTACAGGTTCGTCATGAGTGACGAGCTGATCAAGAAGCCCCACAAGAGGCTGGTCATAAAGTCTGTCACCAACGGTATCTACCGCAGGAAGGGAGAGTCCGCAGCCGGTGTTGCCGAGGGTATCAGAGCATCCCTCGACCAGGGCATTCCAGTATGTATGGCGCCGGAAGGCGAGGAGACCATCAACGGCGTCACCATGCCTGCCCGCAAGAAGACCGGCAGTCTGATCAAGGAGATGGGAGTCGATCTGATCACCCTGAGGCTGGAAGGCGGATACGGTTATCTTCCCAAATGGGCCACGACACGTTCTCCAGGAAAATACGGAGGCCATGTGGTTGGGATCTACAGCAAGGAGCAGATCTCAAAGATGACTGCGGAAGAGGTCAATGATCTTGTTTACAAGGACCTCTATTTCAATATCTTCGAGTGGAACCGCAAGGAGCACAACGTCTACGACCGCAAGGCCAGGGCGGAGAACCTCGAGCGTGCCCTCTACGTCTGTCCCAAATGCGAATCCATAAGCACCATGCACAGCAAGGTCCATGACTTCTACTGTGACAAGTGCGGTTACAAGGTCACCATGAACAAGTATCTCCTGTTCGAAGGGGACGACATGGTGTTCGACAACATCTACGATTGGGACCAGTGGCAGAAAAGGCATCTGAGATCCCTCCGTCCCCAGTGGGAGGCGGAGCCCGATAAGGTCATCACCAGCAATACCGGCGGTACCCTGAAGAGGATGAAGGGGGACGACCAGGAGATCCTGGACGAGAATGTAAAACTTGAGATAACCTTCAACGATGTGATCGTCACTGGAGATAAGATAAGCTTCAGATTCCCCCTGAACGAGCTCGAGGGACTGACGACGATCTCCCACGGAGTGGCGATCAGCCACGGCGGAGAGTACTACAAGGCATGGTTCCCCTACTACGATGCGATGGCGCGTTACCGCACCATTCGCAGGATAATAATGGAAGAGGAGTACATTTGATCCTTTGATATGCAGTCAGTCTGCTGTTTTTGACCGTTTGGAAACCGATATCTTAATAATGATAGTTTATTGTCGAAGCAATTAGCGGGGCTGTTAGCATAGACGTGAAGAATTCCTGGGTACTGTACGATGTTGCAAACTCAGCCTATATTCTCTTCGTCCTTTCAATCATCCCCATCTATTTCAACAAACTTGCCGAGGAAGGAGGGCTCGAAGAATCGGAGTACCTTGCATTCTGGGCAGCATCCGTATCAATCGTCACGTTCGCGATGCTCTTCTTCGGACCGTTCTGCGGAACGCTCTCCGACAGGCAGGGATGGAGAAAGCCGGTGCTGATAACACTGGTCATCATCGGTGCGATCACATGTGCCCTGCTCGGATTCATAGAGATGTGGGCGATGTTCCTTGTAGTCCTCTGCATCGGAAAGGTCGCATTCTATGCATCCCTCGTCGTATATGACGGAATGCTGGTCGATGTGGCGAAGGATGAGGAGATGGACCATCTGTCCTCTAAGGGTTATGCCATCGGATACATCGGAAGCTGCATACCGTTCGCGTTCTGTCTGGTCTTCATGGTGCTTTCCGATTTCATCGACATGGGACCGGCCATCTTCACAACTCAGCAGGCAGTCATCCTGTCGCTCGTCCTGGTCGGTGTTTGGTGGGTAATCCTGTCCCTTCCGCTGTTCAGGAACTATGAGCAGGTCCACTACAGGAAGGTCTCCATGAGGCGTCCGAGCAAGAGTTTCAAACGCTTCATCCACACATTCAAGGATATCGCCTCCAACAAGGCCATGCTCTTCTTCATGATCGCTTTCCTGTTCTACATAGACGGTGTGAACACCGTGATGGAGATGGCGACCGCATACGGTAAGGCATTGGATCTCGGAGATATCGGATTGCTCGGAGGTCTGCTGCTCACGCAGGTCGTCGCATTCCCTGCGACAATCTTCATGAACAAGATGGCGTTCAGGTTCGGAACTCACCGCATCATCATCGTATCCATCGTCGGATACCTGTGCATCTCGGTGTTCGCATTCTTCCTGTCCAACACAATGGAGTTCTTCATCCTTGCATTCGCGGTAGGACTGTTCCAAGGAACTATCCAGGCATTGTCCAGATCCTACTTCGGAAGGATGGTCCCCAAGGATGACACCGGGGAGTACTTCGGAATCCTGGACATATTCGGTAAGGGATCGACTATCATCGGTACCGCTTCGATAGCGATCTTGACCACATTCTTCCACGAACCTCGCATGATGGTCTTCGTGCTGATCGCTGTGTTCTTTATCGGTCTATTACTGTTCCTGCTCTCCAACAGG
Organism: Candidatus Methanomethylophilaceae archaeon; assembly: GCA_045588265.1. Lineage (GTDB taxonomy): Archaea > Thermoplasmatota > Thermoplasmata > Methanomassiliicoccales > Methanomethylophilaceae > Methanoprimaticola. Next base: position 6,370 of record JAZNDX010000001.1, on the reverse strand, counting down.
TATGCGATCTATGATAACCCCGCATCCAAGACGGAGTGAATCGAGAAAAGAGGCCCATAGGGGCCTAAGCATTTTGTGATCCGGCATCCGGATCGGTTTCAAGGATACTGTGCCCACTGTATGCGAAGGCATGCCGGGGGTTTGTTACCGCCCTTCACATGGAACTCCACGCATTCGCGGCAGTTCCCGTGCCTGGGGCAGTCCGTATTCTTGCACGGGCAGTCCTCTTTGAGTTCTGTCATGCTGACTGAATCTACTGGTAGGATAAAAAGATGGAGAATCCGGCCTTTCGGCCGGTTGAATGGTTTCAGTCGAACTTACCGACGACGGCCTTGATACGCCTCACGCCGGCAGCGGAACTCTCTTCCTTCTTGATCTTGAATCCCTGGAGTTCCTTGGTGTTCTTGACGTGGGGTCCGCCGCACATCTCTGCGGAGACGTCGCCGATCTTGTAGACCTTGACGATCTCTCCGTACTTGTTGGTGAAGACTCCTTCGACGCCTTCTTCCTTGGCCTGCTCGTAAGGCATCTCCTCGCAGACGACGGGGATCTCTGCCTTGATGCATTCGTTCACCCAGTCCTCGATCTGCTTGAGCTCCTCGGGGGTGACCTTCCTGTCCAGGTTGAAGTCGAATCTGAGCCTCTCGGCTGTGATGTTGGATCCCTTTTGGTGGATGTCGGGGGACACGAACTTCCTCAGCGCAGCGTTGAGCAGGTGGGTGGCGGTGTGCAGCTTGGTGGTCTCCTCGCTGTGGTCGGCGAGACCTCCCTTGAATGTTCCCCCGTCCCCGCGGGACTTGTCCTGGTGGGTCTTGAACCTTCCGTTGAAGTCGTCCATGTCGACCTTCAGTCCCTTCTCTGCCGCCAGTTCGACGGTCATTTCGATGGGGAATCCGTAGGTGTCGTAGAGCCTGAACACGGTCTCTCCGTTGAGCACTGGACTGTCACCGTTCTCGGCGACCATCTGGTCGAATCTCCTCAGACCCTTCATGACGGCCTTGTGGAACTTCAGCTCCTCGTTGTTGATGTTGGTGTAGATGAAGTCCTTGTTCTGCTCGAGCTCGGGGTACGCCTTGGAGTAGTTGTTGACGATGACCTCCGCGATCTTCTGCATGAAAGGCTCCTCGTAACCGAGTTTGGACATGTATCTGGAGGACCTCCTGATGAGTCTCCTGAGGATGTATCCCTGTCCGATCTTCGCGGGGACGACACCGTCACCGAGGATGAATGTCGCGGCCCTCATGTGGTCCGCGATGATCCTGAATGCCCTGGTGTCCTCCTCGTTCTCGCCGTACTTCTTTCCGGTGAGCTCGGAGATCTTGTCGATGATGGGAGTGAACAGAGGAGTGTCGTAGACGGTCTCGTTGTGGTTCAGGATACGGAGTATCCTCTCGAGTCCCATTCCGGTGTCGACGTTCTTCTGCTTGAGAGGTGAGAATGTTCCGTCCGCGTTCTTGTTGTACTGCATGAACACGTTGTTCCAAATCTCGGTGAACTTTCCGCAGTGGCATGAAGGTCCGCAGTCGGGTCCGCATTTGGGCCTGCCGTCGTCGTAGAAGATCTCCGTATCGGGTCCGCAGGGTCCGGTCTGACCGGCGGGTCCCCACCAGTTGTCGGATTTGGGGTAGAAGTAGATCTGATCGTCCCTCAGTCCGTGTGATTTCCAGAGTTCTGCAGTCTCGGTGTCCCTGGGAGCATCCTCGTCACCGGCGAAAGCGGTGACGGAGAGCTGGTCGGGCTTGATGCCGAGGACCTGTGTGAGCAGAGTGTAGCTGAAGTCGATGGACTCCTTCTTGAAGTAGTCCCCGAGCGACCAGTTTCCGAGCATCTCGAAGAACGTGAGGTGACTGGCGTCGCCGACCTCGTCTATGTCCCCTGTCCTGACGCATTTCTGGAAGTCCACCAGTCTCTTTCCTGCGGGATGTTTCTCACCGAGGAGATAAGGGACGAGTGGGTGCATCCCTGCGGTCGTGAACAGTACCGTCGGATCGTTCTCAGGGATGAGGGAAGCGGAACTGATGTATGCGTGCCCCCTCTCCTTGAAGAAGTTGACGAAAGTCTCTCTCATTTCTTGAGCGTCCATTGTGTACACTCCTTTCTGATAAGGGTGGCTATCGCTACCTCATTAATAAGAATAACCTTAAAGCGGACGCTTTCATTGTTTCGAGAGCCTTACCGCCTCGTTGACATCGCCTTGTGTGATGACCACCTTCACACCGAGCTCAGAGAGTATCTTGGAAGGCATGGGTCCGATCTCCTCGACGATGACCGTTCCGCAGTCTCCCAGCTGTCTGATGATGGATTCGATGTGGTCCCTGTGGTCCTTTCCAGCTACCGTTCCTGACCTGTCGATGGGTACGGTCTTGAGGAATCTGACGGTGTTCCCGTCCGTGGCGTAGATCCTGAACTCCGACGCGTTTCCGAATCCGCTGTTGACATTCTTCCCATCGCTGGTGGCAACTGCGACTTTGGATTCATCATGCTCAGTATCGAACGTGACATTGATGTTGCAGTCCTTCAGTCCGCATCCCTCGATGTGGGTGAATTCTGCGGACCTGTCCTGGCCGAGCAGTCCGATGGCATCCGCACGGCACTGTCTGCAGTGGCGCATCATCTTCATGTCCAATCCGCAGCGGTCCATCATATCCCTCCTCTCCAGAGGGGTGGGCGCCTTCAGATCCGAGAACTTGGTCCCTTCCACCGGTATCAGTGGGAGTATGTTCACGATGTAGACTCCCATGTCGCGGACATGCTTCACCAGGTCGGGTATGTGGGAATCGTTGATCCCGGGGATCATGACGATGTTGATCTTCACCAGCATCCCGAGGTCCACGCATTTGCGTATACCCTCGAGCTGCCTGTCCCTGAGGATCGTCGCTCCCTCCGTTCCCGAATACTTTTTCCCTTCGAAGACGACGGCATCGTAGATCTTCGCACCTATCTCTGGATCGAGGCAGTTCATCGTGACAGTGACGAATCTGACGTTCAGGTCGTAGAGCCTTTGGGCACAGTCGGGAAGGGCGAGACCGTTGGTGGATACGCAGAGGGTGAGGTCCGGCAATTCCTTTCCGATAAGCTCGAAGGAGCGGAAGGTGTTCTCATTCGCCAGCGGATCGCCGGGCCCTGCTATGCCGATAACGGAAAGCTGAGGGATCTCTTTCTTTACTGCCTTCACTTTGGCCAATGCCTGCTCGGGTTCAAGGACTACGCTCGTCACACCTGGTCTGGATTCGTTGCTGCAGTCGAACTTCCTGTTGCAGTAGTTGCATTGGATGTTGCACCTCGGTGCTACGGGGAGATGCATCCTTGCGAAAGAATGGTGGGCGTCCTCGCAGAAGCACGGGTGCTCTGCCAGTGCCTTCCTGAGATCCTCCGGTATATCCATGATGACTGTATGATGGGAGCCACCATAAAAGGATGTGGGCAGTTCCCATATTTGATATTCTATTAATTATAATAATAAAGAAGAGAAACATTGAAGGGACCGATGGCAGACTTCCTAGCATCTGTGATGTCCGAACTGAACTCCAACCTTGCCGTAGGCAAGAGGACATTGGAACAGATGATGGATTCCGGGGACTTCACCTACAAGACTAAGAGCGGTTCCGTGGTGACCATCCCTAAGGAGCAGATGGATTTTCTTTGGGAGGTATGCGAGGAGACGGAAAAGATCAGGCTAAGGCTGCCGATCTTCGTGTCCACCGATATATCGTCTGATATCGGGGCATGGAAGGTCGAAGGTACGCCGGATGCGGATGTGGTAGCCAGGATCCTCGGTAAGAGCATGCACCGCGAGGGGTACATCCGCCTGTATCATCCCGATATGAAGGACCTAAAGTCCAAAATCCCTGATGCCATCATGGTGGTCTTCACGCCATGATACTAAGGATTATATATGGCCTGGAGATACACGAATCTGCGCGATGAAGCCCATTGCGTGGTTGGCATCATGTGCTGACTGATTAAGTTCGAAGGTTCGAACTGATGCCTATGGCGTCTTCCCAAGCTTTAAGTACTTGGTGAGATTACAGGGGGTTGCGCGACTCAAATATCGCGTGGCCAGTGCTTAGCACGATGGTCAAGTTCGAATCATATCGAGGCGAATGCCTGACTGGCAAGAGTTAAATACTTCTTGCGAGTACGGAAATTTCGCGCCTGTCAGTAATGGCAGCGATTCAAATCGAATGTAACATGCACCCGAACAGAGGTCCTGTCTCGGGGAAGTGGTGTAGGGCCCCGTAAACGGAGGATGAGAGCGGATATGCCCAGTGATCACCGATCATACGAAACCTGGACGTGTGCTAGATCATACGCCAGCGGCGATGCTACGCCGTATGGGGGATGGTTCGGCTAGAGCGCTGAAGAGGGTCGTGTCAAGCAGCGATATGCGTCGGGTAGGTGCAAGAAGCCTATGATCCGACGATTACCTAATGGGACTTCCTATTCTTCGGAATGATCAGTAATGATCGGGAACGCGGGGGATTGAAGCATCTTAGTACCCGCAGGAAAAGAAATCAATCGAGATACCGTTATTAAAGGCGATCGAACGCGGTATAGGGCAAACTGAATCCCTTATCGAAAGGTAAGGGAGATGTGGTGTTGCAGGCTCATTTACTCCTTAGCTCAAATACTCGAACTTGTCTGGAAAGACAGGCCGTAGAGGGTGATAGCCCCTTAGAGGAAAGTGAGTATGGAGATTTTTGATGTCCTTGAGTAGTCTGTGTTGGATATCACGGATGAATTTGGGAGGCATTCACTTCCAACCCTAAATACGTCTCTAGTCCGATAGTGCAGTAGTAGCGTGAGCGAAGACTGAAAAGTACCCTTAACGGGAGGTCAAAAGACCTGAAACCATACGGTCAAAGATTTATATGGCATCAAAGGGAAGAAACCAATTTGGTGGACCAGTGTTATATTGTTCGTTTCGAAAAACGATCCAGGGAGTTCTGGTCATTGGCGAGGTTAACTATTCAATTAGGGAGCCGAAGGGAAACCGATTGTCCGCAGTTTTTTACGAGGGACATCGTGTGCTCGCGAGGAGTCAATGGTGCGGATACCCGAAGCCGGTCGATCTATGCCTGAGCAGCTTGAAGCCCCTCGAAGGGGGGGTGGAGGAGCGAACCAGTTCTGATGTGCAAATCGTTTGGATGACTTGGGTATAGGGGTGAAAGGCCAATCTAGGCCGGAAATAGCTGGTTCCCCGTGAAACTAGTCGCAGCTAGACCTCGATCGAGGCAGAACGTGAGGTAGAGCACCAATTGGGTGCTTAGGGGAAGAAATTCCTCGGCATCTTGTTAAACTCCGAACTTGCGTTCACCGTAGACGTCGGGTGTGAGGCCATCCGGGGTAAGCTTGGTGGCCATAAGGGAAACAACCCAGACTACAGTTAAGGTCCCTAAATATCGGTCAAGTGTAATACGAAATGGCGTCGGCGGTCTAAAACAACCGGGAGGTGGGCTTAGAAGCAGCCATCCTTCAAAGATAGCGTAACAGCTCACCGGTCTAGATCGTGGGCCCAGAAAATGGACGGGGCTAAACCGACTACCGATACTGTAGAAGACAGAAATGTTATTTGGTAACGGGGCGTGGTGCATGGGTAGAAGCAGGGGAGTGATCTCCTGTGGACCGTGTACCAACGAGGATCCTGGAGTGAGTAGCAGCAAAGCACGGTGAGAATCCGTGTCGCCGCAGGGGCAAGGGTTCCTTGGCAATGTTCGTCAGCCAAGGGTTAGTCGATCCTAAGGTAGTTCTTAATCGAAGCTATCGAATGGGAATCAGGTTAATATTCCTGAACCAGTAAGATCTTTGCCTACGTTGTTGGATCAGGGTAGTTATTGTAGGCCCGTCAGCCTATCTAAGCGTCGAATCCGATGAAGAACCGTAATGGTGAGAAGTTGGAGAATACGTGATGGGGCGAGCGTAAGCTCGCTTATGATAATCCCCGGTCCCCGTGAAAGCAATGTAGTTACAATCTTATTGTTCGTACCAAGAACCGACACAGGTGTCCCTAGGTGAGTAGCCTAAGGCGTGTTAGCATAATCGTGGCGAGGGAACTCGGCAAATTAGCCCTGTAACTTCGGGAGAAGGGGTGCCAGTACTGTGAGGTACTGGTCGCAGTGACAAGAGAACACCGACTGTTTAATAAAAACATAGGTCTCTGCTAGTTCGAAAGGATGTGTATAGAGGCCGAAGCCTGCCCAGTGTCGGCATCTGAAAATCTGTTTCAACGGATCGAAGGACCGATAAACGGCGGGGGTAACTATGACCCTCTTAAGGTAGCGTAATACCTTGTCGCTTAATTGGCGACTTGCATGAAGGCTCAACGAGTGTTCTACTGTCCCCGCCATGACGCTAGTGAAAACAATCAGTC